>NZ_CP068985.1:633333-1266666 GCF_019397265.1 Nonomuraea coxensis DSM 45129
GCCCGGCCGCCACCGCCTTCGACACGTCGCCGCCGTGCAGGAAGTCGTAGTCGGCGCCGACCAGCCAGAACGGCAGCTCCGTCCACGGCTGCACCCCGGCCGCCAGGATCGCCTCAGGATCGACCCAGCGCAGCTCGGCCGCCGCCCCCGTCACCTCGACGCAGGTCTCCAGGATCTCCCGCATGGTCACGAACCCGGGCGGGCTCACCACGTTGAACGCCCCGCCGATCCCGCGCCCGGCCGCCCGCAGGCACCACAGCGCGAGGTCGCGCGCGTCGACGTATTGGAGCCCCTGGTCGGCGGGGCCGGGAGCGAGGACCGGCCCGCCCCGCGCGATCCTGGTGAGCCACCACGGCAGCCGCCCGATGTTCTCGTAGGGCCCGATGATCAGCCCGGCCCTGGCCAGCAGCGCCCGCTCCCCGAACGCCGCCACCGCCGCCAGCTCGCCGCCCGCCTTGTTCACGGCGTAGTCGGAGGGGTCGTCGTGGTCGGCCGAGGCCGCCACCATGGGCGCGCTCTCGTCGGCCCCGAACGCCACAGGCTCGGCGTAGACCGACCTGCTGGAGACGTAGACGTAGTGGCCCGCCCGCCCGGCGAGCAGCGAGGCCGTGTCGCGCACCGCCGAGGGCGCCCACGACCAGGTGTCGACCACGACGTCCCACTCGCCGCGCTCCAGCGCCGCGAGCCCGCCGGGGGCCGTGCGGTCGCCGAGTAACGCGGTCACGCCGGCAGGGGGCGCGTTGGTGCCCCGGTTGAACACCGTGACGTCCCACTCCAGGCCGAGTGCCTCCTCGACCACCGCCCGCCCCACGAACTCCGTGCCGCCCAGCACCAGGATCCTCATGGCAGTCACTCTGGCGCAGGCGGCGGCCCGCGCGTACCCGTGCACGCCCGCAGCGGAATCGCCAGGAGCGAAACCGCGGTGCCGGGCGCGGCCGCTCAGAACTCGCAGCCGCCCGGGTCCAGCAGGTCGTCGTCGTCGAACTCCGGGGGAGGGGGCGGCTTCCGAACGCCCCGCTCGCCGCGGTCCATCCCCGGCCGCGCCCGCCCGGACACCAGGACGGTGAGCCCGTGGCCGCCGCGCGGACCGGCTTCCAGCACCACCTCGATGTCCCGCATCGCCCGTCCTCTCGCCTCTCGCCGCCGTCGTCCGTTCCGAATGATGGACGGCACGGATGCGCGGAGCGTGGCGAAACGCCCCTCATGGCACCTCGCTTACCGAATCTCGATCCCCCGCAGGCCCGGCCGGCGCGGGGCCGTACACTCCGGGGGTGGACCTGCGGCAGCTCTCCGACGCGATCGAGTCCGTCTCCAGCCGGTACGCCGCCTCGCTCGGCATCGAGCGGGACGACATCTGGCACATTCTGAAGCTGCAGGAGGAGGTCGGCGAGCTCACCCAGGCGTTCCTCACCCGCAGCGGCCGGGCCAGGACCAGGGGCCGCACCCCGTCCGAGATCGAGGCCGACTTCCGCGCCGAGCTCGCCGACGTCCTGTGCCACGTGCTGCTGCTCGCCCGCCATCACGGCGTGGACGTGGAGGACGAGGTCCGGCGCAAGTGGCTGAGCCGCCGCTGAGGCCGGCGCGTCCACTACGGTGGCCGCCCATGACCGACTTCATCTCCCTCCCCTTCTACGACCTGTTCCACGAGAACGGTCACGTCCCGGTCATCCGTGAGAAGCTGCCGCCGCTCCTGACCGGGGTGACGCGGAGCATCCTGGAGATCGGCGCCGGCTCCGGCCTGATCACCGTCTCGCTGGCCGAGTGGACCCCGGCGGAGATCTTCGCGCTGGAGCCCTCGGCCGGCATGCGCGGGATCCTGCTGTCCCGGCTGTGCGGGCGTCCCGAGCTCCTCGACCGGGTCACCGTCCTGCCCTGCGACGCGCTCGCCGCGCGGGTGCCGGAGCCGGTCGAGGCCGTCGTGATGATCAACGTCATGTACGCGCTGCCGCACGACTACCGCAAGCGGCTCTGGCCCGTGCTCGCCGGCCTCATGGAGCCCGGCGGCCTGCTCGTCTTCACCTGGCACGACGGCGGCGCGCCCGCCTCGCGGCCGGTCGAGAAGCACGAGAGCCGCCAGGTGGGCCGGCACACCTACTCCGTCTGGTCCGGGATCACGCGGCTGGACGCGGAGACCTTCGAGGGCCGCTTCGTCCACCGCGTCAGCGAGGGGGACACGGTGATCAGCGAGGAGGAGCTGGTCGGCGAGGCATACCGGCCCCTCTGGCCGACGATCGAGAGCGAGCTCACCGGCGCCGGCTTCACCCGTGCGGACGCTCCCGACGGCCTGCTCGCCTGGCGCCGTTCCTGAGCGGTCACACTTCCGGCGGCTGAGGGGTCAACGAGATGCCGGGCCGTTCACGGCCCGGATCCGTGACAACCGAAGGAGCCACCGATGTCCACCGCCGCTGTCGTCGTCACCGTCCTGACCGCCCTCTGGGTGGGGTTCTCGGCCGTGTCGGTCTTCGTCGGCGCCACGTGGGTCGTGGAGCCGCTCGCCGAGTACGGCGTCCCGCGCGCCGCGTGGCCCTGGCTCGGCACGGCCAAGGCGCTGGGCGCGGCCGGCCTGCTCGCCGGGCTGGTCGTGCCCCCGCTCGGCGTGGCCGCCGGGATCGGCCTGGTGGTGTACTTCACGGGCGCGGTCGTCACCGTGCTCCGCGCCCGTTCGTACCGGCACGTGCCGTTCCCGCTGCTCTACCTGACGCCGGTCGTGGTCGCGACGGCGCTCACCGGAGCCGCCTAGCGGCGGCGAGGCGGGCCACGTACTCCTTGACGGCCAGGGACAGCGCCAGCCCCTCGGGGCCGAGCAGCAGCCCGGCGCAGAGCAGCCGGCACCAGAACGCGGCGGTCAGGGGCCCCTCGGCCGTCCAGCGCAGCACCTCGGCGAAGACCGGCGGCCCGCTCCGGGTTCGACGTCCACGCCTGGCAACTGGCCGGCGCCTGCTGGGGCTTCCTGCCGCAGGACGGGCGCTCCGACGACCAGGCGGGCGAGGGCCGGGTCCTGAACGACATCGGCTGGTTCCACGCCCAGCTCGGCGCGTACGAGGAGGCGATCGCCTACTACAGCCGCTCCCTGGCCTGGCGGGGCGGAGGCAAACGCGCGCTCGGCGCCGTATGCTGCGCCGCCTCGGCGAGGCCCAGCTCGCGTCGCGTCCCTGCGCCGGGCCCTCGCCTCATCTCCGAACTGGCCCCGGGCGACGCCGAAGCCCTCCGCGCCCGCGTGGCGTCCCTGCCGGACGCACCAGGCACACGTCCACCGGGTCCTCGCGCTCGAACGTGAACCCGTGCCGCTCGTACAGCCGGCGCGCCGGACTGCCCCGCAACACGATCAGCCGGACGGTCGCGTCCTCGCGGTCGCATCGCTCCAGCAGCTCCCGCAGCACCGCGGAGCCGATTCCGCTGCCCTGAGCGGTGGGGTCCAGGTAGAAGTGCTCCAGCCAGTAGCCGCTGCTCCGGCCGTCTCCCTCGCCGTCGCCCGCCGGCCGCAGCGCGACACAGCCGGCGAAGACCCCATCGACCTCGATCACCCAGGTATGCGCCGGCAGGAAGCCGTCGCGCAGCCGCTGCCGCACCCGATGCTCGTCGTAGCGGCCGAGCCGTTCGAGATCGGCCCGCATCACCACGGCCCGCAACTCGGCCACGGCCTCGACGTCCGCCGCCGAAGCCTGCCGAACCACCCAATCCACCACAAATCGCGATGCTACCGCCCTGTCGCGGATCGCAGGTCCGAAATCAGCGGTAATTGTCAGTCTGAATCGCGCCAGCCTTTTTCGTACGGCGACTCATAACGTAATGAGCACACAGCCGATCGAAATAAAGAAAATTATTATGGACCTCCAGCTTTCCGGCCGGGTCGCCATTGTCACCGGCGCTTCCAAGGGCATCGGCCTCGCCGTCACCCGCACCCTTCTCGCCGAGGGCGCCCGCGTCGTGGCCGTCTCGCGGAAGAGCGCCCCCGAACTGGAGGCGCTCGCCGGCGACCTGGTCCACGTCCCGGCCGACCTGATGGACCCGGAGGCCCCCGGGCAGATCGTGGGGCGGGCCGTGGCCGAGTTCGGCGGGCTCGACATCCTGGTGAACAACGCCGGCGGCCCGCCGCCCGGCGTGGCGCTGCCGCGCTTCGGCTTCCTCACCCCCACCGACGAGGACTGGCGGACGATGTTCGAGTTCAACCTGTTCTCGGTCGTCCGCGCGGTCCGGGCGGCCGTCCCGGCGATGCTCGCCCGGGGCGGAGGGTCGATCGTCAACGTGTCGTCGGGCAGCGCCCGCATGCCCGCCCCGATGAACGTCGACTACAACGCCGCCAAGGCCGGGCTCAACACCCTGACCAAGGCCCTGTCGGAGGAGTTCGCGCCCCAGGGCATCCGGGTCAACACCGTCTCCCCCGGCCCGGTGCGCACCGCCTGGTGGACGGAGAGCGGCGGCGCGGCCGACATCATCGCCGCCCAGGCCGGGACCGACCGCGACACCGTGATCACCCAGGTGGCGCCCGAGATGATGAAGCTGTCGACCGGCCGGCTGGTCGAGCCGCAGGAGGTCGCCGACGTGGTCGCCCTGCTCTCCTCGCCCCGCTCGGCCAGCACGACCGGCGCCGACCTCGCCGTCGACGGCGGCTTCCTCAAGCAGGTCTGACCGGCCGGGCGGGCGGGCTGCCGGGTCAGCGGCCGTCGAGGTAGGGGAGGGCGTCGCCGTAGATGTCCGGGCTGCGGTCCACCTCGCCGACGAAGTCGCCGGGGAAGCCCAGCTCGAACGTCACCGCGGACTCCAGCCGGTGGATCGCCTCCTCCGGCAGCGCCCGCGCCACGGCCGAGGCGCCCAGGTTGTCCTTGAGCTGCTCGGCGCCGCTCGTACCGAGGATCGGATGCACGCCGCGCCGCAACGCCCAGGCGAGCGCGACCTGCGACGCCGTCACGCCCAGCTCGGCCGCCACGTCCAGCACGGCCCGGACCGCGGCCCGGTCCCGCTCGCCGATGGACTCCGGCGACACCCGTGAGGCCGCCGCGCCCGGCTCGGCGTAGCGGCCGGACAGCACCCCCCGCGCGAGCACCCCCCACGCCGCCACGCTGACCCCCAGCGCCCGCGCCATCGGCAGCAGCTCCCGCTCGACGTCACGCTGGAGCAGGCTGTAGGGCACCTGAAGGCCGGCGAACGGCGTCCACCCCCGCCACTCCGCGAGCGTGTTGGCCCGGCTCACCACCCACGCCGGCGCGTCGGAGATGCCCACGTAGAGCACCTTCCCCGAACGGACCACGTCGTCCAGCGCCCGCATCGTCTCCTCGACCGGCGTGTGCCGGTCCCACACGTGCACCCACAGCAGGTCGAGATAGTCGGTACGCAGCCGCCGCAGGCTCTGCTCCAGCGACAGGACCAGATTCTTGCGGTGGTTGCCCGCCGCGTTGAGGTCGGTGCGGTCACGGGTGGGGGTGTACTTCGTGGCCAGCACGAAGCGGTCGCGGCGGCCCTCCAGCAGCTCGCCCACGACGTTCTCGCTGTCGCCGTACATCGAGGCGGTGTCCACCACGTTGCCGCCCGACTCCTCGTACAGGTCGAAGACCCGCCGCGCCTCCGGCGTCACCTGCCGGTAGGTCATCGCGCCGAGGAACAGCTCCGACACCCGCAGGCCGGTACGCCCCAGCAACCGGTAACGCATCACGCGGCCCCGCCCTTCGATCGTGATCCCGTTCTCGTCATGCCGTTCATCCTGCCGACCCTCGGCACGGGATCGATACGCTGATCGTCATGGGAGCTGGTGGTGCGTCTCTGCGGCTGGTCGATGTCACGTCGGCGTTGGAGACGACCCTGACCGCCCTGGTCGCGGCCGGCGCCGACCCGGCGTACCGCGTGGGCGGCACCGGCGCCGCCCTGCTGCAGGGCGTCCGGCTGCCCACCGGGGATCTCGACCTCCTGGTGGCCCGGCGGGAGGACGTGGACGCGTTCGCCGCCGCCCTGTCGTCCTTCCCCTGCCTCCACGCGGCGTCCTGGCTGGCCGCGAGCTCGCAGTATTTCACCCGGTACGAGGTGAACGGGGTCCACGTGGAGATCAGCACCGTCGAGCAGGAGACCGGCTCCGACGCCATGGAGTGCGTCGGCCGCGGCCCCTGGGAGCACTACGTCGTGATCCCGTGCGGCCCTCATCGCGTCCCCGTCGTACGCCTGGAGCTGCGGTTGGCCACCGAGCTGCGCCGCGACCGTCCCGACCGGTACGAACCCCTCCTCGACCACCTGGCCGCGCGCGGGTTCGACGCCGGCCTCCTGAACAGAGCCATGACCGCCCGCGGGCTGCCGGCGGAGCGCCGGCGCCTGGTCCACGACCGCCTCCACGGAGATCTCCACCCATGAACACGCGCACGGACGGCTCGGCCGTCAGGATCGGCGTCCTCGCACCGCTGAGCCCGCCCGGCTGGGTCCAGGCCGGCCGGCACCTGCTCGCCGGGCTCGAACTCGCCTTGAGCGACGTCAACGACGCCGGCGGGATCAACGGCAGGCCGCTCGAACTGGTGGTGCGCGACACCGCGGCCGATCCCGCGAAGGCGGCGGCGGCCGTGGACGAGCTCGCGGCCCTCGGCGTGGCCACCCTGGCCGGCGAGTACCACAGCGTCGTCGCCCGTTCCGCCGCCGCCCGCGCCGCCGCGATCGGCCTGCCGTTCCTCTGCTCGTCGGCGGTCCTCGACGCGCTCACCGAGGAGCAGACGGATCAGGTCGCGCGCATCGCCCCGGCGCAGTCCCACGGCTGGCGGATCTACGCCGACTTCCTCCTCGGCGCGGGCCACAGCCGGATCGCCGTGGCGGCCGACGCGAGCGTCTACTGGGCGTCCGGGACGCGGATCCTGCGCGACCACCTCACGCCGCGCGGCGGCGCGGTCGTCGAACTCGACATGAGCGCCCCCGGGGCCGTCTGCGACGAGCTGGCGGGCAGCGGCGCGACCGCCCTCCTTCTCCTGGTCGGGCATCCGGAGCCGGCGGTGTCGATCGTCAGGGCCGTACGCCGCGACCCGCGGCTCGCCGGGATCATGATGGGCGCGCCCGCCGGCCAGCCGGAGCTCGCGGCGTGGGAGGAGGCGCTGGGCGAGGACGGGGCCGCGATCCCGTTCCTGCGCTACCTGCCCGAGCGGCTCGGCCCGCTCGGCGTCCGGGTCGGGGCGGCCCTCCGCGAGCGGCTGCCCGAAGCGCCGTCCTTCGTGGCCTTCGAGGGGTACGACACGATCGCCGTGCTCGCCGAGGCGCTGCGGTCCGGCGGGGGCGCGGCCTGGCCGGACGTCGTGGTCGAAGGGACCCGGGGGACGATCCGGTTCTCCCGCGTGCCGGGCATCGGCGTCTGGCAGTGGGCGTGGCCGCCGGTCCAGGTCGTCGACCGCGACCCGGCGCGGCCCGGTAGTCTCCGGGTCCTGCACACCGGCTGAAAGATTTTCGCGGCGCCTGTCCGGAACCGGCCCGGCCGTACGTCATCAGGGTGAAGCCGAACGAGGAGAGCGTGATGAAGTACATGATGTTCGTCTGCACCGACACGGAGCCGGACACCGACACCGCCGACTACCCCGACATCGACGTGTGGGTGGCCGAGCGTGACGCGGCCGGGCAGCGGCTGCAGGGGATGGCGCTGGCGCCGGAGACCGCGGCGACCACCGTACGGGTGCGCGACGGCGAGCTGCTGGTGTCCGACGGGCCGTTCACCGAGACGAAGGAGATCATCGTCGGGTTCGACCTGCTGGAGTGCGCCGACCTCGACGAGGCGATCGAGGTCGCGCGGGCGCATCCCATGGCGAGGAGCGGCCGGTTGGAGATCCGGCCGGTGGCCGACTTCGAGCAGTGACCGCGCCTGAAGGGAGACACCCCGCCGACGCGGCCGTCGCTGAGGCGGCCGCCGAGGCGTACGCGCGGATCGTCGCGGCGCTCATCCGGATCACCGGCGACTGGACGCTCGCCGAGGACTGCGCGCAGGAGGCGCTGGCCCAGGCGTTGTCGCGGTGGCCGGAGAGCGGCGTACCCGGCAACCCGGGCGGCTGGCTGATGACCGTGGCCCGCAACCGCGCGCTCGACCAGATCCGGCGGGCGTCCGTGGAACGCCGCAAACTGCGCGAGCTGGCCCTGCTGGCGCTGACCGCGGCCACCGACGGCCCCGTGGCGGAGGAGGACGTCGTGGACGACCGGCTGCGCCTGATCTTCACCTGCTGCCATCCGGCGCTGGCGATGGAGGCCAGGGTGGCGCTGACGCTCAGGACGATCTGCGCGGTGCCCACGCGGGACGTCGCGCGGGCGTTCCTGGTCAGCGAGTCCGCCATGACCCGCCGGCTGACCCGGGCGAAGACGAAGATCGCCGACGCCCGGATCCCCTACCGGGTGCCGAGCGGGGCCGCGCTGGCCGAACGGCTGCCCGGCGTGCTCGCCGTGCTCTACCTGCTGTTCACCACCGGCTACGACGCCGACGGGGAGCCCGCGTTCGCGGCCGAGGCGATCCGGCTGGCCAGGCTGCTCGCCGGACTCATGCCCGGCGAGGGCGAGCCGCGCGCCCTGCTCGCCCTCTTCCTGCTGCAGCACTCCCGGCGCGACGCCCGCCGCGACGCGGACGGCGAGCTCGTCCCGCTCGACCGGCAGGACCGTACGCGCTGGGACCGCGCCGCGATCGCCGAGGCGAACGGCCTGCTGCGCGACCTGCGGCACACCGGCCCGTACGTGCTGCAGGCCAGGATCGCCGCCTGCCACGCCGCCGGCGACGCCGACTGGCGGACCGTCGCCCGCCTCTACGACCGGCTCGCCGCCCTCCAGCCGAACCCGGTCGTCGAGCTCAACCGCGCGGTCGCCCACGGGTACGCGCACGGCCCGCGGGCGGGCCTGGCCGTGCTCGCCGGGGCGCGTGCCGGTGGCGCGCTGGACGGTTACCCGCTCGCCCTGGCCGCCGAGGCCGACCTGACCGCCCGGGCCGGCGACCGCGCCCGGGCCGCCGGGCTCTTCCGCGAGGCCGCCGCCCGGACGCACAGCGAGGCGGAACGCCGGGCGCTGCTCGAACGCGCCGCCGAAGAAAGCCGGCGCACCGAAGCAACCTCCTGACGCGCCCGCGCATGCGGTAGGCATGCACCGTGAGATCAGAAATGTGATGGAGGACCCTCCACCACCTCCTCCCGCGACGGAAACGCCTGCGGAGGCCGCCGCCGTCGCCGAGTTGTTCAGTGAGCACCGTCTCGGCCTCGTCCGGTTCGCGTTCCTCCTGCTGGGCGACCAGGAGACGGCCGAGGACGTCGTCCAGGACGCCTTCGCCGCCGTCCACCGCCGATGGAGCCGGCTCGCCGACCGCGACCGGCTGCTGCCCTATGTCCGTACGGCGGTGCTCAACGGCTGCCGCGCGGTTCATCGCCGTCGTGCCGTCGCCCGGCGGTTCGGCGTCGAACGGGAGGCGCCGTTCTGGTCCGCCGAGACCCAGGCTCTGCTGGGCGAGACCCGGCGGGAGGTGTTCGCGGCGGTGCGCGGCCTCTCCCGCCGCCGGCGGGAGGCCGTGGTGCTGCGTTACTACCTCGGCCTCTCCGAGGCGGAGACGGCCGAGGTCATGGGGGTCAGCCGCGGCACCGTGAAGTCCACGGTGTCCCGCGCGCTCGACGCGCTCGCCGGGAAACTCAAGGAGGGTCGATGACCGAGCGGATCGAACAACGGCTCCGGGACGCCTTCGCCGCCGGCGCGGAGCTCGTACGCGCGGAGACGCTGCGCCCGGCGGACACCGTCCTGCGGCCGGTGGCCCGGCCGCGCCCCGTGCTCGTCCTGGCCCCGGTGATGGCCGCGCTGGCCGTGGTCGTGATCGGGTTCGCCGTCGTGGCCGGGTTCGGCGCCCCGCCTCCGGTGGTTCCGGGGGAAGGCGGCCCGTCGTCCGGTCCGCGTTACCTGCTGACGGCGGGGGCGGACGGCCTGACGGTCCGCGACGCCCGCGACGGCAGGATCACCGACCGGGTCACGCTGCCGTCGCCCCCCTCGGGCATCACCCGCGCTCCCGGCGGCTACCTGCTCACGGGGACCGGACGGGGCACGACGTTCTACGTCGCGAGGAGCGTGACCTCGCGTACGACGGCGGTGAGCACCACGTGGTTCCACCGGCTGCGGGTGGACGACCGGGGGAAGGTCGCCGAGGTGATGCGGGACGTGATCGCTCCCGTGACCGGTGACGCCGTCAGCTCCATCGCGACGACGGACGACGGCGCCCGCCTGGCCTACAGCCTCGACGGCAGGGTGTGCGGCACGGGCAGGACGCTGCGTTTCTGCCCCGGCGCGCGGCTCGTGGTCGCCGACCTGCCCGCCGGGACGACCCGCTCCTGGACGACGAACGCCGCCGGCGCCATCTGGAGCCTGTCGTGGGCCGCCGACCGCCGCACGCTCGGGTTCGCGGCCGGGACGGACGTGCGCGTGCTCGACACGGCCGCCGCCGGCGCGTCGCTGAGGAACAGCCGCACCGTGGTGCGCGACGTGGGCACCCCGACCGGCGTGGCGATCAGCCCGGACGGCCGTACGATCCTGGTCGGCGGCGCCACGTCCCCCCGGTCGGGGCGTTACGCGATCGCGGAGCACTCCGTGCCGGACGGCAGGAGGATCCGCACGGTGTTCAGCGCGGACCACTCCGGGAACACCGCGGCCCGGTGGGAGCTCATCCGCTACGACGCCACCGGCCGGCACCTGCTGGTGAAGGGCAACCTCCATCCGCTGACCAGAGTGGACGGCGGCCACGCCACCTCCCTGGGCGAGGGGGAGGAGCTCGTGGCGGCCTGGTGACCGGCGGCGCGCCGGACGGCTACCGTCGCTGCCCACTTGTGGCTGCGGCGCGTCCGCGTCGCCCACTGGGAGCCGCTCACGTCCCGACAGGGATCGTGAGCCCTTCCTCGGCGGCCAGCACGACGCCGCCGAAGGCGGATCGAGCCGCGGCCACGGCGGCGTCCCGGTCGTTGCCCGGCCAGAAGTGGGTGAGCATCAGCCGGCGGGCGCCCGCCCGGCCGGCCCAGTGACCCGCCTCGGCGGAGGTCATGAGGTTGCGCGTGGGGCGACCGGTCTCGCCGTCCCGGTCGGTGGCCTCGACGATGAACAGGTCGGCGTCCCGGCCGAGCGCGGCCAGCAGGGGAGTCGGCCCGGTGTCCCCGGAGTAGGCCAGGGCGACCCCGTCGGCCTCCAGGCGGATCCCCGCGTTGGGCACGTAGTGCGGGAGCGACAGCCCGGTCAGGTCGAAGGGGCCGAGCCGGTGGCTGCCCGGCAGCGGATGCACGTCGAAGACCGCGCGCAGGTCCACGTCGGGCTCCAGGCCGCCGATGCGGTCGAGCACGCCCGGCGGGCAGTACAGCGGCAGCTTCGGCCCGCCGGGGTCGCCGTAGTAGCGCATCCGGAACAGCCCGTGCAGGTCGACGCAGTGGTCAGGGTGTTCGTGGGTGATGACGACGGCGTCCGGTGCGCCGTCCGGCCAGTGCGCGAGCAGCCGGGGCAGCGTGGCGTAGCCGAGGTCGAGCACCAGGCGGAAACCGTCCCAGTCCACCGCGAAACCGCTGCAGGCACGGCCTGGTT
Source organism: Nonomuraea coxensis DSM 45129 (assembly GCF_019397265.1). Lineage (NCBI taxonomy): Bacteria > Bacillati > Actinomycetota > Actinomycetes > Streptosporangiales > Streptosporangiaceae > Nonomuraea > Nonomuraea coxensis. The sequence goes on from NZ_CP068985.1 coordinate 644,854, forward strand.
CGGGATAGGCGCCACAACTGCCGAGCACGGTGACCTGTCGCATCCGCCCAGAATGTCAGAGCGGCCGGGCCGCCCGCGTGACTCGCGTGACAGATCCATCACTCATCCGACTATGGTCACGATCAGTGACCTATCGACAGCATTGAGTCTCCATGCGAAAGAACGGAGGCGAATGTGGCCAGTGAGTTCCAGCGTAAGAAGGTCGGCGGAGTCTTCAGGGCGATGGACGTGGACGGCGACGGCCTGCTGACCGAGGCCGACTTCCAGGCGCTCGCCCGCCGCTGGACGGCCGTCGCGGGGTCCGCCGGCCCGGAGCGGCTGGCCGCCGTCATGACCGGGTGGTGGCCGGTGCTCCGCGCCGCCTCCGGTCCCGGCGACTGGGTCTCCCTCGACGAGGTGCTGCGCGTCGTGGAGGGGCTCGGCGACCTGGCCGACGCCGTCTCCGGCACCGCCGACGCCATGTTCGAGGCCATCGACCTCGACGGCGACGGCCTCATCTCCCGCTCCGAGTACGGCGTGCTCATCGAGACGTGGAACGGGGCCCCGGCGGGGACCGACGAGATCTTCCCGCGCCTCGACCTGGACGGCGACGGCCGCCTCACCCGCGACGAGTTCCGCGTCCACTGGACGGAGTTCTGGGCCGGCGACGACCCGGACGCTCCCGGCAGCTATGTCTTCGGCGCGCTGCTGGACCAGCCCGAAGCCTTTCGTGGTGGGGTGGCCGGAGGCGCGGTGCCGGATCCCGACTTGGTGTTGGTATGTTTACCAACGGCGCGTCGGTAAGTTTGCCGCGCCCGTCCGTCTCCGTGACATCCCTCCATGAAATCCCTCCGTGAAGGAGTGCCATGTTCCTGGCCTGGCGCGAGCTGGTCTTCGCCCGCGCACGTTTCGGCCTGATGGGCGGGGTCGTCGCCCTCATCGCGATCCTCGTCGTCCTGCTGTCCGGCCTCTCCTCCGGGCTCGTCAACGACGGCGTCTCCGGGCTCCAGCGGCTGCCCGTCACCGCGTTCGCCTTCGCCGAGGGCACCAAGACCGACTCCGCCTTCTCCCGCAGCACGGTCAACGTGAGCCAGGCCGCGACGTGGAAGGGCCGTTCCGACGTCGGCGACGCCACGCCGTTCGGCAACATGCTGGTCAACGCCAAGGCCACGACCGCCGCCGGCACGCAGGTGCCGATCGACCTCGCGCTGTTCGGCGTCGAGCCCGGCTCGTTCCTCGCGCCCGACGTCTCCGACGGCGCCGGGCTCGGCGACCCCGACGGGATCGTGGTCAGCCAGACCGTCCTGGACGAGGGCCTGGCCGTCGGCGACACCGTCGTCATCGACCGCCTGGGCACCCGGCTCAAGGTCGTCGGCACCACCGGTGACCAGCGCACCTTCGGGCACGTGGACGTGGCGTACCTGCCGCTGCGCTCCTGGCAGCAGGTGCACGCCGGCGCCGGTCCGGACGACCAGGTGCGTGAGGGGGCGTACGAGGAGGCCACGGCCATCGCCCTGCGCGCCCGGGACGGGAACGTGATCGACCTCGCCGGCGGCGACGCCGCCGCGGGCACCACGAGCATGACGCTGGAGGACTCCTTCAGCGCCTCACCCGGCTACTCCGCCGAGACCTCCACGCTCACGCTCATCCAGGTCTTCCTGTACGCGATCTCCGCGCTCGTCGTCGGCACGTTCTTCACCGTGTGGACGATCCAGCGCAAGCACGAGCTCGCCGTCATCCGGGCCATGGGCGCCTCCACCGGCTACCTCATGCGGGACACGATGATCCAGGCGACCGTCATCCTGGTCGTGTCCACCGGCGTGGGCTTCCTGGCGGGAGTGGGTGGCGGCACGCTGCTCACCACGACGCCCATGCCGTTCGCGCTGGAGGCAGGTCCCCTCGTCCTCGCCGCCCTGCTCCTCGTCGGCCTCGGCCTCGCCGGCGCCGCGGCGGCCGTGGGCCGCATCGTCCGCGTCGACCCGCTCGCAGCCCTGGGAGGGCAGAGATGACCACCAGCTCCACGACCCCGCGCCCTGACTCCCGCCGGCCCCGTGCCGAACGGGAAAGCAGCGGCCTGCTGGTGGAGGGCGTCACCCTGTCCCTCGGCGACGGCGACGCCACGGTCACCGCGCTCGACGACGTCCACCTCGACGTGGCGCCCGGCGAGTTCGTCGCGATCGTCGGGCCGTCCGGCTCCGGCAAGTCGAGCCTGCTCGCCGTCGCCGGCGCGCTCACCACGCCTGACACCGGCCGCGTCCTGCTCGACGGCGTCGACATCTCCCGGGCGAGCGCCCGCGAGAAGGCGCGCCACCGCCGCGAGAGGATCGGGTTCGTCTTCCAGTCCGGCAACCTCATCCCGGCCCTCACCGCGCTCGACCAGCTCCGCTTCGCGCTCGACGTGGCGGGCAGGCGCGCGGGCGACGGGTACGACCCGCGAGAGCTGCTGGAGAGCGTCGGCATGGGGCACCGCGCCGGGCACCGCCCCCACCAGTTGTCCGGCGGCGAGCGGCAGCGCGTGGGCATCGCCCGCGCGCTCGTCACCCGGCCGGCCGTCCTGCTCGTGGACGAGCCGACCGCCGCGCTCGACCGCGCCCGCAGCGACGACATCGTCACGCTGCTCGCCCACGAGACGCACGAGGCGAACGTCGCGACGATCATGGTCACCCACGACCACGACGTGCTCCACCACTGCGATCGCGTCCTGTCGATGGTGGATGGGAGACTGTCGGAGTAGAACGACTGTGGGGCCTGTCGGAGCAGGCCGATCACGGGGGGAGGAGGGCAGGTGCCGCGCATCCGGGCGTCGACCGTCGCCGAGCATCGGGCCGTCCAGCACCGGGCGCTGCTCGACGCCGCCAGGGAGATCCTCGCCGAGACCGGCCGGCCGCCGACGCTCACCCTGGTCGCGGCGCGCGCCGGGCTGGCCAGGCCCAGCCTCTACCAGTACTTCCGGTCGTCGGAGGACCTGCTCAACGCGTTGGTGGAGGACGTCTTCCCCCGCTGGTCCGCCCGGGTCGCCGCCGCCATGGAGGCCGCGGCGACCCCCGGCGACCGCGTGCTCGCGTACGTGCTGACCAACTTCGAGCTCATCACCGAGGGCGAGCACGCGCTGGCGACCGCCCTCGCGGAGGTCGCGCCGGGCGACAAGGTCGCCGAGCAGAGCCGCGCCATGCACCAGCACCTCCTGGAGCCGCTGGTGGAGACCCTGCGCCGGCTCGGCGTCCCCACGGTGCCCGAGACGGCGGAAATGATCAACGCCATCGTGTTCGCGGGCTCCCGGCTGATCGAGTCCGGCACCGACCTGCAGACCGTATGGGCGTCGGCGCGGGCCTTGCTGGAGCCGTTCGTCCGCGCCTCGGCCGAATTGCAGTCGACTCCAAGTATGGAGTCGGCTTAAAGTTCTCCCCATGTCCGAAGGGCTACGGGAACGCAAGAAACGCGAGACCCGGCGGCACATCAGGGAGACCGCCATCGCGCTGTTCGTCGAGCGGGGCTTCGAACACGTCACGATCGCCGAGGTCGCCGCCGCCGCCGGAGTGTCGGCCAACACCGTCTACAACTACTTCGAGACGAAGGAGAACCTCGTCCTGCCACCGGACGAGGCGTCCCCCCAGCGGCTCGCCGACATGGTGCGCGGCCGTCGCCCCGGCGAGGCCGCCGTACCGGCCGTGCTGCGCCCCCTGCGCGACGGGGTGCGCCGCCGCGACCCCGGTCTCGGCCTGACCGACGGATTCGGCCGCGTCTTCGAGATGATGCGGGCCGCGCCCACGCTGACGGCCCGGCTGGAGGACCTCGGCCGGCAGATGACCGACGCGCTCGCCGCCGTACTCGCCGAGGAGACCGGCGCCTCCCCCGACGCCCCGCTGCCCCGCGTGGTGGCCTGGCAGACCGGCGCCCTGCACGCACTCGTGTACACCGAGATCGGCCGGCGCACGGCCCTCGGCGAGGAGCCGGACACCATCGCCGCCGCCGTCGTCGGCATCCTCGACGCCGCCGAGGACCTGCTCGCCGGCGACATCCTCACCTACGCCGTCAGAAAGGACACCCAGTGTTCCGAGTGATCATCTCCGGCCGGTTCGGCGACCTCGACGAGGCCGGGCGCGCCGCCGTACTCGCCGCGTCCGAAGCGGCCTTCACCGAACAGGGCGCCTTCACCCACGACGGCACCCTGTCGTCGTTCACCTTCCGCTGCCAGATGCCCGCCGGCCCGGACGACGATGAGCAGGACGCCACCCGGCGAGCCCTCGCCGCCCTCGACGCCTACTGTCAGACGTATGACGTCCTGCGGGTGGCGGTGACCGACATGCGCACCATCAAGCCGCGCCGCCGCCCCTGACTTCGACTGGGATCCTTTTAGGAGTACACTTTTAAGAACTGTACTCCTAAAAGATTGAAGCGCGCCATGACGTTGCCGCGGCCATCGGACATGTTCGACCGCGAGTGGGAGTGGGAGCAGCTTTCGCGGTTCGTCGCCAATCAAGCTAAGTGGTTCGCGCTGTAAATCCTTCTGGGGTTATGCGGCGGGGTTCAGTACGGCAGGCTGATGGTCGCAGCCGGTGGGCTGCTGGGAGTTGCGCTCTTTCTGTTCGTGTCGCTCGATCCGGGCCAGCAGGTCCTCGAGGTCGGCCGGGGTGAACTTCCATCTGAAGGGCCGGGCGGTCTCGTTGTAACGACGCTCGAAGGCGATCAGCCGGTGTTCGACCTGGTCAAGGCTGGTGAAGTCGTTGGGTGTGACGACTTTGCGCTGCACGATGGAGAAGTAGATCTCGATCTGGTTGAGCCACGAGGCATGCACGGGCGTGTGCACCATGACCGCGTTGGGGAAGCGTGCGGTGAGCCGGTCGGCGGCGGCTTTGCCACGATGGCTGGAACCGTTGTCGACGATCCAGAACACGCGCTTGGCCGAGGCGTAGGGCTCTTGGGTCATGACCTGGGTGACCAGGTCCATGAACGGGACGATCCCGGTCTTGGCCGAGCAGCGGCCGAACACGCGAGCGGCGTGGACGTCGTAGGCGGCCAGGTAGGCCAGCGCACCACCGCGCTCGTAGTCGTGGTTGACGCGCATCATCCGTGCTATGCCCGGGGGCAGGGTGGGGTGGCAGCGGCAGCGGGCTTGAATGGAGGTCTTCTCATCGGCGCTGATGACGTACTCATCGTCGCCGAGCGCAAGGTCGTCCCAACGGCGCGCGTATAAGTCGAGCACGCGAGCAGCCTTGTCGGCGAAGTGAGGGTCGCGGATGAAGATCCACGATTGATGCCGCCACGGTCTGAGCGTGTCCTCGGCCAGAATCCGGCGCACCGTGGAGGCCGAGATCGCCGCTGCCAGGCTGCGGGTGACGGCCTCGCGCGCCAGTTCGGGGCAGCTCCAGCGCGACAGCGGCGCGCCGGTCTCGGCCGGGAGTTGGCAGGCCAGTGCCTTGATCTCGGCGCGCTGGAGCGGGCTGAAGGCAGGTGGCCGGCCGGAGCGGGGCCGATCGGTCAGGCTCTTGATGCCATCCTGGCTGCGGTAGCGTCCCCGCCATAACCGCACGGTGTCCACCGTCACCCCGCGACGCTGGGCGATCTTGTTGTTGGAGTAGCCATGCGCGGCATCCAGGATGATCTGGACTCGGACCACGAGCTGGTAGGCAGCGGTGTGGGAGTAGGCGATCTTCTTAAGCCGCTGCCGTTCGGCGGCGGTCAGCGTGATCAAGCGAGCGCGACAGCGGGGCACCGAGATCTTTCTCCAGTCGATCTTCACGAATGACCCGCCGACTTTGCCCGGCATGTGCCAGTGTGTGCACGCCTGACACGCCTGCACGGCAAGATGGCGGTCATGCCCGCGATCCCCGCCTCGACCAAGACCTCGCTGGACCAGCGGCTCACGCTGCAGAGCAATGCTTGAGATCTGTGGATCGCCGGGAAAGGGGTGTACCTTCCCGGTGATCATGTGATTCCACCAAGCATGACCGACGCGCCAACGTCGGCCGGAAAGGCACACCCGTGCTCACCGTAGTCCCTGATCCCGCCAGCGGCGACCGCGCCGCCACCACCCCCGCCCCGACGCCGGCGCTCATCGACGAGCTGGTCCGCGAAGGTGCCCGCCGGATGCTCGCTGAAGCGCTCAAGGCCGAGGTCGACGCCTACATCGCCGCTTTCGCCGACGAGCGCGACGAGGCCGGCCGCCGCCTGGTCGTGCGCAACGGCCACCACCAGCCCCGCACCGTGCTGACCAGCGCGGGCGCGATCGAGGTCCAGGCCCCTCGGGTCAACGACAAGCGCATCGACGAGACCACCGGCGAGCGGCACCGGTTTTCCTCGGCGATCCTGCCGCCGTGGTGCCGCAAGAGCCCGGCCATCACCGAGGTGCTGCCGCTGCTCTACCTGCACGGCCTGTCCACCGGCGATTTCGTCCCCGCGCTGGGCCAGTTCCTCGGCTCGAGCAGCGGGCTGTCGGCCCCGGTCATCACCAAGCTCACCGAGCAGTGGAAAGCCGAACAACGCGCCTTCGCCGCCCGCGACCTGTCCGGTGTCGACTACGTCTACCTGTGGGCCGATGGCATCCACGTCAACATCCGGCTGGAGGAGCACAAGCTGTGCCTGCTGGTGCTGATCGGGGTGCGCGCCGACGGCCGCAAGGAACTCGTCGCGCTGACCGACGGCTACCGCGAGTCGGCCGAGTCCTGGGCGGATCTGCTGCGTGATTGCGCCCGACGCGGCATGCGCGCCCCGGTGCTCGCCATCGGCGACGGCGCGCTCGGTTTCTGGTCGGCGCTGTCGGAGGTGTTCCCGCAGGCCAGAGCACAGCGCTGCTGGTTTCACAAGATCGCCAACGTGCTCGGGGCGCTCCCGAAGTCGGCCCACCCCGGCGCGAAGAAGGCGCTGGCCGAGATCTGGAACGCCGAGGGCAAGGACCACGCCCTGGCCGCGGTCACCGCCTTCGAGGCCGCCTACGGCGCCAAGTTCCCCAAGGCCGCCGCCAAGATCACCGACGATGTCGAGGAACTGCTGGCCTTCTACGACTACCCGGCCGAGCACTGGCGGCATCTGCGCACCACCAACCCGATCGAGTCGACGTTCGCCACCGTCCGGCACCGCACCAAGGTCACCAAGGGCCCCGGCTCCCGCGCCGCCGGCCTGGCCATGGCCTTCAAGCTGATCGAGTCCGCCCAACGGCGCTGGCGCGCGGTCAACGGCGCCCACCTGGTCGCCCTGGTCCGCGCCGGAGCGGTCTTCATCGACGGCAAGCTCGTCGAACGCCCCGCTGAATCACCCGTCCCGACAGCCGCCTAGGAACTCACAATCCACAGGTCTTGACTATTGCTCCACGCTGCACGCCAACGAGCACTGGCCGCAACTGGTCACGGTCCACGTGCGCTACCACGGCCAGTTCGCCTACGTTGAAGGACAGCTCACCGACGGCGGCACGCTGCCCCTGATGCGGCTGCGTTACGGGGGCTCGGCCACCTACTGGGGGCTGGCCATCCACACCCCCAGCAACGACCGCTACGAGGCCGCACCCTGGTTCAGCGGCACCCCTCAGGACGCCCTGGACCTGGTCTGCGATCTCTACGTCACCAGCATCGACTCCTGACGCTGAAGCACGATCAGTCTCGGCCCGTCAACCCCCGAGAGACTTCCAGGCGGCACCACTAAGGGTGCCACGCTCGGCGTGGTCTCCGGACGACGTCGGCAGGGCAAGACCTTCCTGCTGGAAGCCGTCTGCGAGGCGACCGGCGGCTTCTACTACGCCGCCACCGAGGCCGTGCCCAGGGCGGAGGCGCTGCGCCAACTCGGGGAGGCCGTCTCCGCGTTCGCCGGGACGCCGGGACGGGTCAGATTCGAGAACTGGGAGGAGGCGATCGACGGCCTGCTCTCCCTGGGTGCTGAGCGAACCGTCCCTGTCGTCCTGGACGAGTTCCCCTACCTGGTGCGCGACGCCAAGGACTTGCCGTCGGTCATCCAGAAGGCTCTGTCGCCACGTCGCGAGCAGCGGGGGCTGTCCAGGTCACGTCTGCTGCTGTGCGGGTCGTCGCTCTCCTTCATGGGCGGCCTGCTCTCCGGTCAAGCGCCGCTACGTGGGCGGGCGGGGCTTGAACTGGTGGTGCCCACCTTCAACTTCCGTCTGGCCGCCGAGTTCTGGGGGCTGGCGGCCGAGCCTCGGCTGGCGGCCCTGGTCTACTTCGTCGTCGGCGGCACCCCCGCCTACCGCACCGAGTATCTGGCCGGGGCCGCCCCGGCGAGCCTGGCCGACTTCGACCGCTGGGTCATCGAGTACGTTCTCAACCCGGCCAGCGCTCTTTTCCGCGAGGTGCGTTTCCTGCTCGCCGAGGACCCGACCCTGCGCGACACCGGCCTGTATCACACGGTCCTGGCCGCGGTCGCCGAGGGCAACGCGACCCGCAGCGGCATAGCGGGCAGAATCGAGCGCAAAGCCGTCGACATCTCCCATCACCTGACCGTGCTGGAGGACGCCGGCCTCTTGGTGGCCGACCCGGACGCCTTCCGCCGGAACCGCTCCGAGTACCGGATCACCGAGCCGCTTGTCCGCTTCTATCACGCGATCATGCGCCCCTACTGGGCACAGTTGGAACGGGTGAGGCAGGGGCGTACCGGGCGGATCTGGCGTGCGGCCCAGCCTCGCTTCCGCAGCAACGTGGCGGGACCGGTGTACGAGCGAATGTGCCGTGTGTGGTGCCAGGACTTCGCGTCCGAGGAGACGCTGGGCGACATGGCCGGAAGCGTCCAGTCCGGGGTAATCCACGACGCCACCACCCGCACGAGCCACGAGGTGGACGTCGCGGTCCGCAACCCCGACGGCGCACTGCTGGCCATCGGAGAGGCCAAGTGGGGGGATGTCATGGGGCTCGGGCACTTGGAACGGCTGGAGCGGCTGGCGGCGCTACTCGCGGCCAGGGGCGAGGAGCCGGGGCGGCTGCTGCTGTTCAGCGGGACGGGGTTCATGCCTGCGCTGCAGGAGGCCGCTGCACGCAGCGGTGGGCGGGTGCAGTTGGTGGGGTTGGAGCGGCTGTACACCGGTTCGTGACCTTGGGTGCGACGTGTACGTTGCGCGATACCACTCATTGACGCTTCCCCTGGTCAGGCCGTTGCGGGCCGATGGGACCTTTCCGGTGTGACGATCGAGTACGGTCCGTTGACGCGGCATACCGTGCTGGGGCCGGGAACAGGTTGGGAACACGTCTTCGACGTGATGGAAGCCTTCGGGCGGCAATTCGGGCCAAGCGCTGGCCGTCGGCGCGCGAGGCCCGCCTGGCCGTCTTCAAGTGGATCACCCGCTACAACACCCGAAGGAGACACTCCACCCTCGGCTACCTCAGCCCTATCGACTACGAGCAGCAAACCACCGATAAGGTGCTGCTCGCCGTATAACACCCCGTGTCCACACTTCGGGGCGAGCCCCCGCCCTCATTTGCTGCCGCCGACTCACCAAATGAGTCACCGTCTTAATGGCCCGCTAATGGCCCGGCCATCAAGGCACTGCCAGTCACTCCGGCTCGGTACGGAGAGAAGCCAACTATGCGATCATGCCGGCGGCGCGCAGCTGCTCGGCGGGGCAGATTACGAAGCACAGTCCACCCCTGGTCGCATGGAGCCGGGTAAAGGCTCAGTAGGATGTGTTCCCGCTCGGTACGATGCACTCACGGCGGAAGAAGGCGATCATTCCCGTGCTGTCCCAGCTTGTTCCGCATGATACGGACTGCCTGCTCTTCGACTGGGACGGCACACTTGTAGACAGCCAAAGCGCCAATTACCGTGCGATGGCCACGGCGTTGTCCCAGGTCGGGGTGGAACTGGAGGAATCCTGGTTCGGCGCCAGGACTGGGCTCTCCTCAGCAGAGATGATCAATGCCCTGATTCGGGAACGCAGCCTGACCTTGCCCGTGACCGTGCAAGAAATCGTCACTCATCGCGACGAGCTCTTTCTCGAAGAGGCCCACCGCGTTCAGGCTCAACCGGCTCTGCTCGACATCGTCAACACCTGGTATGGTCGCCTGCCGATGGCCGTCGCCTCCGGCGGTTCCCGCAGCATCATCCTGGAGACCATGCGGCATCTGCCGTATGCGTCGCGCTTCACCACGGTGGTCACTCGCGAGGATGTCAAGCGCGGTAAACCGGCGCCTGACATCTTCCTGCTGGCCGCACACCGACTGGGGGCGGTTCCCGAACGGTGCACCGTCTATGAGGACAGCGACGAAGGCATCGTCGCCGCTGCGGCCGCGGGCATGACCGTCATCGATGTCCGTCCCTACACAGGGCGGTAGCCATGCCGGGGATCGTCAACGGCCGGGATGGAGAGCAGGTCAGCCTCTGGCACCCTGTCACTCGCCACCTGTACCCCGACTGTCCCCGTCATGACGTAGAGCTCGATCTCCGCTTGGTCGCGTAGCCGGGCATAGCCAAGTTCGATGGACGGCGGTCCCTCCTCCCATTCGCCGAACCACTCCGTCAGGTAAACGGATCGGTATTGCTGAGAGCCGAGGTCGATCAGCGGGAGGCCGGATTGAGCCAGTGAGTCGTTCTCAGTAACCGAAGATCGCGTTGTGTGATGCCGATATGGTCCAATCGTGCTCGCGGTGCAGTAGCACGAGTGCGGCTCGGACGATCTGCCCGATGCGCCAGGGGTCGAGGCTGACTCGGCGCAGAGCCTTGAAGGTGACGGTGAGCAGGGCGTTCGCGCGTTCGCCGACGCCGCGCAGGCCCCGCAGCAGCTTGTTGTAGGTGTGCTGGTCGTCGCTGAGTATGGCCTGGCCGCGCTTCTTCTTCACCGGCACCCGGATGACGTCGGCGGCGCCTTCATATCCCAGGTCGGCCAGGGCCGGCACCGTGTCCCGCGCGGTGGCCAGGGTGGCGATGATGCCGTGGGTGCGGGCGCAGGTCATGTCATGTTCGCGGCCGGGGCGTACGTCGGAGACCCACAACGGCCAGCCGTCCGGGGCGGAGATCACCTGGATGTTGCCGCCGTGGTGCTTGTGTTTGCCCGACCACCACAGGTCGGCGCCGTTCGGGCCGGGCGTGGCGACGCGGTCGGTGGCGATGACGATGCCGTCGAGGTTGACGTGAGTCAGGCCCGTGTCGGCTGCGCTGTCGAGCACCTGCCGCAGGCCGGGGGCGTGGGCTGCCAGGACGTCGATGCCTTCGTGCAGGTAGCGGTAGGCGGTCTTGCGGCTGATGTGGTGGTCGGTGGCCAGTTGCTTGATCCGGGTGTTGTCGAGGAACCAGCGAAGGATCAAGACTGCCTGGGCGAAGCAGCCCAGCGCCCGGCGTCCTTTGCGGGTGCCGCGACGGCGGCGTTCAGTGTGCAGCAGGGCGGCCAGGAACAGCACAGTCTCGCGACGTACGTCGAGGGTCGCGGTGTATGTGACACTAGTGGGCACGTGAAGCCTCTGGTTCTGAAGTTGATCTCTAGTCAAGACCACTTCTACCAGGGGCTTTACGCTTGCTGATCACTAGGTTGGCTTGCCGGGTCCAAGGAGATCACGCACAGCAACTGTTCGTTACCGACAACGGCTCAGTCTCCGCTCTCGCGCCGCCTCGCTGATCGCGTCCTTATTCCAGGACATGCCGACGAACCTGATGATGAGTGCGCCGATTACGGAGAAGCGAAGTGTTCGATCCGCCTGCACCAACATGGCCGTCGCTCCCACATGGCCGCCGCTCCAATGGTGGCGAATAGGAGACTACCGCGCAGCACGCCGAGATCCATGAGCTCGGGAAACGTCAGGCATTGACGTGATCTCAGCGAATAGCTGGTAGGTAGTCGTGCTCGAAATGGGTGAGGACAAGGGCTGCGCGGGCGATGTCGCCGATTCTGCTGGGGCTGACGGTGATGTGCTGCAGGGTCCGCCACCGGCCTTTGAGCAGGGCGAACCCGCGTTCGCCGAGACAGCGCAGAGCGCGTAGGAGCCGGTTGTAGGTGCGGTTGTCCGGGCTGAGGATCTGGTTTCCCTCGGGCTGCCTGATCGGTGTATGGACGCCGATCCCTGCGCCGTCGTAGCCACTGTCGGCGAGGGTGGGCAGGCCGGCTGCGGCTGCGGCGTACAGCGCGCCCAGCACGTGGGTGCGGGCGGCGGTCAGATCGTGCACCGAGCCGGGCTCGACCTCAGCGACCCACAACGGCAGGCCGTCGGGTGCCGAGAGAGCTTGCAGCTTGCCAGCGTGCTGGTGGGCCTTGCCGGAGTGCCAGGCGTCGATGAGTTCGCCCTTGACGCTGAGCCTCTGCTCGGCGCAGCGGTCGATGCCGATCAGAGTGCCGTCGAGGATCACATACGCCAGCCCGTCGGTGTGGGCGCGGTCGAGGGCTTCGTGTAGATCAGGGGCTTGAGCTGCAAGGACGTTGATCCCCTCGTGAATGTAGCGGTAGGCGGTGGCGCGGGAGACGCGGTGGTCGCGGCCGAGTTTGGGGATGTCGTGCTCACCCCGGAACCAGCGCAGGATCAGAACCGCCTGCCAGAACGGGGTCAGGGCGCGGCTGCCCTTGGGGGTGCCGAGCCGTCGTCGTTCGTCCCGCAGTGAACGGGCAACGTGGTGAACCACCGCGCGGGAGACGTCGAGCATGGCACGATGAGCAATCACGTGGAGCCTTTCGGCGATGGTGCTTTCTTGTGGTGAGAACTCATCTATCGGAGGCTCCACGTCTGTCTCCGGCCTTCGACGACTTCTCCCGGAAGGCCCGAAACGCCACCATCGACGTCCCGGACATCCCTCATCGTCCGATTTATTTCCCTGAGATCACCTCAGTGAAGCGCGAGAACGATGATTGCAATGTTGACGAACGGAGCCAACGCTGCACCAGCGCGGCAATTTGATCAGCCATTCGAGTAGCAAGCCCGCGAGGAAAGGCGCAAGGAGCATCACATTTGAGCCTGTGAAGTCGTCCTCCGGACCGTAGAGGTGGATGTAGACCTCCATCAGCCCGATTGCGCTCTTCCCGCGATTGCGGCCCGGCATAAGGCGTTCATGTGCGGATTGTAGGTCTTGAGAAGTCTTCAGTGCCCAGCCCAATGGCCCAGGCAGCACGGAGAGTTCCACGCAATCCGGTGGTCCAGGGCTGAGGAACGAAGCCCTGGACCTTCGATCGCCGCCGACCATCTATGGCGACCGGCCACGATGTGGCGATCGTAAGGGCTGCATCCGTGCGGCGGCGTGGCACCCCTGGTCGGCGCGTTCGGTAAGTGCGGCGTGGCCGGCGTGCGGCGCGCGGCCCGGTGTCCCGCCGCCGTCCGGGACCGGCCCCCAGGCCGCACGCCCGGACGGCGGGTGGGCGGGCGGAGGGCCGGGGTGCGGCGGCGCGCCGCGCCGCCGTCTTGCCGAACGGGCCGGGGGTGGCGGGTCGATGACGCTCAGCCCGTACACCTGCGTCACCGTCTCCATGCGTCCCGGTCAGCCGTCGCGGTTCAACGTCTCCTTCTGTTCGGCGGAGCTGCGGGTGCATGCCTGGCTCGGGGACACCGGCAAGCCCTGCCTCGACCTGAACACCTCGGACGCGTCGGTGACGGTTTCGACCTCGGGGCCGGTGACCGACTACGACGTGACCGTTGCCCGTGAGATCTTCAACGCCGCCGCTCGGTGCCTGGCCGCCCAAGTCGAAGGCCGGCAGGCGCATCGTCGGCATCCCACAGGCCTCATCCCCGCCCTGAAGGAACACCTGCGGCTACGTGAAGCCCGAAGCGGGAGCGCTGGTCTTCACCGGGATCAAGGGCGACCGATGCGCCGGAGCGGGTTCAACAAGCTCTCCGGGTGGGTGGAAGCTGTGAAGGTGATCGGCGTTCCAGGTCTGCACTTCCATGATCTCCGTCACACGGGGAACATGATCGCGGCGGACTCGGGCGCGGGCCTCAAGGACCTCATGGCACGGATGGGACACGACAACGTCCGGGCTGCGGTGATCTATCAACACGCCGTCCGGGGAGCCGACAAACTGATCACCGAAGCCATCGACAAGCACCTAATCGGGCACGAACGGGCACGCGACGAGGACGACGACGACCCGCCTGGCCTACTGGTTCCTACTGGATGATCACAGCCCTAATGGCACGCAGAGATCAACAGCCCGAGGAAACACCGAAGCCCAGGCGCCGAATCCATCGGTCGACCTGGGCTTTCACCATGAGAGCGGGTGACGGGAATCGAACCCGCGCTGTCAGCTTGGGAATTGCAGGGATCTTGGCTCGTGGAGGCGCTGACCTGGGGCTGAGGTCGGTCGTGAGTGACCGCGGTTGCCCCTCGTCACCCTGTTCAATGGCACGCTAATGGCACGACGATCAGCCTGCGACCGCGGTCCATGCCATCGATGGGTAAGGGGATGAGGCTACGCCACCTTGACCGAGTGGGGTCCGACGCTGATGGTGATGTCGAGATGCCCACCCAGTGCGGCGGCGTAGGCGCGGAGGGTCTCCAGTTCCATGGCCTCGATGTCCCCGTTCTCGATCTGAGAGATCCGGCTCTGGGAAACACCCAGGATCTGGGCGACCTCGGCTTGGGTCTTCCCGGTAGACTTGCGGAGTTCCTTGAGGTGGTGGCCGGCAATGTAGGCGTCGAGTTCGGTGCGGGCCTTGGCCTGACGTTCCGGCTCCGCCAACTCGGGGTGACGGCGGTGTGCCTCGGCTTTGACGTCCTGCCATCGGCGGGCGGTGCTCATCGATCGGTCTCCTTGTCTTGCTCCGCTCGGTAATCGGCGTAGCGGGCTTCGGCTAGTGGTACGGCCTCGTCATACCATCGGGACCATTGTCCTGCTTTATCACCAGCGACCAAGAAGATTGCTGCCCGGTCGGGGTCGAAGACAAAGAGCATTCGGATCTCTGATCTCTTGCGGGAACCTGGCCGGAGCTCCTTCAAGTTCTTGAGGTTGCTGTGCTCAAGGGTGTCAACGAGCGGACGCCCCAGCGCGGGTCCGACCTCCGCGAGGCGGTCGATGGCCTGTTCGATCAGCGCCGCAGTGTCCGGGTCGGACTCGCAGAGCTTCAAGAACCACACGTCCACCGGTTCTAGGAGGATGATATCCCACGCCATGCAGCGAATATAACTTAGGACTCATGTCGTGTCGGTCGAATCGTGGGCACGATCCCTCGCGCGACCCGCGGGGTTGACTGGGCGGAGCCTCCCGATGGCGAGGTGCTCCGAGCGGCCTCGATTCACCGCGAGTCCCCTGACCATCGGGCCTGCGGGCGAAAAGGAGGCTAGAAGCGATCAAAGTCCAGGTCTCGGGAATCCGCCGGTTGACCTGGGTCGTCAGACTGAGAGCGGGTGACGGGAATCGAACCCGCGCTGTCAGCTTGGGAACTCTTTCGAGATCAAGACCTCTGCGCAGGGGAAACGCTGACCCGGAATGTACCGGTCGAGTGACCGTGAGTCCCCGCGACTCCCTGCTGGTCGCTTCAAGAACGGGCACGCAGCGGGCACGGGCTTACGGCCATTCAATGCGGACAAGGTAGACCTCGCGCTGCCGGTCCAGGACCACGTACGTGGCAAGGCCACGCTCTCCGAACGGGTGCGTGAGCATGTTCGCCCGGGGATTTGCAGAGTTGTACGGGTTCCCACTCCAAGGAGCGGTCTCCAGCAGGGCGAACAGCTCCGCGAGCGGATGCAGTGCGGGATCGGGTAGTGCGGCGATCTGTTCCTCGGCTACGGGATCGATGATGAGCTTGAACACCTAGACATCGATCCCACGAGCAGCAAGGATCTCCCGCCACGGCCTCCCCTGAGGAACGGGTTCGCCGGCAAGAGCCTGCTGGGCGCGGACGTGCATCTGACGGCGCCCCTCGGGATCCTTTGCGGTGTCACAGGCGGAGATCCACCAGCGGTGTACGAAAGCGTTCAGCGCCCCGAGATCCAGACTCACCCTGACCTCGTCGAGCACGGCCCTGAGCCCGGCGTCGAAAGCTTCGCGATCTTCCGGGACGACCAACGCGGCACGGATCGCCCGCAGGTTCTTCTCAGGCAGAGGCGTGCCGCCGGAGATGAAGTCCTGCGGTTGTGCGGTCATGCCCGCTCCCTTCCTTGTCCTCTAGAGACTACAGAGGAGGGGCGACATCTTTCACGCACACAGAAGACGGTCTTGCCACAGCATGAGAGCGGAGCGGGTGACGGGAATCGAACCCGCGCTGTCAGCTTGGGAAGCTGATGTTCTGCCATTGAACTACACCCGCGCGCACCCCTGAAGCCCGCGCCGGCAACAACCTCACAGCCCGCAGCCTTCGGGAAACTCGCGTCCCCCACTGTAGCGGAACTTTGGCTCGCAACAGCAATCCCGGGCGCCGAAGTTCGACCTCGACCGGTAAGTTGCTCTCCGTGCTGCTATCTGATCGTGACATCCTCGCTGAGATCGACTCCGGGCGGCTGGTGCTGGAGCCCTTCGACCAGGAGATGATCCAGCCGTCCAGCATCGACGTGCGGCTCGACCGGTTCTTCCGGGTGTTCGAGAACCATCGTTACCCGCACATCGATCCGTCGGTGGAGCAGCCGGATCTGACGCGTATGGTGGAGCCGGACGGCGAGGAGCCGTTCATCCTGCATCCGGGGGAGTTCGTGCTGGCCTCGACGTACGAGGTCATCACGCTGCCGGACGATCTGGCGTCGCGGCTGGAGGGGAAGAGCTCGCTCGGGCGGCTCGGGCTGCTGACGCATTCGACGGCGGGGTTCATCGATCCGGGGTTCAGCGGGCACGTGACGCTGGAGCTGTCGAACGTGGCGACGTTGCCGATCAAGTTGTGGCCGGGGATGAAGATCGGGCAGTTGTGCGTGTTCCGGTTGAGCTCGCCGGCGGAGCACCCGTACGGCTCCGCCAAGTACGGCTCCCGCTACCAGGGCCAGCGCGGTCCGACTCCGTCGCGCTCCTATCGGAACTTCCACCGGACGAAGATCTGATTCAGATGAACATCAGGTGAACGGCCGGGGAACAATCGAGTGAACGAGTGGGCCTCCCGCCGGATCCGAGGGCTGGTCACCGGCTCTCCGGGGCGGGCTGGAGCTGCAAAAAGGCCCGAAAACTAGCGGCTTTCCCCGTGTCGCACCACCTACCACGGGTAGCCACTAGGCGAAGGGGACATGAAGTTCGCATTTCGCCTGGTAGGCCATACCCTCTTCCACGGACCATCCCCGCACATCTGGAGAACGACGTGCGCCTGCGTCTCACGCCACGTGAGGACAGCTACTACGACCTGTTCGCCGACTCGGCGAACAACCTGGTCACGGCATCGCGTCTGCTGGTGGAGATCATCAGTGACGGCTCGGACAGGGAGACCCTGGCCGAGAAGATGCGCGCCTGCGAGCACGCCGGTGACGAACGCACTCACGCGATCATGAACCGGCTCAACGAGAGCTTCATCACCCCGTTCGACCGCGAGGACATCTACCGCCTCGCCTCCAACCTCGACGACGTCATGGACGCGATGGAGGCCGCCTCCGACCTCATCGTCCTGTACCAGCTCGACCACCTCCCCAAGGACGTCGTGCGCCAGGTCGAGGTGCTGGAGCGGGCCGCCGAGCTGACCGCCGAGGCCATGCCGCGCCTGCGCTCGATGAAGAACCTCAACGAGTACTGGATCGAGGTCAACCGCCTGGAGAACCAGGGTGACCAGGTCTACCGCCGGCTGCTGGCCAAGCTGTTCAGCGGCGAGTACGACGCCCTCACCGTCATGAAGATGAAGGAGGTCGTCGACGCCCTCGAAGAGGCCGCCGACGCCTTCGAGCACGTGGCCAACACCGTCGAGTCGATCGCGGTCAAGGAAAGCTAGGCCCGACCAGTGGACCTCACGCTCGCCCTCGTCATCGGCGTGGTCGTCGTCGCTCTGGCCTTCGACTACACCAACGGGTTCCACGACGCGGCGAACGCCATCGCGACCTCCGTCTCGACCCGGGCCCTGACCCCCAGGGCCGCCCTGTTCATGGCGGCGGCCATGAACTTCATCGGCGCCCACCTGGGCACCCAAGTCGCCCAGACGGTCGGCAAAGGCATCATCGACGCACCGGACGGCAGCCACGGCCTGGTGATCGTCGCCTCGGCGCTCATCGGCGCGATCGCCTGGAACCTCATCACCTGGTACTTCGGTCTCCCGTCCTCCTCCAGCCACGCCCTGATCGGCGGCCTCGTCGGCGCGGCGCTCGCCTCGGCCAGCGTCGTCCACTGGGACGGCGTGGTCGAGAAGGTCGTCATCCCCATGGTGCTGTCGCCGCTGGTCGGCTTCACGCTGGCGGCGGTCATCATGATCGCCATCTACTGGATCTTCCGGCACGCCCAGCCGGGCAAGACCAACCGCGGCTTCCGCTACGCCCAGACCGTCTCGGCCGCCGCCATGGCGCTCGGGCACGGCCTCCAGGACGCGCAGAAGACCATGGGTGTGATCTTCCTGGCCCTCGTCGTCGGCGGGTTCGCCTCTCCCGGCGACGACATCCCGCAGTGGGTCATCCTGGCCGCCGCGGGCGCGATCTCGCTCGGCACGTACGCGGGCGGCTGGCGGATCATGCGCACCCTGGGCCGGCGCATCATCGCGCTCGACCCGCCGCAGGGCTTCGCCGCCGAGTCGGCGGCGGCCACGGTGCTGTACGTGGCCGCCATCGGGTTCGGGGCGCCCATCTCCACCACGCACACGATCACCTCGGCGATCATGGGTGTCGGCGCGACCAAGCGGCTCAGCGCCGTGCGGTGGGGCGTGGCCGGCAACATCGTGACCGCCTGGATCCTGACCATCCCGGCCGCGGCGGCGGTGGCCGCCGTCTCCTACTTCATCTTCCACGCGATCATCGAGTAGCCGCAGGGGGTCCCGGTCCCGGTCCCGGCCCCGGCCCCGCCGCCGGGGTCAGGGGTCAGGGGTCAGGGGTCAGGGGGTCGCGTACATCACGTCGACGTCCCAGCGGGCGAACCCCAGCCCCTCGTACAGCCGGATCGCGGCCGTGTTGGCCTCGTCCACGTAGAGCATGGCCTGGGCGAGGCCGCGCGCCCGCAGGTGGTCGAGACCGGCCAGGGTGAGGGCCTTGCCCAGGCCGGTGCCCTGCTGGGAGGGGTCGACGCCGACGACGTACACCTCGCCGAGCGGCTCGTGGCCGTGCTCGCTGGAGCCGTGGATCTTCGTCCAGTGGAAGCCGACCAGCCGGTCGCCGCGGACGGCGAGGAAGAAGCCCTCCGGGTCGAACCAGGGCTCCTGCTCGCGCCGCAGCAGGTCGTCCATGGTCCACGCGCCCTGCTCGGGGTGGTGGGCGAAGGCGGCGGCGTTGACCTTGAGCCAGGACTCCTCGTCCTGTCCTGGCACGAACGTCCGCATCCGCACCCCTTCAGGCAGCGTGTACGCCGCCAGCGGCGCGAACAGCGAGCGGCGCATCTGCCAGAGCGACCGGACCCGCTCCAGGCCGAAGGAGGCCGCGAGCGCCCCGGCGGCGGCGTGGTCGCCGTGCGCCCAGAGCCGCAGCCGGCCGCCGGCCAGGTCGAGGACGGCGCGCAGCAGGCGGGCGCCGTTGCCGGACCGCCGGTGCGCGGGGTGGATGACCAGTTCGGCGCTCGGCCCCTCCACCTCGTCGGTCGGGTCGACGTGGGCGTAGCCCGCGAGGACGCCGTCCTGGAGGAGCAGGAGCGAGCGCGCTCGCGGGTCGCCGCCGTAGCGGAGGTGGAGCATCACATGCTCGTTCAGCGGGCGGACGCCGTCGGCCTGCGTCGCGGCCTCCACCAGCCCCAGCACCTCGGCGATCTCGGAGTCGTCCAGTCGTTGCCTGATTTCCACGTGCGCGCTCACACGAGAACTCTAGGCGTACGACTGGCAAATACCGCCATGCGGTAGCCGGGCAGCTTGTTACCTTTGCGCCATTGGCCGCTCGGATTCCGGCTTTAACGTGGTGGGCCATGACGTCTCGTTCATTCCTCCGGCTGGTCCTCGCCGGAGCCGTCGCCTCGGGTGCGGTCGCGCTGGCGGCCGTCCCGGCGGGCGCGGCGAGCCCGGGCAAGCCCGCGCGTACGGTCCCCGTGCGGCTGCTCGCGCTCAACGACTTCCACGGCAACCTCGAACCCCCGACCGGCTCCTCCGGCCGCATGGTGGACGAGAACGGCAAGACCGTCGACGCCGGCGGCGCGGCGTACATTGCCACGCACATGAAGGCACTGACCGACAGGAACACCATCGCCGTGGCGCAGGGCGACCTCATCGGCGCCTCGCCGCTGCTGTCGGCGGCCTACCACGACGAGCCGTCCGTCGAGTTCCTGGGCAAGCTGGGGCTCAAGGTGGCCGCGGTCGGCAACCACGAGTTCGACGAGGGCTACACCGAGCTGCGCCGCATCATGAACGGCGGCTGCCACCCGGTCGACGGCTGCTCCCCGGCCGGCACGTGGAAGGGCGCCACGTTCGACTACGTGGGCGCGAACGTGCTGTTCAAGAACCCGGACGAGCGCACGGACGCGCTCGCCGCGCTCGGCGCCCAGCAGGCCAAGGCGAAGAAGCTCATGGCCGACTGGGGCGTGCCCGCCCTGCCGCCGGTCAGCGTCAAGTGGGTCAACGGCGTGCCGATCGGCTTCATCGGCCTGGTCACCCAGACCACCCCGAACATCGTCACCGCCGAGGGCATCAAGAACCTCAAGTTCGTCGACGAGGTCAAGGCCGCGAACCTGGCCTCGAAGATCCTCAAGCTGGTCGGCGTCAAGGCGCAGGTCGTGCTGGTGCACGAGGGCGACCAGGTCACCGCCGGGCAGTCGCCGGACTCCTGCTCGGCCGTCGCCGGCGCGGGGGCGCGCATCGCCACGCAGGTGGACCCGGAGATCGACGTCGTGCTGACCGGGCACTCGCACCAGGCGTACCTCTGCACGATCAAGGACCCGGCGGGCAACGACCGGCTCTACTCGCAGGGCGGCTCGTTCGGGCGGGTCATCACCCAGGTGGACCTCAAGGTCAACCTGAAGAACCTGGACATCGACCGCTCCTCGGTCGTCGCGGACAACCACGTCGTGACCCGGACGGTCGATCCCGATCCGGAGATCTCCACCTTCGTCCAGACGTGGAGGGACCGCGTGGCCCCGGTCGCGAACAAGGCGATCGGCTCCATCACCGCCGAACTCAGCAACACCGCCACGCCCTCCGGCGAGTCCCCGCTCGGCGACCTCATCGCCGACGCCCAGCTCGCCGCCACCAGGACCGGCGGCAACGCGCAGATCGCGCTCATGAACCCGGGCGGCGTGCGGTTCCCGCTCACCTACCCCTCCTCCCCTGCGGGCGAGGGCGACGGCGTCGTGACCTACGGCGAGGCGTTCGCCGTGCAGCCGTTCAACAACCTCATGCAGGTCGTGACGCTGACCGGCGCCCAGCTCAAGACGGTGCTGGAGCAGCAGTTCACCGGCGGGCCCAACAACCAGCCGTTCAACAAGATCCTGCAGCCCTCCGCGAACTTCACCTACACCTACAGCACCAGTGCCCCCTGGGGCTCGAAGGTGTCGGACATGAAGATCGACGGCGTGCCGGTGACGGACACCCAGACGATCCGGGTCGCGGCCAACAACTTCCTGGTCGGCGGCGGCGACGCCTTCGCCGCCTTCACCGAGGGCACGGACCTGTGGAGCGGGCCGCTGGACATCGACGCCTTCGTCGCCTACCTCGGCGCGAACAGCCCCGTCGCCCCGCCCGCCACCAACCGCATCACCGTGGCCGGCTGAGCCGCTGTCTGCCCGGACGGGCCCGCCGTCGCGGCGGGCCCGTCCACGAAAACCGGTTGACCGGGCCCCGGCCCGGTCGCCATTGTCGGGCGGATGCGCATCGAGTTCACGAGGTTCGACGCGGCCGCCGACGCCGCCGCCCTGGCCGACTTCCTGACCGGCGAGGACTGGCCCTACCACGCCGGCGTCCAGGAGCGGGAGGCCGTCCTGCGGCGGGCCGCCGAGGGCGGCTACGACGACGACGGCAACCGCACGTTCTGGATCGAGGCCGGCGGCGAGCGCGCCGGGCTGGTGAGGCTCCAGGACCTCGACGACGACACGCCGATGTTCGACCTGCGTGTACGGGCCGCCTGGCGCGGCAAGGGCCTCGGCACGGCGGCCGTCGCCTGGCTGACCCGCTACCTGTTCACCGAGCTGCCCGGGATCGACCGGATCGAGGGCACCACCCGCCAGGACAACCGCGCCATGCGCGCGGCCTTCCGCCGCAACGGCTACGCCAAGGAGGCGCACTACCGGCGGGCGTGGCCGGCCCCCGACGGGACGCGCCACGACGCGGTCGGCTACGGGATCCTGCGCGGCGACTGGGAGTCGGGCGAGCTCACCCCGCCCGACTGGGACGACGAGGTCACCGGAGCTCGGAGCTGAGCAGCCCCATCATGAGGAAGTCGTGCCGCTTGCCCCGGGCCCGGAAGGACTCCCGCTTGCGGCCCTCCTCCACGAACCCGACCTTCGTGTACGCCCGCACCGCCGCCGCGTTGTCGGCGACCACCCACAACGTCAGGCGGTGCAGGCCCATCTCCTCGAAGGCGTAGCGGCAGATGACCCGCAGGGCGTCGGTGGCGTAGCCGCCGCCCCAGCGGTCGCGGTCGCCGATGGCGATGCTCTGCAGCTCGGCCTCGCCGTGCCGGAAGTCGGTGTCGCCGAGGGCGACGTAGCCGATGAGCTTGCCGTCGTCGAGCGCCTCGATGCCGAGGACCATCTGCTCGAAGGTGTTGCGGGGGCGGTTCTGCCCCTTCTCGATGTTCTGGGCCAGCGAGATGGGCGGGGTGCCGTCCATCCACCGGCCCACCTCGGGGTCGTGGTACCAGCGCCACAGCGGCTCGCTGTCGGCGGGTTCGAGGGCTCTCAGGCGTACGCGTCGTCCGGTCAGCACGCCTGCCGGTCTACCAGGCCCCCGTTCCCGCCCGCAAAGGGATTTCCCGTGGTCAGGCGTACAGGAAGTAGTAGTTGTACTGGTACTCGCAGTGCCAGAAGCCCCACCAGCCCTGGCTGTAGCCGTACTGGCCCACCCGCTGGCACTCGGAGTATTCGTAGTAGACGCCTCGCAGGCTCTCCGCGTGCGCCGGGGTGGCGGTGAAAGTCGTCAGCACGCCTCCGGCCAGCAGAGCCGAGACGAGCAGAGCACGTGCCTTGCGCATCGATACCTCCCGCGGGACGGTTCCTGCCGGGATTGTCACCGAGGATGGCGATCGACCCTCGCCCGAACAGCGCGTAAAGTGTGCTGGAAGGGGTCTGACCAGCGGAAACCGGCCGTAAGGTCGGTGAAAGTTTCACGCCCGCCCACGGCGGTTTCAAGGCCGACTACGCTGGGTAAGGCCGTCGGTAAATTCTGAGCTACCTGATGTTCAGGAGCCACAGATGTCCTTTGTCACGCTCACGCCGGCGGCTCGTGAAGCGCTGCGCGACGACGAAGTCGTGTTCTTCGACTGGCACGTCACCGGCCTCTGCTGCGCCGACGCCGGCGAGTTCTCCGTCCGGCCGCTGCGCCGCTCCCGCCTGCCGAGGCGGGCGCGCGGCCTGCTGCCCGGCGTGGTGTACGCGCACCCCACCGCCTGGGTGCACCTGGCCGGGGCGCCGGTCGTGATCGACTGCCGCCCGCTGTGGCGCTGGCGGCGCTTCACCACCGATCTGCCGCCGGACGCCGGCCTCCGCTGCTGCCTGGGGCGTCCGCTGTATGGCTCTTCCCATGGGAGGTAACCGGTGAAGCTGCGTTCCGTGATCATCTGGACGGCGGTCGCCGTCGTGGGCGCCACCGGCTGGGCGGTGCTCGCCCTGTCCCGGGGCGAGAACGTCAACGCGGTGTGGCTGCTGTGCGCCGCGCTCGGCTCGTACGCCATCGCCTACCGGTTCTACGCCCGCTTCATCGTGCGCAAGGTGCTGAGGGCCGACGACCGCCGGGCCACTCCCGCCGAGCGGCTCGACAACGGCATCGACTACCAGCCGACGGACCGGCGCATCCTGTTCGGGCACCACTTCGCGGCCATCGCCGGAGCGGGGCCGCTGGTCGGGCCGGTGCTGGCGGCCCAGATGGGCTACCTGCCCGGCACCATCTGGATCATCGCCGGCGTCATCTTCGCCGGGGCCGTCCAGGACATGGTGGTGCTGTTCTTCTCCATGCGCCGCAACGGCCGCAGCCTCGGCCAGATGGCCCGCGAGGAGATCGGGCCGGTCGGCGGGGCGGCGGCGCTCGTCGCCGTGTTCGCCATCATGATCATCCTGCTGGCCGTGCTGGCGCTCGTCGTGGTCAACGCGCTCGCGCGCTCGCCGTGGGGCGTCTTCTCGATCGCGATGACCATCCCGATCGCCCTGTTCATGGGCTTCTACCTGCGGGTGCTGCGGCCCGGCCGGGTCGTCGAGACGACCGTGATCGGGGTCGCGCTGCTGATCCTCGCCATCGTGGCGGGCGGCTGGGTGCAGGGGTCGAGCTGGGCGCCGTTCTTCACGCTGAGCCCGTCGGCGCTCGCGCTCTGGCTCATCGCGTACGGGTTCGTGGCCGCCGTGCTGCCGGTGTGGATGCTGCTCGCGCCGCGCGACTACCTCTCGACGTTCATGAAGATCGGCACGATCGTGCTGATCGCGATCGGCATCGCGGTCACCATGCCGCCGCTGCGCACCACCGCCTTCACCGACTTCGCCTTCAACGGCAAGGGGCCGGTCTTCGCGGGCTCGCTGTTCCCGTTCGTGTTCATCATCATCGCCTGCGGGGCGCTGTCCGGGTTCCACGCGCTGATCTCCTCCGGCACCACCCCGAAGCTGATCCAGAAGGAGACCCAGGTCCGGATGATCGGCTACGGCTCCATGCTCATGGAGTCGTTCGTGGCGGTCATGGCCATCACCGCGGCCTGCGTGCTGTCGCCGGGCCTCTACTTCGCGATGAACTCCCCGGCCGGCGTGCTCGGCGCGACCGTCCAGTCGGCCTCCGAGGCGGTCGCGAACATGGGCTTCACGATCACGCCGGAACAGCTCCAGGCCGCGGCGGCGGCCGTGCAGGAGGAGACGCTGATCGCCCGCACCGGCGGGGCTCCCACGCTGGCCGTCGGCATCTCGCAGATCTTCTCCGGCTTCCTCGGCGGGACCGCGCTCCAGGCGTTCTGGTACCACTTCGCGATCATGTTCGAGGCGCTGTTCATCCTCACCACCGTGGACGCCGGCACCCGGGTGGGCCGCTTCATGCTCCAGGACACCCTCGGCAACCTGTGGAAGCCGATGGCCCGGGTGAGCTGGTGGCCGGGGCTCGTGGGCTCCAGCGCGGTGGTCGTGGCGGCCTGGGGCTACTTCCTCTACCAGGGCGTCAACGACCCGCTCGGCGGCATCAACCAGCTCTTCCCGCTGTTCGGCATCGCCAACCAGCTCCTCGCGGCGGTGGCGCTCACCGTGGCGACCACGCTGCTGATCAAGAGCGGGCGGCTGAAGTGGGCCTGGGTGACCGGGGTGCCGCTGGCCTGGGACGTCGCGGTCACCCTGACGGCGAGCTACCAGAAGGTCTTCTCCGCCGACCCGACGCTCGGCTTCTTCGCCCAGCGCGACCGCTACCAGACCGCGCTCGACCAGGGGCAGCTGCTCGCGCCCGCCAAGTCGACGGACGCGATGCGGCAGATCGTCATCAACTCCACCGTGGACGGCGTCCTGGCCGCGCTGTTCGCCGTCATGATCGTCATCGTGATCCTGGACGCGGTCCGCGTGTGGGTCAAGGCGATCCGGGCGCGCGAGCCGCTGCCGACCACGGAGGAGCCGTTCGAGGAGTCGAAGCTGCTCGCGCCGTCCGGCCTGATCGCCACCCGCGAGGAGAAGGAGGCGATGGCCGCCCGCGGCGCCGCGTCCGGCTAGCCCGGCCGGAGGTCAGGGCGCGAGCCAGCGGGCCGTCGGCCAGCCCTCACGCCGCCAGGCGCTGTCCCAGAACATCCACTCGTACGCCGCCGCCGTCAGGTAGGCCCGCTCCATCGCCGCTCGCGTGTCCGCGTCCGCGCCGGCGGCGAGCCGGTCGGCGATCGCCCTGGCCCGCGTCACCGACGCCGCGAACTCCGGGTCCGAGTAGGTGGAGATCCACTTGCCGTAGGGGTGGCCGCCGAGGTCGCCCGCGCGCCCCAGCAGCGCCTCACCCACGTCCTGGTAGATCCAGAAGCACGGCAGCACCGCCGCCACGAGCACCGGGTACGGCGCCGCCAGCGCCGTCGCCTGAAGGTAGGAGGCGTACGCCAGGCACGTCGGCGACGTGGCGACCCCGGCCGTGTCGGCGCCCAGCTCGGCCACGTAGCCGGCGTGCAGCAGGCGCTCGGCGGCCAGCGCCGTGTGCGCGCTGCTCGCGAAGAACGCCGCCTCCTCCGGGTCCGTGGCCCGCGCCGAGGCGGTGGCGAGCGCCCTGGAGAACGCCTCCAGGTAGCGGGCGTCCTGCACGATGTAGAACGCGAACCGGTCGGCGTCGAGGGTGCCGTCGCCGAGCGCGACGTTGAACGGGTGGCCGTGGATCGCGGCCATCAGGTCGGTCGTGCGCGACCACATGTCATCGCAGAACATGACGTCCCTTCGCTAGTGCGAGCTAGATCAGGTTCGACGGGTGTGATCTCAGCCCGGATCGCCGGGCACCCCGCGTCAGTCGGTCACTATATCGTGGGCGGGGTGACCGGCGAGGAGACCCGTGAGGGCGTGACGCTGACCAATCTCGACCAGCCGCTGTTCGACGGCGCCGAGGCCACCAAACGCGACCTGGTCGACTACCTCGACGCGGTCGCCGGCCGCCTGGTGCCGGTGCTGCGCGACCGGGCGCTCTCCGTCGTCCGGGTGCGCCCCGGGCAGGAGCCGTTCATGCAGAAGAACCTGCCGAAGTACGCCCCTTCGTGGATCGCGCGCGTCTCGGTGTGGGCGGACTCCTCGCGGCGGCAGGTGACGTACGCGCTGGGCAACGACCGGCGGACGCTGATCTGGTTCGGCAACCAGCGGGCGGTGGAGTACCACCCGTCGCTGTTCGCCGGCGACCAGGTCACCCACCTGGTGCTGGACCTCGACCCGCCGGAGGGCTCGGAGTCGTTCGGGCTGGCCGTGCGGGCGGCGTTCCTGGTGCGGCAGGCGCTGGCGGAGGCGGGGCTGGCGGGCGCGGTGAAGACGAGCGGGGCCAAGGGCGTGCACGTGTTCGTCCCGGTCGAGCCCGGCGTCCCGGTGCCGGACCTGGCCGCCGCCACCCGCGCGATCGGGGCGCGCGCCGAGCGGCTGGACCCGGCGCTCGCGACGACGGCGTTCATCAGGGAGGACCGGGAGGGCAAGGTCTTCATCGACTCCACGCGGGCGGGCGGCGCGACGGTCGTGGCCGCCTACAGCCCGCGGATCCGGCCCGGCGTGCCGGTGTCGTTCCCCGTGCCGTGGCCGGACCTCGACCGGGTGACGCCGCGCGACTTCACCCTCAGGACGGCGGCGGCGCTGGTCGAGCGGGACGACCCGTGGGCGGGGGCGATGCCCGCGCCGCAGCGGCTGCCCGCGGACCTCGTGGAGGAGGGGCACACGATCCCGGTGGCGCGGGTGCAGGCGATGCACGAGGGGAAGCGGCGGGCACGGGCCCGCCGCGACGCAAGCTGAAATATCGCGATTCCGTGGCAATAGTGGGCCTTCTCAGGGGCTCAGTTGCCGGGTTACGTTCGCGTTCGGCGCGGCTCGGGGGGACAACGCGCGCCGTACCTGATCCCGGCACCAGGGAGAGATCCGTCGCATGCGTATGCGCAGATTCGCCGCCGCACTAGGACTACCCGTCGCCCTGCTCCTCGCCACGGTCCTCGCCGCGCCACCCGCGGCGGCCGCCCAGGCGCGGACCGGCGGCCTCGACGACGTCTTCGCCAAGCTGCTCGTCAAACAGGTCAAGGGCACCAACGTCACCAAGCATCTCAAGGCGTTCCAGGCCATCGCCGACGCCAACGGCGGCACCCGCGCCGTCGGCACCCCCGGCTACAAGGCGTCCCGCGACTACGTCGCCGCCAAGCTGCGCAAGGCCGGCTACAAGGTCACCCTGCAGCCGGTCAAGTTCGTGGAGAGCTGGAGCGAGAACGCCCCGCCGACGCTCGCCGTGCAGGGCGGCACCACGTACGTGCCGAACGAGGACTTCTTCAGCTTCGAGCCGTCCCCGTCCGGCGACGTGACCGCGCAGGTCCAGGCCGTGGACCTGACCCTGCCGCCCGCGCCGGCGCCCTCCTCCACCAGCGGCTGCGAGGCGGCCGACTTCGCCGGGTTCGTCGCCGGCCGGATCGCGCTCGTCCAGCGCGGCACCTGCCCGTTCGTCACCAAGGTCGAGAACGCGCTCGCCGCCGGCGCCAGCGCGATCATCATCTTCAACGAGGGCCAGCCGGGACGGACCGACGCCTTCCCGCTGAACATCGGCGGCCTGCAGGGCCTGCCGATGGTGTTCGCCGACTTCGCGGTCGGCGAGGCGCTGGCCGCCACGCCGGGCGCGACCGTGCACCTCAAGGTCGACGCCAACCTGGTGCTCGGCACCGAGGACAACGTCATCGCCGAGTCCCGCCTCGGCGACCCGCGCCAGGTCGTCATGGTCGGCGCCCACCTCGACAGCGTGACCGAGGGCCCCGGCATCAACGACAACGGCTCGGGCAGCGCCGCCATCCTGGAGGTCGCCGAGCAGATGGCGCTCTACCCGGTCAAGCACAAGGTCCGCTTCGCGTTCTGGGCCGCCGAGGAGATCGGGCTGCTCGGCTCCACCCAGTACGTCGCCTCCCTGTCGCAGCAGCAGCGCGACCGCGTCCGGCTCTACCTGAACTTCGACATGATCGCCTCCCCGAACTACGCCTACAAGCTGTACGACGGGGACGACTCCGACAACACGGGCTCCCCGGCGGGCCCGCCCGGATCGGCCCAGATCGAACAGCGGCTCGCCGCGTTCTTCGGCTCGCGTGACCTGCCCACGGTCGGCACCGACTTCGACGGCCGCTCCGACTACGGGCCGTTCATCGCGGTCGGCATCCCGTCCGGCGGCATCTTCACCGGCGCCGAGGGTGTCAAGACCGCCGAGGAGGCCGCGCTGTTCGGCGGCACGGCCGGGGTCGCGTACGACGTCTGCTACCACCAGGCGTGCGACACGATCGCCAACGTGAACGCGACGGCGCTGGACGTCGACTCCGACGCCATCGCCGACTCCGTCGCCCGCTACGCCTTCGACCTGAGCTCCATCCCGCCGAGGACGGCCGCCACCGCCCGCGCGGCCCTCGCCGGCGCGGCCGGCTGAGCCCACCTGCCGGGCGGCGGGACCCGCCGCCCGGCACCGGGTCAGAGGTCGATGATCAGTTCGAGGAAGGCGGTGGCGGCGGGGGAGGGGCGGTCGGCCCAGATCAGGTGCTCGACCCGGGCCGGGGCGTCGCGGAGGCGGATGACGCGCAGGTCGCGGAGGCGGGGCGCGTACGCGGCCGGGAGCAGGCCCACGCCGAGCCCGTGGCGGACGAGGTCGGCCATGAACTCGGCGGACGACACCTCGAAGGCGACGTCCCTGAGCACGCCCGCGGCGGCGAACGCCTCGTCGGACTGGGCGCGGCCGGCGTGCCCCGCGCGGAAGTCGACGAACGGCTCGCCGGCGAGGCCGGCCAGGTCCGTCTCCTCGTCCGTCAGATGATGGTCGGGCGCGACCACGGCGACCAGCTCGTCCCTGGCCAGCGCGCGGCCGTTGACGCCCCTCGGCTCGGCCCGCGTCGTCAGGCCGAGGAAGGCGACGTCCACCTCGGTCCGCCTGACCCGTTCGATCAGGTCCTCGCTGCCGCCCGCGGCCAGCGTGACGCGCACCCGGGGATGCCGGCCGCGGAACTCCTTCAGCACGGCGGGCAGGTCCACCGCCGCGACCGTGGTGATGGCGCCGACGGCCAGCCGCCCGCGCAGCTCGCCGCTCGCCGCGGCGACCTCGGCCCTGGCGCGGTCGGCGGCCTCCAGGCACTCGCGGGCCGCGGGCAGGAACGCCTCCCCGGCCGGTGTGAGGCGGACCCGCCGGCTGGTGCGCTCGAACAGCCTGGCGCCGAGCTCCCGCTCCAGGGCGGCGATCTGGTGGCTGAGCGCCGACTGCACGACCCGGCAGCGTTCGGCGGCCCGGGTGAAGTTGCTGGTCTCGGCGATCGCGACGACGTACCTCAGCTGTTGCAGCTCCATGCCATCAATCGTGTAGCACGATCGATGTCGATGAAAACTATGTGTTGGACTCATTCATCGGGTCGGGCCCACCCTTGAACGTATGACTGTGCATGGAGATCGCCCGCTGTCATCCACGCGGGCCTGGCTGGGGGTCGCCGCGATCACGGCGAGCCTGTTCGTCTTTCTCACCACCGAGCTGATGCCGGTCGGCCTGCTCACCCCCTTGAGCGAGAGCCTGGGGGTGTCGGTGGGCGCGGCCGGGCTCATGGTCACGCTGCAGGGCGTCTCCGCCGGGCTGGGCGTGCCGTTCATCGTGGCCTGGAGCAGACGGGTCAACCGGCGGGTGCTGCTGTCCGCGCTGCTCGCCGTGCTGGCCCTGGGCAACCTGGTGACCGCCCTGTCGCCGAGCTACGCGCTGATCCTGACCACGCGGCTGCTCATGGGGTTCGCCAGCGGGGTGTTCTGGGCCATCGGCGTCGGCATGGCGATGCGCCTCGTGCCGGAGCGGCAGGCGAACAAGGCGTCCGCGACGGTGATGTCCGGCATCTCGATCGCCACGGTGGCGGGCATCCCGCTGGGGACGTTCCTGGAGAGCCGTACCGACTGGCGGACCACGTTCCTCATCTGGGCCGGGCTGAGCGTGCTGGTGTTCGTCGCGGTCACGGCGTTGATCCCGTCGCTGCCGTCGCGCAACGCCGTGCCGGTCAGGGAGGTCTTCGGGCTGCCGGTCAGGAACGTGCCGCTGCGGCTGGTGCTGGTCACCGTCGTGCTGTTCGTGCTCGGGCACTTCGGGGCCTACACGTTCGTCCGGCCGATCCTGGAGGGCCACACGGGCGCGACGCCCGCCTTCGTCACCGTCGTCCTCATGGTCTTCGGCGCCGCAGGAGCCGTCGGCAACTTCATCGCCGGGCACACGGTGAGCAGGAGCCTGCGGGGCACGTTCGCCGTCGGGTGCGCGGGGCTCGTGCTGTCGCTGCTGGCGCTGCTCGCGGTCGGCGGCGGCGAGGCGGGCGCGGTCGCCGCGCTGGTGGTGTGGGGGCTCTCCTTCGGGGCCGTGCAACTGGCCCAGGTCAACCTCACGCTGGCCGCCGCGCCCGACACCTTCGAGGCCGCGATGTCGCTCAACACGATGGCGTACAACACCTCCATCGCGCTCGGGGCGCTCTTCGGCGGGCTGTTCGCCGACCACCTCGGGGTCACGAGCGTCGTGTGGTTCGGGGTGGCGCTCACCACGGGCTCGCTGCTGGTCAACCTCGCCACCGGGCGGAGGCCGGCGCGCGGCCGGGACGCCGTCGCCGCCACGTCCTCGTCCTGAGCCGGAACAAACCGGCATGGCGTTGAACCGGGCCTCGTGTCCCGGCGTACAACGTGGCGGACGACGGGTGCCCCCGGTGCTCCGGAAAGGCGCCTGACCTGCGCTGACCACCTGTGACGGGGGATGCGATGGCGATGGAGATCCACGGATGGAGCGACGGCCTCGCGCTGCGGCCGCGCGACTACCTCCCGAGCGGCCGGCCGCTCCTCGACGTCGTACGGGCCGCCGGCCCCTTCCGGGGCGAGACGCTCCACGCGCTCGCCCTCGGCACCGCCGCCACCATGGCCCGGCTGCACCTGGCCGGCATCGCGGGGCTGCGGCTCGGCCCGGACAACGTGCTGCTCGGCCGGTACGGGCAGGCGCTCTTCGCCCCCGGGCCGCGTGACAGCGAGTTCCCTTCGCACGACGTGCGGGCGTGGGCCGAGGTCATGATCTTCGCGGCCACCGGCACGGAAGCGGGGGAGGGACCCGGCCTCGACCGGCTGCCGGCGGCGCTGCGCACGCTGGTCGGCGCGTGCCTCCAGGCCGACCCGGACGCCCGGCCCACGGCGGCGGAACTGGTCGCCGGACTGCTCGGCCGGCCCGCGCCCGGTGGCCGCGCCCAGGTCGAGCGGCTGCTGCGCGAGGCGGAGAGCCGGACGCGGCCGTACCAGCCGCCCGCGTACGAGGAGACGCTGGTGAGCACGCCGCTCTGGCGGCGGCCCGCCTTCCTCGCGGGGGTCGCGCTCGGCCTGGTCGTCGTCGCGCTCCTCGCGGGCGCGGTCGTCCTGGTCTCCGCGCTGGCCGCCGCGCCCGTCGCCACGGGAACGGGAGGCGTGTGATGAAGGATCTCGGGCTCGGTGTGCTGGTGGGCATCCTGCTCGGCACCGTGGCGATGTCGCTGGCGCTCGCGCTGTCCGACGTCCCTAAGGCGCGCGCGGCGGGCGGGCTTAACCTGATTTATCAATTAAATCTAGCTGTCGGACCATTCGGCGGAAGCGCCTGACCGCGCTCCCGCCCCTGGCTAGAGTGATAAATCCCATATCAGCGCGATATTCGTTGATATCGCGCAGTGCGCGAGGAGCCCGCCCCCTTGTGAGGAATCACCGCGTAACCGAAGAGGCCATGGTCCGAGCCCTCTACCGCGAATACGGCACCCCGCTGATGGCCTTCGCCGTCCGGCTCACGGGCGGCGACCGGCGCTGGGCCGAGGACGTCGTCCAAGAGACCCTGGTCCGCGCCTGGCGCAACCTCCCCGACCTCCGCACCGAGTCCGGCTCGCTCATGCCGTGGCTCGCCACCGTCGCCCGCCGGGTCGTCATCGACGACCGCCGCCGCTCCGGCACCCGCCCCCTGGACACCGTCGAGGAGATCCCCGAACGCGCTCAGCCCACCCCGGCCGAGGACGAGCGGCTGCTGCGCGAGATCGTGGTGACCGACGCCATGCTCTCGCTCTCCCCCGCGCACCGCCAGGTGCTCACCGAGACCTTCCTGCTCGACCGCTCGCTGGCCGAGGCGGCGGAGACGATCGGCGTGCCGGTCGGAACGATCAAGTCCCGCGTGTACTACGCCATGCGGGCCTTGCGCGTCGCACTGGAAGAAAGGGGGGTGATGCTGCCATGAAAGCGCCGGCGCGTCACATGATGGAGTGGGGGTGGTGACACCATGACCGAGGTCCAACACGAGGACGTCGCCGCGTACGCGCTGGGTCTGCTCGACGAGGGGGAGCGGGCCGCGTTCGAACGCCATCTGGCGGGCTGCCCGAGCTGCGCCGCCGAGGTCGGCATGTTCGCCGAGATGGGCGAGCTGATCAAGGGCGTGCATCCTGACGACCTGCTGCCCAGCCCGCCCGACCCGCAGGTCGAGTCGCTGCTGGTCCGGAGGGCCGCGGCCGAGCGCCGCCGCAGGAGCCTGCACCGCACGCTGACCGCCGCCGCCGCGTGCGCGCTGATCGCGACGGGCGTGTTCCTGGCCGTCCGGTCGTTCGCCTCGGGGCCCGACCCCGACAGCGTCCACAGCCCGGCCGCGGCGCTGCTGATGACCGGGAAGACCTACACCGAGACCGACCCGGCCAGCGGCGTCACCGCCGTCGTCGGCCTGGAGGACAAGGGCTGGGGCACCCACGTCGCGCTGCGGCTGAAGGGCGTGAAGGGGCCGCTCCAGTGCCGGCTGCTCGCGGTGGGCGACGACGGCCGCTCCGAGGTCGTGGCGAGCTGGGGCGTCCCCGACAAGGGTTACGGCGTCCCCGGCGCGCCCGACCCGCTGCTGCTGCACGGCGCCACCAGCCTCACCCAGGACCACCTCAACCACTTCACGGTCGAGACCTTCGACGGCCGTACGCTGGCCTCGATCGCGGTCTGACGGGGCGGCATGCGCATCGACCTGCACAGCCACAGCAGCGCCTCCGACGGCACGCAGCCGCCGGCCGACGTCGTGCGCCGGGCCCGCGAGCGCGGCCTCGACGTGCTCGCGCTGACCGACCACGACACCGTCGCCGGGCACCGGGAGGCGGCCGCCGCGCTGCCCGGCGGGCTGACGCTGGTGCCCGGCATGGAGCTGTCCTGCCGCCGCGGCGAGCAGGGACTCCACCTGCTCGCCTACCTCTTCGACCCGGCCGAGCCCGAGCTGCGCGCCGAGTGCGTACGCCTCAGGGAGGCCCGCGAGACCCGCGCGCGGCTGACCGTCGAGCGGCTGGCCGAGCTGGGCGTGCCGGTGACCTGGGCGCAGGTGGCCGAGCTGGCGGCGGGCGGCCCGGTCGGGAGGCCGCACATCGCCCGCGCCATGGTCGCCGCCGAGGCGATCGCCGCTCCCGACCTGGCGTTCACGCCGGAGTGGATCGGCACGGGCGGGCGGGCGCACGTCTCCCGCTACGCGCTCGACCCCGGACGGGCGGTCCGGCTCGTACGGGCCGCGGGCGGCGTCCCGGTCCTGGCGCATCCCAGGGCCGCCAGGCGCGGCCCGGCCGTGCCCGACGAGTGGATCGCCGAGCTGGCCGAGGCCGGGCTGTTCGGGGTGGAGGCCGACCATCTCGACCACGACGGGCCCGCCCGCGCCCGGCTGCGCGGCCTGGCCGGCGAGCTGGGCCTCGCGGTGACCGGCTCCAGCGACGACCACGGCGAGTTGACCGGCCACCGTCTCGGCTGCGAGACCACCGGCCCCGAGGTCTACGAACGCCTCCTCGCCGAGGCCACCGGCGCCGCCCCGATCGGCGCGCGGCCCGGCTAGGCGGGCGCGCGGCCCGGGCGGGGCGCCGCGAAGTGTGTGACGAACCAGTCGCGGGCGAGGTCCGCGACGGCGTCCAGCGCGCCGGGCTCCTCGAACAGGTGCGTCGCGCCGGGCACGACCGTGAGGCGGTTCTCGGCCCGCAGCCGTTGCTGGGCCTCCTGGTTCAGCTCGATCACGATCGGATCCCTGCCGCCCACGATGAGCAGCGTGGGCGCGCGCACCGCCGCCAGCCGCGGCCCGGCCAGGTCGGGCCGGCCGCCGCGCGAGACGACCGCGGCGATGTCGTTGCCCGGCTGGGCCGCCGCCCAGAGCGCCGCCGCCGCGCCGGTGCTGGCCCCGAAGTAGCCGATCGGCAGGCCGGCCGCGTCGGGGTGCTCCCGAGCCTCGCGGGTGCGTTCCAGCAGGCGTTCGGCCAGCAGGCCGATGTCGAACACGTTCGCCCGGTCGGCCTCCTCCTCGGGCGTCAGCAGGTCGAACAGCAGCGTCGCCAGCCCGGCCTCGTTGAGCGCGCCGGCGACGTACCGGTTGCGCGGGCTGTGCCGGCTGCTGCCGCTGCCGTGCGCGAACATCACCAGCCCCTGAGCGGCGTCAGGGACGACCAGATCACCCTCCACGGACACACGCAACACCTCCCCCCGTCAAGGGCCGCTACCCCGGCAGGCCCCCTCTACCCTCCCGCCCCCGCTGGTGACCTGGGACGCCCTGGGGGAAACTGCTCGCCGACCCCGCCGTCCCCTACGTCGACACGCTGGACTACGCGACCTGCACGAGGGCGCCCGGATTCGTGCTGGAGTGTACTGTGCGGACGGCCATCCCGTTCGTCCGAGGAGCCGGAGCGGAGCGCCGTATGAGCAGGCCGTTGCGGGCCGACGCCCGGCGCAACAGGGCGCGCGTCCTGGAGGTGGCGGCCGAGACGTTCGCCGCCGAGGGCCTGTCGGTGCCCGTGCACGAGATCGCCCGCCGCGCGGGGGTGGGCACCGGCACCGTCAGCAGGCACTTCCCGACGAAGGAGTCGCTGTTCCAGGCGATCCTGCTGGACGCCATGGAGCAGCTCGTCCGGCACGCGGACGAGCTGGCCGCCGCCGAGGAGCCGGGCGAGGCGTTCTTCGCGTTCTTCGCGCGCGTGGCCGAGACCGGCGCCGCCAACCGCGGCCTGGTGGACGCCCTGGCCGGTGCCGGGTTCGACGTCGAGGCGGTGACCGCCGACGGCCGCTACGACGTCATGGGCGCCTGGCGCGGGCTGCTGGAGGCGGCGCAGCGGGCGGGCGCGGTCCGCCCCGACGTCGAGCTGGCCGACGTCAAGGCCCTGCTCAACGCCTGCGTCGCCCGCGAGCGGCCCGGCCCTGACCCGGTGGCCCGTGCCCGCATGCTGGCCGTCGTCCGCGCCGGCCTGCGCCCCTGATCATCGGCGCAGCAGCAGCGCGGTCACGAACTGGAGCAGGTGCCAGGCGCCGTACGCCCCCGCCGCCCAGAACGCCCACTCCTTGCCCCGCCGGATCCTGGAGACCCAGCGCAGCTGCTCCACGGGCTCCCCGCGGGCGCGCAGCGTCCTGGTCACCAGGTAGGCGGCGTTCAGCCAGGCGAACCCGGAGACCAGGAGCAGCCCGGCCGAGAGCCCGAGCAGCAGCTCGGCCCCGCCGGGCACCTCCCACGGCACCTGTCTCACCCAGGCGGCGGCCACGCCCGCGAGCAGCGCGAGGGTGATCCGCCGGTCCGTACGGGCCTGCCGCTTGAGCCACCGTAGGTCACCGCGCCGTAGCTGGTTCTGTCGTGGCTGGTTCCTGAGCATCCGGATCACCTCCGCTGGTGGGGACGAAGCCTCCAGCGAACACGAGGCCGCCGCCGAAGATCTGCGACCTCACCGCCCGGATTTCCCTACTTTCATCGGCGATTCACGACAAATACCGGAGTTCTTCCGCCACCCGGTCCGCCTCCTGCACGTCCCCGACCTCCTCCAGCGTCCGCGCCGCCTCCGTCAGGCACGCGACGGCCGCGTCCCGGTCGCCGAGCCGCGCCGAGACCAGCCCGAGCGCCCGCAGCGCGCAGCCGAGGTCCCGCCGCGTGCCGCACTCCTGGTGCACGTCCCTGGCCTGCCGCGCCAGCTCCAGCGCCTCCGCCGGCCGGTCCAGGTCGAGCAGGATCAGCGCCAGGGCGGTGAGCGCCGCCGCCCACCGGTCGCGGCTGCCGGCGGCCCGCTGCAGCGCGACCGCCTCCGTCGCCGGGCCGAGCGCCTCCGCAGGCCGGCCCGCCGCGTGCCTGGCCTGCGCGACCGACAGCAGCGCGCTGGCCCTGTTGTCGCCCAGCTCCTCCCTGATCGCCAGCGACGCCCGCGCCGCCCGCAGCGCGGAGGCGTGCCGGCCGAGCGACAGGTACGTGTACGCCAGCGTCTCCTGCACGTCCGCCTCGGCCCGCCGGTTGCCGGTGCCCTGCACGATGTCCAGGGCCTCCAGCGCGTACACGAACGCCACCTGCGGCTGCCCCTGCCGCCGCCGCACCCGGGCCAGCCGGTTGAGCGTCCGGGCCTCGCCCGGCGCGTCGTGGATCACCCTGCTGATCGCCAGCGCCTGGTGGAGATAGTCGTCGGCGCGCAGGTAGTCGGCCAGCCGCCAGTACACGAGCCCGATGTCGGCCAGCGTCTCGGCTTTCCCCTGCTCGTGGTGGAGCTCCACCTGCACCGTGAGCGCCTGCTCGTAGCAGGCCAGGGCCTCGTCGTACCGGGAGCCGTTGCGGGCGACGCGGCCGAGCGCGCACAGGGCCCGGCCGCTGCCGTGGTGGTCGCCGGCGGCGGTGTAGCCGGCCAGCGCCCGCTCGGCGTCGCGCCGGGCGTCGTGCGGCAGGCGCAGCAGGTCGTAGATCTCGGCCAGGCAGAGCAGGGTCTCGGCCTCGGCCTGCTCGTCGCCCAGCTCCTGGCAGATCGACAGCGCCTCCAGGCCCTCCGACAGGGCCGCCTCCGGCTCGCCCAGGTCGCGCTGGACGCGGGCCAGCAGGATGAGGCTCTGCGCGGTGCCGCGCCGGTCGCCCAGCTCCGCGCGTACGGCGAGGGCCTGGCGGGCGTACGTGCGCGCCGGCTCGTAACGCTCCTGCGACAGGTGCAGCCGGGACAGCGTGTGCAGGCAGGCCGCCACGCCGGGCCGGTCGCCGATCTCGCCGTACAGGTCCAGGGCCTCGCCGGCGCGGCGGAGCGCGTCCTCGACCTTGCCCGCGATGCCGTACACCTCGGCCAGGTCGATGAGCGCGCGGGCCCGGCCGACGTCGTCGCCGAGCGAGGTGTGGTCGGCGAGCGCCTCGCCGATGAAGCGGGCGGCGAGCGTGGACGGGCCGATGTCGCGGTGGATGGAGCCGAGGTTGCCGCGCATGAGCGCGATCGCCCGCCGGTTGCCGATCTGCAGGGCGGAGGTGAGGCCGGACTGCTGGATCTCCAGGTTGTTCTCGTAGAAGCTGAGCCGGCGGAACGGCGCGAACACGGCCTCGGCCAGCCGCCACGCCATCCCGTACGCGCCGCTCTCCTCGGCCAGCCGTACGGCCGACACCAGCGAGCGCCGCTCGGCCTCGAACCACTCGCGCGGCGTCGCGGGATCGCCGGCGACCGCCAGGTAGTGGTCGAGCAGCCGCGCCCGCGCCTCGCGCACGCCCGCCTCCGCGTGCCGGCCCAGCTCCCTGGCCAGCCGCTTGACCAGGTCGTGCACCCGGTAGCGCGGCCCCGGCAGCGGCTCCACCAGGTACGCCCGGTGCAGCCCCTCGACGGCCGCGACGGCCTCTGCCACCGGCACTCCCAGCGCGGCGGCCAGCACCTGCGGGGTGAAGTCGCGCCCCGGCAGCAGCCCCACGTGCCGGAAGGCCCGCCGCTGGGCCGGGCTCAGCGACTCGTACGCGAGGTCGAGCGCCGACCGGAACGCCTCCTCCGGATCGCCCACCAGCACGCGGCCGGGCCGGCGCAGCTCCGATATCCGCTCCTCGACGCTCATGCCGGGGTTCTCGGCCAGCTTGGCGGCCGAGATCCGCAGCGCGAACGGATGGTAGGAGCACACCCGGGCCAGCTCGGCGAGCGCGTCCCGGCCGGCCGCCCGCGGCGAGCCGTTCCCGAGCACCCCCACCAGCAGCGCGACCGCGTTGCCCGGGTCGAGCACGGGCAGGTCCATGAGGTCGGCGTGGCCGGTCGCGCGCAGCGGCGCCATCCGGGTGCGGCTGGTCACCAGCACCACGCAGTCCTTGCCGCCCGGCAGCAGCGGGCGCACCTGGGCGGCGTCGGCGGCGTTGTCGAGGATGAGCAGCAGTCTGCGCCCGGCGGTCCTGGTG
This sequence comes from Nonomuraea coxensis DSM 45129, assembly GCF_019397265.1. Taxonomy (NCBI): domain Bacteria; kingdom Bacillati; phylum Actinomycetota; class Actinomycetes; order Streptosporangiales; family Streptosporangiaceae; genus Nonomuraea; species Nonomuraea coxensis. The sequence continues at coordinate 683,655 of NZ_CP068985.1, forward strand.
CGGTAGAGCAGCATGAGCTCGGCCTCGTCGGCGGCGGGCTCGCCGACGCCGAGCGAACGCAGGATCTGGCCGAGCGCCTCGACCGCGCTCATCGGCGGCTGGCTGGGCGACTGCCCGCGCAGGTCGATGACGATCTGGCCGTCGGGGAAGCGGCCGGCGTGCAGGTGCCCCCAGTGCGTGACCAGCGCGGTCTTGCCGACGCCGGGCAGGCCCTGGACGACCATGGTGCTGGTGCGGCGGGGCCGGTCCAGCCAGGCGGTGAGCAGGTCGAGGCTCTGCTGGCGGCCGGTGAAGTCGGGTACGTCGGCGGGGAGCTGGCGGGGTTTCGGCAGCTCGCCGACCGGCAGCGGCTCCGCGGGCGCGCCCGGCCGGGTCAGGAACGGGGTCACCCGGCCGGTGAACGGCGCCGACAGGTGTTCCCAGTCGCCGGCGGCGGCCCGCAGCGCGGGCGGGTCCTCCACGCGCAGCCGCCGGTAGCCGGGGCGGACCAGCCAGCCGCGCCGCGTCCACTGCTGGAGCCGGCGCTGCACCACGTCGGGCGAGCTGCCGACCAGGTCGGCCAGGGTCTCCATGGACAGCGGCGGCGCCGACTCCGAGGCGAGCCCGTACCGCTCGTCGAGGTGCAGCAGCCACACCGCGAGCCGGACGGCGACGGGGGCGCGGGCCAGGGCCTCGTGCCGGCGGGCGGCGACGTGCCTGGTGAACAGCTCCTGCACCAGCGCGGTCGCGACGGCGGGGCTGGCGGCGGCGTGCTCGCGCAGCCGCCGCAGGTCGATCGGCCAGGCCCGCAGCTCGGTCAGCGCGTCCACCCTGACCCGTTCGGCGGGGCTCCAGAAGGCCAGCTCGCCGATGAGGTCGCCGTCGCCGCGCAGGTCGTGGAGGGACTCGCGGTCGCCGCCCGGGGTGTATTCGCGGGCGTAGCCGTAGTCGATGACGTAGACGTGGTGAGGGGCCCGCAACGGGGAGCAGACGGTCTCGTTACGCCGGAACACGCGCGGCCGGACGCCCTCGTCCACCAGCGACCTGAACGACTGCACCCCGACACCACCCATCGTCGGACGGCGGTGTCCTCGGCCTGACACTTGCTGAACGGATTGACCACCAATGTGTCACATCAGGCGGCCCCGCTGTCAATGCCGGGAGATCTGCCCTCACACGGCGGCGGTGTCGCTCCGGTCGGGGACGAAGCGGTAGCCGACGTTGCGGACCGTTCCGATCAGGGACTCGTACTCGGTGCCGAGCTTGGCGCGCAGCCGCCGGACGTGCACGTCGACCGTGCGGGTGCCGCCGAAGTAGTCGTAGCCCCAGACCTCCTGGAGGAGCTGGGCGCGGGTGAAGACCCGGCCCGGGTGCTGCGCGAGGTATTTCAGCAGCTCGAACTCCTTGAAGGTGAGGTCGAGCACCCGGCCGCGCAGTCGTGCGGTGTAGGTGGCCTCGTCGATGGACAGGTCGCCGCTGCGGATCTCGTCGGGCACGTCCTCGGCGGCGGCCTGGTTGATGCGGCCGGTCGCCATGCGCAGCCGCGCCTCGACCTCGGCCGGGCCGGCGCTGTCGAGGAGGACGTCGTCGACGCCCCACTCGGCGGTCATGGCGGCGAGGCCGCCCTCGGTGACGATCACCAGCAGCGGGCAGTCGATGCCGGTGGTGCGGATCAGCCGGCACAGGCTCTTGGCCTGGACGAGCTCCCTGCGCGCGTCCACGATGACGGCGTCGGCGGGGGGCGTGTCGATGAGCGCGGACGCCTCTGCGGGCGCCACGCGGACCGAGTGGAGCAGCAACCCCAGTGCCGGGAGCACCTCGGACGACGGCTCGAGGGCGTTGGTCAGCAGGAGCAGGTTGCTCATTACGGCCTCCTCAAACACGCAAGGACCCGGGGGCTACGTCGCCCAGGTCCTGTGAGTGAGGATATCCCACGAGTAAGACCCGTCCATTGCGGGTCCAGCAAGTGAACAGCGCGTCTCTTGAAACAACCTTGTTAAGGACGGCGCACAATGGTCCGGTAAGGATTGTGAGGATCAAATGGCCACTGGAAAAATACGGTATTGGGCGGCGGCCAAGGAAGCGGCAGGTGTCGCCGAGGAGCCGTTCGAGGCGGTCACGCTCGGTGAGCTGATGACGAAAATCACAGCGGGCCGGGCGGAGCTGGAGAGGGTGGTGCGGCGCTGCTCGTTCCTGGTCGACGGAGCCCCGGTGGGCAGGCGCCCGCACGACGAGGTCACGCTCGGCGACGGCGTCACCGTCGAGGTGCTGCCGCCTTTCGCCGGCGGGTGATCATCCGCTTCGTGGGGGAATGAGAGGTTCTGATCGATAGGCTCGTACCCCCGCCTGCACAGGGAGCCCCATGCGCAAGCTGATCGTTTTCCTGATCGTGCTGGTCATTCTCCTTGTCGCCGTCGACCGCGTCGCGGCCGCAGGGGTCGAGCGCGACCTCTCCAACCGCCTCGCGGCCGCCGCCGACCTCTCCGGCACGCCCACGGTCACCATCGAGGGCATCCCCTTCCTCACCCAGGCCGTCAGCGGGCGCTATCCCGAGGTGCGGTTCGACCTCGGCACGCTCACCTACGGCGGCGTGCCGGTGAAGAACCTGCGGGGCGCCGCCTACGACGTGACCGCGCCGCTCGCCGACGTCCTGCAGAACAGGGCCGACATCCGGGCCGGCCGCCTCACCGTCAGCGGCACCCTCACCAGGGCCACGATCGACAAGTACGCCCCCCGAGGCGTCAAGATCGGCGGCAACGGGGAGCGGCTCACCGCGTCGGGCGAGGTGACGGTGGGGGCGAACAAGGTGAAGTTCGACGCCGAGCTGCGGGTCCAGGTGACCGACGGGCAGATCAGGCTGCAGGCCGAGAAGATCGAGGGCGTGCCCGCCGCGCTCGCGCAGTTCGTCTCGTACTCGATCCCGTTCGAGGGCGAGCTGCCCTTCGACGTGAAGGTGACCGGGGTCAGGAGCGTGCCCGACGGATTGGAGTTCACCGCCGAAGCGTCTGACGTGCCGCTCCGTGGATGAGCCTGAACCGATCCGCCCCGCCGTACGTGATGAGGGCGTGAGCGCAGCCGGGACCGCCGACGAGGAACTCGTGAGGACCCTCTTCGACGAGCACGCGGGGCCGCTCTACGGCTACGTGCTGCGACTGACCGGCGACTCGGGAAGGGCGGAGGACGTGGTGCAGGAGACGCTGCTGCGGGCCTGGCGCCATCCCGACGCGCTCACCGACCGGCCGATCAGGGCGTGGCTGTTCACGGTGGCCCGTAACCTCGTGGTGGACCAGCACCGCGCCAGGAAGGCCAGGCCGCCGGAGATCAGCGACGAGGCGCTCACCGTCGTGCCGGCCGAGGACGAGCTGGAGCGCGCCGTCGAGTCGTGGGCGGTGGCCGAGGCGCTGGCGGCGCTGCGGCCCGAGCACCGCGAGGTGCTGATGGAGGTCTACTACCGGGGGCGATCGGTGAAGGAGGCGTCGGCCACGCTGGGCATTCCGCCGGGGACGGTCAAGTCGCGCACCTACTACGCGCTGCGCGCGCTCAAGCTCGCTCTGGAGGAGCGGGGGCTGGCGCCGTGATGACCTGCGAGGAGGTGCGGATGTCCCTGGGGGTGCGGGCGCTCGGCGCGCTCGACCCCGAGGAGGCGCTGGAAGTGGACCGCCACCTGGCGACGTGCGAGGCGTGCGCCGCCGAACTGCTGGAGCTGGAGGACGTCACCTCGTTCCTCGGCAAGGTGTCGGAGCGGGACGTCGAGCTGGTCGCCAGCCCGCCGCGCCGGGTGCTGGACCGGCTGCTCGACGACCGCGCCCGGCGCAGCAGGCGCGGCCGGATGCTGCTGCTGTCGGCCGCGTCCGTCGCGGCGCTGGTGGCCGGCGGCGCGGTCTGGACGGCCGTGACCGGCGGCGGGCCGCAACCGATCACGGCGAGCGCGCCGGAGCGGGAGACCGCCTCCGACTCAGCCGCCTCCGCCTCCGACCCGGCGGCCTCCGCGGCCGAGCAGCCCGCGCCGCTCTCCGACCCGAACGGCGAGCAGACCGGCGACCTGGGCGCGACCGCCGAGCGCAACGCCCTCCCCAGCCCGTCCGCCTACCCCACGAAGCAGCGGAAGCAGGCGGTGGCGGGCCCCGAGTTCACCGGCGAGAACGCCGCCGACGGCTACCACGCCACGATCCTGGCCTGGCCCGCGGACGACGGCGCCGAACTGGCCGTGAGCCTGCGCGGCGTGCCGGCCGGCACCTCCTGCCGGGTCCGCGTCGTGGGCGCGGGCGGGCGGCGGGACGTCACGGACGGCTGGGTCGTCGGCGGCCAGGAGGAGCGAGACGCCTTCAAGACCACGACCGCGCTGCCGCTCGCCGGCATCGTCCGCTTCGACGTGCTCGACGACCGCACGGGAGAGGTGCTGGTCCGGGTCAGGGTGCCCGGGAGGTAGGCGGAGGGCGGGAAGCAATCGCGGGCCGCGCCGGTTGCACGTGGCGTGACGGGTTCGTTGTCCGAGGGGGACCTCGGGGCCGCCCTCGGCGAGCGGGCGACGCTGGTGCAGTTCTCCACCGCGTTCTGCCAGCCGTGCCGGGCGACCAGGCGGGTGCTCGCCGACGTGAGCGCGCTCGTGCCCGGCGTGCGGCACGTCGAGGTGGACGCGGAGTCCCGGCTCGACCTGGTGCGCCGGCTCGGCGTCACCGCGACGCCGACGGTGCTCGTGCTCGACGGCGCCGGACGGATCGTCAGGCGGGCCGCCGGGCAGCCGCGCAAGGCCGACGTCCTGGTGGCGCTCGCGGGGGCGTTGATCCCCGAACCGTCTCATCAACCGGACGAGATGTGACAGATGGCGAGACGCCGAGTAGTGTCTTGGCTATGACCCCTTCGACAGAGCTGCTCACGAAGCGGCGCGCGGTTGATTTCTGCCGCGTGGCCACCGCGCTCTGTCGCGCTGCCTGAGGACGATCTAGCGCGGATCACCGGATCCGCCCCAATCGACCCTTCAGGAGCATCCCGCGATGCGTGCCGTCTTTCCACCGTCGCGCCTCCGTGCGCCGATCACGACCCCGACCGTCGCCCTCGTCACCCTGACGGGGCGCTTCCGGGTGCCTGCGGCGGCGTGTGACCCGCGGGAGCTCCCCACGAAGATCCTCAACGCAGCCTCGGGATCCAGCCCCTCGGGATCCAGCCTCGGCTGCGCCACGTACCCGCATATTCGCCGTCTACTGCCCGCCGCCAACATGGAGGTTTCCCAATGAGCCGCTCCGCCGCACTGGTGGACGCCGACTGGGTCGAGGCCAACCTCGACACGCCCGGAGTCGTCTTCGTCGAGGTCGACGAGGACGTCAGCGCCTACGACAGCGGCCACATCCGTGGCGCTGTGAAGATCGACTGGCAGACGGACCTGCAGGACCCGGTCCGCCGCGACTTCGTGGACAAGACCGGTTTCGAGGCCCTGCTGTCCGACCGAGGCATCTCCAACGACGACACCGTGGTGCTGTACGGCGGCAACAACAACTGGTTCGCCGCCTACGCCTACTGGTACTTCAAGCTCTACGGCCACGAGAACGTCAAGCTGCTCGACGGCGGGCGCAAGAAGTGGGAGCTCGACTCGCGCGAGCTGGTCAAGGACGTCCCCGAGCGGCCCAAGACCCAATACGTCGCCCAGGAGCAGGACTCCTCCATCCGCGCCTTCCGCGACGACGTGGTCAACGCCATCGGCAAGCTCAACCTGGTCGACGTGCGCTCGCCCGACGAGTTCACCGGCAAGCTGCTGGCCCCGGCCCACCTTCCGCAGGAGGCGGCGCAGCGCGGCGGCCACGTGCCGACGGCCCGCAACATCCCGTGGTCCAAGGCGGCCAACGACGACGGCACCTTCAAGTCCGACGACGCTCTGCGCACCCTCTACCAGGACGCGGGCGTCGACTTCGGCAAGGACACCATCGCCTACTGCCGCATCGGCGAGCGGTCGGCGCACACCTGGTTCGTGCTGCACGAGATCCTCGGCCAGGCGAACGTGAAGAACTACGACGGTTCGTGGACCGAGTACGGCTCGCTCGTGGGCGTGCCGATCGAGCTGGGGGAGGCCCGCTGATGAGCGCACAGGGTTGCGGAGCGCCGGAGCAGACCGTGGCGCTGCCCGCCGGCATCGATCTGTCCAACCAGGCCGTGATCCAGGGCGTGGTGACCGGCGCGAGCACCGCCTACGCCCGCCTGCTCGACCGCTCCGGCGAGTTCACCGGCGAGGTCGTGGTGTCCGAGGACGGCGTCTTCCGCTTCTTCGCCGCCCCCGGCGACTGGACCGTCCGCATCATCGCGGGCGGCGGCGTCACCAGGGACGTGCAGGTGGAGGCCAGGCTGGGCGAGGTCGCCCAGCTCGCGGTCGCCGTCTGAATCTCTTCGGGCAAGGGCCCGCGCCGGTCTCCGGCGCGGGCCCTTCCGCGTGTCAGGGCTTGACCGGGTAGCGCATGAGCAGCGTGGCCCGGACGAGGTCGGGGCCGTGCGCCCGGTAGCCGTGGATCACGTCGGAGCGCCAGGAGATGTGGTCGCCCGGGCCGGCCGTCAGCGGCTCCTTGAGCGGCCCGGCGCTGAGCGTGCCGGTGAAGACCGTCACGTGCTCGGTGACGCCTTCGTGGTGGGCGGGGCTGGTCTGGGTGAGGCCGGGCGGCACGCGCACCCGGTAGAGCTCGTAGATGACGCGGTCGTCCTCGAAGACTTCCAGCAGTTCGGCCTCCATGGCCGTGCCGCGCATGATCTGCGGCTCGGGCGGCGGTTCGAGTATGGCCCCGATCGGCACGCCGAGCTGGGCGGTGATGGCCCAGAGCGTTTCGAGCGTCGGGCTGCGGACGCCCGACTCGACGCCGGAGAGCGCGTCCTTGCCGATGCCGGCCCGGTCGGCGAGCTCGGAGATGGAGACGCCGCGCTCCTGACGCAGCCGCCGCAGCCGATCTCCCACCGCGCGAGGGTCGGTGTCGAACGCGGGGAGCGGTTCCATGCGCTCATGCTCCACCCGTGGAGCCCGGCTGCGTACGGGGGACTAGCGAGTTGTCACCCGGCCGCGGGCCGTCACGTTTCCGAGGTTGCTGCTGCGACACAAGGGACAGGCCGCTACGATTCCACAGATGTCCGGTTCGACAGGCGTGATGGCACCGTCCGGGCCGACGCCGGCTCAGCGGATGCCGTCGCCGTACTCGCTGCCCCTGCACGCGCTGCGGCTGGCGGGGAAGTGCGCGCTGCCCCTGATCCTCTGGTTCGCCGCCGGCGAGGCGGCCCGCTACGCGCTCCTCTACGGCGCCAGCGAGGTCGCCTACGGCGAATGGCGCCAGGTCCGCCTGGTCCTCGTCATGACGCTGCTCACGTTCATCGTCCTGACCGCGATGGTGGTCACCACCGGCATGCTGCACGCGCTGCGCGGCGCGCTCTGGGAGATGCGCGCCAGGGCCGGGGAGGGCATGGCGGAGGAGCCGTTCTTCCGCGCCCTCGACCGGGTCGCGCCCGCCTTCGCCGTCCTCTACCTCGCCTGGGGCTTCCAGATCGAGGACGCCAGGGACGTCTACCAGATGGACATGTTCCACCACATCGACGAGCAGATGACGGCGTCGTGGTTCGGCGAGAGCACCGACGTCGGGCGCGGGCTCGTCGACCTCGACTGGCGCGTCTCGCTCGGCGCGATGGTCGTCACCTTCGGGCTGAAGTGGCTCTTCGCCAAGGCCGTGGAGAAGGGCAGGAGCGGCTTCTACGGGTTCCTGGGCGCCTTCTCCGAGTTCGCGTTCGTCTTCTACGGGCTGAACGCCACCGTGGCCTTCGCCGACGCCCGCGCCGAGTGGGTGGAGCACCGCAGCGTCGTCGCGGGCACCGAGGAGGTCCTGTCCTCGGCGAAGGAGACCGTCCCGGTCTGGGCCGCGATCACCGACGGGTTCGGCGACGTCTGGCCGCTGTTCATCGACGCCGTCGCCGTGCCGCTGGCCTGGCTCACCGTGGCGATGCTCGTCTTCGGCGCCTACTCCGACGAGACCCGCGTCCTGGTCAAGGGGACCCGGCTGGAGAAGGGCGTGGAGCGGCTGGAGGGCAGCCACGACCTCACCCAGAAGTCGTTCGACCGGCTCACCAGCGGCTTCAGGGACCGCTGGCTGCCGCTCGCGAACTCGCTGCGGCTCGTGTTCAGGAGCGGCTTCCCGCTGTTCGGCATGATGTGCCTGTGCTACGTGGCGCTCTCGGTGGGCGGCGAGCACGCGCAGCGCGCCGTGGTGGGGCTCTTCGGCTCCCGCGAGGAATGGGTGTGGGTCTACCAGGACGTACCGCTGATCTTCGTGCGCGAGACGGTCGTGACCGTGCTGACGATGGCGCTGCTGGCGGCGACGTACGATCTGGCCGCCACCCGGGCGCGGCTGCGCGGCCTGCCGCTCACCGACGTCTGAACCGCAGCACGTACACGTCCACGCCCAGCGCCTCCATCTTCTCCCGGTCGAACAGGTCCTCCGTCGGGGTGTCCGAGCGGTAGTTGCTCGGCTCGAACGACAGCTCGACCTCGTCCGCCACGGCCGTCGGGACGATCGCCAGGCCCTGGATCCGGTAGTCCCTGCCCACCTCCAGCCGTTCCAGCGGGCGGTCGCCGACGGGCTCGATCGGGACCGTCCACTCGCGGCCGGCCCGGTCCGTGAACTTCACGTTGTTCGGCTCGGCGATCATGGTGGCGGCGGCCGCGTCCACGACCCTCTTGGTGATGTCGACCTTCATCCAGGTCACGTCGGGGCCGTGCTTGTTGCCCTCGGGGGGCTTCGTCGGGGCGACGGCGACCCGCCACTCGGTGTCGTACGCCTTGCCGGGCTGCCCTGCGGGGACGACGGTCTCGATGTGGTTCATGCCGCGGGTGATCTGCTGCTCGTAGAAGGCGTGGGTGTCGTACAGGTTGACCGCGACGGTGAGCAGCGAGACCGCCACGGCGGCGCCGGCGACGAGGAGGCGGCGGCGCGGCTTCCCGGCTCCAGCGGCGTGCTGTCCGGCGTGCTGTCCGGTGGGCGCGGGCTGGGGCGGGAGGCCCTGGGGCGGCCACGGCCGGGCGGCCGGGGCGCCGGGGACGACCGGGATGGGCTGCGTCGAGCTTCCCTGCTGCCGGGCGGCCGGCGGCCACACCTGCTGGTCCGGATGCGGGGCCCGCACCGGCGGCCTGGCCTGCCGGGTGTCGTACGGCGCCCCCTGCCATCCGCTCGGCGGCGCGGGAGCGCCCGCAGGGGGGCTGGGAGGCCGTGGCACGGCATGGCGGGGGCCCGGCGGCCGGGCGTGCTGCCCGGTGTAGCCCTCGGGGGCCGGGACCCAGCCCTGCTGCGGCGGCTGCGGCTGCTGCTCCGGCGAGAACCAGTCACGCTCGTTCGTGCTCATGCGGCGATCACTTCTTGACGGTCGGGTAGACGTCCTGGGCCGAGGCCACGAGCTTGCGCGCGCCCTCGTCGTCCAGACCGAGGTCGATCTCCACCTGCGGCTGGTAGGGCTCCACCACCACGCCCTGCTGCGGCAGGCTGAACAGCGCGCTCGCCCCCGGCAGCGCCGACGCCGGCACCTCGAAGTAGAACCGGCCGCGCACCCAGATGTCCGGCTGCACGAAGGTGTTCGACAGCGTGACGGCCCTGTCCACCCGGTCGCTCGCCTCGAAGCGCTTGCCGTCGGCGGTGACCAGCATGGGCATCGCCAGATGGTACGGCTTCAGACTCGACTTGGCGGAGACGGCGAGGACGAGGAAGACGTGGTCCGTGGCGAGGGTCTTGGACGAGCCCTGGAGGGCCTTCGCGGCGGCGATCGAGTCGAGCCGGAGGGTGAACCGGCGGGCGTCGACGTCCTCGCCCTTGGAGCCGGTGTAGACGATCGGGCCGGAGACCTCGGTCTGCCCCAGTTTGAGCGTCTGCAGGCCCATCGCGCCCGCGATCAGCAGCACCCCGGCCGCCGCGGCGAGCAGCCGCGGGCCGAGACCGGGGCGGCGGCCGGCCGGCGGCCCGCCGGGCGCGGCGAGCGCGGTGGCGCGGGGCTCGGTGGCGGTCACGCGCCGGCCTCCTGCCTGACGGGCAACGTCACCCGGGCCTTGATCTCGGGGAGGAACTTCTCGCCGACCTGCTCGGACACCATCTCCCACTGGGGGGCGGCGTTGAGGAAGCTGGTCCCCTCCTCGAAGGAGGCGACGTCGATGGTGACCTTGTCCGGCGGCCGCTCGCCCGCCTTGAGCCGGTACCTGACGACGACCTGCGTCGGGACGTCCGGCTGGAGCTGCTGCGACTCGTCGCCCTTGAGCAGCGCGAACGTGAACGGCCCCGACTCCTTGGAGAAGGCGGGGCTGATCCTGACGAGCGAGCCCGCGAAGCTGGTGAGCGCGAACGCCCGCTCGGGCTGCTCGGGCGGCATCCCGACCCTGGCGGTCTCGTCGGTCTTGTTGGTGACGTCGAAGACGAGCTCGACGAAGCGCTTGTCGTCGTCGAAGGAGAACTCGGCCTTCTCCACCTTCACCCGCGACTCGACGAACTTGGTCATGTACATGCCCTGGTCCAGCACCGCCCCCTGGCCGAGCGGCTTCGGGGCGTCGGGAGCCTCGTCGAGCCCGCCCAGCAGGGCGATGATGCCGAGGGCGGTGAGCGCCACCAGGGCGATGGCGGGGACCACCACCGGACGTCCCTGCCTCTCACCGCCGCCGCCGGAGGGTTCCGTCATGGGTATGGATGGTAATAGGTATCGCTTGTACCATCTGCCGCATTGCTCCCATCGCTTCGGCCGAATTGCCGCGAAACTCTGCCGTTCCGGGGGTTGAAGCTCTTACGCTGTTCCGAGGCGGGAAAGGGCGACCCGACATTGGGAGAACGATCGCGGCCGGAGGGTCACGTGACAGACGTGCATCCCGAGCATGCCCAGCTTCAGGCTGATCGCATCTACCTGGGCTGGCAGTACCTCCTGCTGCACCCCGATCCAGGACCCCCGCCCAAACGACCCTCACCGGCCTCTCCGGGCGAGGAGCCCGCCGCCACCGGGCCCGACGCCGCCCAGGCCGAGGCGGGCCGGCGCGAGCGGATGCAGGAGGACATGCTCAACCAGCCGGTCCGGCTGTTCCGCGTGTTCGCGCTCGTGCTGAGCGTGCTGATCCTGGCCGTGGCCGTCGCGGGCTACCTCGACTGGTCGTTCGCGCTCCTCGGGCTGGTGGCGGCCGGCGGCGTGGCGGCCATCTGCACCTTCGCCCTCATGCAGGGCGACCGTGCGGTCCGCTACCGCGTGCTGGAGCAGCAGGCGAGGGACCAGCGCCGGCGTCAGGAACGTGACAAGGAGCTGTTCAAGGCCCAGGAGGAGCACGCCAGGCGCTACCGCGAGTGGCAGGAGCAGAAGGACCGCCACGACCGCCAGCTCAGCTGGTACGCCGTCGCCGTCCCCGACGAGATCGACCGCGTCGACGTCGCGGGCGGCACCCTGCCCGGCTGGTCCGCGCTGATCACGCTGCTCGGCGCCACCCGCCTCTACAGCGGCGGCCACCTCACCGTGCTCGACCTGTCCGAGGGCGCCATCGCCAAGGACCTCATCGAGCTGGCCCGCAAGGGCGGCGACGACCCCCTCGTGTGGGTGCTGCCGGTCGACCTGCCCAAGCTCGACCTCGGCGCGACGCTCAAGCCGGAGGCGTTCGCGGACGTCCTCGCGCACGTGGTCAGCGTCAGCGAGGAGCACCGCACCACCCGCGACCTCAGCTTCGACAACGCCATCCTGGAGCGGGTGCTGGAGGTCCTCGGCGAGAACGCCACCATCAGCCAGGTCACGGCCGCCCTCAGGGCGCTCGCGCAGGTCGGCGACCCGCGCGACGACCTGCGCTTCGGGCTGCTCACCGCCACCCAGCTCGAACGCATCGGCACGCTCTTCGGGCGTGGCGTCAGCGACCGCGTGGTGATCGAGCGGGCCTGGGCCCTGGAGTCCCAGCTCCGCAAGCTGGAGACGCTCGGCACCGAGGCCGTGCGGCTGCCGCCGGCCCGGCTGCGGGTGGTGAGCATGGACCGGCAGGCGGGGGTGTTCGGCAACCGGGTGCTCGGCACGTACGTCGCCACCGCGCTCACCCACATCCTGCGCCAGTCGCCCGCCTCCGACCGGCCCTGGTACCACACGATCATCGTGGCCGGCGCGGACAAGCTCAGGGGCGACGTGCTCGACCGGCTGATGGACGCCTGCGAGACCTCGCGCACCGGGCTCGTCCTCACCTACCGCTCGCTCACCCCCACCGTGCGCGAACGGCTCGGCCGCGGGCACGCGGCGGTGGCGTTCATGCGGCTCGGCAACGCCGAGGACGCCCGCGTCGCGAGCGAGCACGTCGGCACCGAGCACCGGCTGGAGCTGGCCCAGCTCACCGAGACCATCAGCGCGTCGCTGCCCGGCCTGGACGGCGGCTACACCTCCACCGTCTCCCAGGTGGACGACGAGCGGGAGCTGCGCGAGGAGAGCCCCGCCGACCTCGCCGAGGACATCACCGAGTCCACCGAGTGGGGCCGCACCGCCGACAAGATCTCCGAGAAGGAGCGCGTGCTCCAGCGCTCGCGCGAGTTCCTGGTCGAGCCGCACGAGCTCCAGCAGCTCCCCACGACCTCCGTCATCGTCACCGACGCCACGGCCAGCGGCCGGAGGGTCCGCCTCGCCGACGCCAATCCCGCCATCCTCACCTTCCCCAAGACCACGCTCGGCCAGCTGGAGGACGTGCGCGAGGCCGTGCTGGCGCTCGACCCCCACGGCGCCGACGGGGAGGAGGAGCCGCCGCCCAACCTCGGACCACCCCCGCCACGGCTCGACTGGCGAAAGGGCCGGGCATGACCGGGTAATGACATGGTCAATGTCAAGGTGACGAGCTGGCGGTTGCTGGAATTTGGCGAAGAACCGTCTCTGGGGGATTGATGTTGCAGCCGAGCGTCTCGCTGAGCGGGCCCTGGTATCGGATCCAGTCGATCGCCGCGCCCTCGCGAAGCTCGTCGGCGGAATGGGATTTCGTCACCGTGCTGCCCGCCGTGCTGTCGGCGGCGCAGCGCGACCGGCCGTTCGTCATCGGATGGCTGTCACGCGGATCCGGCGCGCCGCTCGAACTCATCACCAACGCGGGCCCGCTGTCGCCGCCGCGCCAGCCGCGCCGCGCCACCGACGTGCCCGACCGGCCGAGGGGGCCGCAGCCGCTGCTGTTCCCCGGCGGGGCACGCGGCGTCCAGCTCTCCGACGAGTACCTGGCCGACCTGGCGGACCTCGTGTGGGCGCCCTGCCCGGGGCGGCAGGCGCCGCCGCTGGGCGGCCGCGAACGCCACGCCGACCACGACGAGCTGACCCGGCCCACGCTGTTCGAGGCGACCCTGGTCACGCTGATGTCGCGGCCGTTCGCCTGGCTCGTCGTGGCCGAGCCGACCGACCTGCTGGACGCCGAGGTGGCCCACCTGCGCACCCAGCTCAACGTGCTGCGCCAGTACGGCGACGCCTCCGAGCGTTCCCGGTTCGACGCCGAGCGGGCCGAGCGGCGTATGCAGGAGCTCGACGCCTTCCGCGAGGCCGGGCTGTGGAACGTGCGCGTGCTGGCCGGCGCCGCCACCGCCGACGAGCTGCGGCAGCTCGCGCCCGTGCTGGTCGGGTCCGTGGAGATGAGCCACCACCCGTACCGGCTGCGGAGCTCGCACGGGGCCGCGTACCCGCTGGCTGAGGCGCTGGCCGTCACCCTCCAGGACCCGGCCGACGGGGCCGCCGCGCCGTTCGCCGCGACGGCGGGGGCGCTCGCCGCGCTGGCCGGGCTGCCCCGCCGCGAGGTGCCCGGCGTCCGCGTGCTCGACTCGGGCTTCTTCGACGTGACGTCCGAGGCCGACGGGGGCGAACTGGAGCTCGGCGAGATCCTCGACGGGCAGGACCGCGCCGTCGGCTCGTTCCGGGTGCCGCTCGCCACGCTCAACCGGCACGCCTTCGTCACCGGCGCGACCGGCTCCGGCAAGTCGCAGACCGTACGGCACCTGCTGGAGCAGCTCAGCAGGGCCCGCATCCCGTGGCTCGCGATCGAGCCGGCCAAGTCCGAGTACGCCGCCATGGCCGGCCGCGTGGACGAGCCGGTCACCGTGATCAACCCGTCCGCGCCCGAGGGCGTGCCGTTCAGCGTCAACCCGCTCGAACCCGAGCCCGGCTATCCCGTCCAGGCCCACATCGACATGATCAGGGCGCTGTTCATGGCGGCCTTCGACGCCGAGGAGCCGTTCCCGCAGATCATGTCGCTGGCGCTGCAGCGCGTCTACGAGGCCACCGGCTGGGACGTCGTCACCGGCGGCGCGGTCCCCGGCTCCAGCGTCCCGCCCAGCGTCCCCACCCTCGAACAGCTCCAGCAGCACGCCATGGACGTCATCAAGGAGATCGGCTACGGCCGCGAGGTCCAGGCCGACGTCGAGGGCTTCATCTCGCTGCGGCTGCGCTCGCTGCGCGTCGGCTCGGCCGGGCGCTTCTTCGAGGGCGGCCACCCCGCCGACGTCGGCGGCCTGCTGGAGCGCAACGTCGTGCTCGCCATCGAGGACGTCGCCAACGACGAGGACAAGGCGTTCCTCATGGGCACGCTGATCATCAGGATCGTCGAGCACCTGCGGATGCGGGCGCGCAAGGAGAGGTCCCACGAGCTGCGGCATGTCATCGTCATCGAGGAGGCGCACCGGCTGCTGCGCGACCGCGGGCAGGGGCGGGCCTCCACGCACGCGGTCGAGCTGCTGGCGGGGATGCTGGCCGAGATCAGGGCGTACGGCGAGGGCATCGTCGTCGCCGAGCAGATCCCGTCCAAGCTCGTCTCCGACGTGGTCAAGAACACCGCGCTCAAGGTCGTGCACCGGCTGCCCGCCGAGGACGACAGGAAGCTCGTCGGCGCGGCCATGAACCTCAGCGAGGAGCAGTCACGCCACGTCGTGTCGCTCCAGCCGGGCTCGGCCGCGGTCTTCGCCGACGGCATGGACCGGCCGCTGCGGGTGCGCGTGCCGCTCGGCGAGTCCAGGGAGAAGGTCCTGCCGGGGCCGCCGCCGCCCATCCGCGGCCGCCGTTCCGCCGCCTGCGGCGCGCAGTGCCGCGGCGGGCAGGCGTGCACGCTGGTCGAGCTGCGCGAGGCGGACGTGCTCGCCGACGCGCCCGAATGGGCGTGGCTGCGCATCTGGTGCGACACGGTCGTGCTCGCCTTCGTCAGCAACCGGCCGCTGCCGGGCGTGCCGCGCGTCCTCGCCGCCGCCTGGGGAGACCTGCCGGCGCGGCGGCGCGAGTGCCTGCTGGCGACCCTCGTCGAACGGTCGGTGCAGCGGCGGGCCTGGTCGCTGCGGAGCTGGTTCGACCCCTCGCTGCTGACCGAGAAGGCGGCGGAGAAGGCCACCCGGCTGCTCGCGGGCCTGGAGGGCGGCGGCGAGCGGCCCGGGGCGTCGTGGGTGATCCCGCAGGTGCGGTGGCTGCACGAGGTGGACCGGCTCTTCCCGCACGGGCAGTCCGCCCCCGACCTGCGCAGCCCCGCCCCGCCCATGGAGTACGCCCTGTTCCGCCCGCCCCACACCGCTTCCGCAGTCAACGGGTCGCCGGACCGCGCGCACACGGAGCTGCTCGGCCACCGCGCCAAGGCGCTGCGCCACCACCCGCTGTCGATGGAGGTGGACCGCAACCGGGCGCTGGCCTGGCGGGTCATCCTCGGCGACGACGAGAACGAGGCCGTGCAGCGCGACATCACGACCGTCGCCATCGGCATCGAGGCGTCGGCCAGGATCAGGCACGTCGGGCAGACGATGGGGGCGGGGTGGCTGGAGGGCGTGCTGTCCTGGCCCCGGCGCTTCGTCCTCCCCTTCGACGGGAGCGGCGCCCCCGAACTCAGCTTCCCCACCCCGGCCCCGGCTCTCTGACCGGGGGGTGGATCGGCACGTTTTCGTGTGTGTAACGAGAGTAGGGCCCGAGCGCGACTAGGATTCATGGACATGACCCAGCTTCCTCTGCGGGCTCAGCTCGCCAGCGCCCTGGGCCGCAGTGCCGCCACGCTGTCCAGGATGACCGGGCGCGGTGACGGCTCTGTGATCGGGGGCCGGGTCGGCCTGATGCTGG
Organism: Nonomuraea coxensis DSM 45129; assembly: GCF_019397265.1. Lineage (NCBI taxonomy): Bacteria > Bacillati > Actinomycetota > Actinomycetes > Streptosporangiales > Streptosporangiaceae > Nonomuraea > Nonomuraea coxensis. Next base: position 699,678 of record NZ_CP068985.1, read on the forward strand.
AGCCCGATCTCCTGCGCAAGCTGGCCCGCGACCGAAAGCTGGCCCTGGTCAGCGCCACGAACGGCAAGACCACCACCACCCGCCTGATCGTCTCGGCCCTGCTCGACCTCGGCGAGGTCGCCACCAACGCCTTCGGCGCCAACATGCCGGCCGGTCACGTCTCGGCGCTGTCGCAGCACAAGCACGCCCCCTACGGCGTGCTGGAGGTGGACGAGAAATACCTGCCCGAGGTGCTCGACACCACCGGCGCGAGCGTGGTCTGCCTGATGAACCTCAGCCGCGACCAGATGGACCGCGCGGCCGAGATCTGGCTGCTGGCGCAGAAGTGGCGGCGCGCGCTGTCGGGCAAGCCCACGCACGTCATCGCCAACTGCGACGACCCGCTCGTCACCTGGGGCGCCTCGACGGCCGCCTCGGTCACCTGGGTCGCCGGCGGCCAGCGCTGGAAGGAGGACTCCTGGTGCTGCCCCGAGTGCGGCGGCCCGCTCGACCGCAAGGACTCCTTCTGGGCCTGCCGTGAGTGCACCTTCCACCGTCCCGAGCCGCACTGGGTGCTCGACGACGACCAGGCGATCGACCCGCGCGGGCAGCGCTGGCTGCTCGACATCCAGCTTCCCGGCTCGGCCAACCGCTCCAACGCGGTGATGGCGCTCGCGGTGGCGGAGACGTTCGGGGTGCCGGTGGACCGGGCGCTGCCGCGGCTGCGCGAGGTCACCTCGGTGGCCGGCCGCTACACGATGGTCGAGCGCGACGGCCGGCACGCGCGGCTGCTGCTGGCGAAGAACCCGGCGGGCTGGCTGGAGGCGTTCGACGTCGCCGACCCGCAACTGCCGATCATCCTGTCGGTCAACGCCCAGGGCCCCGACGGGCGCGACACGTCGTGGCTGTGGGACGTCGACTACCGCATCCTGCGCGGCCGTCCGGTGTTCGTGACCGGTGAGCGCCGGCTCGACCTCGCGCTCCGGCTCGACGTGGCGGACGTGCCGTTCACGCTGTGCGGCTCGTTCACCGAGGCGCTGGCCATGCAGCCGCCCGGCCGGGTCGACGTCATCGCCAACTACACCGCCTTCCAGCAGATCCGATCGGAGTTCGGTCGTGCCGTCTGACAGCGTCCTGCGCATCGTCTGGATCTATCCCGACCTGCTGAGCACCTACGGCGACCAGGGCAACGTCCTGGTGCTGGAGCAGCGCGCCCGGCGGCGGGGCATCGAGACCGAGACGATCCACGTGCGCTCGTCCGACCCGGTGCCGGAGAGCGGCGACATCTACCTCATCGGCGGCGGCGAGGACCGCCCGCAGATCCTGGCCGCCCAGCGCCTGCGTAAGGACGGCGGCCTGCAGCGCGCTCTCGCCGGCGGGGCGTCGATGCTGGCGGTGTGCGCCGGCTACCAGATCATGGGCAGCACGTTCGGCGGCGAGGAGGGGCAGCCGGTCGACGGCATCGGCCTGCTCGACATCGCGAGCGCGCGCGGCCCGGCCCGCGCGGTGGGCGAGCTGGTCGCCGAGGTGGACGCGGCGCTCGGCCTGCCCACGCTGACCGGGTTCGAGAACCACATGGGCGTCACGCGCCTCGGCCCCGGCGTCCGGCCGCTGTCGCGCACGGTCAAGGGCATCGGCAACGGCGACGGCTACGAGGGCTGCTACGCGGGCCACGTGGTCGGCACCTACCTGCACGGTCCCGCGCTGGCCCGCAACCCGGCGCTCGCGGACCTGCTGCTGGGCTGGCGGGTGGGTCAGCTCGCCCCGCTCGACGACTCCCGTTACGAGGCGCTGCGCCAGGAACGCCTGGCCACGGTCCTCGCCGACTGATTCCCTGATGAATTCCGGCGAACCGGGTAGACGGTTCGCCGTGGGTTCAACGGTGACGGTCCCCCAGACCCGGACGATGAGCGGCGAGGAGCTGTCCGCCGACGACGCCTGGGCGACCTTGCGCAACTACGGCGGCTGGCAGCTCGTCCGCGACTCGCTGGTGCGGTTCCGCTACGGCGACGGCATGAGCCATGCCCGCGCGCTGGCCTTCCAGCTCTGCCTGGCCATCATCCCTGGCACGATCGCGCTGGTCGGTCTGAGCGAGGTGACCGACCACGGCCAGCTCGGCCGGGTGCTGGGCCTGACGCTGCGCGGCCTGGCGCCCGGAGGCGGGGCAGAGGCGGTCAAGGAGGCGCTGGAGGGCGGCAACCAGACCTCCGGCGCGCTCGCCCTGCTGCTGGGCCTCGGCACCACGCTGGTGGCGCTGGCGACCGCGATGGCGCAGTTCGAGCGCGGCGCCAACCGCATCTACGGCGTCGAGCGCGACCGGCCCTTCCCCCGCAAGTACGCGCGGGCGGCCGTGCTGGCGCTGACCTCCGGCGTCCTCATGATCACCGGGTTCACGGTCCTGGTGGGCGGCGGCGCGCTCGGCCACGCGCTCTCCGAGGTCTACGAATGGGGAGACGGGGCACGGGAGGCGTTCTCGCTCGTCCGCTGGCCGCTCGGCTTCCTGCTGGCGATGGTGAGCACGGTCACGCTGTTCCGGGCCTCGCCCCGGCGGCGGCAGCCGGGCCACACCTGGCTGGCCGTGGGCGCGCTGGTGGCGCTGGCCCTGTGGACGGTGTTCACGCTGGCGCTCGCGCTCTACACCGACAACAACAGCTCGTTCGGCGACACGTACGGGCCGCTGACCGCCGTCATGGCGCTGCTGCTGTGGTCGTTCCTCAGCTCGATCGCGCTCTTCCTGGGGATCGCGTTCGCGGCGCAACTGGAGGCGTGCCGGGCCGGCTGCGCCGAGCCGGCCCACCCCGATCCGCTGCCGGCTGGAACGGGCGCTCAGTAGACCAGGGCCTGCACGCCCTCCGCGGTCGCCTCTTCGACGAACGTCGGCGCGCCGGCGATGCGTACGCCGTCGATGACGTCGTCCACGGTGATCTCGCGGCGGGCGGCGCACTGCGTGCACAGCGTCACCCGGCCCGCGGCCAGCACGGCCGCGAGCAGGTCGGTGAGCGGCGCGGCGTGCGGGAGGTCGAACTCCGCGGCCCGCCCCGGCAGCGCGAACCACGACGACTCGCCGGTCAGCCACAGGGACACGGGGACACCGCTCGCCAGGGCGGCGGCCGCGACGTTGAACGCCTGGTTGCAGCGCTCGGGGGCGTCGGCCCCGGCGGTAACCTTGATCACCAGAGATCGTGCCATGTCCGCCACCCTAGCCCCGGCGAACGGGTCCCACGCGGCCACCCGCCCCCCGCCACTAGGCTTGGGGACCATGGAAGAACCTGAGGTGCACCCCGCCCTGGAGCCGATCGCGTTCCTGCTCGGCCGGTGGGAGGGCGCGGGCGTCGGCGGCTACCCGACGATCGAGAGCTTCAACTTCGGGCAGGAGATCGAGTTCGGCCACAACGGCAAGCCGTTCCTGACCTACGTCAGCCGCACCTGGCTGCTCGACCAGGACGGCAACCGGGTCCGGCCGCTGGCCACCGAGTCCGGCTACTGGCGGGCCCAGCCCGACCGCCAGCTTGAGGTGGTGCTCGCGCACCCGACCGGCGTCGTCGAGATCTACCTCGGCGAGGTCGTCTTCCACAAGATCGAGCTGCGCACCGACGTGGTCGCCCGCACCGCCAGCGCCAAGGAATACACCGCGGGCCACCGCCTCTACGGGCTGGTCAACGGCAACCTCATGTGGGCCTACGAGATGGCCGCGATGGGGCAGCCGCTGTCGGACCACATGTCGGCCGAGCTGAAGAAGGTCGCGTGAGCACGCCGTTCACCCCCGACGCGGTCGAGGCCATCAAGCGCCACATGAACGACGACCACGCCGGCGACTCGCTGCTCATCGTCCGGGCCCTCGCCGGCCGGCCGTCCGCGACCACGGCGGTGACCAGCGACGTCGACGCCGAGGCGATCGAGTTCACGATCGACGGCGGCGAGCGCGTCCGCGTGCCGTGGGGCGAGACGCTCACCGAGCGGGCCCAGGTGCGTAAGGCCGTGGTGACCCTCTACCGCCGCGCCTGCGCCGACCTGGGGGTCACGCCGCGCGGCGAGCACTGACGGCGGAGCCGGCGCTGCTCGCCGCCGGCGCCCCACTTCGGCCGTACGTGACTAGCCGGGGCCGTAGCGGGCGGCGATGTCCTCCGAGGAGGCCCAGCGGCTGTAGGCCGGCGACTGCGGCCAGCCTTCGGGGGAGTCCTGCCACTCCTCCTGCCGTCCGTACGGCAGCAGGTCGATCAGCGCGAAGGTGTGGGTGAGCTGCTCGCTGCCGCGCCCGTCGGTGTGCCAGGTGCGGTAGACGTCGTCGCCGTCGCGCAGGAACACGTTGACGGCGAAGCCGCCGCCGGGCGGGGCGCCCACGTCGGCGCCGAACGGGCTGTTCGCGGTGGAATACCAGGCCATGGCGTTGCCGACGCGCCGCTTGTAGGCGAGCGCCTCGTCGATGGGGCCCTGGGTGACGACGACGAACCTGGCGTCGTAGTCGTGGAGGAACTCCAGGCGGGTGAACTGCGCGGTGAACCCGGTGCAGCCCGGGCACTGCCATTCCTTGCCCGGGAACCACATGTGGTTGTAGACGATCAACTGCCGAGCGCCGTCGAAGACGTCCGGCAGCCGGACGGGGCCGTTCTCGCCGTCGAGGACGTAGTCGGGCAGCCGGACCATGGGCAGGCGGCGGCGCTGGGCGGCGATGGCGTCGAGCTCACGGGTGGCGGCCTTCTCGCGGACGCGCAGCGCGTCCAGCTCGCGCCGCCAGGTGGCGGCGTCGACGACGGGCGGCAAGGGGTTGGCGCTCATGGTCCCTCTCTCCATGGATGGGCGGTGCGCATCTATGGACCGGGATCGGGCGCGGAACTCATCGGGAAATGAAGAAGGGCCCCGGACATCACTCCGCCCGCTCGTGCGGCCGGGCCGGATGGACCACGGACGGGATGCGTTCGCTCCCGCCCTCCGGCTGTCAGGGGCCCCGGTGGTTGCCTCGAATTCGCGTCACGTCACGAGACCGAGACAGGCGTCCGCGACGTCAGCGGACAACCACCTCGCTAGCCCGACTATGACTAACCATTATTCGGACCACCTCCTTTCCGCGTACCCACGAAGTTATGTGGTGGTTCGCGCGGGAGGCAAATGAATATCACCGGGCCGTAGACTCGGGAGCATGACCGAGACGCAGTGGCACGAGGAACTCCGTGCGAAGGGCTACCGGGTCACGCCGCAGCGTCAGCTCGTCCTCGAAGCGGTCAAGGATCTGGAGCACGCCACACCGGAGGAGATCTGCGTCAAGGTCCGTGAGACGGCTCGCGGGGTCAACATCTCGACCGTCTACCGGACGCTGGAGCTGCTGGAGGAGCTGGGGCTGGTCACCCACACGCATCTCGGGCACGGCGCGCCGACCTACCACTTGGCGGCCGAGGCCGACCACGTCCACCTGGTGTGCCGGGGCTGCGACCAGGTGCTGGAGGTGCGGCCCGAGCTGGCCGCGGGGCTGGTGAAGGCGCTGGACGACGAGCTGGGGTTCGTCGCCGACGTTCACCACCTGACCGTCTTCGGACGTTGCCGCGACTGCCGATAGCCTGGAAGGCATGCGTAGCCCTCTGCTCGACCTCCCCGGCGCGGTCGCCGCTGACGCGCCGGACTCCGACGTAGCCGCCCACTACGGCGACCTGTTCGCCGAGCAGCGCGCGCTGGCCAAGGGCGAGGCCGTCGTCGACCGCAGCAACCGCGAGGTGGTCCGGATCTCCGGCGCCGACCGGCTGAAATGGCTCAACGACCTGACCTCGCAGAAGCTCGACACGCTCAAACCGGGCGAGTGGACGCAGACGCTCGACCTCGACCTGCAAGGCCGCGTGCTGCACCACCTGACCCTGGTCGACGACGGCGAGAGCGTGCTGGCCCACGTCGAGCCGGGCACCGCGCAGAGCCTCGTCGACTACCTCGACCGCATGCGGTTCATGCTGCGGGTCGAGGTGTCGCGGGCCGACGACCTCGCCGTGCTCTCCACGGCCGACGCGGACGTCCTGGTGCCGCGCGCCGAGCTGCCCGAGCACCTGGGCAGGCCGCTGGCGGGGCTGTGGGCGTACGAGGCGCTGCGCATCGAGGCGCACCGGCCGCGGCTGGGCTTCGAGACCGACCACAAGACCATCCCGCACGAGGTGGGCTGGATCGGCGCGGCGGTCCACCTGAGCAAGGGCTGCTACCGCGGGCAGGAGACCGTGGCGCGGGTGCACAACCTCGGGCATCCGCCGCGCCGCCTGGTGTTCCTGCACCTCGACGGCAGCGTCGACACGCTGCCCGTGCACGGCGACCCGGTGATCTTCGAGAGCCAGGAGGTCGGCGTGGTCGGCTCGGCGGCCCGCCACCACGAGCTGGGCCCGATCGCGCTGGCCGTGGTCAAGCGCACGGTGCCGGTCGACGCGCCGCTGCTGGCGGGCGGGGTCGCGGCCGGCCAGGAGGTCGTGGTGCCGCCGGACGCCGGGCGCAACGTCTCCATCGACCCGTCGCTGCGCCGGCGGATCAGATGATCCAGGAGTTCAGAACTCCAGGACGAGGGTGATCGGGCCGTCGTTGACGAGCGAGACCTTCATGTCCGCGCCGAACACGCCCGTCTCCACGTGGGCGCCGAGCGCGCGCAGCTCCTCGACGACGGCGTCCACCAGGGGCTCGGCGACGGGCCCCGGGGCGGCGGCCTGCCAGGTGGGTCGCCGGCCCTTGCGCGCGTCGCCGTAGAGGGTGAACTGGCTGATCACCAGGAGCGGGGCGGCGACGTCGGAGCACGACTTCTCGCCGTGCAGGATCCGCAGGCCCCACAGCTTGGCGGCCAGCTTGGCCGCCTCGGCCCTGGTGTCGGTGTGCGTGACCCCGACGAGGACGAGCAGGCCGGGCTCGGCGATCTCGCCGACCGTCCGGCCCTCGACCTCCACGGACGCTGAACTCACTCGCTGCACCACTGCTCGCATGACATCTCATTCTGGACCAGGAAACACCCTCCGTAGACTCGTCCCGAAAGGGGTACGGATATGTCGTTGACCGTGGAAGTCGTCCGATCCGGGTTCGTGGAGTCCACGCATCAGGCCCGCATGCTGACCGTGGACGCCGAAGGCCGCCTGATCGAGACACAGGGCGCGGTGCACGTGCCCGCCTCGCCGCGGTCGTCGATGAAGCCGCTCCAGGCGCTCGGCATGCTGCGCGGCGGGCTGGCGCTGGAGGGCGAGCTGCTGGCGCTGGCCTGCGCCTCGCACTCGGGCGAGCCGTTCCACGCGGAGGGGGTACGCAAGATCCTCGCGGACGCCGGGCTGGAGGAGCAGGCGCTGCGGTGCCCCGAGGACCACCCGTTCGACCGGCGCTCGACCGAGTACGGCCGGGTCTTCATGAACTGCTCGGGCAAGCACGCCGCCATGCTGGCCACCTGCGCGGTCAACGACTGGCCGCTGACCACCTACCTGGAGCCGTCGCATCCGTTGCAGCGGGCGATCAGGGAGACCGTCGAGGAGCTCACCGGCGAGCGGGTGGCGGCCTCGGGCGTGGACGGCTGCGGGGCGCCGCTGTTCTTCGTGTCGATGCTGGGGGTGACGAAGGCGTTCCGCGCGTTCCCGAGGTCGTCGGCCGACTCGTACGAACGCAAGATCTTCGACGCGATGCGCGCCCACCCCGAGATGACGTCCGGCACCGACCGGCTTGAGGCGAAGCTCATGCGCGCGCTGCCCGGCCTGATGGTGAAGTCGGGCGCGGAGGGGTTCGACGCGTTCGCCTTCGAGGACGGCAGGGCGGGCACCGTCAAGATCGAGGACGGCTCGATGCGCGCCCGCGGGCCGGTCACGGTGGCGGCGCTGCGCTCGCTCGGCCTCGACGCCCCCGAGCTGGCCGAGCTGGCCGCCCCGCCGGTGCTCGGCGGGGGACGGCCGGTCGGCGAGGTACGGATCCGCTAGCCCTACAGGCTGCGGAACTGGCGGGTGGCGGAGATGGCGCCCGAGGTCGTCGTGCAGAACGTGCGCATCGAGCCGGCGAACTTCGACAGGTCCCACTCCGCGGGCCCGTGGTACCAGTAGAGGTTGTCGGCCTGGTGGCCGTTGCCGGTGACGGAGGCCACCACCCGCGACCAGTGCTCCACGCCGTCGAAGATCACCGCGTACGGCAGGTAGCGGGAGAACAGCTCCACCCGGTGCTGCTCCGGCACGTGGCCCAGCTCGCCGGAGAACAGATACTCGCGGAAGCCCAGGGTGTGCGCCAGCGCCGCCGAGCCCTTGGCGGTCTTGGCCGGCATGTACTGGCCGCCGATGGCGAGCGCGCCGCCCGCGATGATGACCGCGAGGCCGAGCAGCCCGTACGTGGTGAACCAGGCGAGTCCCGCCGTGGCGAGCACGCCGGCCACGATGAGGACGACGCCGATCGTCGTCCACCGGGTGCGCTCGGTGTCGGGGCGGCGGGCGAACCAGCCCTGCTTGACCACGTCGGCGTAGAGCGCGTCGCGGACCTTGCCCAGGTGCGTGGCGAACATCCCGGACAGTTGCGACAGCAGCACCGCGTCCCGGCCGTCGAAGATGGCGTCGTGGAGCGCCTTCTCGTAGGGCAGCAGGGCGTCGACCGGCGCGGTGGGCAGCCGTACGAGCAGCCAGTCGGGCGCGTCGTAGGTCTGGCGGGGCTGCTCGTCGATGCGTAGGTAGCCGCGGACGGCGAGGTCCACGATGGTGGCGGTGACGTCCACGACGTCGGCCTGCTCGTCCACGAGCGTGCCGATCTGGCCCGGACGGACCCCGTCCGGCGGGGAGAAGTGCCCGTTCTGTACGGGGTTGACCGCTCCCTGGTCGCTGCCCGCCACGCGGGCGTCGCGGCCCCGCGTCCAGTAGAGCAGGCCGATGCCGCCGAGCAGCAGCACCAGGAGGCCGGCCAGGGCGCCGCCGGTGACGGTGTTCAGCGTGAACGCCGACGCCAGCGAGAAGCGCCGCTCCAGGATCGGCGTGCCCGCGCTGGAGCCCGCCGGATAGCCGATGACGACGGTCAGGGCCTCGCCGGGCGCGAGGTTCTCCTGCTCGAAGTCGGCCTGGGCGGCGGTGTGGTCCATGGAGGCGGCGGTGCAGCCGACGGCCGAGGTGAGCTCGCCGGCGAAGCAGGAGAGGTTCTGGATCTGGCCGGGGCCCTGCACCTTGACGGTGGCCTTGGCGACCGGCTGGTTCCAGCCGCTCACCGCGAACCAGCGCAGCTCCTCCACGCCGCCCGAGGACATCACCGCGCCCTTGACGTCGTACTCGACGGTGCCGCTCGTCACGGTGAGCACGTCGCCGTCGTACGTGCCGCCCTTGACGTTCGTGATCCGGAAGAGGCGGTCGTTGCCGTCGTCGTACCGGGTGCGGGTGATGAACGTGCGCTTCAGCCCACTCGATCCCCCGCTGATCTTCTCGACCACGTGGAGGGTGCCGTCCTTGCCGAGGGTCATCGTGACGTCGTCCGTGATCCCGGCCGTCGCCGCGAGGGCGGCGGGGGCGGCGGTCAGCGTCAGAGCGGTGGCCCCCAGCGCGGCCAGCGTGAGTCTGATACCGGTCATGGCGGCAAATCGTAGCGGTTTGTCCCGTCAATCGAGAGTGATCGCGTTCGCGGCCCGCTGGATGCTCTCCGGGGCCGCGCCCTGACCGGGGTTCTCGGTGGCGAGCGCCTGGTTGGCCGCGACGAACGGGCGCAGCCGCCGCTCGTAGCGCTCGAACGCCCCGGACGGGCCGGCCGCGAGCTCCTCCGCCAGCACGTACGCCCCCACCATGGCGAGGCTGGTGCCCTGACCGGACAGCGGCGAGGCGCAGTAGCCCGCGTCGCCGACCAGCGTCACCCGGCCGGCCGACCAGCGCTCCATCACGACCTGCGCCATCGCGTCGAAGTAGAAGTCGTCGGCCTTGCCCATCGCGTCCAGCAGCCGGGGGACCTCCCAGCCGAGGCCGGCGCAGCGCTCCTGGACCAGCCGCTTCTGGGCGTCGAGGTCGCGGTGGTCGTAGGCGATCGGGCCGTCCTGGAAGCCGAGGTTCACGCGCATCGTGGTGGCGTCGCGGTCGCTGTAGACGACGCCGCCCACCTCGCCCTCGCGGAACCAGGTCTGCCAGTGGTCGAGGCCGAGGAAGTTGGGGGCGGTGAAGATGGAGACGTACGCGCCGAGGTGGCGGACATAGCGCTCCTCGGGGCCGAAGGCCAGACGGCGTACGTTGGAGTGCAGGCCGTCGGCGCCGACCACGTGGTCGTAGCGGGCGCGGCGGCCGCTCTCGAACGTGACGTCCACGCCGTCCGCGTCCTGGGCGAGGGCGGCGATCGAGTCGCCGTGGACGATGACGGGGTCGGCGGCGGCGAGGACCAGCGCGGTCAGGTCGTCGCGCATGATCTCGACGTCGGGGCTGTCGAACGCGCCGCCGCTCAGCGTGCCCTCGGTGCTGCGCATCAGCTCGGCGCCGGAGCCGTCCACCATCGACATGCCGCGCATCCGGGTGCGCAGGGCCCTGGCCCGCTCCAGGACGCCCATCCGGTCGGCGACCGTGAGCGCCGCGCCCCGGACGTCGATCGCCTGCCCGCCGGTGCGCGGGCCCGGGGCCCGCTCGACGATCTCCGCCTCGATGCCGTGCCGCCCCAGCCAGTAGGCCAGGACCGGACCGCCGACGCTCGCGCCCGAGACGAGCACCTTCATGATCAGCTCCCCCTTGTTGGTACGTTGTACGCGCCACTGAATGTACGGCGTACATACAGCAGCTCGCAACGCTAGGATGGGAGATCTGTACTAGGACAGGGAGGTGGGATGGACACTCCGCCCTACGCGCGCATCGCGGGCGAGATCAAGCGGCGGGTCGCCGACGGCAGGCTGCGTCCCGGCGACCGCGTGCCCTCCACCCGCCAGCTCGCCCGCGACTGGGACGTCGCCCTGGCCACCGCCGCCAAGGCCCTCGCGCTGCTGGCCCAGGAGGGAGTGGTGATCGCCGAGCCGAGGGTGGGCACGGTGGTCGCCGAGCAACGCGGCCCCGGCCGCCCGGCGAGCCGCCGTGGCATGCCCTTAGGGCCCTCAGGGGCCTCAGAAGTTTCAAGGTCCTCAGGGTCCTCCGGGCCGTCCGCTGTCCGCGAGCGCGTCGTGCGGGCGGCCGTCGAGCTCGCCGACGCCGACGGGCTCGACGAGCTGACCATGCGCGCGCTCGCGGACCGGCTGGGGATGGCCACGATGTCCCTCTACCGCCACGTCAGCGGCAAGGACGAGCTGGTCCTGCTCATGGTCGACGCGGTGGTCGACGACTACCCGTTGCCCCCGACGCGGCCCGCCGGCTGGCGCGAGGCACTGGAGACGAGCGCCCGCCTCCAGTGGGCGGCCTACCGGGCGCACCCCTGGATGGCCGGGGTCACCTCGCTGTACCGCCCGCTGCCCTCCGCCGGCCTGCTGAAGCACGCGGAGTGGGTGATGGACGCCCTGGCCGGCACCCGGCTCGACGCGGAGGCCAAGATGCACGTGCACATCCTGCTGCACAGCTTCGTGCAGGGCCTGGCCGCCAACATCGAGCAGGAACGGCGGGCCCGCGCCGCCACCGGCCTGTCGGACGAGGAGTGGATGCGCGCGCAGGAGGAGCGCCTGCGGGCGGTCAGCGAGTCGCCGGGATACACGGCCTTCGCCGCGTTCCTGGGGGAGCTGGGGGAGTTCGACCTCGATCTCGACCGGCTCTTCGCGTTCGGGCTGCGCCCCCTGCTCGACGGCCTGGCGGGGCAGATCGACCAGCGGGAGTGAGGCCCCCGGCCCTCACTTCGTCTTCGCGACCGAGGCCGCCGGGTCCGGCAGGCGGTCGAGCAGCCCCTGAGCGTGGGCGAGGGCGGCGATCCGCCTGAGATGCGCCAGATCCACCTTGCCGGGATAGGAGCCGAGCACGGCCTTCCCGCCCGCCCCCTCGGAGATCCTAGTGTATTGGGGCAGCCTGGTGTAGGTGGGCAGCACCGCGTGGGCGTGCTCCGGGTCGGCGGCGACCAGGCGTCGCGCCTTGCCCAGCGCGCGCAGGAAGGCCGCGAGCGTGCGGGGGTTACGGGCGATCCAGCGCTCGGTGGCGGTCATCCCCGACGTCTGCAGGTTCGCGAAGTCGCCGGTCATCGCGTCCGCCACGACCCGTATAAGCCCCTCCTGGCGTCCGGCCGTGACGAAGGGCTCGGCCAGCAGGGCGGCGTCGAACCGTCCCTGCTTCATCGCGCCGAGCATCTGGGGATACGTGGTCTCGGCCAGCACGACGTCCTTCCGCGTCAGCCCGGCCCGCTCCAGCAGGGCGGTCAGCGCGAGCAACGGGACCGTGCCGAACGTGGTGACCGCGATCCTCTTGCCCTTGAGGTCGGCGACCGTCCTGACCTTCGAGGTGGCGTTCACCACGAGCGCCAGCGTCCCTGGCGCGGCCTGGTGGGAGGCCGCCGCGATCCTGAGGTCCTTGCCCTGCTCGTTCGCCTCGAGAACCGTCGCGTAGTCGAGCTGGGCCAGATCCAGCAGGCCCTGCGCGAGCAACGGCGCCGCGGCCGCCGAACCGCTCACGAACACGGGGAGCACGTTCAGCCCTTCCTCCTCGAAATAGCCCATCCTCTGGGCCACGGGCAGGACCGCCGACTCCACCGTCGGCAGCATGCCGACCTTGATGGTCGGCCGTTCCAGGACCTCGGTGGGCCGCTCCGCGGGCTCGGTGGTGGGCCGCTCTACCGGGAGGGTGGGGCCGACCGCCGGCTGCCGTTCCGTGGGCAACGCCCGCACCCCGACGGTGGCGGCGAGCAACGTCACCACGACCGTCGCGGCGGCGGCGAACGCGATCCGGTTGCGCCTCCTGCGCTGGTACCGCTCCATCGCCCTGGCGCCCAGGTCACGCTGCGGCATCTCGTCGGCGATGCGGCCGAGCTGGTCTCCGAGCCAGGTCATCGGCGGGCCCCCTCGTTCCAGGCGGAGTCGTCGTTCATGGCGGGCAGGTGGGACGCCAGCTCGGGCGCGAGCGCGCGCAGCCGGGCCAGCGCGTGGTGCGCCTGGCTCTTGACGGTGCCGACCGAGCAGCCCAGCAGGCCGGCCACCTCGCGCTCGGTCCGGTCCTCGTAGAAGCGCAGCACCAGCACGGCGCGCTGCTTGGGCGTCAACCGCATGAGCGCCTGCCGCAGCACGATCCGAAGGACGGCGGAGTCCTCGCTGGAATGGGCGCGCTCGGGCAGTTCGGCGCTCGGCACCTCGCCGGAGCCGCGTCTTCGGCGCCAGGAGATGTACTGGTTCACCAGCGCCTTACGGGCGTAGGCGTCCAGATTGTCGATGTGGCGCAGCTTCGGCCAGCGTCCGAGCATGCGGACCAGCACGCTCTGCAGGAGGTCCTCCGCGAGATGGACCTCTCCGGTGAGCAGATAGCACAGGCGCAGCAGCGGGCGTTGGTGGGCATCCAGGAACGCCGTGAACGCGGCATCGCGATCCACCGTCTCTCCTCATGTCGGCACTGCCCCTCAAACGCCGCGGTGGCGGCAAAAGGTTGGCGGTGTCGTACGGCGACTGGTCGCGGGTCTTCTCCACGCATCGCGTGTGCTAGGCTTGAGCCAGTTGCAGTTGTGGTACCCATCATGAACATGTGTGCGCCTGACGCTATGTAGCCTCAGGCGCATTTTTGTTGCCGGTCTTCTCCGGGTGTGGGCCTATTTCAGCGACGCGAGATTCGCACAGTGCGGATGTCGGCTTTGCACCTACCAAGAGGAGATCATCATGGCTTCTGGCACCGTGAAGTGGTTCAACGCGGAAAAGGGCTTCGGCTTCATCGAGCAGGACGGCGGCGGCGCCGACGTCTTCGCCCACTACTCCAACATCGTCTCTCAGGGCGGCTACCGCGAGCTGCACGAGGGCCAGAAGGTGTCCTTCGACATCACCCAGGGCCAGAAGGGCCCGCAGGCCGAGAACATCGTGGCCGCCTGACCCGAGAGCGCCACACCAAGACCCGGCCAGCTTCACGCTGCCGGGTCTTCTTGCGTCATGGGTGCTGAGCTCCGGCGGAGCGGTCGCGCGCCTCGTTGATGCGCAGCGCCTCGGCGAGCTGATCCTCCAGGACGATGATCCGGCAGGCCGCTTCCACCGGCGTGCCCTGATCGACGAGTTCCCTGGCCCGCGCGGCCAGCCGTAGCTGGTAGCGGGAGTAGCGGCGGTGCCCGCCGCTGGAGCGTTTCGGCTCGATCAGTTTCGCGGTGCCCAGAGCCCGCAGGAACGCGGGGCTGACACCGAGCAGCTCCGCGGCCGTGCCCATGCTGTAGGCGGGGTAGTCCTCATTGTCGAACCGATCCTCGAACCGGTCCTCGGCGCCTGATCCAGCCCTGGGTCCTGCCGGGTCCGCGATCCTGCCCTGCGGGGGCCGGTCACCCTCGGCGGCCGAGCGACGTTGAACCATAGATTCCTTTCCAGCGCGCACAGGGGGCCCCGGCGCCTGTATGCGCCGGGGCCCCGAAGAGTTCAACACCATCTACCGGCCGTCCGGCCGGCTCACTGTTTTCCGCATCCGCCGCGCTGAGCGGCGGTGGTGCGGGGATCGCGGATGCGTGACCGTAGACCACCTTCCTATCTGTGGAACTGCGGTACCCGAGCGGCGAGACTCAGCCGGCAACGGGCGATCCTGATGGCGTTCAACACTCCCTTCATCTCTATCTTCCGGACCACTGTCCAACTTCACCTGTGGCAGCGCGTCCACGATCTGGGCCCCTTACTACTGCGCTGGCCCTTCACGTCCGACCTTCTGCCGTTCATCGTGCTCCGGGCAGTTCATCGTGGTGCCAATACTTCCGCTGCCCGGTCGAACCGTTCCTTGCGATACGAGAAACACTAGCCTCAGTGACCGCAAATGTCTACTGCGGCGAACACAGATTTTCGGCGCTCGTCACGGAAGGTCGCCCGGTAGTCCTGCGGGCGCCGCCCGGTGTGCCGGGCGAACAGGGCGGCGAAGGTCCCGGAGTCCCGGTAGCCGACCGCCGCGGCGATGCCGGCCACCGTGCGGTCGGTCGTCTCCAGGAGATGGCGGGCGCGGCGGACACGCGAGGACTGGAGATAGGCGAGCGGGCTCCGGCCGGTCTCTCCGGCGAAGCGCCGCAGCAGGGTCCTGGTGCTGACGTTGAACGTCCTCGCCAGCGCGGCCAGGTCGTACGGGGCCGCGAGGTTCTGGTCGAGCCACCGCATGACCCCGCGCGAGAACGCCGCCCCGGGCTGCGGAAGGAGCCGCGGGTCGACGTACGGGCTCTGGGATGACCGGGCGTCGTCGACGAGCGCCACCCGCGCGGTCGCCCGTGCCACGCGGGCGCCGCTGTGCTCGCGGATCAGGGCGAGCGCGAAGTCGTACATGGCGCTGAAGGCCGCCGTCGTCGTCACCCCGCCGTCGGTGACGACCAGGCGTTCGGCCCGGACCTCGGTGTCCGGGCAGCGCCGGGCCAGCTCGGGGGCGAGGAGCCAGGCCGTCGTGGCGCGGCGCCCGCGCAGCAGCCCGGCCTCGGCGAGCAGGAACGCGCCGGCGCAGATGGAGACCACGGCGTTGCCCGCCGCGGCGTGCGCGCGGATCGCGGCGACCTCGGGTGCGAGGGGCCTCAGCCGCGCGTCCACGTCGAGGCCAGGGCCGAGCTCGAATCCGGGCACCACGAGGACGTCGACCTCGCGTACCGGGCGGACGCCCAGCGTCGTGCCGCCCGAGGCGGCCACCCGGCTGCGCGGCGACATGACCGTCACCTCATAGCTCACCCCGTCGGGACCGCCGACGTGGGTGGCCATCGTCAGCAGGTCAGGGACGCCGAACACCTCGGAGGCGAAACATCCCGGATAGGCCAGGACCCCCACACGCAGCCCGCTCACGCTCGCCCTCCCCGGCACGACTGTGGCGAGATTACCCCTCTGCCTGGCGATCCGGCCGGTCGCCCCGGCCTGCCCGATCAGGACAGGCTGTCCGCATGAGCGAACACCGCGATGACCCCATGACGGATTTCCGGCGCGGCAGCGTGGAGGTGGAGGGGGTGGTGAAGACGGTGTGGGTCGCGGGCTCCGGGCCGGCCGTGGTGCTGATGCCGGAGATGCCGGGCATCAGCCCGGACGTCCTGCGCCTGGCGCGGTGGGTGCGGGACGCCGGCTTCACTGTTCACGTTCCGTCGCTGTTCGGCAGGGACGGCGCCTACCCCACGGTCGAGGACGGCGAGAAGGTCCTCCGCCGCGCGTGCGTGAGCGCGGAGTTCCGGGCGTTCGCCGGTGGCGGCACCAGCCCGGTCACGGCCTGGCTGCGCGGGCTCGCCCGGCAGGCCCACGCCGAGTGCGGAGGCCCGGGCGTCGGCGCGATCGGCCTGTGCTTCACCGGCAACTTCGCCCTCACCATGGCGCTGGAGCCGGCCGTCGTCGCGCCGGTGGTCAACCACCCGTCACTGCCGCTGGACGACCCCGGCGGGCTGGAGCTCAGCGACGCCGACGCCCGCGCGGTGCGGGAGCGCGTCAGGCGCGACGGGCTGAAGGTGCTCGCCTACCGCTTCGAGGGCGACCGCTGGTGCACCGGCCGGCGCTTCGCCGCCTACCAGGCGCTCCTGGGGGACGCCTTCGACGGCCGGGTCCTTCCCGGCGGCGCCGCCCACGGCGATCCGCCGCCGTTCTTCCGCGACGTGGTGGGAACCCCGCACAGCGTGGTCACCGCCCACCTCGTGGACGAGGAAGGACATCCGACGCTCCAGGCCAGGGACGAGATCCTCGCCTTCCTGACCGGCGCTCTCGGCGTGGGTCACCAGGGCCCGTAGGGGCCGTTGTTGCCGCCCCGGCCCATGCCCTTCACGGCCGGCTTGACGTCCACGATGTAGACGGCGGCCGCGATGACGGCCAGGATCGAGAAGATCCCGAGCCCGATGCCCATGAACTGGCTGCTGCCGAGGAAGAGGAAGGTGATGAGGTATTCGTAGGCGTTCGCGGCGGAGAACAGCGTGGCGAGCACCAGGATGAGCAGCCAGAGCGGCTTCTGGAGCTTGCCCGCCGCGAGGAACGCGTTGGCCGGCACCCGCAGCGCGTGCACGAGCGCGTAGACCGACATGCCGAAGATGACGGCGGCGAGCACCAGGAAGAGGAGGTTGAAGACTCCGTTGATCAGACTCATGTGTCGGCTCCGCCCAACGCCCGAGATGAAAAACCGTTCCCCAGCCTAATAGCCGCGACCGACAGCCGGGCACCCCGGAACGGAAAGGCCCGCCTCCGCGAGGCGGAGACGGGCCGTGCGACGGCCCGGGCACGACGGCCCGGGCGCGCGCGTGGTCAGGCCTTGGCGGCCTTGGTGGCGGCGCGGGGGCGGGCGGCCGGCTTCTTCGTCTCGACGGGCTTGGCGACGGGCGGCTCTGCGGCCTCCGACACCTCCTCCAGCTCAAGGGCGGCCGTGCCGCTGGCCTGGCTGACGACCTTGCGGCCGCGCGTGGCGAGGTCCTCGTAGACCTCGGTGGCGCGGTTGGTGAACTGGTCGGCGTACTCGCGGGCCCTGTCGGGGAACTCGCGGGCGACGGACTCGACCTTGTCGGCGTAGGCGCGGGTGCGCTCGGGGAGCTCGCGGGCGAGCTCGGAGCGCCGCGACTGGAGCTTCTGGAGCTGCTCGGGCAGCTCGCGCAGCTTCTCGACGGCGTAGTCGCCGACGCCGGCGACGACGTAGAACGGCTTGGAATCGGTGAGCTTCTTGACCTCGGTCGCGAGCGTCATGGGTTAACCTTCCTTGGTTTCCTGGGTGACGTTGCCGTTGCGTGAGGTCGCCGCGTAGGGCTCAAGCGCGGCGAGAAACTCCTCGGGCAGCGGCGCGTCGTCCTGCTCGGAGTCGGGGCGAGGGTGAGCGTTCTGGGAGGTCTGCTCGCCCTCGTCCGGATTCTCCTTGCGAAACGACTCGTAGATGTCGATCAGAACCTGGCGTTGCCGCTCGGTGAGACGCGGGTCGGCCCGGATCGCCGTGATCACATCGCTCGGCGGCTCCCGGTCCTCGATCAGGCCGGCCTGCACGTAGAGCGCCTGCGAGGAGATCCGCAGACCTTTGGCGATCTGGTTGAGGATCTCGGCGCTCGGCTTGCGCAGCCCCCGTTCGATCTGGCTGAGGTAGGGGTTGGAGACCCCGGCAGCCGCCGCGAGCTGGCGCAGGGAGATCTTCGCCTGCTGCCGCTGCTCGCGGATGTATTCACCGATCGAACCGACCTTGGGTAGTGCCATACCCATAGTCTGCCCCCCGCTGCTTGCAATTGCAAACGCGGTGGCTAACACCAGCAAGCATCAGAGCTGGTAGACCCACAGGGTGGGTGCGGCGGTGAGCAATGTCACAGCGAGCGTGAGATAACCGTAACGCACCGTCGCCGCGAGCTCGGGACCGGGCTTGACCAGGCGGTTCACCCGCGCCATGACGTTGTGGGCGTGGACGCCGAGCATGCCGTGCGGCGTCGGCATGGCCCCGGCCGAACCGAACCTGAGCAGCGCCGTGGCCAGCCGGCGCGGCGAGCAGTAGCGCCTGGCCCGGTCGTCGGCGGCCATCTCGATGAGCAGCTCGACCTGCGCCTGCGCGTCGGCCACGACCTTCGACCACGGCAGCGCCCTGCGCAGCGCGGCGAAGGGCAGCAGCACCAGGTCGTGGCGCTCGCGTACGTGCGCCGCCTCGTGCGCCAGCACGGCCGCGAGCTCGTCCTGCGACAGCAGCCGGCGCGCGCCCTCGCTGACCACGACCTGCGAGCGCAGCCCCGGCACGCAGTAGGCGGCGGCGCCCGGATGGTCGAGCACCCGCACGCCCGGGATCGCCGGGTCGTCGTGGGCGATGAGCGCCAGCAGCAGGCGGTGCCGCCGGCGCGCCCGCAGGGCCTGCACCCCGGCGGTGAGCAGCACCGCGACGAGCACGGCCAGCGCGGTGACGCCCGCGATCATGGCGAGCACGTGCAGCGCGTCCCACGGGGTGGCCGGGGTCTCCCCCCGCGCGAACGCGATGAGCCCCGGCAGCACGCCGAGGTCGTAGGGCTGGACCGCGTAGGCCAGCATCGCGCCGGTAGTCGCCAGCCCCCAGGCCACGCCCAGGGACTGCCAGAGGAAAATGGCCAGCCGCGGCGCACGCGAGGTCCAGCCGGCTCTGGTGAAACGCCAGGAGCCGACAGCGCACGCCGTAGCGAGCACCGCCAGCGCCGCTGCCGTGATCACTCTTCCTCCAGCTCCGTGAGGGCTCTGCGCAGGATCTCCGCCTCCGGGCCTGAGACGGCCTGGGCGAAGCGGGTCAGGGCGGCCGACCGGTCGCCCGTCATGCCCAAGGCTTCCAGCATAAGCTCGGCGATGTAGGCGTCGCGGCTTTCCGCCGGCTGATATCTCCAGGCGCGGCCGTCACGGGTGCGGTGCAGGAAGCCTTTGCGGGTGAGGCGGTCGAGCACGGTCATCACCGTGGTCGGCGCGAGGTCACGGTCGGCGATGAGCCTGCCGACCTCGCGGGCGGTCAGTGCGCCGTCCTCCGCCCACAGGATGTCCATGATGCTGCGCTCAAGCTCGCCAAGACCCTTCACGCCTTTCAGCCTAGCTCTACAAAGCGTCGAGCTGGCATTCGGGTGCCGGAAGTCACAGACCGGATCGTTACCGGGTAGAGGAGCGGGCATGGACATCACGCTGGTCAAGGGCGACATCACCGCGCAGGCGGTGGACGCCGTCGTCAACGCCGCCAACTCCTCCCTCATGGGCGGCGGCGGCGTGGACGGCGCCATCCACCGGCGCGGCGGCCCCGACATCCTGCGGGCCTGCCGTGAGCTGCGCGCCGGCCGGTACGGGCGCGGCCTGCCCACCGGGCTGGCCGTGGCCACCACCGCGGGCCTGCTGCCCGCCCGCTGGGTGATCCACACGGTGGGGCCCGTCCACTCGGCCGCCGAGGACCGCTCGCACCTGCTGGCCTCCTGCTACCGCGAGTCGCTGCGGGTGGCCGACGAGCTGGAGGCCGCCACGGTGGCCTTCCCCGCCGTCTCGACCGGCATCTACGGCTGGCCGATGGACGACGCCGCCCGCATCGCCGTGGCGGCGGTGCGGGCGGCGGAGCGCTCGGTGACGTCGGTGACGGAGGTCAGGTTCGTGCTGTTCGACTCCGCGGCGTACGAGGTCTTCGCGGCGCGGCTCGGCTAGGGAGCCCACGGGGGAGCGACGGCCCAGGTCACGTCCTGGTCGTAGCTCGCCGCCGCGTCGAAGGCGTGCCCGCCGCCCGCCACCGCGATGTACACGGCCTCGGCGTAGTGCCGCACGGCGTGCCCCGCGATGTTGGACGACTCCAGCGTCACCCCGGCCGCCCCCGCCCGCGGCGGCTGCGCGCAGAAGGTGGCGTCCTGGTCGAACAGCGCGGTGCCGTCGCGGGCGTCCTTGCGCAGCCGGAAGTCGGCGTGCCGCAGGTAGTGCCCGGCGAAGTTGCGCGACTCGAAGGACAGGCAGGAGGCGTCGGCGAGGCCCGCCCGGACCCGGAACGTGGCGTCCAGCCTCAGCGTGTCGGCGCTGCCCGCGGTGACGACGTCGGTCCTGGCCAGGCCGTTCCGGTGGCGCAGGAAGCGGTCGGTGTGGCCGGGCGTGGTGACGCGGAGCGAGACCAGCTCCCCGGCGGCCGGCGTGGTGGCCGAGGCGATCACCTCGCGGTTGACGGCGCGGACGCGGGCGGCGTCCACCTTGAGCACCCGGCGGTCGTACGTCCACAGGCCGTTGACCTCGTTCTCCACGTCCACGGGCTGGGTGTAGATCGCGGCGGACAGGCCGTTGTCCCTGACGAGCGGCTTGAGCCGGCGGTGGATGGAGACGTACCGGTCGGTGAGCGCCGTGGGGCTCGCCGTCATCTCGTACGCGAAGCCCGTGCCCGGCCACTGGTGCCCGGGGCTGAGCAGGCCCAGGCCGCCGAACTCGCCCAGCACCGCGACCCGGCTCGCGCTCGGCCGCTGCGGGGTGCCGGGGCCGACGTAGATGTGGTCGTCCACCAGGTCGCCGTTGCCGCCGTCGAAGCCGCAGCAGTTGGAGCCCGAGTTGTTGTTGACGAGGCGGCTCGGGTCCCAGCTCTTGACCAGGTCGGCGATCCGGGCGGGGTCGTACTCGCCCCAGCCCTCGTTGAACGGCACCCACTGCACGATCGAGGTGATCCCGCGCAGGTGGTCGACGACGCGGCGCAGCTCGGACTCGAAGTTCGCGCGGTCGGCGGCCGAGGGGGTGACGCCGGTGCGCATGGAGGGCATGTCCTGCCAGACCATCAGCCCGAGCCGGTCGGCCCAGTAGTACCAGCGGGCGGGCTCGACCTTGATGTGCTTGCGCACGGTGTTGTAGCCGAGCGCCTTCTGCTGCTCCAGGTCGAAGCGGAGAGCGGCGTCGGTGGGGGCGGTGGAGATGCCGTCCGGCCAGTAGCCCTGGTCGAGGGTGCCGAGCTGGAGGACGAACCGGCCGTTCAGCGTGGGCCTGAGCACGCCGCCGACGACGGCCTTGCCCACGGAACGCATGCCGAAATATCCGGTCACGACGTCGCCGCCGCCGGTCCCGGTCAGCGTCACCCGCAGGTCGTACAGGAAGGGGTCGTCCGGCGTCCACAGCCGCGCGCCCGGCACCGGGACCCGCAGGTGCGCCCCGATCGCCCCGGTCGCGCTGCCGACCACGCTCCCGCCGGTCATGACCTCGGCCCGTACCTGCTGCCCGGACGCCCCCGTCGCGTGCACCACCAGGTCGAGCTGCCCGGCGGCCACGTCGGGCACGGTGTCCAGCCGGGTGACGCTCGCGGCGTTGACCGGCTCCATCCACACCGTCTGCCAGATGCCGGAGTGCGCGGTGTAGAAGATGCCGCCGGGGGAGCGGCGCTGCTTGCCGACGGGCGCTCCCGCCGCGTCCACGGGGGCGTGCACGCCGACGATGACCTCGTTGCTCCCGGCGCGCAGCGCGTCCGTGACGTCGAAGGAGAACGGGTCGTAGGCGCCGGTGTGCGTCCCGACCGCGACGCCGTTCACCCAGACCCTGGCCTCCCAGCTCACCGCGCCGAAGTTGAGCCGCACCCGGCGGCCGGACCACGCGGCGGGCACGGTGAAGGTCCTGCGGTACCACATGCGGTCCTCGTGCCGCTGGACGCGCGAGAGCCCCGACTCGATCGGGTACGGCACCAGCACCTGCCCGGCCAGGTCCTGCCCGACGGGCGGCGTGTCGATCGAGCTCGTGCCGGCGAACTGCCAGAGCCCGTTGAGGTTCTGCCACGCGGTCCGTACGAGCTGGGGCCGCGGGTACTCCGGCAGCGCGTTGTCCGGGGTGACCTCGGCGGTCCACGGGGTGGTGAGCGGGGGCGCGGCCAGCGCCTCCTGGACGGGCAAGGCGACGACGGCTCCGGACAGGACCAGCACCGCCGTCATCCGGCGGGCCCAGCCCGAGAATCCACGCATCTCGCGGCTCCCTTGACGAGGACGTCCCTGCGTTCCCCCGACAGGTCGTGACCGGCGTGAACGACTCCGATCGCGACGTGACCATATAACGCCGCTCCAAGGTGAGAAACAGATCAGCGAGGATCGATCGCGGCCCACGGCAGGGTCAGCTCGCCCAGCCGCCACCGCCGCCACCCGCCCAGCGGCGGCCGGTCGCACACCGGCCAGGAGCCCGCCAGGAGGCGGACGGCGGCCAGCCAGCGCTGCCGCGCCCCGTGCGCCCCGTAGGGGGCGCTCACCGCCCAGGCGTGGTCGAAGTCGCGCAGGAACGCATGGATCCGCTCACCCGGCACGTTCCGGTGGATGAGCGTCTTCGGCAGCCGGTCGGCGAGGTCGGAGGGCCGCTCGAAGGCGTCGAACCTGGCCGAGAACGTCAGCGTGCGCGGCCCCTCGGGCGACAGGCCCGCCCACACCGCCCGCCGCCCGTTCTCCGAGCAGGTGCCCTCGACCAGCGCGCCGTCCGGGGCCAGCTTGCCGCACAGCACCTCCCAGTAGCGCCAGGCGTCCGCCTCGGAATACTGGCGCAGCACGTTGAACGCCCGGACCAGCGCGGGCGGCCGGTCCACGGGCAGCTCGAAGCCGCCGAGCCGGAAGCTCAGCCCCTCCCGCTCGTACGGCTTCGCCAGCGCCACCCGCGCCGGGTCGATCTCGATGCCCACCACCTCGACCCCGGGCGCCACCCGGCGCAGCCGCGTGAACAGCTCCAGCGTCGTCGTGTGCGAGGCCCCGTAGCCCAGGTCCACCACCAGGGGCCGCTCGGCCGCCCGCAGCCGCCGCCCGTGCACCGCGACGATCCAGCGGTCGCCGCGGCGCAGCCGGTTGTGGCCGGTCGTGCCCCTGGTGACGGCCCCGACGGGCTTGCTCACCGGACCCTGATCATCGGACGCGGTGCACCTTGTGCTGCGCCGCCTGGGCGCGCGGCCTGATGACCAGGCGGTCGATGTTGACGTGGGCCGGCCTGGTGACGCACCAGGCGATGGCGTCGGCGACGTCGTCGCTGCTCAGCGGGTCGGGGACGCCTTCGTAGACGCGGTCGGCGGCCTCCTGGTCGCCGCGGAACCTGGTGACCGCGAAGCCCTCGCTCCGCACCATGCCCGGCGCGATCTCCACCACGCGGACGGGCTGCCCGACCAGCTCCAGGCGCAGGGTCTCGGCCATCGAGCTCTGGGCGTGCTTGGCCGCGCAGTAGCCGCCGCCGCCCTCGTACGACACCAGGCCGGCGGTCGAGGTCAGCATCACCAGCACGCCGTCGCCCGAGTCGATCAGCTTGGGGGTGAGTGCCTGGGTCATGCGCAGGGAGCCGAGCACGTTGACGTCGTACATCTGCTGCCAGTCGGCGAGCCGCCCTTCGGCCACCGGCTCCAGTCCGAGCGCGCCGCCCGCGTTGTTGACCAGCACGTCGCAGCGCTCCAGCGAGGCCGCGAGCGCGTCCACCGACTCCTGGGAGGTCACGTCGAGCGGCACCGCCCGGATGCCGGGCACCTCGGCGGCCAGCTTGTCGAGCCGGTCGCGCCGGCGCGCCCCGGCCACCACGTCGTATCCCTCGGCGGCGAGCCGGCGCGCCGTCGCCTCGCCGATGCCGCTGCTCGCCCCGGTCACCACAGCCGTCTTCCGCATGTCCCACATCCTGCCAGCGCGCGGCCGTCGCGTCCGACGTGCCCCCGGTGTGGCCGCTTGTCGGGAATGTCGTAAAAATGCGGATGGTTAGCAGCTAGGAGGTGATGTCGAGTGAGGCGACGACGGGTCAGCCGGGTCGCGACCATCAGCATGCACACGTCACCGCTGGACCAGCCCGGGACGGGCGACGCCGGCGGCATGAACGTGTACATCGTCGAGTCCGCCAAGCGGCTCGCCGAGCACGGCGTGGAGGTGGAGATCTTCACCCGCGCCACCGCCCGCGACCTGCCCCCCGTGGCCGAGCTCGCCCCCGGCGTCCTCGTCAGGCACGTCACCGCCGGCCCGTACGAGGAGATGGACCGCGCCGACCTGCCCGCCCAGCTCTGCGCGTTCCTGTCCGAGGTGCTGCGCATCGAGGCCATGTACGACCCCGGCCGCTACGACGTCATCCACTCCCACTACTGGCTCTCCGGCCAGGTCGGCTGGCTGGCCAAGGAACGCTGGGGCGTCCCCCTCGTCCACACCATGCACACCATGGCCAAGGTCAAGAACCTCCTGCTCGCCGCCGGCGACAAGCCCGAGCCGCAGGCCCGCGTGGTCGGCGAGGAGCAGGTCGTGCAGATCGCCGACCGCCTGGTCGCCAACACCGGCGACGAGGCCCGCGAGCTCATCGACCTGTACGGCGCCGCCGAGCAGCGCGTCGCCGTCGTCAACCCCGGCGTCAACCTCAACGTCTTCAGGCCCGGCTCGCAGGCCGCCGCCCGGCACCGCCTGGGCCTGCCGCTGGGCGCGCACGTGCTGCTGTTCGTCGGCCGCATCCAGCCGCTCAAGGCGCCGGACGTGCTGCTGCGGGCCGCCTCCCGGCTGCTCATCGAGGACCCGTCGCTGCGCGGGCGGCTCGTGGTCGCCTGCGTCGGCGGCCCGTCGGGCAACGGCCTCGCCCGCCCGTCGATCCTCGCCGAACTGGCCGTCGAGCGGGGAATCCTCGACGTCGTCCGGCTCGTGCCCGCGGTGCCGCAGCACGAGCTCGCCGACTGGTACCGGGCGGCCACGGTCACGGTCGTGCCGTCCTACAGCGAGTCGTTCGGCCTCGTCGCGCTGGAGTCGCAGGCGTGCGGCACGCCGGTCGCCGCCGCGGCCGTCGGCGGGCTGCGCACCGCCGTCAGGGACGGCGTCTCCGGCCTGCTCCTCGACACCCACGACCCGGCCGAGTGGGCGCGGGCACTGAACCGCTTCCTCACCGAGCCCGCCTGGCGCGACCGGCTCGCCGAAGGCGCCCGCGCGCACGCCGCCGCCTTCGGCTGGCAGGCCACGGCGTCCCGGCTCGTGGAGGTCTACTCGGCCGCCCTCGCCCACCTGCACAAGACGCCCGTGGCGATCAATCTGTAGCCTGCGTAACCATGCAGGATGCCACGCGAGACGCCGTACGAGAAGTCGTCGAAGCAGCGCTCAAGGCCGCGGACGTCACCTACGACGAGCCGCGCCCGGGGGCGTTCCTCGTCAAGCTCCCCGGGCAGCACAAGCTCGCCACCATGACCTGGCTCATCGTCGGCGAGCGGGTGCTGCACGTCGAGGCGTTCTTCTGCCGCAGGCCGGACGAGAACCACGAGGAGTTCCAGCGCTGGCTGCTGGAGAAGAACGGCTCCATGTACGGCGTGCACTTCTCCCTCGACCCCGTCGGCGACGTCTACCTGGTGGGCCGCGTCCCGCTGGCCGCCGTGGACGCCGACGAGGTGGACCGGCTGCTCGGCTGCGTGCTCACCTACGCCGACGACTGGTTCGACCGGGCGCTGGAGCTGGGCTTCGCCTCCTCGATCCGGCGCGAGTGGGCCTGGCGCGCCAAGCGCGGCGAGTCGCTGGCGAACCTCCAGGCGTTCGCCCGCTTCGCCGATCCCGACCGCTGAAGGCCCGCGCGGACCGGCCACCCCTAGGATTGGGCCATGGCGACTTTGGTGCTGCTACGGCATGGCGAGAGTGACTGGAACGCAAAGGGCCTGTTCACCGGCTGGGTGGACGTGAGCCTGTCCGCCAAGGGCGAGGAAGAGGCCCGCCGGGGCGGCAAGCTCCTCGTGGAGGCCGGGGTGACCCCGGACATCGTCCACACCAGCCTGCTCAGCCGGGCCATCCAGACGGCCCAGCTCGCGCTGGCCGAGGCCGATCTGGCCTGGCTGCCGGTCAAGCGGAGCTGGCGGCTCAACGAGCGCCACTACGGCGCCCTCCAGGGCAAGAACAAGGCGCAGACGCGCGAGGAGTTCGGCGACGAGCAGTTCATGCTCTGGCGCCGCTCCTACGACGTGCCGCCGCCCCCGATCGCCGACGACGACGAGTTCTCCCAGGCAGGCGACCGCCGCTACGCGCTGCTCCCGCCGGAGCTCATGCCCCGCACGGAGTGCCTGAAGGACGTCGTGGAGCGCATGCTGCCCTACTGGTACGACGAGATCGTCCCCGACCTCTCGGCCGGCCGCACGGTGCTGGTGGCCGCCCACGGCAACTCGCTGCGGGCCCTGGTCAAGCACCTCGACGGCGTCAGCGACGAGGCCATCGCGGGCCTCAACATCCCCACCGGCATCCCGCTGCGCTACGAGCTGGACGCCGACTTCCGCCCGCTCGTCAGGGGCGGCGAATACCTCGACCCGGAGGCCGCCAAGGCCGCCATCGAGGCCGTGGCCAACCAGGGCCGCTGAGGCTCACCCGCCCCGTTCTCCCGCCGGCGGCCCCCGCTCAGCTCGGGCGGGCGCCGGTGACGAGGTAGACGACGTCCTGCGCGACCCGTACGGCGTGGTCGGCGTAGCGCTCGTAGTAGCGGCCGATGAGCGTGATGTCAATGGCCGCCTCCACGCCGTGCTGCCAGTCCTTGTTGAGCAGCATCCTGAACAGCCGGCGGTGCAGCCGGTCCATCGCGTCGTCGTCCTGCGGCAGCTCCAGCGCCGACTCCACGTCCCGGGAGGCGACGCAGCTCCCGGCCTTGGTGATGAGCGCCTCGGCGATCTGGCCCATCTCCACGATCGTGGAACGCATCTGCGGCGGGATCGCCGAGTCGGGGTGGCGCAGCCGGGCCACCTTGGCGACGTGGACCGCGAGGTCGCCCATCCGCTCCAGGTCGGTGCCCATGCGCAGCGCGGTGATGACCAGCCGCAGGTCCACCGCCACCGGCTGCTGCCTGGCCATCAGGTCGAAGATGGTGGTCTCGATCTCGGCGAAGATCGCGTTGACCTCCTCGTCGCGCGAGATGACGCTCTCGGCGATCGCCAGGTCCGAGTCGAGGAGGGCCGTCGTGGCACGGGAGATGGCGGACCGGACCAGCCTGGTCATCTCGACCAGTTTGTCGGTCAGTCCTTCGAGTTCTTCATGGTAGGCGTCGCGCATGTCGTCACCGTACGAGGCGCATGATGAACGAACTCCGACCACGAGATGAACTTTCCACGAAAGGGACGTTCATCCCCTGATGGGAGGGTCTGTACCCCGAATTCGGCCGCCTACCATCGGAGACATGAGTGAGATGGCCATGAGCTTCGCGGCCCTGGCCGGGTTCGTCGTGGGAGCCCTGGCGGTCCTGTTCTACCGCAACCAGATCGAGGCCCCGAGCCGCACCGCCGCCGACGAGGGAGCGGCGTCGGGGACGGCGCTGCCGCAGGGCGTGGCCTCGGTGCTCGCGGTGCTGCCGTCCTCCGCCGTGGTGCTCGACGCGCACGACCGGGTGCTGCGGGCCAGTTCGGCCGCGCGGGCGTTCGGGCTGGTCAGAGGGGACAGGCTGATGGCCGCCGAGCTGCTCGCCCTGGCCCGCCAGGTACGCCGCGACGGCGAGATCCGCGAGAGCGAGATCGACGTCGCCGGGCACAAGTTCGGCCAGGAGACCACGAACTTCGCCGTCCGCGTCGCGCCCCTCGGCTCCTACGGCCAGGTGCTCGTCCTGGCGGAGGACCAGACCGAGCGGCGCCGCGTCGAGGCCGTGCGCCGCGACTTCGTCGCCAACGTCAGCCACGAGCTGAAGACCCCCGTCGGCGCGCTCAGCCTGCTGGCCGAGACCATCCAGGACGCCGCCGACGACCCTGAGGCCGTCACCCGTTTCGCCAACCGCATGCAGCACGAGGCGGCCCGGCTCAACTACCTCGTCCAGGACCTCATCACGCTGAGCAGGATCCAGGGCGCCGAACCCATCCCAACCCCCGGCCAGGTCACGATCGACGAGGCCGTCCAGGACGCCATCGACCACTGCAACACCAAGGCCGCGGCGAAGGACATCGCGCTCGTCACCGGCGGCACCGAGGGCCTGCGGATCTGGGGCGACGACGAACTGCTCGTCACCGCCCTGCGCAACCTCATCGACAACGCCGTCGCCTACAGCCCCGAGCACACCCGGGTCGTCGTCAGCGCCCGGCCGGCCGGTGACTCGGTCGAGATCAGCGTCAGCGACCAGGGCATCGGCATCCCGGAGGAGGCGCTGGAGCGCATCTTCGAGCGCTTCTTCCGGGTGGACGCGGCGAGGTCCCGCGCGACCGGCGGCACCGGTCTCGGCCTCGCCATCGTCAAGCACGTCGCCGTCGCGCACGCCGGCGAGGTGTCCGTCTGGAGCAAGGAAGGCTCCGGCTCCACCTTCACCCTCCGCCTGCCGGCCTTCGGCGGCACGGCGGTGGCCGTACCACCCGCAATCCCTCTGGAGGCAGCCCGTGACTGAGCGGAGCCCACGAACCATCGGACACAGCATCCTTCCGGCCGCCCGGCCGGCGAAGGAGGAGTCGTGACCCGGGTGCTCGTCGTCGAGGACGAGGAGTCGTTCTCCGACGCCCTGTCCTACATGCTGCGCAAGGAGGGGTTCGAGGTGTCGGTCGCGGCCACCGGGCCCGAGGCGCTCGACACGTTCGACCGCAACGGCGCCGACCTGGTGCTGCTCGACCTCATGCTGCCCGGCCTGCCGGGCACGGAGGTGTGCCGTTCGCTGCGGCAGCGCTCCAAGGTGCCGGTGATCATGCTGACCGCCAAGGACAGCGAGATCGACAAGGTCGTCGGCCTGGAGCTCGGCGCCGACGACTACGTGACCAAGCCGTTCTCCTCGCGCGAGCTGGTCGCCCGCATCCGGGCGGTGCTGCGCCGCCAGGGCGACGTCGTGGAGGAGCTGGAGAGCGCCGTGCTGGCCGTCGGGCCGGTGCGCATGGACGTCGACCGTCACGTGGTCGCGGTGCGCGGCGAGCAGGTGCAGTTGCCGCTGAAGGAGTTCGAGCTGCTGGAGGTGCTGCTGCGCAACGCCGGACGGGTGCTGACCCGCGGCCAGCTCATCGACCGCGTCTGGGGCGCCGACTACGTGGGCGACACCAAGACGCTCGACGTGCACGTCAAGCGCCTGCGGGCGAAGATCGAGGCCGATCCGTCCAACCCGCGGTGCATCCTGACCGTGCGCGGCCTGGGCTACAAGTTCGACGTGGTGGACGGCTGACGAAGCCCCTTGTCCCGGCACGTGTCACGGGCCGGGACAAGGGGTTTCCGATGTCTAGTGCGCCTCCTCCTCGGCGGTGGCCGAGGCGGAGGGCGTGGGCGTGGGGGCCGGGGTCGCGCCGGGGGCCGGGGGGTAGTCGGCGAACTCGCGGCTGCGCGTCACCACAGGCACGTTGAGGGACACGGTGCCGGCGTTGGCGAACTGGAGGTCCAGCTTGACGGTCTCGCCGCCCCTGAGGCTCTTGGGGATCGACTCGAGCATGAGCTGAGGGCTGGGCTTGCCGGTGTTGACGAGTTGGTTGCTGGGGATCTGGATCGGGCTCGCGACCTTGACCGTGCCCATGCCGCCGGCCGTGACGGCCTGCAGCGTGTCGGGGGTGCCGGCGGTGTTGAGGATGTTGAGATAGATCGGGGCGGAGCCGCGCCACGGGAGCTGGGCTCCGGAGTCGGGGCCGAGGATGAACGCCTGCGGGATGTGGATGCCACGCGAGCCGTAAGCGCCGTTCTCGATGAGAACCTGAGCTTCGTTAGGGGCGTACGGCTTGGCGGTGGTGGCGTCGAATCCCGCGCCGCAGCCGGCGAGCACGGGGGCAGCCAAGAACGCTGCGGCGGCGACAATCCAGCGACGGCTGGTCACGAGCGGGTACTCCTTGGGTCTTGCGCATGCGTGTCGGGGGCTCTCGCGCGTGTATCAACGGCGCGTGAGTGCAGCGCCAACCATATCGATCCGAATCCATGGTCATATCCGCGCCCCCGCAGGTCATTCGCTATGTCCGGAAATGTCAGACATAGAGTTGCACGCTTGTCAACCCCCAATATGCGGCTTTGACCTGCAGTTATGAGGATTTCACTGTTCCGGGAGGCTGTGGATGCGTGGTACCCTGGAGTACAGCGGAAGGGGTACTTGTCACATGACTTTCCAGGTCGGCGACACTGTCGTCTACCCCCACCATGGGGCTGCTCGGATCGAAGCAATCACGACGCGATCCATCAAGGGTGAGGAAAAGACCTACCTGGTGCTCAAGGTCGACAAGGGCGACCTTACCGTCCAGGTGCCAGCCGAAAACGCAGAACTCGTCGGTGTGCGCGATGTTGTCGGCCAGGAAGGCCTTGAGCGGGTTTTCGATGTCCTGCGTATGCCGCACACGGAAGAGCCGACCAACTGGTCTCGTCGTTACAAGGCCAATCTGGAGAAGCTCGCGTCCGGAGACGTGAACAAGGTCGCCGAAGTCGTTCGGGACCTGTGGCGGAGGGACCGCGAGCGTGGTCTGTCCGCGGGCGAGAAGCGCATGCTCGCCAAGGCGCGCCAGATCCTGGTCAGTGAGTTGGCGCTCGCCGAGAAGACCAATGAGGACAAGGCCGAGGCCCTTCTCGACGAGGTTCTCAACAGCTGAACACGAATCTTCCACGGGTGGGCGTCGGTGTCGACGTCCACCCGTTCGCTTCGAAGGACTCCGGGCGCGAGCTGAGCCTCGCCGGGCTGCGCTGGCCGGGGGAGCTCGGCCTTGAGGGCCACTCCGACGGCGACGCCGCCGCCCACGCCGCCTGCGATGCGCTGCTGTCCGCGGCCTCCCTCGGCGACCTGGGCCGGCTGTTCGGCACCGCCGACCCGCGCTGGGCGGGCGCCACGGGCGTCGCCCTGCTGGAGGAGACCGCCCGGCAGGTGCGCGCCGCGGGCTACGAGATCGGCAACATCGCCGTCCAGGTGATCGGCAACCGGCCGAAGCTCGCGCCACGCCGCGTCGAGGCCGAGCTCGTGCTCACCAACGCCGTGGGCGCGCCCGTGAGCATCGCCGCCACCACCACCGACGGGCTCGGGCTGACCGGCCGTGGTGAGGGCATCGCCGCCATCGCGACCGCGCTGGTGGTGAACCTCCCCGGCTAGCCGGGCGTCTCTCATGTGGGATACGTGAGGGTGTCCCGGCGGGTCGTCAGCCAGCCCGCCCCAATCGGAGGCGGCGGTTCGTCACTGGCGCGGTACGGACCGCCGCCTTCCTGGTCTTTCGGGTTGTTTGTCCGGTTTAGGGGTATGTCCTCCCGAGACATGTGAACGTCTTCGGGGGGAGCTCCACATGATCGGCGCGATTGTCTCCGCCGTGATCATCGGCGCCATCGTCGGTGCGCTGGCCAGACTGCTGGTGCCCGGCAGGCAGAACATGTCCATCGGGCTGACCCTCATCGTCGGCATCGTCGCGGCGCTGATCGGCACCCTGATCGCGCACGCGATCGGCGTGGCCGACACGAGAGGGATCGACTGGATCGAGCACCTTCTCCAGCTCGCTCTGGCCGTCATCGGCGTGCTGCTCGTCGTCCGGCTGGGCGTGAGAGGCGGTCGCGGAGGGCGTCCTCGCGGCACCCCGACGGCGTGACCTGCGCAAACCAAAAGGGGCGCATAATCGCCGGAGATCGGGTAGCGACATTCCCGTGAGAGTGAATGGGTCACCTCACGGGGAGGTTTCGAACCATGACAATCCAGTCCATCCTTGGCGCCATTGTGATTGGTGCCGTGATTGGCGCAATCGGTCGCCTGCTGCTTCCCGGTAGGCAGGCCATCGGGTGGATCCTCACCGTCGTCGTCGGCATCGTGGCCGCCCTCGTGGGCACGCTGCTCGCGCAGGTGCTGGGCGTGGAGACGACCCCCGGCATCGACTGGATCGAGCTGGTGATGCAGGTCGTCCTCGCCATCGTGGGCGTCGGCCTGGTCGCCGGCCTCAAGCGCGGCCATCGCGTCTAGCCGGCAGACAGCAAGCCGGCAACCGGCGAAACCGCACTGGCGCGCCACGCCGGGCGGACGCCAGACATACATCGGCCCGCCTCGCGCGATCGCTCGATCCCTCGGACGACGATCGCTGCGCGAGGCGGGCCTTCCTACTGCCCTGGTGCCCTGCTGCCTTTGCGGGGGCTCTCAGTCCTCAGGCTCCGGCTCTGGAGGGCGCGGAGTGCTCCGTAGACGGCCGGACGGGGCCGGGGTGTCCTCGTGGATCACGGGGTGGGGGGCGGTGTCCTCTAACTCGCCTTCAGGGGCGTCCGACGGGGACTGAGACTTGGGCTGAGCCTTGGACCTTGGCGGTTCGTCCCGGATGATGGGCTGGGGCTGGGTGTCGGCGTTCCTGGGATCGGGTCGGGGGTGGACCAGGACGTCCGTGGGCTTGTAACGGTCACCCCAGCGGACGGGGCGGGTGGGAGGCTCCTGCGGCCGAGGGGCAGCGGGCTCTTCGGCGCGGCCGGGTGCGTCTTCGTCGGCGGTGACCCGGCTGTGATGAGCGGCCTCGCGGTGGTGCGGCTGCGTTGGCTCCTGGGCCTGCTCAGCCGTGACCGCGTCCGCGAGCCCGGGCCCCGACTCCGGCTCCTGAGCTTGCAGTTCCCGGCGTTCCAGCTCCCGGCGCTCTTGCTCCTGGGACTCCGGCTCCTGGGGCGTTGGCTCCTGGGCTTTCGCCGGCTCCTGAAGCTCCGCTGACCGCCGCCCCGGAGCCCGCTCGCGACCCTCCCGAGGCCCCTCGGCCTGCTGGGACTCACCGGAGTCACCGGACTCATTGGACACATCGGACTGCTCGGAGGACTCAGGGGACCGATCGGGTTGGTCGGGGCGCTGTGCCTGGGGCGGGTCCTGGGCGGCGTGCCATTCGGCGACCTGCGCCGACACCGGGACGTCCAACGACCCGTGCTCATCCTGCCCCGCCCCCGAGGGTCCGTCGGGCGCCTGCGCCGGCTCAGCCCGTACGACGTCGTGGCGCCCTTCGCCAGGGCGGCGCCCGGGGACCGGGATCTCCTGGGTGGGGATGCCCGCTTCCCCGTCCTCCCTAGTGGACGCCGCCGCCTCGTACGGCGAGACCGGCGGCGTCTCGGGTGCCGGGGTGGGTCCGACGACCGGCGTGGGCTCGAGCACCGCAGCCGCCGCGGCCGTCGACGTCACCGAGCCCGCCGTGCCCGTGGCCACCAGCGGCGGCGGACCCGCCTCCGCCGCGCCGCGCCCCCGGCGGAACGGCACGATGTCCGTCTCCGCCGCGCCGTCGTCCTCACTGCCCGCGACCCGCCCGCCGGCCATCCGTCCACCCGACTGGACGTGCTTGATCAGCAACAGCCACAGCCACAGGGCCACGGCGAGCATGACCCACGGAGCCAGGGCCACCCCCACGGCCACCTGCCGCGCGTCGAACGCGAAGCGCGTCGCGGTGGCCACGTTGACCGCCGCCGCCGCGGTGATGAGCAGGACCATCACGGTCGCCGCCTGCACGCGCACCAGCGCACGGGCCGAGCGCAGCAGCAGCACGCACACCAGCGCGACCACGAGCAGCGCGTCGAAGGCGGCCGGGTAGAGGAAGGCGAGGTCGGTCCTGGCCTCGCCGACGACGGCGAGCGCGCGCAGGTCGTCGAACGAGAGCGCGCACGCGGCCCCGGCGAGGGCGGCGACGGCGAGCCCGGCGAGGGCGATGCCCAGGCGGCGGAGCAAAGAGGGGGGAGTCACGTCCATGGCGGTTTCGAGCCTACAGAACAATGTGATTCCGAGACCGATCAAGGAGAGACATGACCGAGTTGCCCAAGGAAGCACGCAAGCTCCTGGACGCGCCCAATTACGCCACCGTCACCAGCCTCAACCCCGACGGCGGCCCTCAGTCCACAGTGGTGTGGGTACGCCTGGACGGCGACGACGTGCTCTTCTCGACCGTGAAGGGCCGCGTGAAGCCGCGTAACTTCGAGCGCGATCCGCGGGCGAGCCTGCTGGTCATCGACCCGGACGACCCGTACCGGTATCTCGAGGTCCGGGGCTCGGTGACCATGACGCCGGACCCCGAGGGCGCCCTTATTCAGGAGCTTTCGCAGAAGTACCGGGGACAGCCGTGGGAGGACAAGCCGGGCACTGAGCGGCTTGTTGTCCGGATCCGGCCGGACAGGGTCGTGTTGCGAGGCTGATTTATCGGCCTGATGACGGCCATGAGGCGTTAGCCTTGCCTTCGTGAGCCTGCACATCTACGACACCAGCACGCGCGCCATCCGTGAATTCGTTCCGGTCGAAGCCGGCCGGGCGTCGATTTACCTGTGTGGGGCCACCGTGCAGGCTCCGCCGCATATCGGGCACATCCGCTCGGGCGTCAACTTCGACGTGCTCCGGCGCTGGCTGGCCCGTTCCGGCTATGACGTGACGTTCTGCCGCAACGTCACCGACATCGACGACAAGATCATCAGGGTGTCGGCCGAGGAGGGCGTGCCCTGGTTCGTGGTGGCCGAGCGCAACCAGCGGGCCTTCACGTGGGCGTACGACACGCTGGGCTGCCTGCCGCCGACGGTCGAGCCGCGGGCGACGGGGCACGTGCCCGAGATGATCACCCTCATGGAGCGGCTGATCGACCGCGGGCACGCCTACGCCTCCGGCGGAGACGTCTACTTCGACGTACGCTCCTGGGCCGACCACTACGGCTCACTCTCCAACCAGAAGCTGGAGAACATGCGGGGCGCGGGCGACACCGACGACGAGAGCTGCAAGCGCGACCCGCGCGACTTCGCCCTGTGGAAGGGCGAGAAGCCCGGCGAGCCCACCTGGCCCACGCCGTGGGGCCCCGGGCGTCCCGGCTGGCACCTCGAATGCTCGGCGATGGCCACGAAATACCTCGGGCCGACGTTCGACATCCACGGGGGCGGCATCGACCTGATCTTCCCGCACCACGAGAACGAGATCGCCCAGTCCCAGGCGGCCGGCGACGGGTTCGCCCGCAACTGGATGCACAACGGCCTGGTGAAGATCGGCGCCGAGAAGATGAGCAAGTCGCTCGGCAACTCGCTGCTGATCCCCGAGATGGTGCAGAAAGTACGCCCGGTCGAGCTCCGCTACTACCTCGCGGCGCCGCACTACCGCTCCTCCATCGAATACTCGGAGGAGGCGCTGCGGGAGGCGGCGGCCGCCTACCAGCGCATCGAGGGCTTCGTGACCCGCGCCGCCGAGGTCATCCACGACGTGGACGCCGACGCGCCGCTGCCGCAGGCGTTCGTGGACGCTCTCGACGACGACCTGGGCACGCCCCAGGCGCTGGCGGTCGTCCACGAGGTGGTGCGCGAGGGCAACGTGGCCCTGTCGCGTGGCGACAAGGAGGCGGTGGCCCGGCTGCTCGCCGAGACCCAGAACATGCTCGACGTCCTCGGCCTCGACCCGCGCTCCGAGCAGTGGCGCGGCATTGGCTCGGACCTGTCGCCCGTCGTGGACGCCCTGGTGGCGGTGGCCCTGGAGCAGCGCAAGGCGGCCCGCGCCCGCAAGGACTACGCGGCGGCTGACGCGATCCGCGACCAGCTGGCGGCCGCGGGCATCACGGTCGAGGACACGCCGCACGGCGCCCGCTGGGAACTGTCCCGCTGACGAAGCCTCACTCCGCGCCTCACTCCGCCCGAGTGGAGTGAGGCGCCCGGCGGCCCGAGTACCCTTGTTCCCATGGCAGCAGGCGGTAGGGCTTCGGGCAGGCCCGCGAAGAAGAAGGGCCCGACCAAGGGCACCGGGGGCCAGGTGCGCCGCGGTCTCCAGGGCAAGGGCGCGACCCCGCCTGCCGAGATGCGTCACTGGTACAAGGACAAGGCCCGCTCCGAGCGCGTGGCCCGCGAGGAGCGCGGCGGCGGCACCGGCGCCCGCCGTTCGGCCGCCGGCGCGAGCCGCCAGCGCCGCTCCGAGGACACCCCTGAGTACATCGGCGGCCGCAACCCCGTCCTTGAGGCCCTGCAGGCGGGCGTCCCCTGCACCGCCCTGTACATCGCCCAGCGCATGGACAACGACGACCGCGTCCGCGACTCCATCAAGATCGCGGCGGAGCACGGCATCGCGCTGCTCGAGGTCACCCGCGACAAGCTCGACCGCCTCACCGAGGGCGCCGTCCACCAGGGCATCGCCCTCCAGATCCCGGCGTACGACTACGCGCACCCGTCCGACCTGGTCGACCTCGCGCACGACGCCGCCGAGGCCCCGCTGATCGTCGCCCTCGACTCGGTCACCGACCCCCGCAACCTCGGCGCCATCGCCCGCTCCGCGACCGCGTTCGGCGCCCACGGCCTGCTCATCCCGTCCCGCCGCTCCGCCGGCGTCACGGCCGGAGCCTGGAAGACCTCGGCCGGCACCCTCGCCAACCTGCGCGTCGCCCGCGCCTCCAACCTGACCGCCGCCCTCCGCGAATACCGCGACGCCGGCCTGTTCGTCATCGGCCTGGACGGCACCGGCGACACCGACATCGCCGACGTCGACCTCCTGGCCGAACCGGCCGTCATCGTCGTCGGCTCCGAAGGCAAGGGCCTGTCCCGCCTGGTCCGCGAACAGTGCGACGTCCTGGCCCGTATCCCGATGGCCGCCGCCGCCGAGTCCCTGAACGCGGGCGTGGCGGCCGGAGTGGCGTTGTACGAGGTCGCTCGTCACAGGCGCCTCTAGCGTCTACACTGATAGGCCGCGCCGACGTAGCTCAATCGGCAGAGCGTCTGTCTTGTAAACAGAAGGTCAGGGGTTCGATTCCCCTCGTCGGCTCTGTAACCAGAAGCCCCTGAACAGGCGATTCGCCGTCAGGGGCTTCTTGGTTTGTCGGGTCGTGGACCTGCCCGTGCGGAGCGGTCCACGACCGGGACGTCAACGCCGCGATCAACATCCTCGCCGCCGGACGGGCGGAGAGGCTAAACGCCTGCGGAGGGACCGTAAGACCCGCCGCCTAGCGGAGGGCCGGACCCAGCGAAACAGGAAGCCACAGAGGTGCCGCACGTGCGGCACGGGCTGAATCTCCGACCTTCAGGACCCCGTTGGGGATCTCTCATTACGACCATTGTGTTCATTGAGCTATCAAATCGACACTGATGGTGAAAGGCGGCGCGTGGGCGAGGGAGACGAGATCGATGCTGGAGAAGCGACGTGGGCGACAGGTGCCCGAGCTGACGGCCCGGGTGGTCGCGGCGGCCTTCCCCAAGGGCACCCTGGCGGTGTGGCTGCGTGATGCGCTGGGCGAGGTGTTCTCCGACGAGTTGTTCGCCGAGGCGTTTCCAGCCGATGGGCGCCCGGCCATCTCGCCGGGCGCGCTGGCGGCGGTGTCGGTGTTGCAGTACGCCGACAACCTCTCCGACAGGCAGGCGGCCGAGGCGGTGCGAGCCCGGATGGACTGGAAATACCTTTTGGGGCTGGAGCTGACAGACCCGGGGTTCGACCACAGCGTGCTCAGCGACTTCCGCGCACGGCTGGCCGAGCACGGCCTGGAGGAGAAGATCTTCGAGGCGGTGCTGGAGGCAGCCGCCGCTCGCGGGCTGCTGCGCCCGCGCGGGCGGCAGCGGACGGATTCCACCAAGGTCTTGGCCGATGTGCGGCTGCTCAACCGGATGGAGTTCGTCGGCGAGGTGCTGCGCACGGCGCTGGAGGCCCTGGCCGCTGCGCACCCGTCCTGGCTTGAGGAGGTGCTGGCAGGGCAGGAGGAGCGGTGGCTGCGCCGCTATGGGGAGCGGATCGACTCCTGGCACGGGGACCTGCCTGGTGCCGATCGCGAGCAATGGCTGCGGCAGGTGGGCGAAGACGGCTTCTTCCTGCTGGAGAAGATCGAGGATGCGAAGGCGCCGGCATGGCTGCCTCTGATCCCCGCCCTGGCGGCGCTGCGCCGCTGCTGGGATGAGCAGTACCTGCGCGACGAGCACGGCGTGCAGGCCCGCGAAGGCGCACAGTTGCCGCCCGGGGCCCAGCGCATGGCCAGCCCGCACGACCCGCAGGCCCGCTACGGGGTCAAGCGCGGGCAGGGCTGGGTCGGCTACACCCTGCACGTGACCGAGACCTGCGAGGCGGACGCGCCCCGCCTGATCACGGACGTGGCCACCGGCACCGCCGCCGACGGTGATGACAGCGCCGCGCTGCCGGGCATCCACCAGCGTCTTGAGCGACGCGGTCTGCTGCCCGCCGAGCACCTGCTCGACAGCGGCTACGTCACCGCGGCGAACCTGGTCGAGGCCGCCGGCACCCGCGGCGTCGTCCTCATCGGCCCGGCCCGCCCCATCACCGCGGCCGCGGCTGACGGCCGCTTCACCCACGAGGACTTCCGCATCGACGACCAGGCGCGCACCGCCGTCTGCCCCGGCGGGCAAACCAGCATCTCCTGGGTCCCGGCCCACTCGGCCAGGGGCGTCCCCGTTATCCAGGTACGTTTCGCCGCCGCCGGCTGCCGCGCCTGCCCGCTGCGGCAGCGTTGCACCACGGCCGACAACCCGCAGTGGGGACGGACGCTGACCCTGCGCCACCCCCGCCAGCGGGCCGCCCTCCAGCAACGCCGCCACGAGCAGGACACCCCCGCCTGGCGGCACCGCTATCGGCCGCGCGCCGGCATCGAGGCCACCATCCACCAGCTGACCTCCCGCACCGGCCTGCGCCGCAGCCGCTACCACGGCC
This sequence comes from Nonomuraea coxensis DSM 45129, assembly GCF_019397265.1. Taxonomy (NCBI): domain Bacteria; kingdom Bacillati; phylum Actinomycetota; class Actinomycetes; order Streptosporangiales; family Streptosporangiaceae; genus Nonomuraea; species Nonomuraea coxensis. Next base: position 738,445 of record NZ_CP068985.1, read on the forward strand.
TGCAACGCACCCACCTGGGCCACTGCCTGGCCGCAGCAGCCGTCAACCTGATCCGCATCCACGCCTGGGAACACGGCATTCAACCTGATCCAACACGAAGAACCCATTTATCCCGATTGCTCGGCAGATGCGCGTAATGAGAGATCCCCAACGGGGTCCTTCAGGCCGGAGAGCGCGTCAAACGCCTGGGTCCGGATTCCAGCGCGCCCCCGCGTGGCGGGCGATGGAGCCGATGAGGGACTGATGTTCGTGCTCGGTCATGGGGCCCATCACACAGAGTGGCCAGCGGCCTGCTTTCCCTTGGGGGGAGCGGGGGTGGACCATACCTGCGGGGCTGATGGAGTTGACGCGTGTGCCCTGACTCCCCGTCACCCTGGGCTGGATGTGCAGCGCGGAGTAACTGGGGCCCCAGCGGAATTCCGCGGCCTGCTCCAACGTGACAGCCGTTACGAGGCTCCATCCGTAAGTTCGGCGACCGGTGGGGCCACCGACGGGCGTGGTATGGCGCGGGTCTGTGGTGGTGATTCCGGTGGCGTCCACGCGAAGCGACCAAGGGTGCCGCTCTTCAATCGCGCGCCGATGCCGCCTCCAGTCCGACGTAGCCGCGCAGAGCTTGCGTCCGTAGGTGGCGAGGAGAAGAACGGTGTAGGCCCCGAAGGCACCGACGAGCTGCCAGAGGACGGAGGTGTCGTTGTTCGTGAGGCGGCCGTTGTCGAGAACTGCGACAACCGCATTCCCTGTGAAGAAGTAGAGCGGCGGCAGAGCGAGGAGGGAGAAGAACAGCCAGTGGCGCCTCAGAGACCGACGATCGTGTGTCACGTAGGTGGCGATGGGCTCATGCCCGGTCCAGGCGATCTCGAAGGCGTCGTCGGTGTCAGGCGTTTGATGAGTGAGTGCGCGCGTCCGTGCAAACTGCGGCGAACGCTCAGTGCTGGGCTCGCCAGTTCCCGCGGCAGGCTTGGTGTCGCCGGATCGCAACTGTTTCAGTCGGTCGTAGACAGTTGACGCTGCTTGTGGGCGGCGGTCTGGGTCGCGTTGCAGCATGTCAACGAGCAGTCGGGCGACGGGCTCCGGGACATCCGGCCGCAGGTCGCTCAGTGGCGGTGCCTCGGTGTCGAGTTTGCGGCGGATGACGGACAGCGGGCTGCCTCCTCCGAAGGGCGGATTGCCCGTGAGCATGGCGAACAGGACACTGCCGAGGGCGTAGAGATCGGAGCGTTCGTCACCGCGCTGGTCGAGGAATTGCTCCGGTGCGCCGTACAGGGCGGTGCCGACAGGGGAGAGCATGGCGGTGGGGACGACGGTGAAGGTGTGGGCATGCGTGAAACCGGCGATGCCGAAGTCGACCACTTTGATGTGGCCGTCGGCACCGATCATGACGTTGGACGGTTTGATGTCGTAGTGGACGACGTTGGCCCGGTGCGCGGCGACGAGGGCTGCACAGATCTCCTGGGTGATCTCCAGCGCGCGCGTCGTCGACATGGGGGCTTGTTCATGAATGTGATGGCTGAGAGTGACGCCGTCGATCTTCTCCATGATGAGGAACTGCAGACCGTCATGGACGCCCCGGTCGTAGAGCGAGACCACGTGAGGGTGGTTGATCTGTGCGACTGCCACGGCTTCGCGTTCGAATCGGTGGAGCAGGTCCGGCGAAGCGTCGTCGTCGCGGATGAGCAGCTTGACGGCCACGTCACGGTGGAGGTTGCGGTCGCGGCCGGCCCACACCTCGCCCATCCCGCCTCGGCCGAGCCTTTCACGCAGCTCGTACTTGCCTGCGATCAACGTCCCGCGTTCCACTCGAACCTCCGGCACCTGTGACCCGACCCGGCGTTCACCCTGACGGGACACCAGTGTTGCGCATCACTCCCTATGCGGTAGGGCGTTCCCGATTCGGGTAAGACCGCGCCTTACATGGTGAGTCGGACGGGTCGTTTGTACGTCGAAGGCCCGGTTAAGGGTCCGCGGTTCGATGGGTGTGCCGTACCTCGTGGTGAAGACCAAAGCCGGGCAGCCCTTCTGCCTGGCCTCTTGGGGCTGGTAGTCCATGCGTCAGGCCCAGTAGTCGCGCTCGGGCAGTCGCATCCACGTGTCGGGCGGGCCGAGAACCGGACGGGCGTCGGTCAGGCGCAAGCCCGCGCCGGCACAGCAGTAGGCCACGGCGCGGAAGTGGTAGAGGTAGGTGGCGAGGATCTCGTCGGCGGGGTCGTCGGGGGATACGCGGCCGCCGCCGGGATGTGTGTCCCAGGCTTCGAGGGCGCCGTCTCGGGCGACCCGTCCCTGGTTGCCGCTCTTGGGGTTGGCGTACATGGCGTAGCACACGGTGTCCGGCGAGAGGCGCTGGATGACGCCGGGAGTGGAGGCGCCGTAGCCCCACGGTTGGGTGATGACGCAGCCTCCGGGCACGTCCGTGATGCCGATGATGGTCAGGCTGTGGTCGACGTCCCGCCATGGATCGTCCTCGATCAGTTCGAGGTCGTCCTCGTTGGCGGGAGTGGCTTCGAGTCGCCGTGTTGCCTCGGCCACGGTGATCAAACGTCTGGCTTCCGTCGCGGCGGCGGCCTCGGCTGCGGACAGACCGATCTCCGGTGAAGGTACGGGGAAGAGATCAGGGGTGGGGCCGGCCAGGCTGAGGCGGCCGGGGGACCAGCCGTTCATCATGGGACGCCACGGGTCGGCTCCAGCGGCGGCAAGGGCCCGCGCGTTGTCGGGACGGTTCGCGAACACGGCCGCCCACAGCGCGGTCCGGCCCTCGTGCTCCGCATCGATGTCGTCGACGCGTCTGGCCAGTTCGGTGATCACTTCAGGCGAGCCGCGTTCGGCAGCGGCGTGCAGCGGCCTTCCATGAAGCCGCACGCCGGAGTTGGGATCAGCGCCCGCATCGAGCCGGGCACGAATCAGGCCGAGATCCGTCCAGTCGTTCCGGCCTCTGCCGGACCAGCCGATGCCGGACCATCCGGCTTCGTCGGTGACAGCCATGGCACTCCTTGACTCACTGAGTGGGCGAGTGACTGATCATGGCTTACGAGGCCGACAAGTTCGGCCTGATATCTCGGTAGGCATCAGAGGGGTGGTGCTAGCCAGGCGTTCGCCTACTCCGTCATGGTGATCAGCAAGTATTGGTCGAGAGCCGAGATGAGCCTGTCGGCCATGGATGGGGTGGTGGCAGTCGCCCATTGCCGTGCGAGGTTGAGGAATTCCGTGAGGTGCTGTTGGACGGTGGTGAGCAGGCGGGAGAGTTCGCCGCGGGTGATCTCGATGGATGCAGTGTTTCCATCGTGCTGCCGGAGTTGGATGACGTTATCCACATGTGTGATGTGCGGTGTGGGGTCGTGGCCGAGCCAGGGCTTTTGTCCCCGAGTCACGTCCCACCAGTCCCGCCAGTTCTCCAAGCCGGAGCAGCAACCGGGCGCGATGCTGACGCCCGTGGCGGTGTCGCGGAAGAGGAGACCGCCCGGGGCGATCAGGCCTTCCGCTTCGGCGAGATGCTGGTCCAGGTGTGCGTCGGTCAGGCTGGCGGCGTGGGCGACGGGAATGTGGTTGTAGTTGAAGATGACGGCCATGGCCGTTCCTACCTCGGCGGGAGACAGCAGGCCGGAGAGGGCGAGAAGACGATCGTTCGATGGTTGTGCGATCGGCCAGGCCGTGAAGCCGTCCGCGTCGTAGGTCTCCAGGACGGCGTTGACGATGACCATGGCCGTCAGTATCCAGGCATTGCTCGTGGTGCGGTTGCTGTAGGTGCGAGGAGGGCTGACCGGCAGTCAGCTCTGGCGGACGATCGTCTGGCTGGAGTGGTCGTCGCCCAGTTCGTGCATGGATCCGACGCCCCTGAAGTCATCGATGTGTGGCTTCGCTTGGAGTCTGTGATCATTGGCATCGGAGTCGCTGCCGACTGGTCGTTGGTGATCGAGCCAGACGAACCAGGGCAGGGCTACGTGATGGACGAACTGGGCAGCCGCGTCGATGTGGTCTCCGCACCGGATGACGTTCCCTTCGTACGGCACATCGGAGAACGGCTTGTCCGCGCTGTCGAGCGGTTCGGCGGCGGAGTGGACGGCACCGAGCGGGTGGGAGTGGAGTTCGTGTTCGATTCGGGGAGTGTGGTCGCGGAGAGTTGGGCCGGCGACCTGCGGTTGACCAACGGCTGACCCACCATGAGCGGGGCCGGCCTTGGGCCCGGGCGGCTCGCTCGCCCTACGGTGCGACGGCCGGTCGGCGCTGGGGACGCTCGCACGATGGGCGGCGGGCGGTCTCTCCGGGCCCGTCCCAGCTCGGCGGAATCGTCACCAGTGAAAGTGAGGATCACGCGGTGGACATGACGAGCGAGCTTCCTGATGCGCCTCGCCGGCCCGCTTCCGTGAATGTCGGCGGCAGGACATGGGGGGCGGTCGCCTTATTGCTGGGGGTCGGGGTCGTTTATGCGACGAGCATTCCTGGGTGGCATGTCATGTGGCTCATGGCCCTTGGCGTCGGCTGGCTGTTGTTCGGCGTCAGCTGGCTGGTCGCGCTCGGCGTTGTCCTTGTGAGGAGAGGGAGGCCGGCGGCACTGCGTCGCGACTGGCGCTTCTGGGCTGTGCCGCCCCTGGTCGTGGTGTTGGTCGGCTCGCTGGTCCACGTGGGGGCGCCGGTCAGGATGCGTTTCGAGTTGTCGCGTGGCAGCCTCGACCACTTTGCGAGGACGGTGTCGGAGGGGACTCCGCCGGGGAAACGGCAGTGGATAGGGCTTTATCCCGTCAAGTATCTAGAAGGGTCTCGCCGGGCGTTCGGCTTCATGATTGAGGATGCCGGCTTCTTCGGAAGTCATGGCTTCGCCTGGAGTGCGGATGGCGAGCCGGACATCGACGCGCCGGGCTTCTACCGCCACTTCGACGGGCCTTGGTACATCTGGATCGACGATTGACAGCTGGTTCGTCCGTCTCGGGGCCAAGCGCCCACCAGGCCGGAACCCGAAGGCGGGCGTGGGGGGGTGGGTTCGCGGGTTCTGGTTGTTGTGGGTTCGATGAGCCTGCTCGTCCACCGCTACCGCGTCGGTACGTCACCGATCTGGAGGCCGGAGCGCTGCGGACGAATCCGGTGGTGATCAGCGCTCCGCGCGGCATGCCGATGGCTCCCGGCGCGCCCTCATCGTCACTCTAAGGATGGGTTCATACACTGTGAGTGACTACAGCTCGTCCTTCACGTCCGAAACGGATCAGCCATGCGCCGTGCCAGGCAGCCGCGTACCGCCGTTCTGTCCATTCTCGTTCTCGGGCTCGTCGCCGCACCGAGCTCCGGGGTGCGGGCCGCGGCCGAGCCCGGTGTCGTCCCGCGGTCGGACCGCGCCGCCCTTCAGCGCGTCCTCGACGAGGCGGTTCGCCAGGGTTCTCCCGGCGCGCTCGCGCAGTCCCGGGCGTACGGCGTCGTCCGGAACCTCTCCAGCGGCGTCGCGGACATCACGACGCGCCGGCCGCCGAGGGCCGACATGCGGTTCAGGGCGGGCAGCGTCACCAAGACGTTCGTGGCCACCGCGATCCTGCGCCTGGTCGCCACCGGACGCCTCCACCTGGACGACACCGTCGGGGAGGTCCTCCCCGGTGTCGTCCCGGAGCCCGGCGGCGACACCATCACCATCCGCATGCTGCTCAACCACACCAGCGGCCTGTACGACTACACCGCCGACCCCCGGCTGGAGCAGATCGTGGTGAGCGATCCCGCGCACTGCTTCACCCCGGCCGAGCTGGTCCGCTTCGCCACCCAGCACCCGTTGTCCTTTCCGCCCGGCACGTCGTGGGCGTACTCCAACACCGACTACTCGCTGCTCGCCATGGTGATCGAGAAGATCACTGGCCGCTCCTACGCCGAGGAGATCACCCGCACTCTTCTCCGCCCTCTCGGCCTGCGGGACACCTACTTCCCGGGCTGCTCGCCGCTCATCCGCGGGCCGCACATGAGCGGGTACACCCGGACCGATCCGGCGCAACCGGGGATCCAGGACGTGACGACGTACAACCCGTCCTTCGCGGCGGGGGAAGGCGACATCATCTCCACGGTCGGTGACCTCAACCGGTTCGACGCGGCGTTGCTGGCCGGTCGGCTGCTGCCCGCCCGGCTGCTGCGGATGATGCTCACGCCCACTCCCGGCTCCTTTCCCGGCAGCGACACCTTCAGGTACGGCCTCGGCGTGGTGATCGCCACCGCGTCCTGCGGCGTGACCACGTACGGCCATGCCGGGGAGATCCAGGGCTGGCAGACCTGGATGTCCGGCACCCGTGGCGGCCGGCACACGATGTCCTTCGTCCTCAACAGCGACTGGCTGGACCAGGGCAGCATCATCACCAGGGCGGTGAACGCCGAGTACTGCGGGACTCCCTGACCCGGAGGGCGCAGCGACCTGGTGGGGGAGCAAGCGGGCTCGAAGGTGGCGGAGATGCGCTCCATGTACTCGACGATGTCCGGGTGCGGGGCGGCCTCTCGCAGGGGAGCCTCACGGGTGATGAGCGAGCCGCACGTCCCCGGCGCGCCGGCGCGCCGGCTTGCTCCTGTGTGCGAGCGTTCAGACCTGTTCGAAGTGGAAGGCCTTGATGAAGCAGTCACGGGGCTGGGCGACCGCGAAGAGGACGCACTCCAGGATCGACTGCGCGGTGAGGGCGTCCTTGGCCTTCCGCGGGGTGGACTCCCAGTCCTCGGAGAGGGGGTCGGGGTTGTCGAAGTCGGGCGGGTAGAGCGATATCACCCGGACTCCCTGGGGCCGCAGGCGCTTGGAGAGAATCTCGGTGAAGCCTGCCTGGGCGCTCTTGGCCGCGTAGAAGGCGTCGTGCGCGTCCGAGCGGTGATGTCCGGCCGTTCCGCAGGCCGAGACCATCGTCACCACATCCGGCTTGTCCGAGTTGAGCAGGAGAGGGAGGAAGCTCTTCACGGTCAGGACCGTGCCCGTCGCGCCGGAGGCGATGGTGTCGACGACATCGCTGTCGGAGGCCGACAGGAGGTCCGGGCCGTGGAGGTAGCGCGCGCCGTTGTTGATCAGGATGTCGACGCGGTCGGTCCGCTGGGCGACGCCGGTCGCGAAGTCGCGGATCGAGGCGGGATCCGTCAGGTCGCAGGCATGGGCGTGGACGTGCCGATGGCCTCGGGCGCGGATCTCGTCGCGGACGCGTTCGGCGGCGGCGAGGCTGCGGGCGGACAGGAAGACCTCGGCGCCGAGGTCTGCGAGCCGGATGGCCAGGGTTCGCCCGAAGTCGCGGCCGGCGGCGGTGATGACCACGCGATGGTCGTCGAATCTCATGGGTTCGCTCCTTTGCGCGTTCGTCGCCGCCGGGCTGAGAGTATTGGGCTCGCGTTCTCCTCGTGCTGCCGGGGTGGGGATGGACCTAGTCTCTTCTTGTGGAGGCGGCGGAGGCGGAATCGGGCAACGTCAGCGGCATGGTCCTCGGCCTGCTGGCGGTGATCTGGTTCTTCGGGGTTCCGCTGTGCCTCTGGCAGGCCATTGCCGCCGCCCTCACGGGGTATGCCGGGTTCGAGGGTGAGGGCACGAACGCGTGGCTGACCGCGGCGGCGGTGATCTTCACTGTCGTGCCCGTCCTCGCGACCGGCATCTGCGTGGTCACTCGCAGAGTCGTGCGCGCGTGGATCTTCGGCCTCGTCGCGGCCGCGTGCGTGCTTCTCGTCCTGGCGGGTCTGTACAGCGAGGCGCGTCGGGCGGAGCTGCTCCGTCCCCCGGAGCCGCTGCCGTCCGGCTACTGTGCCGAGTACAGCGGCGGAGACAGCGACTGTCCCGGCGGCTGAGCGCGGTCGATGGGTGGCATGGCGCCACCTCACGGCGTCAGTGCTGAACGGGTGGCGGACTGCTCCCGGGGAGAACCAGGCCGCAGTGATAGGCGACCGCGATGGCCTGAGCCCGGTCGCGCAGGCCGAGCTTGATGAGAACGCGGCCGAGATGCGTCTTGACGGTGGCCTCGCTGACGCTCAGGTGGCGCGCGATCTCCGCGTTGGACAGCCCGTGGGCGACGAGCACGTGCACCTCCCGCTCGCGGACGGTGAGCCCGGCGAGCTCGGCGGGCGTCGGCCGCTGCGGGTCGTGACGGGCGGCGAAGTCCTTGAGCAGGCGCTTGGCCACGCCCGGCGCGATCCACGCGTCGCCGGCCGCCACCGCCCGCACCGCCGCGAGGAGATCCTCGGGCTTGGCGTCCTTGAGCATGAATCCCGACGCTCCGGCCCGCAGCGCCGCGTACACGGCGTCGTCCGTGTGGAACATGGTCAGGATGAGCACCTTGATCGGCCGGTCCGGGTCCTTCGCGAAGCCGTCGGCGGTGATCTTGCGGGTCGCCTCCACGCCGTCGAGGTGCGGCATCCGGACGTCCATCAGCACCACGTCCGGCTGGAGGGCCCGAGCCTGTTCGACGGCCTCGACGCCGTCGCCGGTCTGGCCGAGGACGACGATGTCGTCCACGCCGAGCAGCAGAGCGAGACCCTCGCGGATGAGGGGCAGGTCATCACAGATGAGCACGCGAACCGCCACCGCGCCTCCCCGCCCCTGGCACTCGGCGCCCTTCGTAAGGATTGTCCTCGGACGAAGGCCGCTCGTCGAGAGGGGCGCCGCCGGCCGGGCGGGGTGCGGGCTCCAGCCGGCCCGTACGCCCCGGGGGGCGTACGGGCGGGTTCCGTCACGGCTGGATGAGGAAGGTACGGCTCCGGCCGAAGCTGGAGTCGAAGTTGCTGATGCCCACGAGCAGGTAGGCGTGGACCTCGCAGAGGTGCCCCTTCCTGGTGGCGAGATCCGCCGACCGCACCCTGAAGACGAAGGAGTTGCCCTCCGCGGGCCAGGTCGGTTTACCCAGGGTGTCCTTGATCGGACCGGGCGTGTACGGGATGTTGTCGTTGGCCGTCAGGTCGCGCACGACGATGTCGACGGTGAAGGCGCCCCCCAAGCCGAAAAGGGCGGTGCCGGCCTCGGTCTCCACCACGACCTCGAAGTCGGTGCTGGAGTCGAAGGTCACGTCGGCGATCGTCTTGCCCAGGCCGCGCGTGTAGACCTGGATGAGCTCGGCGTCGTTCGGTCCCATGCTGAACTCTCCTTCTCGCGGCTTCGCGCCGCATCGGTTCGTCAGTTCCGCATACTCGTCCTCGCGCCCGCCTGCGGTCGTCTGACTCCGGTCGGATTTCGGCCGTCATACGCCGGTCGGAGGCGGGCCGTGCGCGTGAGCGCGGAATCGGAGGGAGCTGCTCGCCCGGGGAAGGATGATTCGCCGGGATTCTCCGGAGACAATGCGGTTGATCGGCCTGATGGTGAGAGGACGGCGCCATGGAATTCCCGGACGGCTCGGAGATCGCGGTGTCGCTGCAGGACCGTTCGCTCGACCGGCGGAGCTCAGGATGTCACCTGGCGCTCGGCGTGCTCCTCACCGCCGAGCAGGCGGTGTTCGACCTCCCGGCCGGCCGCGAGTTCGGCGACGCGCCGCAGCTCGAGGTGCTGATCGCGCCGGTGGGCGCGGGCCGGCAGGACGTGATCGAGCGGATCCGCCCGCTGCAGGTGCTGGTGAGGTCGCTGGAGGAGACGCCTGGTACGCGGGTGGCACTGTTGCCGCTGGCGCAGCCGTCCCGGTACGGCGCGGCGCGCCCACGGCTCGACCAGGCCGCGGTGCGGCGGGCGCTGGAGCGGACCGGGGAGATCTGGTCGGCGCTCATCGATCTGAAGCTGGCCCGGCGGCCGTTACGCGACATCGACCCGGCGGAGCTGCTGGACCGTCTCGACGCGATCGAGGCCGCGCAGCTGCGCTCGCTGGTGCAGGTCCGGCTCGGGCGCACCCCGGAGGAGGTCGCCAACTGCCCGTTCTCCAACATCACGGAGTGCGGGCGCGGGGGCTTCTTCCGCGTGGACCGCTAGGGCGAGGCGGCTGGTGATGGGACGGCTCCGCGCCCTGGCGGCACGGGCGGCCCGTGCGCCGGTGGCCGCGCGCGACGGGCTGCTCGCGGCCGTGCTCTGTGCCGTCGATCTCCGTACGCAGTGGACCGTGGAGGCGGCCGACCGGCTCGTCGGTGAGGGGCCGGTGCCGTGGCCTCTCGTCGTCGGGTACGCCGTGGCGGGGTACGCCGCGCTCGCCTGGCGCCGGCACCGGCCGGGGACGGTGTTCGTGGTCGTCCTGGTCCACAGTCTCGTGGCGCAGGTGTTCCTGCCCTGGCGGCCGCTGCTCGGGCTGCTCGTCGCGTTCTACACGGTCGCGGTCCGGATGAGCCTGCCCCGGTCGCTGGCCGCGCTGCTGGGTGTCAGCGTGGCGTCCGCGCTCACCGTCGCCGACGAGGTCTCGGACTCGCCGCCGGGTGAGCGCGTGGACGTGCTGCTGGTCAACGTCATCCTGTACCTGGTGCTGGAGCTGGCCCTCTGGGGGGTCGCCAGGATCGTCCACCGGGGCGGGCGCGAGCTGCGCGCGTCGGAGGCGCGGCGCCGGGCGGCGGCACGGGTGGCGGTCGCCGAGGAACGGGCCCGCATCGCGCGTGAGCTGCACGACATCGTGGCCCACGCGGTGACGGTGATCGTGTTGCAGGCCGCGGGGGCGCGGCAGGTCCTGCCGGCCGGGCTTCCGCAGGTGGAGCGGTCGCTCACGAACATCGAGACCACCGGCAGGCAGGCGATGGACGAGCTGCGCCGGCTCCTCGGGGTGCTCGCCGACGCCGGGCTGCGCCCCGGTGAGGGCGCCAAGGAGCTGGAGCCGCATCCGGGCATCGAGGACCTGGGGCCGGTCGTCGCGCGGGTCGCCGCCGCCGGCCTTCCCGTGCGGGTCGATCATCACGGTACGGCCCGGCCGCTCGACACCAGTGTCGGTGTGGCCGCGTACCGGGTGGTGAGCGAGGGGCTCACCAACGCGCTGAAACACGGCGGCGCCGGTGCCCGTACGGTCGTCCGGCTGGAGTGGAAGGACGAGGAGCTCGTCGTGTCGGTCACCGACGACGGATGGGGCCGGCCCCCGGAGGACGCGACGCCGCTCTCGGGGGGACACGGCCTGGCCGGGCTGGACGAGCGGGTGCGCGCCGTCGGCGGGCGGCTGCGGGCCGGACCGCTCGCGGACGGGGGATACCAGGTTTCGGCCACGCTGCCGGCGTCGGCCCGCGACCGTTGATCGCTACGCTGGCCGTCATGCGTGGACGTGTGAACCAGATCGTGGTGGACTGCCGGGATCCGGAGAGCCTGGTGGGGTTCTGGGCGGCGCTTCTCGGGGGCGAGCCGGTGCACCGGGCGCGGGGGTGGTCGCAGGTGGAGCCGCCCGGCGGCGTACGGCTGGCGTTCCAGCCGGTCGCCGAGGGCAAGACGGTGAAGAACCGGCTGCACCTGGACATCGCGGTCGAGGAGATCGGGCCCGCCGTCGCCGCCGCGGTACGGCTCGGCGCCTCGCCGATCGGCGAGCGGGTCACGGACGATCAGGGGGCGTTCCAGGTCATGGCCGATCCGGAGGGGAACGAGTTCTGCTTCGTCGCGCCGGCCTGACGCGGGCGGGATGGGGCGAAGTCGTGCAGGCGCCCGGGAGGTGAGGTGAGGGTGCCGGGCGGATCCCGTGCAGAGCGGTGTCGCGGCGCGGGAGTGTGCCTACCTTGCGAGGTATGCGAAGAGTGGACGTACTGGTGGTGGGTGCGGGGCTGGCCGGTCTGCACACCGCCCGGCTGCTCGCCCGGCGCGGCCTGGACGTGCTGGTGATCGACCGGCGCAGGCCGCCCGGCCCGGGGACCCGGACGACGGGGATCCGGACGACGGGGATCTTCGTCCGCCGTACCCTCGACGACTTCGACCTGCCCGAGCACCTGCTCGGGCCCGGCATCCGGGACGTGCTGCTGTACCCGCCGTCGCGGCGCTCGCCGGTCCGGCTCACCAGCGACCGGGACGAGTATCGCGTGGCCGACATGCCGGGCGTCTACCGGCACGCGCGCCACGCGGCGCAGGCCGCGGGGGCCGAGGTCCTGCTCGGCGTCCGGTACGTCGGGGCGCGGGCGGGCGTCGTGACCCTGGAGGGGGCGGAGCCGGTGGCGGCCAGGTTCGTCGTCGGGGCGGACGGCGCGCGCTCGCACGTGGCTCGTGACCTGGGCCTCGACGTCAACCGGCGGTTCCTGGTCGGCGCCGAGCTCGTGCATCCGATCGCGCCGGGGACGAGCGGCCCGGCGTTCCACTGCGGGCTGGACCCGTGCCTGCGCCTGTCGGAGCTGGCGGCGGCGGTGGTCGCCGGCTACCTGCGGACCGGCGACGAGGACGTGCTGCGCCGGTACGACGGGGGCGCGCTGCGGGCCCGGTTCCGGGGGCGGCTGCTGCTGCGGCGGGCGTTCGCCGGCGTCCGGTCGCCCGTGGCGGCGGAGGCGGCGGTGGGGCTGCTGCGCGGGCGGGCGGGGCGGGCGCTGGCGGCGCGGGTCCTGTTCGGCGACGGCTCGTTCCCCGACGTGCGGGCCGGGCTCGCCGACCTGGCGGCCACCCGATGAGACCTGGCGGCCACCCGATGACGGACGGCCAAGGGGCCGCGGACGCGCGCCTCACGCGGGGCTGATCGTCGCGGCGAGGGTGGCGCCGAGTTCCCAGCAGGCCGCGAGGTCGTCCTTGCCCGGGGGCCCTGTCACCGTGACCGGCTCCCGGACCCGCTCCCAGCCGAGCCCGGCGGCGATCGACTCCACCGCGCGGACGGCCCCGGTCGTGTCGTTGTTGCCGTGGACGTACAGCCCGTACGGCAGCCGCCGCGTCTCCTCCAGGCACGGGTAGTAGACGGTGTCGAAGAAGTGCTTGAGCGCGCCGCTCATGTAGCCGATGTTGGCGGGCGTGCCCAGGACGACCCCGTCGGCCTCGAACAGGTCGACGGCGGTGGCCCGCAGCGCCGCCCGGGCGACCACCTCGACGCCCTCGACCTCGTCGGTCGTGGCGCCCTCGCGCACGGCGGCGAAGAGCTCGTGGAGCGTGGGCGAGGCGGTGTGGTGCACGATCAGCAGGCGGCGGACGTCTCGTGACACGGCGACGATCCTCTCACGCCTCCGGCGGGCGGCCCGCGTCGGCGCGCGCGGCGTGGATCTCGTCGAGGTGCTCCTCCACCCAGGAGCGCAGCAGGCCGAGAGGCCCGGCGACGCCGCGCCCGAGGTCGGTGAGCGCGTATTCGACGTGCAGCGGGACCGCCGGGTAGATCGTGCGGTCGACGAAGCCGTTCTCCTCCAGGCGGCGCAGGGTCTGGGTGAGCACCTTGGGGCTCACGCCCTCCAGCCGGCGCTGCAACGCGCCGAAGCGCCGCGGCCCCTCCTCCAGCGCGCCGACGGCGAGGGCGGACCACTTGTTGGCCAGCAGGTCGAGGACGTCCCGGCACGGGCACTGCGCGGCGTAGACGTCGTGCCGGTCGTGCAGGCCCGAGCGGCAGGTCTGCGCCATGGCCTGGTCCTTCCTTCATGGGTGATTGCTTCCCGAAGGATAGTAGTGTCCCTTGAAATTCACTACCCTCTGATGGGTAGCGTCGGCTGCATGTCATCCACCATGCGCGCGATCATCCAGGACTCCTTCGGCGGCCCGGAGGTGCTGCGCCTCGCCGAGGTGCCGCGCCCGGCCCCGCTGCCCACCGAGATCCTGGTACGGGTCCACGCCGCCGGCGTGAACCCGGTGGACTGGAAGACCCGCCAGGGCTCCGGCATGGCCGGGGTACTGGGGGAGCCGCCGTTCATCCTGGGCTGGGACGTCTCCGGCGTGGTCGAGGAGACCGGGTTCGGCGTGACCATCTTCGAGCCGGGGGACGAGGTGTTCGGCATGCCGTGGTTCCCGCGCCAGGCGGGGGCGTACGCCGAGTACGTCACCGCGCCCGCTCGCCACTTCGCCCGCAAGCCGCGCGCCTTCGGCCACGAGGCCGCCGCCGGGACCCCGCTGGCCGCGCTCACCGCCTGGCAGTCCCTGGTCGACACCGCCGCGCTCGGCAGCGGGCAGCGGGTGCTGATCCACGCGGCGGCGGGCGGCGTCGGCCATCTGGCGGTGCAGCTCGCCCGGCACGCGGGCGCGTACGTGATCGCCACCGCGAGCGCCGCCAAGCACGACTGGCTGCGCTCGCTGGGCGCGGACGAGGTCATCGACTACACCGCGACCAGGTTCGAGGACGTCGTCCGCGACGTGGACGTGGTGCTCGACCTCGTCGGCGACTCCCATGACGGGACGAGCACCCGTTCGCTGCAGGTGCTGCGGACGGGCGGGCTGCTGATCGCGGTGCCGTCGGGCGTGGCGCCGGAGCTGGTCGAGCGGGCCCGCGAGCACGGCGTGCGCGCCACCGGGATCCTGGTCGAGCCGGACGGCGCGGCGCTGGCCAGGATCGCCGAGCTGATCGACAAGGGTGAGCTGAGCGTCGAGATCGAGGACGTCTTCCCGCTCGCGGAGGCCGCCGAGGCGCACCGGCGCGGCGAGCGGGGACGCACCCGGGGCAAGATCGTGCTCCGCGTCCCCTGACCCGCCGGCCGATCCGCCCGATCCTCCCGGTCCGCCCGCCGATAGGGGCGCTGACCTGCTGTGTCTTTTGTTATGTATTGCGCCTTATGTGAGCTTTGTGAAAAAACTGGCGCATGGTTGAGCGTGATCTTCGCAGCGGCGACCTGGAGCTCGACCGCCTCATGGCGGAACTCCAGGCGAGTTCTCAGGAGTTCTCCGAGGTCATCGGGAAGGTCGGTGACGTGGTGGGGCAGGCGGAGAGCCAGGACGGCAAGATCAGGGTGCGCGTCTCGTCCTCGGGACAGCTCATCGGCCTGCACCTCGACCCCCGGGCGATGCGCCTGGGGTCGCAGGAGCTGGCCGGCCTGATCATGGAGCTGTCGCGGCGCGCGACCGACGACGCGGCACGACGGCTCACGGAGGTGGCGCGGCCCTACCTCGACGGCGACCAGCGTCCCGGCGAGAACGACCCCCGGCGGCGCCGCCGCTAGCCGCCGCACCCGGACCGCGCCCGCGCTCGTCACGTGATCACTTCGGGCGCGGGACGAGGCTGCGCGTGCCGTGGATCAGGAACTTCTGGTACATCTCCTCCTTGGTCAGGCCGTTCTCCGCGCCGGGCAGCGGGTTGTCCCCGTGCTGCGCGTCCATCGTCATCGAGTACGTCACCGAGGACGCCATCCGGGGCAGGAAGCTGCCGGTGTTCAGCTCCGTGCCGTTCGGCAGCTTGATGTGGGTGCCGATGTTCCGCAGGCCGGGCACCTTCGACATCAGCGCCGTGCCGCCCTCGGCCACCGTGTCGAAGGCCATGTTCGCGACGAAGTGCTCGCGGAAGGCGTTGAGGTTGTAGCCGGCGGATCTGACGTCGTCGCCGGACAGGTCCTTCTTGACGCCGCCCAGGTGGTTGAGCCCCAGGGGCAGGACGACCTCGCCCGTCGCGTACGCCGCGCTGTCGGCCAGCATGTACGCGAACAACGGCAGGAGCATGACGACGAACCGGTTCGCGGAGACCTTGAGCGCCAGCGCCTTCCGCCGCATGATCGCCTGGAGGATCTTCCAGGTGACCACCTGGTAGCCGATGGTGAACATCATGTCCACCGTCAGGATCCAGCACAGCACGTGCAGGGCGTGGTTGACCTTCTCGATCGTGTCGGCGTAGGCGCGGCAGGCGTTGGCCGCGTTCCGGTGCTTGATCGAGACGGCGGCCACGGCCGGGCCGTACTGCTTGGTCCAGAACTCCTTGAACTCGTCGACCGCCGGGTCCTTGCTCGTCTTCCAGACCTTCTCGGCGGACGCGTTCACCTCCCGGTAGTTCTTGTCGATCTTGTCCGCGATGTCGTCCAGAGTGTCGGCCAGCTCGCGGATCTTCTGCGGATCTCCGTCCAGGTAGGAGATGCCGAACAGGATCTCGGGCGCCAGAACGCCCGCGGCCCCTGCGCCGGCCATGCCGGTCAGCGCGACTTTCGCTCCGAGTCCCAGGACCATGCCCGTCCCCTCGCTCGCCGGCCGTCAGGCCAGCTCGACCGGTGTGGTGGGCACGGCGATGTCCTTCGGCTTCTGCTTGGCGAACTCCACCAGGTCGTGCACGAAGGCGTTCTTGTCGACCATGTTGGCCCAGTCGGCGGCCTTGACGTTCTTGCTCATGGCCGTGACGGCCGCGCCGATGGCCTCGTACGACTTGCTGAGGTTGTTCAGGGCGTCGCTCAGGTCCTGGTAGGCGGAGTCGAAGCCGGGGTGGCCGTCCTTGCCCCTGCGGAAGATCATCGCCGCCTCGTCCCCGCCGAGGTAGACCCTGAGGGCCTCCACGTTCGTCCGGTCCTGGCGGATCGCGGTGGCGAACTCGCCGCCCTCGTCGTGGATCGCCTTGCCGGCGGCCTCCATGCTCTTGTGATCGATGTCCACAACTGCCCCTCCTGACACGTGTGCACTGAACCGTCAGTCTCTGAACGGTTTATTTCGGGGCGATGTCCTAACGGTTGCTACTTCGAAGCGAAGTGGATCTGCCGACGTCACGGCGAAGGCCGTCGTCCGAGGGGTCGAAGAAATGAGAGAGCGCTCTCTTGACAGGGGCGGTGACGTTGCTCGAAGGTTTCCGTAAAATCACAACTCGTGGATCCGATGAGGTAACCCGAATGGTCCGCACCCCCCGAACATCCCGCACCCTGCTCGCCGTCGGCGCCGCACTCGTCTCGGTGCTCGCCCTGCTCGTGCCGCTGGCCGGCACCGCGAGCGCCGCCCCCGCCCCCGGCCCGCTGGTCTGGTCCGACGAGTTCGACGGAGCCGCCGGCAGCGCCGTGGACGCCGCGAAGTGGCGCTTCGACATCGGCGGCGGCGGCTGGGGCAACAACGAGCACCAGTACTACACCGACAGCACCCGCAACGCCGCCCTCGACGGCGCGGGGAACCTGGTGATCACCGCCCGCCGCGAGAACCCGGCCAACTACCAGTGCCACTACGGCACCTGCCAGTACACCTCGGCCCGGCTGCTCACCGCCGCCACCTTCACCCGCGCGTATGGCCGCTTCGAGGCCCGCATGAAGCTCCCCAGGGGCCAGGGCATCTGGCCGGCCTTCTGGATGCTGGGCAACGACATCGGCTCGGTCGGCTGGCCCAACAGCGGCGAGATCGACATCATGGAGAACATCGGCCGCGAGCCGAACACCGTCCACGGCACCATCCACGGCCCCGGCTACTCGGGCGGGGGCGGCATCGGCGCGTCGTACACCATCGGCGGCGCGTTCGCCGACGCCTTCCACACCTTCGCCGTCGACTGGTCGCCCAACCTGATCGTCTGGTACGTCGACGGCGTCGAGTACCAGCGGCGCACCCCCGCCGACCTCGGTGGCAACCGCTGGGTCTACGACCACCCGTTCTTCATGCTCCTGAACGTCGCGGTCGGCGGCAACTGGCCCGGCTACCCCGACGCGAGCACCACGTTCCCGCAGACCATGACCGTCGACTACGTCCGCGTCTACGCCCCGCCGGCCGACACGGGCACCGGCGGCCGGATCACCGGCTACGGCGGCAAGTGCGTCGACGTGGCCGGGGCCGCCACCGCCAACGGCACCCCCGTGCAGCTCTGGGACTGCAACGGCACGGGCGCCCAGAACTGGTCGTGGAACGCCGACGGCTCCGTGCGGGCGCTCGGCAAGTGCATGGACGTCACGAGCGGCTCCACGGCCAACGGCGCGAAGGTGCAGCTCTACGACTGCAACGGCACCGGCGCCCAGAAGTGGGCGTACAACTCGGGCAACGGCCAGATCGTCAACCCGCAGTCCGGGAAATGCCTCGACGCGACCGACGTGAGCTCGGCCAACGGCACCCGCCTGCAGATCTGGGACTGCGGCGGCGGCGCGAACCAGAAATGGTCCCGTTCCTGAGAGAGCGCGTTCTCACGCAGGTCACGGGTCAGCACCCGTCGAGGACCGGCAGCCGCAGGACGAAGCGGGCGCCCACGTCGGAGTCCTCGATCGCCAGCGAGCCGCCGTGCGCGTGAGCGATCTCGCGGGCGATCGGCAGACCGAGCCCGGTGCCTCCCGCGTCCCTGCTGCGGGAGGCGTCGAGGCGGGTGAAGCGCTGGAAGACCATCTCCCGGTGCTCGGGCGCGATGCCCGCGCCGTCGTCCAGCACCTCCAGCACCGCCTGCCCGTCCTGCCGCCGCACGGTGACGAGGATCTGCTGCTCGGCGTGCCGCTCGGCGTTGTCCAGCAGGTTGGTGAGCAGGCGGACGAGCTGGAGCTGGTCGCCGCTGACGACGACGTCCGGCTGCAGGCTGGTGATCACCCGCTTGGCTCGCGGGCGGGCGGCCTCGGTGGCGGCCAGCGCGCCGAGGTCCACCGGCTCCCGGGAGGACGGCGCGCCGGAGTCCAGCTTGGTGAGGGTGAGCAGGTCGCCGACGATGGCCTGGAGCCGGTCGAGGCTGGTCAGGACCTCCCGGCCGGTCGCCGGCCAGTCGGCGTCCTCGGGATGGAGCAGGGCGTCCTCGACCTGCGTGCGCATGGCGGTGATCGGGCTGCGCAGGTCGTGGGAGGCGTCGGTGGCGAACCTGCGCTGGCGCTCCATCGCGAGGTCCTGCTGGCGCATCGCCTCCTCCAGCCGCTCCAGCATGTGGTTGCCGGTCACGGCGAGGTCCCTGATCTCGTCGTCGTGCTGCGTGACGGGCAGGCGCAGCCCGCCACCGCCGCTCGCCGTGATGTCGGCCAGCCTCCTCGTGATGCGGCTGACCGGGGCGAGCGCCTTGGCCACGATGTGCGAGACCCCGAAGTAGGACAGCGCGACCAACAGCGCCGTGATGCACGCCTGGAAGATGATCGTCCGCGGGCTGACGTACCAGGGGACGGAGGGGGAGAAGGCGAGGATGCGGTAGTCGCCGTCCGGCTGGTAGGCGACCAGCCCGGCCACCGTCTTGCAGGAGCCGGGGAACGCCGGCAGGTCGCAGACCTCCTCCGCGACGTCGTTGGCCATGTTCTGGCGGGGGACGAGGTCGGTCTGCCGGGGCTGCCCGGCCAGGTTCGGGGTCGAGGCGACCGGGCGGCCCGCCGGGTCGAGCACCTGGATGCCGTCGAGGCCGTTGGCCGGCAGGCTCTCGCTGAGCTGGTCACGCTTGACCAGGAGCAGCACGAACAGCGCCCTGCTCGACGTCTCGTGCCCATGAATGGTCGCGGCCTGGCTCCGGACGCCCCACAGCACGAACGCGCTGACCACCACGTTCAGCAGCAGCATCACGATGGCCGCGTACAGTGCCAGCCGGCCGCGGAGCGAATGCCCCAAACCTGTCTTCACACCCCTCCCCCGCTGGCCAGGACATCACAGCCTTCGTCTTCGGCGGAGGATCAGCCGACCAAGGTTGGATAAAAAGGTCGCGGCGGTGGCACGACTGCCGGCGGCCGGGCAGGGAAGTGGCCCGGCTGATGTCCTCCCCTGATCTTGTCCTGGCCCTCGCCGGCGCCGCCGCACTGCTCGCCGCCGTCCTGCCCGGCCTGCTGTCCCGCCGGGCGCTCTCGCTTCCCCTGGTGTACCTGCTCGCCGGCATGGCGCTCTACCTGCTGCCGATCGGGCTCCCCGACCCCGACCCCGTCGTCCACCGCACCGCCGTCGAGCACGTCACCGAGATCTGCGTGCTGATCTCGCTCATGGGCGCCGGGCTGGCGCTCAACCGGGCCGTCGGGTTACGGAGCTGGTCCACCACGTGGCGGCTGCTCGGCTGGGCGATGCCGCTGACCGTCGCCGGGGTCGCCGCCGCCGCGACGGGCCTCCTCGGCTGGCCGCTCGCCGCCGCGCTGCTGCTCGGGGCGGTGCTCGCGCCGACCGACCCGGTGCTCGCCTCCGACGTCAGCGTGGGCGAGCCGGTCGACGCCGAGAACGCCGACGACGAGGTCCGCTTCGCCCTCACCTCCGAGGCCGGGCTGAACGACGGCCTCGCCTTCCCCTTCGTGTACGCCGCCATCGCCCTCGCCACCGCCGGCGGCACGGGCTGGCTGGGGGAGTGGGCGCTGACCGACGTGCTCTACCGGGTCGTCGCCGGCCTGCTGTGCGGCCTGCTCATCGGCCGCCTGATCGGCCGGCTGACCTTCCACTCCCCGGCGGAGGAGCTGCGGCTGGCCGAACGCCGCGACGGCTTCGTGGCGCTGGCCGCCACCCTCCTCGCGTACGGGGTGACCGAGCTCGTCGGCGGCTACGGCTTCATCGCCGTGTTCGTCGCCGCCTGCGCCATCCGCAGGGTCGAGCACGGCCACGGCTACAACAGCGTCCTGCACGGCTTCGTCGAGCAGCTCGAACGGCTCTTCACCGCCTGGCTGCTGCTCCTGCTCGGCGGCTTCGTCGCGGCCGGCGGCCTGGCCCCGCTCACCTGGGGCGGCGCCGCCGTCGGCCTGCTGCTGCTCCTGGTGATCCGTCCGCTCGCCGGCTGGCTCTCCCAGCTCCGCGGCCGGGCCGGGCCGCGGGAGCGGGGGGTGATCTCGTTCTTCGGCATCCGGGGGATCGGGTCGCTGTTCTACCTGTCGTACGCGCTGGGCCACGCCGACTTCGGCGTGCCCGCGGAGGAGCTGTGGGCGGTGACCGCCTTCACCGTGGTGGTCTCGGTCGTCCTGCACGGCATCACCGCCACCCCGGCCATGAACCGCCTGGACGCCCTCCGCGAGCGTGCGGCGTAGATCCCGTGCCCCCACCCTTCGTAATCCAGGTAGCCCCACGGAGGTCATCCGCGCACCGCGCACAGCAGCCGGTTGTTGCCGCGCTGCCACAGCGTGCCCACCTCGCGGAACCCGGCCGCCCGCAGCGCCTCGACGTGCTCCGACAGCAGGTGGGACTCCGAGCCGTGGTGGTCCGCCCCGGCCGTGGTGCGCTCGCGGTCGAGCTCCGCGAGCTCCGCGAGCTCCGGGTCCGCGCTGACGGCGTCCCACCAGGCGCGCCAGTCCTCCGGCCGCTCCGCGCCGAACACCCGCTCGGCCTCGCGCTCGTGCACCGCGCGCTCCAGCCGGGCGAGCTCGGGCGTGACGTCGTCGCTGTCGAGGTGGTCGCCGTTGAGCAGCAGCCCGCCGGGGCGGAGCACCCCGGCCAGCTCGGTGTAGACCCTGAGCAGGTCGGGGCCGGAGATCCAGTGCAGCGCCGTCGTGCTCACCGCCGCGTCGGCGGGCCGGTCGAGGCCGAGCAGGTCGCTCCAGCCGGGCGTGCGCAGGTCGGCGGGCACGAACGTGAGCCCCGGGTAGGCCGCCCGGCCGAGCCCGAGCAGCAGCGGGTCGGCGTCCACCGACACGACCCTGGCCCCGGGCAGCCGCTCGACGATCCGCGCCGACAGCGACCCCGGCCCGCACCCCAGGTCGATGACCAGTGGATCGGGCCGGCCCAGGGCTTCGAGCGCGTCGATCAGGGCGGTGAAGCGCTCCTCGCGGTCGGGCAGGTAGCCCTCCTGCTGGCGGTCCCAGCGCGCGATCCACTCCCGTGCGGCATCGTGGGTGAGCACAGACGTCTCCTTGTGACTGTCGTTTATGCTTTCGGCAGTCACAACTTAGAACACGAAGGTGTAACCGGTCAATTGGACTTCAACAGTCACACCGATGGGGTGGTCCGGGTGACGGTGGCGTTGGTGAACGCCCTGACCCCCGGTGAGCAGCGCGGACGCCCCTGTACGGGGCCCGCGGACGTCGCCGCGGCGGCCACCGACGCGCTGCGGTCCGTCTACCGGACGCATCGGGCGGTGAGCGCCGCCGAGGGCGGAGAGCTGGCCGCGGTCGCCGCCCGCCTGCGCGAGGTCTTCACCGCCGTCGCGGCCGGCGACCTCGACACCGCCGCGATCACGGTCAACGGGCTGCTGGAGGAGTATCACGCCCGCCCGATGCTCCAGCGGCACGACGGCGAGCCCTGGCACCTGCACTTCCACGGCCAGGGCGGCACCATGGGCGGCGAGTGGGGGGCGGGCTGCGCGACGGGCCTCGCCATCGTGCTCGGCGGCGAGTTCGCCGACCGGCTGGGGGTGTGCACGGCGCCGCACTGCGACCGCGTCTACGTGGACGTCTCCCGCAACGGCACCCGCAGGTTCTGCTCCACCGCCTGCCAGAACCGCGTCAAGACGGCCGCCTTCCGTGCCCGGGGCCGCGCGGGGGAGTGACGCCGGAGGGCGCGCCCCCTGCTCCAGCTCCCCGTGTGCGGACGGGGAGCTGGAGCCCGTTCCTAACCTGCTTCGGGCGCCGGAGCGCCGAGCCGTTCCGCCTCTTCGTGCAGCGCGAGGACCAGCACCAGCTCCAGACGGAGCTCGTCGAGGTCCGGCGCGGCGAGGCCGCCGAGGACGCGCATCATGAGCCTCCTGACGATGAGACGCCTCAGGGGTCACACGGGATTACCGGCCGGGCTCTCGGATCTGAACCGTTCCCACGCCGACTGCCGCGTCATGCCGAGCGCGGCGCCGATGCGTTCCCAGCTCACGTTTCTGTCGCGGAGCTGCGCCACCCAGTCGTGCAGATTGTCGTCCACCTGAGCCTGCACCGCGGCGATTTTCGGAAGATGGTCGAGTATTTGCTGATCGGACATGGATTCCCAGGCGGGAAGGCGGGGCTCCGGGGAAGGGTCGGCGCTTTCGCTTTCCAGGATTGCGTTGCACAGGTGTATGCATTCGTTGCAAATGTGGACACCGGGCCCCGCGATGAGTTTGCTCACTTCCGCGCTTCTCTTGTGGCAGAAGGAGCAGCGGAGTTTGTCCTTCCAGTCAGGCATGGCCTGACGATACGCCCGTCAGGCGACCCCTGACAAGCCTTGGTGCCGCGTGTTCCGCGCGAACTGCGCCTCCAGGATGGCCTGACGCTCCTCGGCGATGCGCCCGCAGATCGTCGCGTAGGCGTTCAGCACCTTGCAGTACGCCTGCCGCGCCTGCTCCAGCTCGGCGCGCAGGGTGACGACGCGCTCGGCGTCACCGCCCAGCTCGGCCTCGGCCAGCAGCGCGCCGGCCTCGCGGACGATCTGCTCGGCGCGGGCCCTTGTCCGGCGGAGCAGCGCCGAGCACTCGTGCAACTCGGTCAACCGAGCCGAGGAGACGATGAACTCAGCGACATGCAGGGCCGATCCCATTTCCTGCCACCTCCTGGTCACGGTTGCCTAACTGTAGACGCGCATGTCCCCTGAGCGGATCACACGGACCGTATGGGAGTACCTCAGTGCACCCGCCGGAGAGGTTTCTACCACCGGGAGGGAAAACCTCTTTCCTGAGTCTCGTTCGGTCGCGCGATAATGCGGCAATTAGCGGCCCTGCCGGTGCTTATTGGTGGAATGCGGCCATTATCCGTTGTCTGCAAAAAGCCGGAGACGAAGACAGGCGATCGGCCCCCCGGAGGCCGCTTCCTGGTCACATACTGAGACCACAACGCGACTGACGGTGAGCACGGGAGTGGTGGAGCGATGCCGGCGACTGGGAACGACGACGCGGTTGACGTCAGTGTCGTCATCCCCGCACACAACTGCCGCGACTACCTGGACAGATGCCTCACATCCGTGCTGGTGCAGCGGGTGAAGAAGGAGATCGTCGTCGTGGACGACGGCTCCACCGACGGCAGCGCCGCCCTGCTCGACCTCTACGCCGCCTACCACCGGGACATCGTGCGCGTGGTGCACATCAAGGGCGGCGACGGCGCCGGCCGCCCGCGCAACGTCGGCCTCGAGCACGCCACCGGCCGCTACGTGTTCTTCTGCGACGCCGACGACTACCTCGGCCCCGAGGCGCTGGAGCGCATGGTGGCCATGGGCGACCGCAACGGCTCCGACATCGTCCTCGGCAAGATCGTCGGGCACGGCCGCCGCGCGCCGCAGTCGATGTTCCAGCACAACGCCGACCGCGCCGACCTCGGCGACAGCACCGTCTACAACAGCCTGAGCTGCTTCAAGCTGTTCCGCAGGGACCTGCTGGAGCGCCACCGCATCCGTTTCGGCGAGGGCATGCTCGTCGGCGAGGACATCATCTTCACCGTCCACGCCTACTGCCACGCCCGGGTCATCTCCGTGGTCGCCGACTACGACTGCTACCACCTGGTGTCCCGGCCGGACGGCAGCAGCATCATGCAGCAGCCCGGCAGCCGCGACCCGCTCGCCTGGCTCGCCATGATCCGGCAGCCGATCCGGCTCATGGCCCGGCACATCCCGCCCGGCCCGCTGCGCGACCACCTGCTGCGCCGGCACTTCAGGCTCGACGCCTTCGCCCAGCTCGGCTCGGTCTTCCTGGAGAGCGACGACATCCGGCGCAAGGACATCGCCCGCGAGGTCGCCGCCCTGTGCGAGGAGTGGTACACCCCCGGCGTGCACGAGCGGCTCAACAGCATCGACCGGCAGCGGGCGGGCGCGCTCGACGACATCGACCGGCTGGTGCGGCTGGCCCGCATCGAGAGCGCCACCGTGCGCCGCCGGCTGACCGGGCTGCACTGGGACGGCGACCGCCTGGTGGTGACCGGCGCGGCCCGCCTCGACGGCATCAGCAGGGACGACGGGGTCGCCGTGGTCCTGCGCTCGCGCTACGACCCGCACGCCGAGCTGGTCGTCCCCGCCCGGCGCAAGGGCGGCGAGTTCGTCGCCCCGATCGACGTGGCGTCGCTCGACTCCGGCGTCTGGGACCTCCGGGTCGCGGTCGAGCTGGAGGGCGTGGTGCGCCACGGCCGGCTCGGCGCCGAGCGCGACAAGGGCGTCACCCGCCCGGAGCCGCGGCTGGTGGGCGAGATGGCGGTGCTCCCCTACTTCACCCGCGACAACGGCAACCTGAGCATCGACGTCGGCGGGCACGTGGTCGACGTGCCCGGCGCGGTGCGGCTGCTGAGCACCCGATGGTCGCTCGGGCACCGGCTGCAGGTGCACGGCGAGGTGAGCGTGGCCGGCGCCGCCCCGTCCGCCGCGGCGATCCGGCAGCTCGTCTGGCGCGAGCGGCGCAGCGGACGCGAACGGGCCGAGCCGGTGACGGCGCTGCCCGGCGGCGTGTTCACGGCCCGGCCCGCGATCGGGCGGCTCGCGCCCGGCACCTGGGACGCCTACCTGGAGCTCGATCTCGGCGGGCCGCCCGCCCGGTTCAGGATCGAGGCCGACGCCGAGGCGGTCGCGGCGCCGCGCCGGTGGCCGGGGGCCGCCCTGCTGCGGAGCGTGCGGCCGTACGCGACGTCGGGCAAGGGACGGCTGAGCGCGGTGGTCAGGCGGATGTCGGCTCGGAACCTCGCCAGGAGGATCCTCAAGTAATTGCCACCTATGTGCAGGTGCAACACCATGTCCTAAAGTAGGGGATTGTTCGTCCCTCTTTGGCGGGTCATCCCCTTTATGGGAGGCAAGGTCGTGCACGTACCTGATGGGTTCTTCAATGCGGCGACGTCGGTTTCCGCCGGAGTGGTGGCGGCGGCCGGGGTCGCGGTGTGCCTGCGCGGAGCGCGGCGGGAGCTCGACGACCGCACCGCGCCCATGGCCGGGCTGGTCGCGGCCTTCATCTTCGCCGTCCAGATGCTCAACTTCCCCGTCGCGGCCGGCACCAGCGGGCACCTGCTGGGCGGAGCGCTCGCCGCGATACTCGTCGGGCCCTACACCGGCGTGTTGTGCATGGCCGTGGTCCTCCTCGTGCAGGCCGTGTTCTTCGCCGACGGCGGGCTGACCGCGCTGGGCGTCAACGTCACGATCATGGGTCTGGTCACCGTACTCGTCGGGTGGGCGGTCCTCCGCGTGGTCACCGGCTTCGCGCGGGGCAGGGGCGGCGTGACGGCGGCGGCCTTCCTGGCGGCGCTGGTGTCCGTACCGGCCTCGGCGCTGGCGTTCACGCTGCTGTTCTGGATCGGCGGCACCGCGCCGATCTCGGTCGGCGCGGTCGCCGCGGCGATGGGCGGCGTGCACCTGCTCATCGGCATCGGCGAGGGCGTCATCACGGCGGTCACCGTGGGCGCGGTCCTGGCCGTCCGGCCCGACCTCGTGTACGGCGCCCGCGGCCTGGCCAAGCCGCTCGTGCTGCGCGGCGCGGAGGGCGAGAGCACGACCGTCGGCGCGCCCGAGCCCGCGGCGGCGGCCCCGGCCGGGGGCCGGCTCAAGCCGTTCCTGCTCGGCGGCGTCGGCGTGACGCTGGTGCTGGCCGGGCTCGTGTCGTTCGTCGCCTCGCCCGACCCCGACGGGCTGGAGGCCGTGGCCGAGACGCAGGGCTTCGGCGAGCAGGCCGGCGAGCACGCCTTCGGCGGGTGGGCGCTGGCCGACTACGGCGACGTCGGCGGGATCCCGGTCGGCGTCGCCGGGATCATCGGCGTCGGGCTGGTGCTGCTCATCGCGGGAGCGGTGGCCTTCGCGGCCAGGAGCCGCGGCCACGTCAGGGTGTGACGAGGTGAGCGCGGGTCATCACCACCAGCTCCACCTGCCGGGCGACTCCGCCGTGCACCGGCTGCCGCCGCAGTGCAAGCTGCTCGCGGTCCTCGCCTTCGCGATCGTGGTGGTGGCCACGCCGCGCGAGCGGTTCTGGGCGTTCGCCGCCTACGCCGTGCTGCTCGGCGTGGTCGCGGCGGCCGCCAGGGTGCCGGCCGGGCACATCGCGCGGCGGATGGTGATCGAGGTGCCGTTCGTGCTGTTCGCGGTGCTCATCCCGGTCATCGGGCTGGGGGAGCGGGTGAGCGTGCTCGGCCTCTCGCTGAGCGTGGAAGGGCTCTGGGCGGCCTGGAACATCCTCGCCAAGGCCACCCTCGGCGTGGTGGCCTCCATCCTGCTGGCCGCGACCACGGAGCCCCGGGTGATCCTGCTGGGCGCGCAGCGGCTGCGGCTGCCGGAGCTGCTCGTGCAGATCGCCATGTTCATGCTGCGCTACATGGACGTGATCCTCGGCGAGATGCGCCGGATGCGGGTGGCGCGGGAGTCGCGGGGGTTCGAGGCGAGGAACGCCCGGCACATCCCGGTGATCGCCCGCTCGGCGGGGGCGCTGTTCATCCGCTCGTACGAGCGGGGCGAGCGGGTGCACCTGGCCATGCTGAGCCGCGGCTACACCGGACGGATGCCGATAATGGCAGACATGACGGCATCAACCGCCCAATGGGCCACCGCCCTCGCCCTGCCCGCCGGAGCCCTCGCCGTGCTGGGTCTGTCCCTGGCGGGGCTCGGGTGAACTCCCTGGAGGTCAGGCAGCTCGCCTACGCCTATCCCGACGGCACGCAGGCGCTGTTCGGGGTGGACCTGTCGATCGCGCGCGGCGAGCGGGTGGCCCTCCTCGGCCCCAACGGCGCGGGCAAGACGACGCTCGTCATGCATCTCAACGGCATTCTCACGGCCGGCCACGGCACTGTCACCGTGGCGGGCACCCCGGTGCGCAAGGACACGCTCAAGGAGGTCAGGCAGCGCGTCGGCCTGGTCTTCCAGGACCCCGACGACCAGCTCTTCATGCCCACCGTCCGCGACGACGTGGCCTTCGGCCCGGCCAACGCCGGGCTGCGGGGCGCGGAGCTGGACCGGGTCGTGGTGTCGGCCCTGGAGCGGGTGGGCATGCTGGAGGCGATCGACCGGCCGCCGCACCACCTGTCGTTCGGCCAGCGGCGGCGGGTGGCCGTCGCGACCGTGCTCGCCATGGAGCCCGAGATCCTGGTGCTCGACGAGCCCTCCTCCAACCTCGACCCGGCCGCGCGACGGGAGCTGGCCGAGGTCCTGCGCTCGCTCGACGTGACCGTGCTCATGGTCACCCACGACCTGCCGTACGCGCTGGAGCTGTGCGAGCGCTCCCTCATCCTCTCCGGGGGCGTGATCGCCGCCGACGGGCCCACCCGCGAGCTCCTCGCCGACGCGGACCTGCTGGCCCGGCACCGCCTGGAGCTCCCGTACGGATTCACGATCCCCGTCGTGTGACCAGGGCTGTCCTAACTCGCCCGTTTTATCCGGCTGTTCGTGGTCTGTGCATGCCCGGTAAAGGGGCATGTCGAAGTACAGTGGCTCATCGAGGAGGGGCCTAATGAAGCTGCGGCTTGCGCGACATGCCCTGGGAGACGCCGTGGTGGTGGCCGTTGAGGGGGAGCTCGACCTGTTCACCGCACCGTTCCTCCGGGACGAAGTACGCGACGCCATCAAGCAGGACGGCGCGAAGCTCGTGCTCGACCTGCAGCAGCTGTCGTTCATGGACTCCAGCGGGCTGTCGGTGCTGATCGAGGCCTGGCGGCTGGCCACCGGAGAGGGCGGAGGGGTGTCCCTCGCGGCCCCGCAGGCCCCGGTCGCGCGCATCCTGCGCACCACCGGGCTCGACCGCCGGATCAAGGTCTACTCCGACGTGGACAGTGCCGTGGGCGAGATTTAACCACCCCCAAGTAGAACTTCATTCGGTTCTCGGGTTAGGGTCCCGGTTATGGACGTGAACGGATCCTCAGCAATCATCTCCGGCGGCGCCAGCGGCCTCGGCGAGGCGAGCGCCCGCGAGCTGGCCCGCGCCGGCGCCACCGTGGTCGTGGCCGACCTCAACGAAGAGCGCGGCAAGTCGGTGGCCGACGAGATCGGCGGCGTCTTCGTCAAGACCGACGTGTCGGACGAGGACCAGGTGCAGGCGGCCGTGGACGCCGCCGTCGCCACCGGCAAGCCCCTCCGCGTGGTGGTCAACAGCGCCGGCATCGGCTGGGCCGAGCGGACCGTCAACCGCGACGGCAGCCCGCACAACCCGGCCACCTACCGCAAGGTCATCGAGGTCAACCTGATCGGCACGTTCAACCTCATGCGCCTCGCGGCGGCCGCCATCGCCAAGACGGAGCCGGCCGACGCCGACGGGCAGCGCGGCGTCGTCGTCAACACCGCCTCCGTCGCGGCCCTGGAGGGCCAGACCGGGCAGCTCGCCTACTCGGCCTCCAAGGGCGGCATCGTGGGCATGACCCTGCCCGCGGCGCGCGACCTGGCCGCCATCGGCGTCCGGGTGAACACGATCTGCCCCGGCATCATCGACACCCCCATCTACGGCTTCTCGCCCAACTCCGAGGAGTTCAAGGCCAAGCTCGTCGCGCCGGTCGTCTTCCCCAAGCGGATGGGCCGCGCCGACGAGTTCGCGCACCTCGTGCGCTCGCTGGTCGAGAACGACTACATGAACGGCGAGGTCATCCGCTTCGACGGCGGCATCCGCTTCCAGCCCAAGTAGTCCGGGAGTCTGTCTCGTGTCTGACGAAGTGCTCGTCGAGGAGTCCGGCAACGTCGCGATCCTCACGATCAACCGCCCCAAGGCCCGCAACGCGGTCAACGGCGCGGTCGCGCGCGGGATCGCGGAGGCCCTGGACGGCCTCGACGCCCGCCCTGAGATCTCCGCGTACGTCCTGACCGGCGCGGGCGGCACGTTCTGCGCCGGCATGGACCTGAAGGGCTTCCTGACCGGCGACCTCCCGGTGGTGGAGGGACGCGGCTTCGGCGGCCTCACCGAGGCGCCGCCGAAGAAGCCGCTGGTGGCGGCCGTCGAGGGCTACGCGCTCGCCGGCGGTTTCGAGCTGGCCCTGTCCTGCGACCTCATCGTGGCCTCCTCGGAGTCCACCTTCGGCCTGCCGGAGCCCAAGCGCGGCCTCGTGGCGGGCGCGGGCGGGATCATGCGGCTGCCGCGGCGGATCCCGTACCACGTGGCCATGGAGATGGCGCTGACCGGCGACCACTACCCGGCCTCGCGCCTGTACGAGCTGGGCCTGGTCAACCGGATCGCCGAGCCCGGCAAGGCCCTTGAGGCCGCGCTGGAGCTGGCCCGCAAGGTCGCCGCCAACGCGCCGCTGGCCCTCGCCGCGACCAAGAAGGTCGTCATCGAGTCGCAGGACTGGTCGCTGGAGGAGATGTTCAGGAAGCAGGGGGCGATCATCAACCCGGTGTTCGGCTCGAAGGACGCCATGGAGGGCGCCGCCGCGTTCGCGGAGAAGCGCGCGCCCCAGTGGAAGGGCGAGTAACGCCGCCCAGGCGCCGGCCCTCCCGTCCCCGTTGAGGGACGGGAGGGACTTTTGGCGCACGCACCGCTCTCTCCGCTTACGGTAAAGAAGAGGGAACGAGCTAGCGGGAGAGCGCATGGGCGACTATTCGGGTTCGAGGTTCGACTCCGTCAAGCGTGGCGCGGGGTCGCTGCTCTCGGGCGCGCTGAGCGCGTTCCTCATCGTGGCCGCCATGCTCGCGGTCATGTGGATCGTCGAGGTCGTCGACGTCTTCCTCAACGGCGCGCTGGACCGCAACTTCGGCATCGTCGGCTGGGAGAGCGACGGGCTGGTCGGCATCCTCTTCGCGCCGTTCCTGCACGGCGGCTTCGGCCATCTCATGGCCAACTCGCTGCCGCTGCTCGTGCTGGGCTTCCTGGCCGGGCTGCGCGACGTGCGCAAGTTCCTCTGGGCCAGCCTGATCATCATCGTGGTCGGCGGGTTCGGCACCTGGCTCATGAGCCCGATGGTGATCACGGTGGGCGCGAGCGGGCTGGTCTTCGGCTACTTCGGCTACATCATCGCCCGGGGGCTGTTCGACCGGCGCCTGCTCGACCTCGCCATCGCGGTGGGCGTCGGCATCGCCTACTGGGGGATCCTGGCCGGGCTGCTGCCCAACCAGCCGGGCATCTCCTGGCAGGGGCACCTGTGCGGGCTGCTCGCCGGCGTGCTGGCCGGCTGGCTGCTGCGCCGCAGGGACAAGAAGGAGATCCCCGCCTACTGAACGCGCAGGCGGGGATTTCCGCCGGGCGCTAGAGGCGCTCGACCACGTAGTCGACGCAGGTCGTGAGCGCCTCGACGTCGGCCGGGTCGATGGCCGGGAACATCGCGATGCGCAGCTGGTTGCGGCCCAGCTTGCGGTAGGGCTCGGTGTCGACGATGCCGTTGGCGCGCAGCACCTTGGCCACGGCGGCGGCGTCCACGTCGTCGCTGAAGTCGATCGTGCCGACCACCTGCGAGCGGAACTCGGGCTTGGCGAACGGCGTGGCATAGGACGACTTCTCGGCCCAGGTGTAGAGGCGCGAGCTGGAGTCGGCGGTGCGGGCGGTGGTCCAGGCCAGGCCGCCGTTGCCGTTCATCCAGTCGAGCTGGTCGGCCAGCAGGAACAGCGTGGCCACGGCCGGGGTGTTGTAGGTCTGGTCCTTGCCGGAGTTGTCGATCGCGATCGGCAGGCTGAAGAATTCGGGCACGTAGCGGCCGGTCGCGGCGATCTCCTCGACGCGGGCCAGGGCGCGCGGCGACATGAGCGCGATCCACAGGCCGCCGTCGGAGGCGAAGCTCTTCTGCGGCGCGAAGTAGTAGACGTCGGTCTCGGCGATGTCGACCGGCAGGCCGCCCGCGCCGGAGGTGGCGTCCACGAGCACCAGGGCGTCGTCGCCGCCGACCCGCTCGATCGGCATGGCGACGCCGGTCGAGGTCTCGTTGTGGGTGAGCGCGTAGACGTCGACGCCGTCCTCGGCCACCGCCTTCGGGTGGGTGCCGACGTCGGACTTGATGACGCTCGGCTCGGCCAGCCACGGCGCCTTCTTGGCGACGGCGGCGAACTTCGAGGAGAACTCGCCGAACGACAGGTGCTGCGACTTCTCGCGCACCAGACCGAAGGCGGCGATGTCCCAGAACGCGGTGGTGCCGCCGTTGCCCAGCACCACCTGGTAGCCCTCGGGCAGCGAGAACAGGTCGGCGAGACCGGAGCGCACGCGGCCGACCAGGCTCTTGACCGGCTTCTGGCGGTGCGAGGTGCCCATGAACTCCGCCCCGGAGGCGGCGAGAGCGGCCAGTTGCTCGGGGCGAACCTTCGAGGGCCCGCAGCCGAAGCGGCCGTCGGCGGGCTTGATGTCAGCGGGAATCACGATGTCAGCCACATGATGGAGCCTACCGACCGGCGCCGGGTGGCTCGCACGGGGTCCGACATCTGAGATTGACGTGTTTTGCCACTATGTGCCCAGGTCAGCGGCCATGCCGGTGGGCGGGGGCAGGCGGGCATGGGACGGCCGCCGCGCGGGTGCGAGCCACGCGGCGGCCGTCCGTCTCAGGGGGTCGCCTGTCTCAGGGGGTCGCCTGTCTCAGAGGGTCGCCCGTCTCAGAGGGTCGCCCGTCTCAGAGCTTGCCGACGACCTCGCCGGCGCCCGGCACGTCGCTCAGCGGGCGCGAGGACGGGCCGACGTAGTTGGCGCTGGGGCGGACCAGCCTGCCCGTGCGCTTCTGCTCCAGGATGTGCGCGGCCCAGCCGGCCGTGCGGGCGCAGGTGAACATCGCGGTGAACATGTGGGAGGGGACCTCGGCGAAGTCGAGCACCACGGCCGCCCAGTACTCGACGTTCGTCGCGAGCACCCGGTCGGGCTTGCGGGCGTGCAGCTCCTCCAGCGCGGCCTGCTCCAGCGCCGCGGCGACCTCGTACCGAGGGGCGTCGAGCTCCTTGGCGGTGCGGCGCAGCACGCGGGCCCGGGGGTCCTCCGCGCGGTAGACGCGGTGGCCGAAGCCCATGAGCCTGTTGCCCTTGTCGAGCTCGCTCTGCACGTACTTCTTGGCGTCGCCGAGCTGCTCGACGCCCTCGATCATGTGCAGCACGCGGGCGGGGGCGCCGCCGTGCAGGGGGCCCGACATGGCGCCCACGGCGCCGGAGAGCGCGGCGGCCACGTCGGCGCCGGTGGAGGCGATGACGCGGGCGGTGAACGTGGAGGCGTTCATGCCGTGCTCGGCGGCGGAGGTCCAGTAGGCGTCGATGGCCTTGACGTGCCTGGGATCAGGCTCACCGCGCCAGCGGATCATGAAACGCTCGACGATGCTGGCCGCCTCGTCGACCTTGCTCTCGGGGACCATCGGCAGGCCGAGACCACGGGCGGACTGCGCCACGAACGACAGCGCCATGACCGACGCGCGGGCGAGCTGGTCGCGGGCCTCGTCGTCGCTGATGTCGAGGAGCGGCTTGAAGCCATAGGCCGGAGCCAGCATGGCGAGCGCGCTCTGTACGTCTACGCGGATGTCACCGGAGTGGACAGGGATGGGGAACGGCTCCGCCGGGGGCAGGCCCGGCTGGAACGTGTTGTCGACCAGCAGGCCCCAAACGTGCCCGAAGGGGACACGGCCGACCAGCTCTTCGATGTCGACGCCCCGGTATCGAAGGGCGCCCCCTTCTTTGTCCGGTTCCGCGATCTCGGTCTCGAAAGCTACGACGCCTTCGAGCCCGGGTTTGAAGTCGGACATACTCGGCCGCCTCCCTTTCTGCCATGTTCCGGCAATGCAAAGCCTTGATGTCGAGATACCGGCGGGTCAATTTAACCCCCTCCCAGCTCGTGCTCGGTCTCCGGACCCGCCGAAGCGCCAAAGCCGCTGGTGGGGAGCGGTGTAGTGGGATCTACCACACGAGCGCGCAACAATACCGTCTCGTGGATGCCACCCCGCGCCCGCCCTCGCTGGCAGGGCTCCGACGCACGTACGAGGGCGAGCCGCTGCTCGAAGCCGATCTCGCCGCCGACCCGATCAACCAGTTCACGCTCTGGTTCCAGGAGGCCGCCGCCGCCGGCGTCCCGGAGCCCAACGCCATGGTGCTCGCCACCGCCTCGGCGGGCGGCCGGCCGAGCGCCCGCATCGTCCTGCTCAAGGGCTACGACGAGCGCGGTTTCGTCTTCTACACCAACTACGAGTCCCGTAAGGGCCGCGACCTGGCCGAGAACGCCCGCGCGTCCCTGCTGTTCCCCTGGCACGCCATCCGCCGCCAGGTCCGCGTGGACGGCACCGTGAGCCGCCTCTCCCACGAGGAGTCGGCCGAATACTTCAACTCCCGCCCGTACGGCTCCCGCATCGGCGCGTGGGCGTCGCGGCAGTCGGCCGTCGTACGCTCCCGTGACGAGCTGGACGCCCGCTACGAGAAGCTGGCGGCGCGCTGGCCGGAGGATCCGCCGGTGCCCGACTTCTGGGGCGGCTTCCGGGTCCAGCCGGTCGAGATGGAGTTCTGGCAGGGGCAGCTCGACCGGATGCACGACCGGCTCCGCTACCGGCGGACACCACCCGGATGGGTTTTGGAGAGACTTGCGCCTTAATGTTCGGTAAGTGGCTCTCGGGGACTTGATCAAGCGTCATCTGGTGGACACCCGGCCGCTCGGCGTGCCCGCCTACCGGCGGATCTGGCTCGGCCAGGCGGTCTCCCACGTGGGGGTCGGGGTCACCGTCGTCGCGGTCAGCAAGCAGGTCTACGACATCACCGGGTCCTCGCTCTGGGTCGGGCTGCTCGGACTGGCCAACCTGGTCCCGCTCGTCGTCTTCGGACTGTGGGGCGGGGCCGTGGCCGACGCCGTGGACCGGCGCAAGCTGCTGCTCGCCGGATCGGCCGTGGCCTGGACGGCGACGCTGTTCATCCTCGTCCAGGCGCTGATCGGGCTCAGCAATGTCTACGTGATCTTCGCCGCGGTCGCGGTGAACGCCACCGGGTTCGCCATCACCGGGCCGACCCGGGGCGCGATCATCCCGAGGATCCTGCGGCCGCAGCTGGTCCCCGCCGCCAACGCGCTCAACTCGCTGGTCTACAGCATCGGCGCGGTCATCGGGCCGATGGTCGGCGGGCTGCTGCTCGCCGGCGGCGGCTACGCGGCCGCGTACGCGGTGGACGCCCTGCTGTTCACCGCCGGCCTCTACGCGGCCTTCAAGCTGCCCGCGCTGCCCCCGCTGGGCGAGGTGACCCGGCCGGGCGCGCGAGCGGTGCTGGAGGGGCTCGCCTTCATCATGCGCAGCCCCGTGCTGCTCATGTCGTTCGTCGTGGACATCATCGCCATGGTCTTCGCCCTGCCCAGGGCGCTCTTCCCCGAGGCGGCCGACCAGTGGTTCGGCGGCTCGGCGCTCGCGCTCGGCTGGCTCAACGCGGCCATGGCCATCGGCTCCGTCGTCGGCGCGCTGTTCTCCGGCTGGGTCGGCCGGGTGCGGCGGCAGGGCGTCGCGCTGGTCGTCGTCATCGCCGTGTGGGGGCTCGCCGTCGCCGCCGCGGGGATGACCGGGAACCTGTGGCTAGTGGTGACGTTCATGGCCGTCGGCGGCATGGCCGACGTGATCTCCTCGGTGTGGCGGCAGTCGATCCTCCAGCTCTACGCGCCTGACGAGATGCGGGGGCGGATGCAGGGCGCGTTCATGGTGGTCGTGGCCGGCGGGCCGCGCCTCGGCGACCTGCGGGCCGGCGCCACCGCCACGATGATCGGGCTGAGCGGCGCCTGGGTGGGCGGCGGCCTCGCCTGCGCGGCCGTGGTGCTCGTCGTCGGGCTGTCGGTCGCGGGGTTCCGCAACTACCGCGCGGACCTGGTGGCCGAACGGGCGGGCTAGCGGGCCCTCGCCGCCGCCTGGAGGTCGGACAGGAAGCCCGCGTACGCGGCGTCCCTGTCAGGGACGCGCAGCACGGCGGACGGGTGGATGGTCGCCACCGCCAGCCGGTCGCCGAGCGGCACCACCTCGCCCCGGTGCCGCGTCACCCTGAACGCGGCCCCGAGCAGCGAGCGCGCCGCCGTCGCGCCGAGCACCACGACCACGCGCGGCTCCACGGCCTCCAGCTCGGCCTCCAGCCACGGCCGGCAGGCCCCACGAACGGGTGCCCCTGCCGGTCCTCCTGGTCGCCGGGCTGCTCGCCCACGAGCATGAAGGCCGCCTTCCCCTTGCCCTCGCCGAACACCGTCTGCGTCGCGTCGCGGTAGAGGCCGCAGCCCTCGCAGCGGGCCGCCGCGTCACGCAGCGAGACGAGGTCGTGCCGCTCGGGAAGGAAGTCGGCTGCGCCGTTGTTGCCGTCCTTGAGCATCGTCGGTCGTTCTCCCCATAAGGTTCCCTGCGTGACCCACGTGCCCGAGGCGGACGGGCTCAGTCCCCGCCACGACCGACGTAACATTCAGTTGGGAGGACTGCCTTGACCGCACACGGCCTGATCGACACGACGGAGATGTACCTCCGCACGATTTACGAGCTCGAGGAAGAGGGCATCGTCCCGCTGCGCGCCCGCATCGCCGAGCGCCTGCAGCAGAGCGGCCCCACGGTGAGCCAGACCGTCGCCCGCATGGAGCGCGACGGCCTCGTCCGGGTCGAGGGCGACCGCCACCTCGCCATGACCGACCTGGGCCGCCAGCTCGCCACCCGGGTGATGCGCAAGCACCGCCTCGCCGAGTGCCTGCTCACCCAGGTCATCGGCCTGCCGTGGGAAGAGGTCCACGTCGAGGCGTGCCGCTGGGAGCACGTGATGTCGGAGTCGGTCGAGGCCCGGCTGGTGACCCTGCTCGACAATCCCACCGTCTGCCCGCACGGCAACCCCATCCCCGGCCTCGCGGAGCTCGGCGCCAAGGAGCCCGCGGAGGCCGCTCCCGACGGGCTCACGTCGATGTCCGACATCGCGGTGGGTTCGAGGGACGTGCCCGTGGTGGTGCGGCGAATTAGCGAACAAGTGCAAAGTGATCCCGCTGTGATGCTTAAACTCAAGCAAGTTGGGATACAACCCGGACGCGAGGTGACGCTCGCGGCGAGCGACGACGGTGTGCGGGTGACAGGTGACGGTGACGCGAACGACAATCCCGCGGAGCTTCCGCGCGATGTTGCCGCGCACGTTTTTGTCTCCAAGCGCTGACGTGCGCGCAGCGGCTTGGTTGAATCCCTTCTGGGAGGCCCTCCACTCTCCCCAGACCAAGACTGTTGCAGGAGCGCTCGTGGTTCGCTGTGCATGCTCGCCACCCCGAGGAGTGGTCTTCGGATGAAGCGTTGGGGGGATCTGTCGCAGGACGGGGTTGACCATCTCGCTGCCGGGTCCGTTCTCGACCATGCCGAGATGGCGGTGGTCGTCACCGACCGTTTCAGCAACCTCCTCTACTGGAACCCCTTCGCCGAGAAGCTCTTCGGCCGGCCGGGCAGCGCGGCGACGCGGGACACCTCCGTCCTGTCCCTCGGGATCATGGAGAAGGACCACCCGCAGGCGATCGAGCTGGCCAAGCACGTGCTCAAGGGCGGGGTGTGGGAGGGCACCTTCGACGTCAAGCGCGGCGACGGCACCATCGTCTACGTCCGCGCCCAGGCCGTGCCGCTGCGCCACACCTCCGGAGCCGTCACCGGCATCGTGATCACCGCCCGCGAGGCCCTGCGCAGCAACGAGCGCGAGAAGGACCGCTTCGGCCTGCTGGAGCGCATCGGCGAGCGGCTGGCCGGCTCCCTCTACGTCGAGGAGACGCTCAAGCGCGTCGCCGAGATGCTCGTCCCGCAGTTCGCCGACCACTGCTTCATCGAGCTGATGGAGGGCGACCGCCTCGTCCGGCGGGTCGCGCAGCACGTGCAGGGGTGGACCCCGCCGTCGGGCACGTGGAAGCCGGTGGGCGCGGAGATCCGCTACCCCATCGGCCACTACGCCGACACCGCGCTGCGCCGCCAGGAGACCATCCTCGTCGAGGACTTCGCCGGCAGCAGCTTCCCCGCGCCCAGCGAGGGCAGCGCCCGCCTGTGCGGCGAGATCGGCATGACCTCGGCCATCGTCGCCCCCCTGCTGGTGCGCGGCGAGACCCTGGGCCTGATGTACCTCGGCCTGTCCAACCTCACCGACCGCCGCAGCCCCCACTACGACGCCTTCGACCGTGACTTCGTCGGAGCCATCGCCACCCGGGTCGCGGTCGCGATCGACAACGCGCTGCTGTTCGAGGAGGAGCGCCACACCGCCGAGTCGTTCCAGAAATACCTGCTGCCGCGCGGCGCGCTGCCCCGTCTCGACGGCCTGCAGATCGCGGTGCGCTACTACCCGGCCGCTCCGCTGGCCTCCCACGGGCAGGGCATCCAGACCCAGGTCGGCGGCGACTGGTACGACGTGATCCCGCTGTCGGCCGGCCGGGTCGGCATCGTCATCGGCGACGTCGAAGGCAGGGGCGCCAAGGCGGCGGCCGTCATGGGCCAGCTCAGGGCCGCCCTGCGGGCCTTCGCGCAGGACGACAAGTCGCCCGCCGACATCCTCGCCCGGCTCGACGAGTGGACCCGCATCATCGCCACCCCCGAGCAGGACGACAACGGCGCCGACGTCAGCATCCCGCCCATCGTGACCTGCCAGTACCTCGTCTACGACGCCTGGTCGCGGCAACTGTCCTTCGCCAACGCCGGGCACGCCCCGCCGTTGCTGCTGCTCGACGGCCAGTGCGTGGAGCTCGACATCGAGGAGGTCGGCCAGCCGCTCGGCGTGCGCGCCAAGGGCCTGCACGCCGACCTGGTCTACAAGGAGGAGACGCGCACCCTCCCGCCGGGCGCGGCGCTGCTGCTCTACACCGACGGCCTGGTCGACCGGCGGCCCGGCCGCGACGGCCACCCGCCGAGCGACTCCGAGACGCTGGGCGTGCTCTGCGAGAAGCTGTCCAAGGTGTCCGACGCCGACGTCGAGCGCATCGCCGAGACCGCCACGGTCGCGGTGCCCGGCGAGATCGACGACGACATGGCGATCCTGGTGGTGCGCTCCAGCGACGTCGATCTCGACGTCGAGGAGCGCACGTTCCCCGCTCAGCCGATCATGGTCGGCGAGGCGCGGCGGATGGCCGGCGAGGCGTTCTCCGGCTGGAACGTGCCCGAGGAACGGGCCGAGCTGGCCTGCCTGCTGGTCTCCGAGGTGGTCACCAACGTCGTGCTGCACGCCTCCACCGCGACCGTGCCGCGCCGGGAGCTGTCCGTGGACGGGCCGCCGCTGCCGTTCGAGGAGTCCTGGGACATGCCGGGCTTCGAGGACGAGGCGATCGGCGACAAGGAGTTCACGCTCCGGCTGCGCAGGGGCGAGGAAGCGGTCTGGGTCGAGGTGTTCGACCAGGACCTGCGCCTGCCGCGCATCCGCAGCGCGGGCGAGAACGACGAGGGCGGGCGCGGCCTCTACCTCGTCGACCAGCTTGCCCGGCGTTGGGGCTCGCGTCCTACCAAGGAAGGCAAAGCCGTCTGGTTCGAGATTCCCACCCGCGGCAGGTGAGTGGTCTACTGGCGGGATGGACCTGGCCTTCGAACGGCGGGGCACCGGCGCGCCGCTGATCCTCATCCACGGCATCGGGCACCACTGGCAGGCCTGGCTGCCGGTGCTGGACCGGCTCGCCGCCGCCCGCACGGTGATCGCCGTCGATCTGCCCGGCTTCGGCGACTCGCCGGGGCTGCCGGCGGGCACCCCGTACACACCGGAGTCGCTGGCGGACGCGGTCGCGTCGTTCTGCGCGACGCTCGGCATCCATGAGCCCGCCGTCGCGGGCAACTCGCTCGGCGGTTACCTCGCGCTCGAACTGGCCTCCCGCGGGGTCGTCAGCTCGGCCGTCGCGCTGTCGCCGGCCGGCTTCTGGAACCGCTCCGAGTTCCTGTACGCCCGCACGGTGCTGCGCGCGCTGCGCGCCACGGCCCGCGCCCTGCCGCCCGAGCAGGCCGCCCGCATGGCGGAGGAGCCCGCCTCGCGGGCCCTGTCCGCCGGGGTGCTGGTCGCCCACCCGGCCAGGCTGGAGCCCACGGCGCTGATCGCCGCCACGCAGGCACTCGCCGCCGCGCCCGGCTTCGACGAGACGCTCGCCTCCTTCGAGGGGCTCATGCCGCCCGCGCCGCCCAAGTCGCCGATCACGATCGCCTGGGGCGAGCACGACCGGCTGCTGCTGCGCAGGCAGGCGGTGCGCGCCGCCCGCTGGTCGGGGCAGCGGGTCAAGCTGATGAAAGGCTGCGGGCACGTCCCGATGAGCGACGACCCGGCCCTGGTGGCCCGGGTGATCCTGGACGCGATCTAGCTCCTTCCGCCGGGATAGCATCGCCACCCTATGCACGACGACGACAAGGACATCGCCACCATCGAACGCGCGATGGTCGCCATCAGGCGCAGGCAGCGGCGGCGCGCCCTCGCCGCGGCCGACGGCGCGGGCCCCGAGCACGACGTCCTCGACGTCATCGAGGGCGCCCGCGAGCCGGTCACCGTGACCGCGGTGGCCGAGGCGCTGGGCGTGGACCAGCCGCGGGCGAGCCGCCTCGTGGCCGCGGCCGTGACGGGCGGCCTGGTGCAGCGCGAGGCCGACCAGGCCGACGGCCGGCGCTCGTACCTGGTGCTGACGGAGGCGGGGCGGGACGCGCTGGCCCGCGCGCACGAGAGCAGGCAGGCGAGCTTCGCCGCGGCCACGCGGACGTGGACGGCGGACGAGCGGGCGGAGTTCGCCCGGCTGCTCACCCGTTTCGTGGAAGGGCTGCGCCAGACCTCCGTCTAGACCTCCGTCTAGACCTTGGTCTGGCCCCAGACGAGCAGCATGGCGATGATGAACACGATCATCACGCCGGCGTAGCCCACGGCTCCCAGGCGGAAGGCCCGGCGCACCCGGTTGAGCAGCCAGGCGAACAGCAACGCCAGGAAGACCAGGAGGATCAGGCCGCCGAAGTCCATGCCTCCCAGTATGGGGCGCGGGGCCGGTGCGCGCGCGGCCCCGCGGGGTTCCGGTCAGAAATCGAAGGACCGGCCGATGATCTCCTTCATGATCTCGGTGGTGCCGCCGTAGATCGTCTGCACCCGGCTGTCCAGCCAGGCCCGCGCCACGGGGTACTCGGTCATGTAGCCGTAGCCGCCGTGGAGCTGGAGGCAGCGGTCGATGACCTTGTTCTGCAGCTCGGTGGTCCACCACTTGGCCTTGGCCGCGTCCACCGCCGTGAGCTTGCCGGCGTTGAGCGCGCGGATGCACGTGTCGACGTAGGTGCGGGCGATGTCGGTCTCGGTCGCCAGCTCGGCCAGGACGAACCGGGTGTTCTGGAACGAGCCGATGTTGCGGCCGAAGGCCTGGCGGGACCTGCAGTACTCGACGGTCTGCTCCAGCACCGACTCCGCCGAGGCCACCGCCGCCACGGCGATCGACAGGCGCTCCTGGGGCAGGTTGTGCATGAGCTGGAAGAAGCCCTCGCCCTCGTTCGGGCCGAGGCGGTTGGCGACGGGGACCCGCACGTTCTCGAAGAACAGCTCGGCGGTGTCCTGGGCCTTCATGCCGACCTTGTCCAGGTTGCGCCCGCGCTGGAAGCCTTCCGTGCCCCGCTCGACCACGATCAGCGTCGTGCCCCTGGCCCTCGCCGCCGGATCGGTCTTGGTGACGACGACCACCAGGTCGGCGTTGATGCCGTTGGTGATGAAGGTCTTCTGGCCGTTGATGACGTAGTGGTCGCCCTCGCGGACCGCGGTCGTCCTGATGCCCTGAAGGTCGCTGCCCGCGCCCGGCTCGCTCATCGCGATCGCGGTGATCAGCTCGCCGCTCACGAAGCCGGGCAGCCAGCGCTGCTTCTGCTCGTCGTTCGTGAGGTCCACGACGTACGGGGCCATGACGTCGTTGTGCAACGAGAACCCGAGGCCGGACGCGCCGTGCCGGATGATCTCCTCGACGATCACCGCGTTGTAGCGGAAGTCCTTGACGCCCGCGCCGCCGTACTCCTCGGGCACCGAGAACCCGAACATCCCCAGCTCGCCGGCCTGTTTCCAGACCTCGCGCGGGACGATGCCCTCCTTCTCCCACCGCGCGTGATGCGGCACCACCTCGCGGGCCAGGAACTCGCGCACCGTCTCACGGAAGAGCAGGTGCTCCTCATCGAAAAGATCTCTCTCCATATGCCACCTCCAGAACAGGATTCTGTCACCGAAGGTTCGCAGAATGCCTCGGCCTTCAGCTTCAGGCCGGGGATGAATGCGGTCCCCCCCTTTGGGGATGGCCCGCCGCAGGCGGGGCAGCCCGGAGCGCGGACCTGGAACCTCAGGTGGGGCGGCGCTGCTGTTCGATATACGCCTTGATGATCGATAGTGGCGCTCCGCCACAGGAGGCGGCGAGGTAGCTGGGTGACCAGAAGGGGCCGTGCGTGATGGCGGGGTTGACCTGGCCGGTGAACTCCTTGCGCAGGTAGTGCGAGGAGACGCCTTTCAACGAGTTGACGAGTTTGCTGATCGCGACCTTGGGCGGGTAGTGGATGAGCAGGTGGACGTGGTCGTGTTCGCCGTTGAACTCGCGGAGTTCGGCCTCGAAACTGTCGCACACCTCGATCATGATGTCTTCGCAGCGGCGCAGCATCGCGTCGTCGAACACGTTTGTGCGATATTTGGTGACAAAGACCAGATGGACATGCATCGCGGAAACCACGTGTCTGCCTCGTCGATATTCCACTTCCTGGCTCATAGACCAGATGCTAATGTGTTCGAGTCTGCGAGACGTGAGCGTCCCGTGGAAGAGGGGATGTCGCGCATGCTGGCGGGCCGGAAGTACCGCCTGGAGTTCGACTCCGGGCAGCGGGCGTTCGCCGAAAGGCTGGGCGGAATCTGCCGGGCCGTGTGGAACACCGGTCTCGAACAACGGCGGGAATACCGGCGGGAATACCGGCGACGCGGGCAGTGGATCACCTATGCCGAGCAGTGCAGGCAACTCGCCGACGCCAAGAAGGACCCGTACTGCGACTGGCTCGCCGACGCCCCCGCCCAGGTGATCCAGCAGACCCTCAAAGACCTGGATCAGGCGTGCCGCAAGCATGGCGCGTGGACAGTGCGCTGGAAGTCGAAGGCGAAGTGGCGGCCCTCGTTCCGGTTCCCCACCGCCAGACACCTGCCCGTAGAGCGGATCAACCGCAAGTGGGGGCGAGTCTTCCTGCCCAAGTTCGGGTGGACGCGGTTTCGGATGTCGCGCCGGCTCGGGGGAAGCGTCAAGTCCGCGACCGGGTCCCGGGACGGCAGACACTGGTTCATCAGCTTCCTGATCGACGATGGGATCGCCGAGCGTGAGGAACACACCTGTCCTCAGTGGGCGGGCGTGGACCGAGGGGTGGTCACGGCCGCCGTGACGTCGGATGGGGAGTTCTTCGACCGTCGCCACGCCGGAAGCGACGGTGTCTCCTCCAGGCAGCCGCCACGGAAGACGAAACAGGACCGGAAGGACGACCTCGGGTATCTCACGCCCGGCGAAGCGGAACGGTATCTACGGCTGCAACGCCGGCTCGCCCGCACGAAGAAGGGATCGAAGCGGCGCAAGACGGTCACGGCCGCGATGAGTGAGATCATGCGGCGAGTCCGGTGGCGGCGCGCCGACTTCAACGCCCAAGCCGCGCACCGGCTCACCCGCATGTACGGGCACGTGGTCATCGAAGACCTGAACACCAAGGGCATGAGCGCGGCCGTCAAGCCCAAGCCCGACCCCGGCTGGCCGGGCAGGTTCCTGCGCAACGGCGCGGCAGCGAAATCCGGGCTCAACAAGGCGATTCTCGACAAGGGCTGGTACGGCCTGGAAGTCGCTCTCCGCTCCAAGGCGCGCTACACCGGCAGCGCCATCCATAAGATCAACCCCGCGTACACGTCCCAGACGTGCCCGGAACCTGCGTGCGGGAAGGTGGACGAGAAGAGCCGCAAGAGCCAAGCGATCTTCTCCTGCACTTCTTGCGGGCACACCGATCACGCCGACATCGTCGGGGCGAAGAACATCAAGAGCAAAGGACAGGCGGCCGGGCTGGTCGTCTCAGGGCGTGGAGACCCACCCGGGTCCGTGAAACGTCAAGCACCCCGTTCCACGGCACGGGCCGCGCAAGCGGCACGAGCTGCCGCATAGCGGCACGGGAATCCCCGTCCCTTCAGGGCGGGGAGCAGGTCAATGGACACGGCTTCATCACAAGTGACGGAAGATGCGGCGCTCCGTATGTGTTGTCGGTCTTCGCGACTCTAGGATCTACCCTCGGTCTATTTGTGGGTGATCGGAGT
Organism: Nonomuraea coxensis DSM 45129; assembly: GCF_019397265.1. NCBI lineage: Bacteria > Bacillati > Actinomycetota > Actinomycetes > Streptosporangiales > Streptosporangiaceae > Nonomuraea > Nonomuraea coxensis. Next base: position 781,886 of record NZ_CP068985.1, read on the forward strand.
CTCCCGTGAGTCGGTGGCGCAAGACGTTGATCGCCGCAGGGGTGGGCATGGCCGCGTCGGCGGCGTTAGTCATGACGCCCGCCGAGGCGGAGTCGTTCAATCTCGTCGTCAACTACAGCTGCACCGGCGGCATCGCCGGGAACAGCCCGGTGACGATCAAGGCCCGGGTCAACATCCCCACCGTGGTCGAGGTCGGCAGCGCGATGAACCTCTCCTGGACGCTCGAATACACCAACACCCGCAGATTCCTCTCCCCGGACTACTTCGAGGCCGGCGCCCTCACCAGCATCGTCGCCAACATGAAGCTGGACGGCGCCTGGAACGGCGTCCTGGAGGCGCACGGCACCCAGGAGCAGGCCGCGCTGCAGCCCAACGTCCGGCTGGAGACGCCCGCCGGCCTCAGCTCCTCCGCCCACCTCACCGAGGAAGGCGTGATCCAGCTCCGGCCGCAGGGCATGACCGTGGACTTCCTCCCGCCGGCCGGCGTGGCCACGATCAACAACGACGAGCTCAACCGCATCAAGTACCAGGGCCCCTGGGTCCATGACCCGGCCACCCCGGTCGAGTACGGCGACCACCTGCGCGACGTGCACACCAGCCCCCAGGTGGACTCCACGGCGAGGATCGACTTCCTCGGCACCGGCTTCGAGTACATCGGCCGCCGCATGCCGGGCGTCAGCAAGGTGCGGGTGCGCGTCGACGACGACACCACCGGCCTTGTGGACCCCACCAAGACCGAGAGCGGCCAGCCGACGAACGCCATCAACGGCAACGTCTCCCTGTGGAAGCGGGTGGACCTGCCGTACGGCAAGCACACCGTCATCATCCGGAGCCTGGACAACGCGCCCATCCACCTGGACGCGTTCAAGGTGCACACCGGCGCCATGATCGAGCCGCCGACGCTGCACCGGGCCAACTGCGTGGTGACCAGCGCGCCGGACGTGGTCGAGATCACCGTCAAGGGCCACGACGCCCCGACCAGCCCGCCGCCCACGACCACCGGCCCCACGGACAACCCCACGACCACTCCGCCGACCACCGTTCCGCCGACCGGCACCAACTCGCCCACGACCTCGCCGTCCACCTCGAACTCGCCGTCGCCGAGCTCGCAGTACACCCACCCGGCGATCGTGATCGTCGGCCCCGGCGGCACCAGCACCACCACGCCCAGCAGCTCGGCCTCCGCCACCCCGACCGTGACCAAGTACGTCCGGCCGCAGGTGGTCAAGACGCCCAAGGGCGGGGTGAACACCGGTGAGGCGCCGGATCCGCCGATGGACTCCGGGGCGTACACGCTGATCGCGGGCGGCTCCGCGATGATCATGAGCAGCGCCGCGGGCGGCCTGATCCTGTGGCGCCGCCGCGCCGCGCACGCCGGAGGTGTGAAGTGATGAGCGAGCAGAAGCCGAAGACGACTCTCGACAAGGCGATGCCGGGCCTGCTGATCGCGGGCTCGCTGGCCGGGGTGGGCGCCGTCATGGTGGGCCTGCTCTCGCTGGCGCCCACCGTGGACGACGGCTCCGGGCCCGGCGGCCCTCTGGCGGCGGGCCAGCCGTCCACGGTGCAGATCGAGAACGCGGGCGCGTTCGTGCTGCCGCCGACCGTCGGCCCCGGCGGCAAGAGCGGCCTGACGCCGGCCCGCATCGACGCGCCGCCGCCGCTGGCGGCGGTGCCGACCGTGGCCCCGATCCCGGCGGCCAAGACCACGAAGGCCAAGGCCAAGGCGAAGCCGTCGCGGATCAAGATCCCGAAGATCAAGGTGAACTCGCCGGTCGGCCAGGTCACGGTGGACCTCAAGGGCAACCTGGGCACCCCGTCGCTGAGCAAGCCGAACCAGACCGGGTGGTACCGCTTCTCCCCGCTCCCGGGCGAGAACGGCCCGACGATCATCAACGGGCACGTCAGCACCCGCAAGGGCCCCGCCGTCTTCGCCCGGCTCTCCGAGCTGGTGAAGGGCGACAACATCTACGTGTACCGCTCGGACGGCAAGGTCGCCCGCTACACGGTGAGCGGGATCGAGCAGGTCAGCAAGACGACGTTCCCGACGAAGCGGGTCTACGGCAACACCGAGGGCGCGCAGCTCCGGCTGATCACCTGCGGTGGCGTCTACAACAGGGGAGCGCACAGCTACAAGGACAACATCGTCGTGTACGCGACGCTCTCGAAGAAGAAGGTCTGACCCGGGAGCAACCGATTTGACGGTTTACGGGAAGTTGACAGGTAGAGTTCGTAAGATCTTCACCTAGCCGAGACCAAGAATTGGCAAGCTGGCACACTCCCGCCAACCTGTGCTGAATTGGAGATGGAAGTGCTGACGTCCAAGGCGCGGCGCCGCCTCGCCCTCAAGACATCCGCCATGGCCGTCCTCGGTGCAGGGATCTTCGGTGGGCTGCCGGTGGTGGCCGCGCTGGCCGCCCCGGTCGACGTGGTCTACAACTGCGGGCCTGCGACCGCGAAGTCCCCTTACTGGTTCAACATGGAGCTGAGGACTCCGGCGAGCGCGGTCACGCCCAACGCGACGGTGACCGTCACGTGGGACGTCAAGCCCCCGACCGGGACCCCGTCGCACTCGCCGGCGGCGACCGCCAGTGAGCAGATCACCCCGACCAGCACCATCGTCGCGAGGGGCACGGTGAACCCCAGCGGCTCGCCGATGCCGTCCACCTCGATCACCGCCAGTGGCGCCGCCACGCAGTTCACGACCATCTCGCCCGGCGCCACCATGCCGGCGGTGGCCATGACGATGGTGATCAAGCCGACGGCGACGGGCACGATCGGGCTCAAGGGCGGCAACTTCGAGCTCCAGGTCAACGGCGAGACCTGGTATGAGTGCGAGCCCGGCGCGTCCGGGGGGCCGTCGGCGCAGTTCGTCGTGACGACCGGAGGCACGGGCACGCCCACGGGCACCGGCACCCCCACCAGCACCGGGACCGGCACGCCGACGCCCACGCCCACCACCTCCACTCCGAAGCCGACCAGGACGACCACCGAGTTCGTCACCGTCACCCCGTCCAGCGAACGCTCCACGAAGAAGTCCCAGACCCCCAAGGCGGGCGCCGACACCGGTGCGGGCGGCATGATGGGCCCGGACGGGCGGACGTTCATCCTGACCGGGACCGCGCTGATCGGGGCCGCCGCGCTGGGCGGGCTGCTCATGCGCCGGCGTAACGCCACCAGGGGCTGAGCGCGGTGTCGGGGTACCACCCGTACGGCGGCGGGCATCCGGCTCCGCAGCCCCCGCCGCCGCAGGACCGGGGGAGCACGGCGCTCAGGGCGGCGCTGATCGTGGCGGCCGTCGCCGGGGTCGTGACGGTCGTGGCCGGGCTGCTGATCGTGCTGGGCTCGCCCGACGAGTACGGCCTGGCCGCCAACAACCGCGACAGCCTGGCGCTGCCGTCCCAGCCGCACGCCGCCGGCAACAAGCCGGAGCAGGCGCTCTTCCAGGCCGACCCGGACGTGCCGCCGCCGCTGCCGCAGATCACCCCGGCGCCGCCGATGCTGCCGTCCACGCCGGTCCGGATCGTGATCAAGCGGCTGGGGATCAACGCCCCGATCAAGACCGTCGGCCTGGCCAGGAACGGCACGATCGAGGTGCCGCCCGCGGACGACCCCAACCTCGTGGGCTGGTACAGGAACATGTCCACGCCGGGCGAGGCGGGCCCGGCCGTGCTGCTCGGGCACAAGGACACGAGGACGCGCAGCGCGGTGTTCAGCAGGCTGCCCGAGATCAAGAACGGCGACACCATCGAGGTCAAGCGGCAGGACAAGACCACGGCGGTGTTCACGGTGGGCGGCGTGGAGCAGGCGAACAAGAAGACGTTCCCGACCCAGCGCGTCTACGGGCCGCAGGACAACGCCCAACTGCATCTCATCACCTGCGGTGGCACCTACGATCGGCGTACCGGGCACTACACCGACAACATCATCGTCTATGCGACGATGACGAGCTCCTATCGAAGCTGAGCGCGGAGGCGGGCATGGGCTGGATGGCCAAGCGGAGACTGCGTACGGGCCCGACGGCGGTGGTGCCCGCCAAGGTGCAGCCGGCCGAGCTGCTGCGCGTCGTGCGGCTGGCCGATCCGGCCGCCCGCCTGGACGGCGACGACGTCGTGGCCACGGACGTGCGGGTGTGCGCGCCGGTGGAGGCGGAGCCCGCGCTGACGGGGGGCGAGCTGGAGAAGGCGTGGGCGGTGCGGGTGGCCGGTGAGGGGCCGCTGCCGCTGGACTTCTTCGACCGCTTCCTGGCGGAGGGCATCGCGTTCCGGCTGAAGGGGCTCGCGGTCTGCCGGGGCGAGGTGAGCGATCCGGCCGACGAGGAGAACACGGGTCCGGCGGTCATCGTCCCGGTGCGCCCGTCCGCCGAGGAGCTGGCGCCGTTGCTGGAGCCGCAGGAGGACGACGCGTTCACGTTCACGGCGGGGGAGATCCGGGCGGTTCTGGTGCCGCAGAAGGGGCAGCCGCCGGCGGTGGGGGAGCTGCTGCCGTTCGCGACCGAGCTGACCGCGATCGAGCTGCGCGGTGACGAGCCGGCCAAGCTGGGGACGTTCGCGCTGGAGCTGGCCGACAAGCTGAACGGGCTGGTCGTGGACCGGTGGCGGTTCCGGGTGGACGCCCCGGAGGACCTTCTCCCCCCGGAGTGAGCAGCGCCAGAACGTCGTTCTGTTGTAGGCTGCCCTTAGTAACCGAATAATGCTCGGTTTCCAGGAGGCACTGTGGCAGAGGCGTACATCGTCGGGGCGGTCCGTACCCCGGTCGGCAAGAAGAAGGGCGGTCTTTCCACCGTCCACCCCACTGACCTGGCCGCTCACACGCTGAAGGCGCTCATCGAGCGCACCGGCGTGGACCCCGCCGCGGTCGAGGACGTCATTCTGGGATGCGTCATGCAGTTCGGCCCCCAGAGCATGGACATCGCCCGTAACGCCTGGCTGTCGGCCGGCCTGCCGGAGACCGTCCCCGGCGTCACCATCGACCGCCAGTGCGGCTCCTCGCAGCAGTCGATCCACTTCGCCGCCCAGGGCGTCATGTCCGGCACGCAGGACCTCGTCGTGGCCGGTGGCGTCGAGTCGATGAGCGTCGTGCCCATGGGCTCGTCCATCAAGGCCGCGCTGGACATGGGGATGCCGTTCCCGTTCGGTGAGATGTGGGTCGAGCGGTACGGCAAGCAGGAGATCTCGCAGTTCCGCGGCGCGGAGCTGATGTGCGAGAAGTGGGGCTACACCCGCGAGGTCCTGGAGCAGTTCGCGCTGGAGTCGCACCAGCGCGCCGCCAAGGCCATCGCGAACGGCTACTTCAAGGAGCAGATCGCTCCGATCAACGGCGTCGAGGACGACGAGGGCCCGCGGGCGGACACCACCCTGGAGAAGATGGGCACCCTGAAGACCCTGAAGGAGGGCGGCCAGATCACCGCGGCCACCTCCTCGCAGATCTCCGACGGCTCGGGCGCCGTGCTCATCGCCTCCGAGCAGGCGGTCAAGGACCACGGGCTGACCCCGAGGGCCCGCATCCACCAGCTCGCGCTCCTGGGCGACGACCCGGTCTACATGCTGACCGCGCCGATCCCCGCCACGCAGCGGGCGCTGAAGAAGGCCGGCATGTCGATCGACCAGATCGACGTCGTGGAGATCAACGAGGCGTTCGCCCCGGTGCCGCTGGCCTGGACGCACGAGCTCGGGGCCGACCCGGCGAAGGTCAACCCCAACGGCGGCGCCATCGCCCTCGGCCACCCCCTGGGCGGCACCGGCGCGATCCTGATGACCAAGCTCCTGCACGAGCTGGAGCGCACGGGCGGCCGCTACGGCCTCCAGACGATGTGCGAGGGCGGCGGCCAGGCCAACGTCACGATCATCGAGCGGCTCTAGAAGCTCTGAAGCAGCTGAACGAAAGGGAGCGCCGTCTCCTCGGATGACGAGGAAGGCGGCGCTCCCTTTCGTCCGGCACCCGTCCGGCCCGCGTCCGGCGCCCGTCCGGCCCGCGTGTCACACGCGGGCCGCGGCGATCACCCGGTCGAGGGCGTCGCGGGACTCGCTCAGGTCCGCCATCGCCCGGTCGATCCGCTCGCGCTCGCCGCGCAGCCGCCCCACCACGTCCGGGCAGGTGGGGGCCAGCAGCTCGCCCTCGGCCTCCAGGCAGGGCAGCACGGTCGCGATCGTCGAGGTGGACAGGCCCGCCGCGAGCAGGCAGCGGATGCGGCGCACGGTCTCCACGTGGGCCTCGGTGTAGTCGCGGTAGCCGCTGCGACGGCGCTCAGGGGCCAGCAGGCCCTGCTCCTCGTAGTAGCGCAGCAGCCGCTCGCTCACGCCGGTGCGCCGGACGAGCTCGCCGATCCGCATGTGATCTCCCTCACCGCCGATTGACTCTCACATGGATGTGAGACTTTAGCGTACCCGCATGAGACAGGGTCTTCTCGTGCCGGCCGCGCTCATGGTGAGCGTCTTCGTGGTCGGCACCTCCGAGTATCTGATCGCCGGGCTGCTGCCGCAGGTGGCCGCCGACCTGGGCGTCACGCTGTCCGCGGCCGGGCACACGGTGACGGCGTACGCGCTGGGCGTCGTGGTCGGCGGGCCGCTGGTGACGGTCGCGACGGTCCGGCTGCCGCGCAAGGGGCTGGCGCTGGGGCTGCTGGTGCTGTTCGCGGCGGGCAACGGGATCTGCGCCGTGGCCGGTTCGTACGGGCTGCTGATCGCCGGCAGGGTGGTCGCCTCGCTCAGCCACGCCGCGTTCCTGACGCTGGCGCTCATGCTGACCGTGCGGGCGGTCGCGCCGGAGCGGGTGGGGACGGCCATCGCGGTCGTCGGCTCAGGGTTCTCGGCGGCCACCCTGCTGGGCGTGCCGGTGGGCGTGCTGGTGGGGGACGGGGCCGGATGGCGGGCGCCGTTCGCCGGGCTCGCGGTGCTGGCGCTGGCCGCCGTCCCGCTGCTGGCCGTCGTGCTGCCCCGGGAGCCCGCGCCGGACACGAGCGTCGGGGCCGAGCTGCGGACGATGCTGCGCAGGCCGGTGCCCGTCGTGATCGCGACCACCGCCGTGGGGCTCGCGGCCACCTCGACCGTGTTCACCTACCTCGCGCCCGCCTTGTCGCAGATCACCGGGTTCGCTCCGGCGGCGGTGTCCGCGCTGCTGCTGGTGTACGGCGTGGGCGGCCTGGCGGGCGGCCTGGTGGCGGGGCGGCTGGCCGACCGGTCGCTGCCGGCCACGGTGCGCGGGACGTTCGCCGGGCTGGCGGCGGTGCTGGCGCTGTTCCCGCTCGCGCTCGGGTCGCCGGTGGCGGCCGTGGCCGTGGTGCTCGTGTTCGGCCTGCTGACCTCCGCCACGACACCCGTGCTGCAGAGCCTGCTGCTGCGCCACGCGGGCGGCGCGCCGACGCTGGCGGTGTCGGTCAACGTGTGCGCGTTCAACGTCGGCATCGCGGCCGGCTCCGCGCTCGGCGGCGGCCTGGTCGCGGCGGACGGCCTGCGGTGGCTCGGTCTCGCCGCCGCCGCGCTGGGCCTGGCAGCCCTGGCCGTGAGCTACGCCGCCGTTCCCGCCGCCCGCCGTCAGGTCAGCGTGGCCGGCGGCTGACCGCCAGCGCGCGGGCGGCCGTGACGGCTGCTCCCGCGAGGGCCGTCACCAGCAACGTGATCGACAGCGGCGCCGCGAAGTACGTGAGCTGGGCCCACGTGACGGTCCTGCCGTTCGCGAGGAACGACACCCAGTCGGGATAGGTCGCCAGCACCACGGCGGGCAGCAGGGCCGGCAGCAGCCGGAGCACGACCCACCGGCGGTGGCTGCCGGACCGCCGGCCCGCCCAGCGGCGGGCGCGGAGCACGCCGAGCACCCCCAGCCCGGCCGCCACGAGCGCGATCGCGGCCAGGATCCCCTCGTAGAGCAGCCGGTCCGCGCCGGGAAGCTCGGGCACCCGGCCCTCGCTCAGCGCCGTCAGCCCGAGCATGATCGTGTACGTGTCGTCCTGCAGGGCCGCGCTGTTGCTCATCACCGCGAAGCCGTAACCGGTGCGCGGTGATATGGCGGCCACCGCCGTGTACGTGAACAGGTTGCCGGAATGCACGAGCTGCCCGGTCTCCTCCTCCACGCCCCACCCCATCCCGTACGAACGGGTCGCCGTCGGCGTCCGCATCGTCTCCAGGCTCCGCCTCTCGACCACCGGGCGGCCGTCCCCGCTCTGGGCGATGAGCCATCTGCCCATGTCGTTCGCGGTGGTGACGACGCCGCCCGAGCCGCTGCCGTTGAGGAAGGCGGGCAGCTCGGGGCGCGACAGCCAGGCCCCGTAGACGGAGTTGTAGCCGTCGGCGGGGCGGACCTCCTGGTCGCTGACGGCGCTGGAGGTCATGCCGAGCGGCCCGAAGATCCGCTCGCGCAGGTACGAGCCGAAGTCCCGCCCCCCGGCCACCTCCACGAGCCGGGCGGCCAGGTCGTAGTTGACGTTGCAGTACTCCCAGCGGGTGCCCGGCTCGGCCCGCAGCCGGCCGCCGGACAGGCGGGCGGTGTAGTCGGCGAGCGTGGTCGTCTCCTCCAGCGCGTTGACGTCGACCGTGGTGTCCGACAGGCCGGAGGTCTGGTTGAGGAGCTGGCGCACGGTGACGCGGGAGGCGCGCGGGTCGGCCATCCGGAAGCCGGGGAGCTGCGCGGCGACCGGGTCGTCCAGCCGGATCTTGCCACGCTCGACGAGCGTCATGACCGCCGTCGCGGTGAACGCCTTGCTCACCGAGGCCACCCGCATCGGGGTGTCGGCGGTGACCGGGCGGCCCTCGGAGTCGTGGCCGTACCCGGCGGCGTGCACGACCCGGCCGCCGTGGGTCACGACCACCGACACGCCCGGCAGGCCGGTGGCGGCGACGGCGTCGCGCACGTACGCGTCCACCGAGGCGGGAGCGAGGGCGGGAGCGGGGGCCGGGAACAGGGCGCCCGCCGCGAACAAGCTGATCAGAAGGGATTTCACGTCAGGAAACCTAGGGAAGGGCGGGCCCTTTCCGGATCTGCCGTCCGGGCAGCGGCGCCCCTGACGAAAGTCAGGTCTGTGCTCGCCTCGATGCAAAGGGGGCATATAACCGGCGAGACGTCAGGAGGCACGATGACCCAGCAGACCAGGTACGAGGAGTCCAGAGCGGTCGGCGAGCAGGCGCGGGAGCGTGAATGGGCCCGGCCCAGCTTCGGCAAGCAGCTCTTTCTCGGCGACTTCCGGCTGGAGCTGGTCCATCCGGCGCCCGCGCTGCCCGACGAGGCCGCCAAGCGGGGGGAGGAGTTCGTCAGGGCGGTCCGCCACTTCCTGGACGGGCACGTCGATCCCGCGCTCATCGAGCGGACCGGGCAGATCCCGGACGACGTGGTCAAGGGCCTGGCCGGGCTGGGGGCGTTCGGCATCACGATCGCCGAGGAGTACGGCGGGCTCGGCCTGCCCTACCTGTACTACTGCCGGGCCCTCATGCTCGTCGGCTCCTACAGCCCGGCGCTGGCCACGCTGCTGTCGGCGCACCAGTCGATCGGCGTGCCGCAGCCGCTGAAGCTGTTCGGCACCGAGGAGCAGAAGCGCGCGTTCCTGCCGCGCTGCGCGAGGGGCGAGATCTCGGCGTTCCTGCTGACCGAGCCCGACGTGGGCTCCGACCCGGCCCGCCTGGCCACCACCGCCGTCCGCGACGGCGACGACTACGTGCTCGACGGCGTCAAGCTGTGGACGACGAACGGCGTCATCGCCGACCTGCTCGTGGTCATGGCGCGGACCGGCAAGAAGATCAGCGCGTTCGTGGTCGAGGCCGACTCGCCGGGCATCACGGTCAGGCGGCGCAACACGTTCATGGGCCTGCGCGGCATCGAGAACGGCGTCACCGAGTTCTCCGGCGTCAGGGTGCCCGCGAAGAACCTCATCGGACGCGAGGGCGACGGGCTGCGCATCGCGCTCACCACGCTGAACACCGGCCGCCTCTCCCTTCCCGCCACCTGCGCGGGCAACGCCAAGTGGGCGGTGCGGATCGCCCGCGAGTGGAGCAACGCCCGCGTGCAGTGGGGTCACGCCGTCGGCCGCCACGAGGCCGTGGCCACGAAGATCGCCTTCATCGCGGCCACCGCGTACGCGCTGGAGGCCGTCATGGAGCTCAACTGCCGCCTGGCCGACGACAAGCGCAACGACATCAGGATCGAGGCGGCGCTCGGCAAGCTGTACGCCTCGGAGATGGGCTGCCGGGTGCTGGACGAGCTGGTCCAGATCAGGGGCGGGCGCGGCTACGAGAGCGCCGAGTCGCTGGCCGCGCGCGGCGAGCGCGGCGTGCCCGCCGAGCAGATGCTCCGCGACTCCCGGATCAACCGCATCTTCGAGGGCTCCACCGAGATCATGCACCTGGCGATCACCCGGGAGGCCGTGGACGCCCACCTGTCGGCCGCCGGCGAGCTGATCAACCCGGACGCCTCCCGCCAGGAACGCGCCCAGGCGGTCAAACGGGCCGGCCGCTTCTACGCCCGCTGGCTGCCGACGCTGGTCGCCGGCGCGGGCACCCTGCCCGGCGGGTACGCCGCCTTCGGCCCCCTCGCCGCCCACCTCCGGTTCGTGGAGCGGACCAGCAGGAAGCTGGCCAGGTCCACCTTCTACGCGATGTCGCGCTGGCAGGGCAGGCTGGAGCACCGGCAGGCGTTCCTGGGCAGGGTCGTGGACATCGGGGCCGAGCTGTTCGCCATGACCGCCGTCTGCGTGAAGGCCGAGGGCGACTCCGCCGATCTCGGGCGGCGGCCGTACGAGCTGGCCGACACCTTCTGCCACCAGGCCAGACTCCGGGTGGACACGCTGCTCGACCGGCTCTGGCACAACACCGACGCCAGGGACGCCAGGCTGGCCGGGTACGTGCTGGAGGGCCGCTACGACTTCGTCGAGGAAGGCGTGCTCGACCCGTCCATCGACGGTCCGTGGATCGGCACGCCCGAGGGCGGCGAGAACGTCCGGCGGAAGATCACCTGACATCTGGTCTAGACCGGTTGTGCGCAACCGATAGGGCGACTGTTGTCGAACCGCAACAGGCCGGTATAGACCGGGTGGGGAACGCTCGCTTACGCTTGCGCAAACACGGCGGGCCTCCGGGTATGGCAGTGCCTCCGTGAGCGTATCCCCCTGGGCGGGGTCCGGCCACTGGTACGGACCAGCGTCACCCGTCCGACGAGAAGGCGGTATCTCCAGTGAACATGAAGCTTGTGGGCGGCGCCGCTCTCAGCCTTGCCACGCTGCTGGTCCTGACCAGCTGCGGCTCGGGCGACGGCGGCAGCGGCAGCGGCGACCAGGCGTCCTCCGGCGGCGAGGTCACGCTCAAGATGGTCGCCGCCGACTACGGCGACGGGCCGGGCAAGCCGAACTCGGGTGAGACGTTCTGGAAGGGCGTCGTGGACGAGTTCCAGGCCGCGAACCCCGGCATCAAGGTCGACGTCCAGGTCATCAACTGGAACGACATCGACAAGCAGGTCGCCACCATGGTCCAGAACGGCCAGGTGCCCGACATCCTGCAGACCGGCGACTACTCCGGCTTCGTCAAGGACGGGCTGCTCTACAAGACCGACGAGGTCCTCTCCCCGAACGTCTCCGGCGACCTGCTGCAGAAGTTCGCCGACTTCGGCAAGGTGGACGGCACCGCGTACGGCATCCCGTTCGTCTCCTCCGCCCGCGCCATGTTCTACAACAAGGACCTGTTCAGCAAGGCCGGCATCAGCGAGCCCCCCAAGACCTGGGACGAGCTCAAGGCCGCCGCCGAGAAGCTGAAGGCGGCCGGCGTGACCCAGCCGTTCGGCCTGCCCCTCGGCCAGGAGGAGGCCCAGGGCGAGTCGTTCCTGTGGATGCTCGGCAACGGCGGTGGCTACAAGGACGCCTCCGGCAAGTGGGCCATCAACTCCCCGCAGAACGTCGAGACCTTCACCTACATGAAGGGCCTGGTCGACGCCGGCCTGACCACCCCCAACCCCGGCACCAAGGACCGCAAGACGGTCTGGGAGGACTTCGGCGCCGGCAAGGTCGGCATGGTCAACGGCGGCCCCATGTCGATCCCGATCTTCGACGCGGCCGGCCTGAAGAACTACGGCGTCGCGCCCATCCCCGGCAAGAGTGGGCCGCTCGACACCACGCTCGGCGTCATGGACTGGATCATGGCGTTCAACAAGAACGGCCACGCCGCCGAGATCAAGAAGTTCTTCGACTTCTTCTACACCGGCAACGCCGCGCAGAAGATCTCCGACACGTACAAGCTGCTGCCGGTCACCAACGGCGGCATCGAGAAGCTGTCGGGCGACGAGAAGCTGAAGCCGTTCCTGGACGCGCTGCCCAACGCCAGCTTCTACCCCTTCCAGGACCCGAAGTGGGCCGAGGTGAACCCGGCGATCAAGCAGACCATCGGCGGCGCCGTCAAGGAGGACCCGGCCAAGGTCCTCGGCGAGCTGCAGAAGGTCGCCGAGGCGGGCTGATCACGGCGGCCGGCCCGGCGCCCGTGACGGGCGCCGGGCCGCCTCCCGTGACGACGCTGTCCCACGTGGAAGGTCTTGCATGAGAAGGTTGCGCGCCCTCGAACCCCTCGCCTGGGTCGGGCCGGCCGTGGTGCTCATCGCGGTGGTCGTGCTCTGGCCGGTGATCGAGATGATCCGGTCGTCGTTCCTCAAGATCAGCCGGTTCGGCGTGGTCCAGGGCGGCAACGGGCTGGCGAACTACGAGAAGCTCGTCAACGAGAAGGACTTCGCGGACATCATGCTCCGCAGCGTGATCTGGGTGGTCGCGGTCGTCGTGCTCACCGTGCTGGTCTCGCTGGCCCTCGCCCAGCTGTTCAACCAGCACTTCCCGCTGCGCAAGGTGGCCCGCTGGGCGCTCATCGCGCCCTGGGCGGCGTCCGTGCTGATGACGGCGATCATCTTCAAGTGGATGCTCGACCCCGAAGTGGGCGTCATCAACCAGATCCGCCTCAAACTCGGGCTCATCGACGCCATGGGCGGCGCGGCGGCCGACCAGCTCGGCGACGCCTCCACGGCCATGCCGTGGCTGGTGTTCGTGGCCGTGTTCGTGTCGGTGCCGTTCACGACGTACGCGCTGCTCGCCGGCCTCGCCACCATCCCCGGCGACGTCTACGAGGCGGCCAGGATGGACGGGGCGGGGCGGCTGCGGACGTACTGGTCGATCACGCTGCCGCTGCTGCGCCCCGCGCTCACCGTGGCCGCGCTGATCAACGTGATGAACGTCTTCAACAGCTTCCCGATCATCTGGGCCATGACCCACGGGCAGCCCGGCTACTCCACGGCCACCTCGACGATCCTCATGTTCATCCTCAAGAGCTCCGACATCGGTGAGTCGGCCGCCATGTCCGTGGTCAACTTCGGCATGGTCGTCGTGCTGACCGTGATCTTCCTGCGGGTGTCGCGGTGGAACAAGGAGGTGGCGTGATGGCCGTCGGGACCGTGGCCCGCGGCGCCACCGTGCGCCACCTGCCCAGGCTCAAGACCGTGCTCGTCGCGGCCGCCGCCTACGTCATCGCGCTGATCTTCCTGTTCCCGTACGTGGTGATGCTGCTCACCTCGCTGCGCAGCCAGGACTCGCTGCGGGACGTGACGTTCTGGCCCGAGGAGTGGGTGTGGTCGAACCTCACCGGCTTCTGGACCAGCGGCCTCGCCGAGAACCTCTGGGTCACGATCAAGGTGGCCGCCGGCTCCACCGTGCTGGTGCTCCTGGTGGCGCTGCCCGCCGCCTACTACTCGGCCCGGCACCGCTTCAGGGGACGGACCGCGTTCCTCATCCTGGTGCTGATCACCCAGATGTTCCAGCCCACGGCCATGCTGGTCGGCATCTACCGCGAGTTCTACCAGTTCGGGCTGGTGGACTCGATCTGGTCGCTGATCCTCGTCAACGGCGGGTTCAACCTGGCGTTCGCGGTGTGGATCCTGAACGCCTACTTCGCCTCGATCCCCCGCGAACTGGAGGAGGCGGCCTTCATCGACGGCAACGGGCGCTTCGGCGCGCTGTTCCGCATCACGCTGCCGCTCGCCATGCCGGGGGTCATCACGGCACTGATCTTCACGTTCATCGCGGCGTGGAACGAGTTCGTGGTCGCGCTCACGCTGACCACGACGCCCGAGAAGCAGCCGCTCACCGTGGCGCTGAACTCCTTCATCGGGCAGTACCAGGTGGACTGGCAGAACCTGTTCGCCGGGTCGGTGATCGCCACGATCCCGGTGATCATCCTGTTCGCGCTGATCGAGCGCAAGGTCGTCGGCGGCCTGACCGCCGGATCGATCAAGTGAGGCGCGCGGGGGAGGCCCACCGGCCTCCCCCTGCCGCACTCAGCTCTGCGGGACGCGCGCCACGCAGAAGACCGTCTGGCCGAACGGCGGACGGAAGAACCGCTCGATGAGCCGCGTGAGCGGCACCACCGTACGGTCGTAGATCTTGACCAGGCGCGGGTCGGGATAGCCGACGCCGCCCCGGCGCACCGCCGCCCACCAGGCGATGCCGCCCAGGAAGTTGATCGGCTTGAGCACCTCGACGTCCAGGCCCGCCCGCGCGACCGTGGCGGCCAGCGTCTTCGGCGTGTAGCGCTGCACGTGGCCGACCTTGCGGTCGAAGTCGCCGTAGAGCTGCATGTAGCCCGGCACCCAGATGATGATCCGGCCGCCCGGCAGCGTCACCCGCGCCAGCGAACGCAGCGCCTCGGCGTCGTCCTCGATGTGCTCCAGGACGTTCATCAGCACGACGGTGTCGACCTTGTCCTCCAGCGGGATGTCGGTCGGCAGGCCGAACTGCAGCACGCCGATCTCGTCGCGCCCGGCGAAACGCTTCTCCAGCTGCTCGACGCAGTAGGGGTCGAAGTCGCTCACCACGAGCCGGTCGAGGCGCGGCAGGAACTGCTCGGCGAAGTGCCCGAGGCCCGAACCGATCTCCAGCATCGAGCGGCCCACGTAGGGGGCGACCATGTCGAACTCGTACTGCCGGTAGTTCTTGGCCTCGTCCCCACCGAGGTGGTTCTCCAGGGCCTCGTCACCGGCCGCCGGTTGCACTACACGGTCATACCCAGAAGACATAGTCCCGTTCCTTCAAGGGGGCACACGGATTGCCCGAGTCTAATGCCCCGATCAGCGGCAGGGGTCACGCGATCCGGCGCACGCACTTCCCTGCCGGGCCTGGTTTGCGGTGGAATCTGACTCGTCATGGACGACGACGAGGCGATCGCGCGCTCGCTCGACGGTGACCTGAACGCCTATGAGGCGCTGGTCGCCCGCTACAGCGCGCTCGCCCACCGTACCGCGTACCTGCTCGGCGCGGGGGACGAAGCCGAGGACGTCGTGCAGGAGGCGTTCGTCAAGGCGTTCAGGCACCTGGCGGGCTTCCGGCGGGACTCGCCGTTCCGCCCGTGGCTGCTGCGGATCGTGGCCAACGAGACGCACAACCTGACCCGGTCACGGGGGCGGCGCGCCGAGCTGACGCTCAGGCTGGGCGCGGCGGCGACCGACCGGGCGCCCGACGACCCCGAGGGGACGGCCGTCGCCACTGACCGGCGCGCCCGCCTGCTGGCCGCCGTCCGCGCACTGCCCGAGCGGGAACGCCGGGCCGTGGTGTGCCGGTACTTCTTACAGCTGACGGAGGCGGAGACGGCCCAGGTGCTGGACTGTCCGGTGGGCACCGTCAAGTCCAGCACCCATCGCGGGCTGGCGCGGCTGAGGGAGGAGGTGGGCAATGAACTCGCATGACGACAGGGACGACCCCAACCCGCCGGCCGCTCGGGACGCGCACCCTGACGCTCGCGACGCGCACCCCGACGCCGCGGACGCTCCCGACGCGCTGGAGGCCGAGCTGCTCGCCCTCGGCGCCCTGCTCGACGTGCCCGCCGCCCCGCCGGCCACCGACATCGCCGCCGCCGTCCGCACCCGCCTCACCCAACCCGACCCCGGCCTCCCCGACCCTGGGCGGCCCGACCCCGGGCGGCCCGCCGCGCCTGACCCCGGCCTGCCCGACCCTGACCTGGTTGCCGACCCGCCTGAGCCGGCGCGTGGGGCGCGTACCGGCCCTTCGCGGCGGGGGACGCGGGCGCGGAGGCGGCGGTGGGCCGTGGTGGTGGCCGTCGTGGCGGCGGTCGTGGCCGTCACCGCCGCCACCCCGCAGGGCCGGGCCGCCGTGGTGAAGATCCTCCGCTTCGCGGGCGTCGAGCTGCGGGTCTCCGACACCCCGCCGCCACCGCTCACCACCACCGCGCCGCTCCCCGGCGAACGCGCCGTGCCGCCGGAGGACCTGCCGTCCCTGGCCCGCTTCCCGGTACGCACCCCCGCCCGCCTCGGCCCCCCGCAGGCGGCCACGGTCTCCGACGGCGGCCGCGTGGCGTCGATGTTCTGGCCGGGCGGCATCCGCCTCGACCAGTTCGACGGCGAGATGGAGCCGTACTTCTTCAAGCAGCTCGGCCCGCCCTTCCCCGCCCATTTCGAGCTCGGCGGCGGCACGGACGGCTGGTGGATCGCCGGCGAGCACCCGCTCGGCCACCTCCGCCGCGTGGACGGCACCGTCGTGCCGCTCCGTCAGGCGGCGCCCACCCTCATCTGGACGAGCGGCGGCGTCAACCACCGCCTGGAGGGCGTACGCACCGCGGGCGAGGCCGTCGAGATCGCCCGCTCACTCCGGTGACGGCGACCCGGTGAGCCAGTCGTCGACGCCCTTCAGCAGTTCCTTGCGCACCGCCTCGGGCGCGGCCGACGAGCGCACCGACTGCCTGGCCAGCTCGGCGACCCCGGCGTCGGAGAACCCGTACGCCTCCCTGGCCAGCTCGTACTGCCGCAGCAGCCGGTCGCCGAACAGCAGCGGGTCGTCGGCCCCCAGCGCGATCGGCACCCCCGCGTCGAACAGCCGCCGCAGCGGCACGTCGGCGGCCCGCTCGGCCACCCCCAGCCCGACGTTGGAGGTCGGGCAGACCTCGCAGCAGATCTGCCGGTCGGCCAGGCGGCTCATCAGCCAGTCGTCCTCGGCCGCCCGCACGCCGTGCCCGACCCGGTCGGCCCCCAGGTCGTCCACGCACTGCTGGACGCTGCGCGGGCCCATCAGCTCGCCGCCGTGCGGCACGGCCAGCAGCCCGCCCCGCTTGGCGATCCTGAAGGCGCGTTCGAAGTCGCGGGCCTGGCCCCGGCGCTCGTCGTTGGACAGCCCGAAGCCGATGACCCCCTGGTCGCGGTACTGGAGGGCGAGCCTGGCCAGCGTGTTGGCGTCCAGCGGATGCCTGGTCCGGTTGGCGGCCACGATCACGGCGATGCCGACGCCGGAGTGCTCGGCGGCCTGCCGTACGGCGTCCAGCATCAGCTCCAGCGTGGCCGTCAGCCCGCCGAACCGCTGGGCGTAGCCGGACGGGTCCACCTGGATCTCCAGCCAGCGCGACCCGGCCGCCGCCTCGTCCTCGGCGGTCTCGCGCAGCAGCCGGTAGACGTGTTCCGGGCGGGTCAGGACGGACCGGGCGATGTCGTACAGCCGCTGGAACCTGAACCAGCCGCGCTCGTCGGTGGCCCGCAGCTTGGGCGGCCAGTCCTGCTCCAGCGCGTCGGGGAGGTGCAGCCCCTGGTCCCTGGCCAGCTCGATCAGCGTGGCATGCCGCATGGAACCGGTGAAGTGCAGGTGGAGATGTGCTTTCGGGAGCGTGACCAGGGGCTTCGGCATCTCCTCATCTTGCCATTGGCGCCACCATCGGATGGTTTAAAGAGGGGTAGGAGGCGGCCCGGGCGGGGGATCATCGGGGAATGATCCCCGAGGGGCGCGTGTACGGGCAGGGACGCGCGGACGGACCCGCGTCCGCGGACGGGCAGGGCCGGCGGGCGGCGCTGGCGGCGCTGGCGTTCGCGGTGACGGCGATGGCCATCTACGGGCTGTTCGCGTCAGGGTTCGGGCGGATACGCCCGCCCGCGCGGCCGGTGGAGCCCGCCGCCGCGGCCCAGGGCCCACCGGCCCCCGCCCCGTCGGCGCGCCCGGCACCGGCCGAGCCCGCGCCGGCCGCGCCCGTTCTCGCGGTGATCGCCGACGGCTTCTACCTCACCTACCTCCCCCCTGACCTGCGGCGCACCGGGGGAGGGACGCTCGGCCCCGGAGCGGGCGGCTGGGCGAGGTACGCCCCGGAGAAGCCGGAAGCGGCAGGTCCAGGAAGGTACGTCGAGGCGCGCGTCGAACGCGGCCCCGTCGCCGCAGACTGGTCGCGCTACCGCTCCCACGTCGCCGTGCTCAACGCCCGCGACACCCTCCTGCGAGGCAGGCCCGCCGTGGTCGGCCGCGACCCGCGCGGCGGCCGGACGATCGCCTGGCTGGAGCGCCCGGGCACAGGTCTGCGGGTCAGGGCCGGTGAATCCCTGGGTAAGGAACTCCTCGCAGTTGCCGCCTCGGTCAAGGCTCCTGTAGGAGACTAGAGCCCCTTCCCGTCCCGTTCCCGGGGTGTCCACACACGTCATGGGGGGTCCATGCGGCGTCTGGCGGCGGTGCTCCTCACGCTCGCGCTCTCCGGTTGCGCGCTTTCCGGCTGCGCGGGCGGCGGGGGCGCGGGCGGTGGCGAGGTCCCGGTGCCCCGCGCCTCCGACGGGTCCCCGTCCGCCGAGCAGGCCGGCAGCAGGGCGCTGACGCTGTCGTGCGGCGCCGCCTCCGAGGTCCGCCTGCCCGGCCTGGCCCGTCCGCTCGAACGCGCGGGCACCTTCTCCCGCCTGCCCGCGCTCACCCGGCCGCTCGCCGTGCACGGCCTGATCTGGAGCCAGAACGACGAGCGGCTGTACGTCGGCGTCGTGTGCGGTCCGCGTACCGCCGAGCAGTTCGTCACGCTGGTGGCGCACGCGCGGCTCACGGCCTGGGAGGGCCGGCCCGCCCTGCGCTGGACCACCCGTACGGGCGTGCGCAACCTCATGTGGCTGGAGCGCCCGGGCGTCGCGGTCTACGTCGGCGCGACGCCGGGGCTCGACGACGAGATCCTGCGGGTCGCCGCCGGGATCGGCTAGTCAGCGGGCCTCGGCCAGCAGCTTGCCCAGACGGCTGACGCCCTCGACCAGGTCGTCGTCGCCCAGCGCGTACGACAGCCGGAAGTATCCCGGCGTCCCGAACGCCTCCCCGGGCACCACCGCGACCTCGGCCTCCTCCAGGATCAGCTCCGCCAGCTCCGCGGACGTGCCCGGCCGCCGCCCCCGCAGCTCCTTGCCGACCAGCGCCTTGACCGACGGGTAGGCGTAGAACGCCCCCTTGGGCTCGGGGCACACCACGCCCGGGATGTCGTTGAGCATCCGCACCATCGTCCGCCGCCGCCGGTCGAAGGCCGCGCGCATCTCGGCCACCGCCGACAGATCGCCGGAGACCGCCGCCAGCGCGGCCATCTGGGAGACGTTGGAGACGTTGGAGGTGGCGTGCGACTGCAGGTTGGTGGCCGCCTTGACGACGTCGGACGGGCCGATCAGCCAGCCCACGCGCCAGCCGGTCATCGCGTACGTCTTGGCGACGCCGTTGAGAATCACGACCCGGTCGCCCAGCTCGGGGACGGCCGTGGCGATGCTGGTGAACTCGGCGCCGTCGTAGACCAGGTGCTCGTAGATCTCGTCGGTGATCACCCAGAGGCCGTGCTCGGCGGCCCACCGCCCGATCGCGACCGTCTGCTCGCGGGTGTGGACGGCGCCCGTCGGGTTGGACGGCGAGACGAACAGCAGCGCCTTCGTCCGCCCGGTGCGCGCCGCCTCGAGCTGCTCGACGCTCGCGAGGTAGCCGGTGGACTCGTCGGTGACCACGTCGACCTGCGTGCCGCCGGCCAGCTTGATCGCCTCGGGGTACGTCGTCCAGTAGGGCGCCACGACCAGCACCTCGTCGCCCGGGTCGAGCAGGGTGGCGAACGCCTCGTAGACGGCCTGCTTGCCGCCGTTGGTGACGAGCACCTGCGAGGGCTCGGCGGAGTAGCCGGAGTCGCGCCGCGTCTTGGCCGCGATGGCCTGCTTGAGCTCGGGCAGCCCGCCCGCCGGGGTGTACTTGTGGAAGCGCGGGTCGCGGGCCGCCTCGACCGCCGCCTCGACGATGTAGCCGGGCGTCGGGAAGTCGGGCTCGCCCGCGCCGAACCCGATGACCGGGCGCCCGGCGGCCTTCATGGCCTTCGCCTTGGCGTCGACGGCCAGTGTGGCGGACTCGGAAATCGCGGAGATCCTCGCGGAGATGCGGCGTCGGCTCGACATGGCTCCATCGTCGCACGACGCCTTGACCTGGGCGATCAGGTTTCGGTTCGACGTGCCGGGCAATCCCCCGTATGCTTCAGCTCGGTCCTTCCGCCGCATGTCGGCGAGCGGTTCGGTCCAGGCAGTGATTCAATCAGGGTAGTCTGGTTGATGACATAGGGCACTGGCGCAATTGGTAGCGCACCGGTCTCCAAAACCGGCGGTTGGGGGTTCGAGTCCCTCGTGCCCTGCGAGTGCGGTCCGCGCATGACAGGCGTGTAAGCGCGCCGCAGAACTGCGTTGGATACGACGAATTCAGGTGAGGACTGTGGCGATCGACACGCGCGGCGAGACCGCAGACAAGCCCAGTGGCGAGAAGAAGACGCGCACTTCACCTGCCCTCTTCTATCGGCAGGTCGTCAACGAGCTTCGTAAGGTCATCTGGCCGACACGCAAGGATCTGATCACCTACACCACGGTCGTTCTGATATTCGTTCTGATCATGGTTGGCATCGTCTACGGGCTCGACAGCGCTCTGGGATGGGCAGTGCTGAAGATCTTCGGCGGGGCCTGATCCAGACGCCGCCGGTCGACTGACGGAGTCGCCCTTCGATTCGACGAAAGAGGAAGAGTCACCGTGTCCGAGTCTTCATTTCCGGCGGACGAGTCTCGCGACGAGTGGGACGACGAGCTGGAAGAGGCCACTGAGGAGACCGCCGAGGCGGAGTCCGACGAGGCCGAGGCCGCGGGAAGCGACGAAGCGAGCGAGGCCGACGCCTCCGCCGCCGAGGACGCTTCGGCCCTTCCCGACGTCGACCCCGTCGAGGAGTTCAAGCAGTCCCTGCGCGGCCTGCCCGGCGAGTGGTACGTCATCCACTCCTACGCCGGTTACGAGAACCGCGTGAAGTCCAACATCGAGAGCCGCAACGTGTCGCTCAACATGGAGGACTACATCTACCAGGTCGAGGTGCCGACGCACACCGTCCAGGAGTTCAAGAGCGGCAAGAAGGTGCCGGTCAAGGAGCGCGTGCTGCCCGGCTACGTCCTGGTGCGCATGGAGCTGACCGACGAGTCCTGGGCCGCGGTGCGCAACACCCCCGGCGTCACCGGCTTCGTCGGCCTGTCCAACAAGCCGAGCCCGCTCAGCCTCGACGAGGTCGCCAAGCTGCTCGCGCCCGAGCCGACCGAGGAGACCAAGAAGGCGGCCACCAAGACCGCCGCGGGCCCCACGGTCGAGTTCGAGATCGGCGAGTCGGTCACGGTCATGGACGGCCCGTTCGCCACCCTGCCGGCCTCGGTGAGCGAGATCAGCCCCGAGTCGCAGAAGCTCAAGGTGCTCGTCTCGATCTTCGGCCGGGAGACTCCGGTGGAGCTGTCGTTCAACCAGGTCTCGAAGATCTAGGTCGATCACCTACACTTAGACGTTCGGACTGGCCGCCTGCGCTGTCGGGCGGCCTCCGACATGTCAGGGCCGCATCCGCCGCCCGGCATCGCATCACAATCCAGGACCCGGAGAAGGACACATGCCTCCGAAGAAGAAAATCGCCGCGTTGGTGAAGGTCCAGCTCCCCGCTGGCCAGGCCACCCCGGCACCGCCGGTGGGTACCGCCCTCGGTCCCCACGGCGTCAACATCATGGACTTCGTCAAGCAGTACAACGCTGCGACGGAGGCTCAGCGGGGCAACATCATCCCCGTCGAGATCACCATTTTCGAGGACCGCAGCTTCACCTTCGTCACGAAGACGCCGCCGGCCCCCGAGCTGATCAAGAAGGCCCTCGGCCTCGACAAGGGCAGCGCGGTCCCGCACCGTGACAAGGTCGGCAAGCTGAGCCGCGAGCAGCTGCGCAGCATCGCCGAGACCAAGATGCCCGACCTCAACGCCAACGACATCGAGGCGGCCGAGAAGATCATCGCCGGCACCGCCCGGTCGATGGGCATCACGATCGCCGAGTAACACCCCTTCCCAGACGTCGTGGGAGGGCCGCCGCGACGGCGACGGCCCGAGTACCACTAGGAGTACGCATGAAGCGCAGCAAAGCGCACAAGGACGCGGCGGCCAAGGTCGACCGCGACAAGCTCTACACCCCGGTCCAGGCCGCCAAGCTCGCCAAGGAGACGTCGACCACCAAGTTCGACGCCACCGTCGAGGTCGCGCTGCGGCTGGGCGTCGACCCTCGCAAGGCAGACCAGATCGTGCGCGGCACGGTCAACCTTCCGCACGGCACCGGCAAGACCGCCCGGGTCCTGGTCTTCGCGACCGGTGACCGTGCCGAGGCTGCCCGCGAGGCGGGCGCCGACATCGTCGGCGCCGACGAGCTGATCGACGAGATCTCCAAGGGCAACCGGCTCAACGAGTTCGACGCCGTGGTGGCCACGCCCGACATGATGGGCAAGGTCGGCCGCCTGGGCCGCGTGCTCGGCCCGCGTGGCCTCATGCCCAACCCGAAGACCGGCACCGTGACGCCCGACGTCGCGAAGGCCGTCACGGAAATCAAGGGCGGCAAGATCGAGTTCCGCACCGACCGGCAGGCCAACCTGCACTTCATCATCGGCAAGACGTCCTTCGGCGAGCGCCAGCTCCTGGAGAACTACGCTGCCGCGCTGGACGAGGTGCTGCGTCTCAAGCCGTCGGCCGCCAAGGGCCGCTACCTGAAGAAGGTCACCTTCTCCACGACGATGGGTCCGGGCGTTCCGGTCGACCCCAACGTCACCCGCGGCATCACCGCCGACCTGGCCGAGTAACCGACCGGCCGGCCGCACGTTTTCACGAAAGAGCCCCGCCCGTTTCGTACGGGCGGGGCTCTTTTGGGTCGTGGGGGGGATTGTCGTGTCCGGGCGGGCTGTTGCCGCGTCTGTGCGACCCTGCCGGCCGGCTTGTGCGTCATGTCCCCTGCGGGCCCGGTGGCGGCGGCCCTCCACGACGCCCCCGGGCCGCTGCGCGCCCCCTTGTGTCCCTGTGCGGCCCCGCGCGCGGGCCTGCTTCGCGCCCTCCAGGGCCCTGTATCCGCCCCCTGGGAGCCGCCCAGGACCGCGTTCCGCCGGGGAGGGGCGCTTTCTCCGGTGGGTTTCTTTGCGTTGGCAGGGTTGGGGGGTTGTGAAGGAGCTGTGCAGAGTGTGTGGGGGAGAACCCTGGGTTTTCCCCGAATTGTGCGGGGAAGCCGCTACTATCCCGGATCGCAAACGTAGGGTCAAGACATGCTGAAGCGCAGGATAAGTCTCGCCGCGGCCGGAGCCGCGTTCGTCGTGGCCGCGGTTGCCGGTTGTGGCTCGACCGCCCAACCCATCCAGGTCAACTTGGCGGCCTCTGAGGTCCTGGCGCAGGCCGCGCAGAAGACCGCCGAGGTCACCAGCTACACCGTCGACGCCGTCGTCAACGCCTCCGGCGCCCAGGAGGGCAACGGCCGGGTGCAGGGCCGCATGCTCTACCAGAGCAAGCCCGAGCTCGCCGTGGACCTCACGCTGGACACCGTGGACATGGGCGGTCAGAGCCTGCCGGGCGGCGTCCGCGCCGTGCTGCAGGGCGACACCGTCTACGTCAAGGTCGAGGCGCTGAACAAGATGCTCGGCGCCACCAAGCCGTGGATCAAGGTCTCGCTGAACGAGGTCGGCGACCGTACCGCGGTCGACCAGTACCTCGCCCAGATCCAGCAGTTCGACCTGGCCAGCGTCACCAAGCTCGTCACGGCCTCCAAGGACGTGAAGCAGGCCGGCACCGAGACCGTCAACGGCGAGGACACCACCCACTACAGCGGCACCTTCCCGGTGGAGGCGGCCGTGCTGCTGCTGCCGGCCGACCGGCAGGAGCAGGCGCGCTCGCACCTGTCCGAGCTCAAGGACGTCGCGTTCGACGTGTGGGTCGCGGCCGACGGCCTGCCCCGCAAGCTCGCGCTGAACGGCCAGAAGGACGGCGCCAAGCTGGACGCCACGCTGTTCTTCAAGGACTACAACAAGCCCGTCACCATCCAGGCCCCGGCCGCCGACCAGGTCGGCGAGATGCCGGAGACCACGACCAACTAGGAGCCATCTCCGAGAACGATTTGGAAACTCGGCGGCCAGCACGTACTCTGGTCGTTGCCGAAGACCGCCGGTCGTCGTCAGGTGCTCACATCCTGGCGACCGAAGGTTCCACGTCTTGTGGACGACCCGCGCAGGTGTGATGCGAGTTTCCCCGCATGGTCATCCATGCGCGTGAGCCCCGTGTGCGCCCCTGCGCCCGGGGCTGTTCTCATTTCAGGACGCCTTCGCCGGCGGCACATCTGGAAGGAGGCCCATGGCGAGGGCGGATAAGGCGACGGCTGTTGCCGAGCTCAAGAACGAGTTCGAAGGTAGCGCCGCCGCCGTTCTGACCGAGTACCGCGGTCTCACCGTCGCGCAGCTCAAGGACCTGCGCAAGTCTCTCGGTGAGAATGCGAAGTTCGCCGTGGCGAAGAACACCCTGACCAAGATCGCGGCCAACGAGGCCGGCGTGACGGGTCTGGACGACCTGCTGGTCGGCCCCACCGCCGTCGCCTTCGTCAAGGGCGACGTCGTCGAGGCGGCCAAGGGTCTGCGTGACTTCGCCAAGGCCAATCCCCTTCTGGTGATCAAGGGCGGCGTGCTCGAGGGCAAGACGCTCGACGCCACCGAGATCACCAAGCTCGCCGACCTCGAGTCCCGCGAGGTCCTCCTCGCGAAGCTTGCCGGTGCGCTCAAGGCGAAGCAGAGCGCCGCTGCCGCGATGTTCGCCGCGCTGCCCACGCAAATGGCTCAGCTGGTCGAAGCCCTTCGCGCGAAGCGCGAAGAAGCGGGCGAGTAACACGGGGGTTGCCGCACCCACCGCGGTCCCGTTCCTAGTTTTCAGCAAGTCCTAAACGTAAGGAAACGCATCATGGCGAAGCTCAGCAACGACGAGCTCATCGACGCTTTCAAGGAGATGACCCTCCTCGAGCTCTCCGAGTTCGTGAAGCAGTTCGAGGACATCTTCGACGTCAAGGCCGCCGCCCCCGTCGCGGTTGCCGCCGCCCCGGCCGCCGGTGGCGGCGCTGAGGCCCCCGCCGCCGAGGAGCAGGACGAGTTCGACGTCATCCTCGAGGCCGCCGGCGACAAGAAGATCCAGGTCATCAAGGAGATCCGCGCCCTGACGTCCCTGGGCCTCAAGGAGGCCAAGGACCTGGTGGACGGCGCTCCGAAGCCGGTCTTCGACGGCAAGGTCAACAAGGAGCAGGCGGAGAAGGCCAAGGCCGCCCTTGAGGGCGCCGGCGCGACCGTCACCGTCAAGTAAGACGGCTGGAGCTCCTGGCTCGACGCTGAAGGGGCGGAGGACATCCTGGTGCCGGATGTCCGCCGCCCCTTTTCGTGTGCCTGGGGGTCAGAGCCGGCTCTGGATGCCGTCGAGGATGAGGTCGAGGCCGAGCTCGAACTGGGCGTCGAAGTCGTCGACGCGCACCTGGGCCCGTTCGGCGAGCTGGGGGCGGTGCCGTTCCAGATGGCGCGCGGTCCGTTCGCGCAGCTCGGTCTCGGCCTGTGGGGTGCGGACGACGGCCCGCCAGGTGTTCTCGGCGGCGACGAATCCGTTGACGTAGGACGACAGGGTCCCGACGGCGGCGACCAGCTCCGGCCCGGACAGGCCGGCCTCGGACAGGGCGGCGTAGAAGCGTTCGGAGCGGCTCAGGGCGTTGGGGCCGAGGAGCGGGCGGGTGGCGGTGAGGGCGGGGGCCCACGGGTGCCGCCGCATGACCTGCCTGCTCCGGGTGAGCTGGGCGGTCAGCAGGTCGCGCCAGGATGCGTGCTCGCGCACCTCGACCTCGCCGATCACCTCGTCGAGTGCCAGGTCGAGCACGTCCTCCTTGCTTGTGACGTACTCGTAGAGTGACATCGTGCCGGCTCGCAGGCGGGCGGCCAGGGCGCGCATGGAGAAGCCGGCGACGCCCTCCGCGTCGAGCAGGGCGACGGCCGCCTCGACGATGCGCGCGCGGGACAGGCGCGGCTTGCGCGGGCGTTCGTCGTCGTCGCGCAACCAGATCGACTCCGGCATCCACCCTCCGGCCGTGCACTGTACGGAAAACCGTACGGCTAGCTTACGCGCCATGACCGAACCGCACTGGACGCACGAGTACGCGCTGCTCGCGCTGCGGCTGAACCGCCTGATGGGCGGCGGCGCGCTCATCTACCGAGGCCCTCAGGAGTGGCACGACCAGGTCGAGGCCGAGGCCCCCGCCGCCCCCGGCCGCCTGGCCGGCGACGCCGACCGGCTGCTGGAACGTCCGCCGTCCCCCTACCTTGCCGCCCAGGTGTCCGCGATGCGGGCGGTCGCCCGCTATCTGGACGGCGAGCGGCTGCCCCTCACCGCGTACGCGCGGCAGGTCCTGGGGCTGGAGCCGCGATGGCTGCCGGAGTCGCTGTTCGAGCAGGCGCACGACCGGCTCGACAGGGCACTGCCGAAGACGCCGGGGCCGTTGTCCGGCCGCCTGCACGCCTGGCAGGCCGCGCACACCCTGCACGCCGTCGAACGCCTGCCCGCCCTGGTCGCCAAGGCGGTGGCCGAGTGCCGCCGGCGGACCGGCGAGATCATCCCGCTCCCTCCCGGCGAGGTCGTCGACTGCCTGCTCGTCCGGGACACGCACTTCCACGCGGCCGGTGCCTACCAGGGCGAGCTGAGGTCGGCGATCCACATCAACGTCTCGATCCCCTTCAACCTCGCCGACCTGCTGTACGTCGTCGCGCACGAGGGACATCCCGGGCACATCGCGGAGTCGATGCTCAAGGAGGCCCGCGCCGACCAGCGCGTACGGTTCATGCTGTCCCCGTCGTTCCTGCTCAGCGAGGGGCTGGGGCTGCTGGCCGAGGAGATCGTCTTCCCCGGTGACGAGGCCCAGGAATGGCTCAACGTCCACGTCCTTCCCGAATGCGGCATCCGCCCGGACGGGAGCGACTTCGCGGCGATCCATGGGGCCAGGAACGTGTTGTGGGGCGTCTGGGGCAACGCCATGCTGATGGCCGTCGAAGGGCGCGAGGAGGCGGAGGTGGGGGCGTACCTGGCCCGCTGGGCGCTGTACGACGACCGGGAGGTGGCGACGGCGCTGGCGGGGCTCAAGCCGTCGGCCGCCAGCCCGTACATCTTCGGATATTTCCACGGATGGGAGCTGTTGCGGCCCTGGGTCACCGGCGCCGACCGGGTCCGCCGCCTCCTCACCGAGCAACTCCTCCCCGGCGACGTGTCCTCCTGACACGTCCGGTCCGGGCCGCGACGGGCGGCCGGCCCGGCCCGCGACCCCTTACTGGACCTGAGGTCTCATAGCCGCTTCCCAAGCGGCCGCGCCCCCGTTACGGTGAGGCCATCGTTCGCGACTGGGAGGTGGCCGGTGGGCGTCGAGGTCGTCGTGGAAGGGCTCACCAAGTCGTTCGGGCGCCAGGTCATCTGGGAGGACGTCTCCTTCACCCTCCCGGCCGGGCAGATCTCCGTGCTGCTCGGCCCGTCCGGCACCGGCAAGTCGGTCTTCCTCAAGACGCTGGTCGGCCTGCTCAGGCCCGACCGCGGCCACATCTGGATCGACGGCCACGACCTGGCCAACTGTCCCGAGCGCAAGCTCTACGAGCTGCGACGGCTGTTCGGGGTGCTCTTCCAGGACGGCGCGCTGTTCGGCTCGCTCAACCTCTACGACAACATCGCCTTCCCGCTCCGCGAGCACACGAAGAAGAGCGAGTCGCAGATCCGCGACATCGTCATGGAGAAGATCGAGCTGGTCGGCCTGCGGGGTGCGGAGGGCAAGCTGCCGGGCGAGATCTCCGGCGGCATGCGCAAGCGGGCCGGGCTGGCCAGGGCGCTCGTGCTGGAGCCCGAGATCATCCTGTTCGACGAGCCGGACTCCGGTCTCGACCCCGTACGCACCGCGCTGCTCAACCAGCTCATCGTGGACCTCAACGCGGAGGTCGAGGCCACGTTCCTGATCGTGACGCACGACATCAACACCGCCCGTACCGTCCCGGACAGCATCGGGATGCTCTTCCGGCGCGAACTGGTGATGTTCGGTCCGCGCGAGATGCTGCTGTCGAGCGACGAGCCGGTGGTGCGGCAGTTCCTCAACGCCCGGCGGCACGGCCCCATCGGCATGTCCGAGGAGAAGGACCTGTCCGAGCTCGAGGCCGAGGCTCAGCTCGGGCACGACCCCGGCGTGCTGCCGCCGATCCCGCCGCAGCTCATGCCGACCGGCAACCGTGTCCGCCGCACCCAGCAGCCGCCCGGAGCGTGGCTGGCGGCGAACGGCGTGATCCCGCCGCAGGGCTCGTTCGTGGACGAGCGCGGGCGCAACTGGCTGGAGGAGTACCCCCGTCTGGTCAACGCCCACCTGCACGGCGTCCAGTAGCCCGGCCGGGAACGGCGGCCCTGCCCGGACCAGCAAGTCCGGCCGTCCGCTGTTCCGCCCGCAGCGGCCGCCTCAGGGCCGTCTGGGGGCATTTTACGGACACATCCACCTTTGCTCCCGTTATCACACCGGCTCGGTCGTTCACCGGACTCCGGGAGCGGCCGCCGCGTTATGATCCGGCGGTCTGGGAGGGGTGAGCAGTCATGACATCGCTGGGCGTCCGTTCCGCGCGCATCGTGATCGCGGTGCTCGGCGGGCTGCTGGCGGTGCTCGTGGGCACGGGCGCCTGGATCGCCGCCGAGGCCCGCGACGAGCAGGGCAGGGCGGGCGACCGCGAGGCCGTGCTGCTGGCCGCCGGCGCCCACGCCAGGAACCTCGTCTCGCTCGACTACCGCACCGTGGACGCCGACCTGCAGCGCATCCTCGACACCTCCACGGGCCCGGCGAGAGCCGAGTACGTGAGCACCGCCGCCAAGCTGAAGTCCACCACCGTGGAGAGCAAGGTCGTCCAGACCGGCGTGCTGCGCGCCACGGGCCTGGTCTCGCTGACCGGCGGCAAGGCAAAGGCGCTCGCGGTCGCCGACGTGGAGATCCACTGGGACGGATCGGACAGCCCGGCGCAGGAGCGTTACTACCGCTGGTCGATGGAGCTGGAGAAGGTCGGCGGCGTCTGGCTGGTGTCGAAGGCGGTGCAGGTGCTGTGAGGATGTTCGCGATCGCGCTGCTGGGCGTCCTGGTGGCGGTGGCCGCCGTGCTGGTGCCGACGATGTGGTTCAACCTGCGCGACCTGCGGGAGGCCGACGCGGCCGGCGACTCCGCGATGGCCGCCGCCCGGCAGGTCGCCCCCCAGTTGCTCTCCTACGACTACCGCACGATCGAGCAGGACCTCGCGCGGGCCGGCGGATACACCACCGGCGAGCTCACCCGGCACTACAAGGAGCTGGCCACCAGCCTGGTGACCCGGGCCAAGGCGGAGAAGATGGTCAGGACCGCCTCCGTGGCGGGGGCGGCGGTGGAGCGCGCGGAACCCGACCGGGTCGAGGTTCTGCTGTTCGTGAACATGGGTACGGTCAGACAGGTGCCCGGTCAGGCCGGGCCGCAGCAGCAGGTGGCACAGAACCGCGCCAGGCTCGTCATGGTCCGCCAGGGTGAGCGCTGGCTGGCCGCCGATCTTTCCACGCTCCTGGGGAGCGCGTGAGGCCCGCCGCGGGGCCGATGACCTGCGCCTGGAGCCGCCGGGCGCGCCGTCGGGTTCAATTGTTACCAAAAATCTGGTTTAGCGCCGTCCATGGCGGGGGTAATCCAGTCACAGCTACACCGGTAGTCGGCATGGGTTCGACCCCCGGTGTGACGGAGCGTTAACCGCCCCCGTTCGCGGGTATCGTCTTGGGCCATGGCGGTAGGCGATCTGTCGCGCAGGGGAGAAAACCCAGCGTCCGGGCCCCGAACCGGCTATTAGTCGGGCTCGCGGGCTTGACGTATCCGCCCGAACGGGCGATGCTGCGACCAACGTGGAGCATGCAGCGAGAGCGAAGTGGACAGGCGTGTGCCGATCGGCTACACTGCCCCTTTGCGCTGCCCTTTGACGACCCGTGATGCTTGCTCACGTTGCGAGGTTGTCTGGCGTGCGTGTAGTCAGTCCGCCGCGAGCCCTCGGAAGGACATCTGTTGGCAGCCTCGCGCAACGCCTCCGCCGTACCCGCTGGTCCCCGTCGCGTGTCTTTCGCGCGTATCCAGGAGCCGCTCGAAGTTCCTGACCTTCTGGCCCTGCAGACCGAGTCTTTCGACTGGCTGCTCGGCAACGACAAGTGGAAGGCCCGGGTAGAGGCGGCTCGTCAGGCCGGGCGCAGGGACGTCCCGACCCAGTCGGGCCTCGAAGAGATCTTCGAAGAGATCAGTCCGATCGAGGACTTCTCGGGGACCATGTCCTTGTCGTTCCGCGATCACCGGTTCGAGCCGCCGAAGTACTCCGTAGACGAGTGCAAAGACAAGGACATGACCTACTCCGCCCCGATGTTCGTCACGGCGGAGTTCATCAATAACACCACCGGTGAGATCAAGAGCCAGACGGTGTTCATGGGGGATTTCCCGCTCATGACGCCGAAGGGCACGTTCATCATCAACGGCACCGAGCGTGTCGTGGTCTCGCAGCTGGTCCGTTCACCTGGCGTGTACTTCGAGCGCACGGTGGACAAGACCTCCGACAAGGATCTGTACGGGTGCAAGGTGATCCCGTCGCGGGGGGCCTGGCTGGAGTTCGAGATCGACAAGCGTGACAGTGTCGGGGTGCGCATCGATCGTAAGCGCAAGCAGGCCGTGACGGTGCTGTTGAAGGCGCTGGGCTGGACGAACGACCAGATTCTGGAGCGGTTCGGTCAGTACGAGTCGATGCGGGCGACGCTGGAGAAGGATCATACGGCGGGTCAGGATGACGCGCTGCTGGACATCTACCGCAAGCTGCGGCCGGGTGAGCCGCCGACCAAGGAGTCGGCGCAGACGTTGCTGGAGAATCTGTACTTCAACGCCAAGCGGTACGACCTGGCGAAGGTGGGCCGCTACAAGATCAACAAGAAGCTCGGGGTGGATGCGGAGATCACGCAGGGCACCCTGACCGAAGAGGACATCGTCGCCACGATCGAGTACATCGTCCGGCTGCACGCGGGCGAGGAGTCGATGCCGGGCGCCAACGGTGAGGTGATCGTCGAGGTCGACGACATCGACCACTTCGGCAACCGCCGCCTGCGCAGCGTCGGCGAGCTGATCCAGAACCAGGTCCGGCTGGGCCTGGCCCGCATGGAGCGGGTGGTCCGCGAGCGGATGACGACCCAGGACGTCGAGGCGATCACGCCGCAGACCCTGATCAACATCCGCCCGGTCGTGGCGTCGATCAAGGAGTTCTTCGGCACCTCCCAGCTGTCGCAGTTCATGGACCAGACCAACCCGCTCGCCGGTCTGACGCACAAGCGGCGTCTGTCCGCGCTGGGCCCCGGTGGTCTGTCCCGTGAGCGGGCCGGCTTCGAGGTCCGTGACGTGCACCCGTCCCACTACGGCCGGATGTGCCCGATCGAGACCCCTGAAGGCCCCAACATCGGCCTGATCGGCTCGCTGGCCTCCTACGGCCGCATCAACGCCTTCGGCTTCGTCGAGACGCCCTACCGCAAGGTCGTCGACGGCAAGGTGACCGAGCAGATCGACTATCTGACCGCCGACGAGGAGGACAGATACGTCAAGGCGCAGGCCAACACGGCGCTCAACCCCGACGGCTCGTTCGCCGAGTCCCGCGTCCTGGTCCGCACCAAGGGTGGTGAGACCGAGCTCGCCCGCGCCGAGGAGGTCGACTACATCGACGTGTCGCCGCGCCAGATGGTGTCGGTGGCCACGGCGATGATCCCGTTCCTCGAGCACGACGACGCCAACCGCGCGCTCATGGGCTCCAACATGCAGCGCCAGTCGGTGCCGCTGCTCAAGAGCGAGGCGCCGCTGGTCGGCACCGGCATGGAATACCGTGCCGCGACCGACGCCGGCGACGTCATCAGCGCCGAGAAGGCCGGTGTGGTGGAGGAGGTCTCCGCCGACTACGTCACCGTCATGAACGACGACGGCACGCGGACCACCTACCGCGTCGCCAAGTTCAAGCGCTCCAACCAGGGCACCAGTTTCAACCAGAAGCCCATCGTCGCCGAGGGCGACCGGGTGGAGGTCAACCAGGTCATCGCCGACGGCCCCTGCACCGACAAGGGCGAGATGGCGCTGGGCAAGAACCTCCTGGTGGCGTTCATGCCGTGGGAGGGTCACAACTACGAGGACGCGATCATCCTGTCCCAGCGCCTGGTGCAGGACGACGTGCTGTCGTCGATTCACATCGAGGAGCACGAGGTCGACGCCCGCGACACCAAGCTGGGCCCCGAGGAGATCACCCGGGACATCCCGAACGTCTCCGAGGAGGTGCTGGCCGACCTCGACGAGCGCGGCATCATCCGCATCGGCGCCGAGGTCGTCCCCGGCGACATCCTGGTCGGCAAGGTCACCCCGAAGGGCGAGACCGAGCTGACCCCGGAGGAGCGGCTGCTGCGCGCGATCTTCGGCGAGAAGGCCCGCGAGGTGCGCGACACCTCGCTGAAGGTGCCGCACGGCGAGTCCGGCAAGGTCATCGGCGTCCGGGTGTTCTCCCGCGAGGAGGGCGACGAGCTTCCTCCGGGCGTCAACGAGCTGGTCCGCGTCTACGTCGCGCAGAAGCGCAAGATCACCGACGGCGACAAGCTGGCCGGCCGGCACGGCAACAAGGGCGTCATCTCCAAGATCCTGCCGGTCGAGGACATGCCGTTCCTGGAGGACGGCACCCCGGTCGACATCATCCTCAACCCGCTGGGCGTCCCCGGCCGCATGAACGTCGGCCAGGTACTGGAGACCCACCTCGGGTGGATCGCCGCCCGCGGCTGGGACATCTCGGGCGTCGAGGAGGCGTGGGCCGAGCGGCTGCGCGACAAGGGCTTCGGCCAGGTCGAGCCGCGCACCAACGTCGCCACCCCGGTCTTCGACGGCGCGCACGAGGAGGAGATCGTCGGTCTGCTCCAGAACACCGTGCCCAACCGCGACGGCCAGCGGATGGTCCAGCCCTCCGGCAAGGCCCAGCTCTTCGACGGCCGCTCCGGCGAGCCGTTCCCGTACCCGATCTCGGTCGGCTACATCTACATCCTCAAGCTGCTCCACCTGGTCGACGACAAGATCCACGCTCGCTCGACCGGTCCCTACTCCATGATCACCCAGCAGCCGCTCGGCGGTAAGGCCCAGTTCGGTGGCCAGCGCTTCGGTGAGATGGAGGTGTGGGCGCTGGAGGCGTACGGCGCCGCCTACGCCCTGCAGGAGCTCCTGACCATCAAGTCCGACGACGTCCTCGGCCGCGTGAAGGTCTACGAGGCCATCGTCAAGGGCGAGAACATTCCCGAGCCCGGCATCCCGGAGTCCTTCAAGGTCCTCATCAAGGAGATGCAGTCGCTGTGCCTCAACGTCGAGGTGCTCTCCAGCGACGGCATGTCCATCGAGATGCGAGACACCGACGAGGACGTCTTCCGCGCCGCGGAGGAGCTCGGCATCGATCTGTCCCGGCGTGAGCCGAGCAGCGTGGAAGAAGTCTGAGGGGGAGATCGCACATAATGCTGGACGTCAACTTCTTCGACGAGCTTCGGATCGGGCTGGCGACGGCCGACGACATCCGTCAGTGGTCGCACGGCGAGGTCAAGAAGCCGGAGACCATCAACTACCGCACCCTCAAGCCGGAGAAGGACGGGCTCTTCTGCGAGAAGATCTTCGGTCCGACCCGCGACTGGGAGTGCTACTGCGGCAAGTACAAGCGCGTCCGCTTCAAGGGCATCATCTGTGAGCGCTGCGGCGTCGAGGTGACCCGGGCCAAGGTGCGCCGTGAGCGGATGGGCCACATCGAGCTGGCCGCGCCGGTCACGCACATCTGGTACTTCAAGGGCGTTCCCTCGCGTCTCGGCTACCTGCTCGACCTGGCCCCGAAGGACCTGGAGAAGGTCATCTACTTCGCGGCCTACATGATCACGCATGTCGACACCGAGATGCGTGAGCGTGACCTGCCCTCGCTGGAGGCGAAGATCTCCGTCGAGCGGCAGCACATCGAGCAGCGCCGCGACGCCGACGTCGAGTCCCGGCAGAAGAAGCTCGAGACCGACCTGGCCGAGCTGGAGGCCGCCGGCGCCAAGGGCGACCAGCGCCGCAAGGTCCGTGAGGGCGCCGAGCGCGAGATGCGTCAGCTCCGTGACCGGGCCCAGCGCGAGCTGGACCGCCTGGAGGAGGTCTGGAGCCGCTTCAAGAACCTCAAGGTCCAGGACCTCGAGGGCGACGAGCTGCTCTACCGCGAGATGCGTGACCGCTTCGGCCGCTACTTCAAGGGCGGCATGGGCGCGCAGGCCATCCAGGACCGGCTGATCGGCTTCGACCTCGACGCCGAGGCCGAGAACCTCCGCGAGACGATCCGCAGCGGCAAGGGCCAGAAGAAGGCCCGCGCGCTCAAGCGGCTCAAGGTGGTGTCGGCGTTCCTCAACACCACCAACTCGCCGCGCGGCATGGTGCTCGACTGCATCCCGGTGATCCCGCCGGACCTGCGCCCGATGGTGCAGCTCGACGGTGGCCGCTTCGCGACCTCCGACCTCAACGACCTGTACCGCCGGGTCATCAACAGGAACAACCGCCTCAAGCGGCTTCTCGACCTCGGCGCGCCCGAGATCATCGTGAACAACGAGAAGCGGATGCTCCAGGAGGCCGTGGACGCGCTGTTCGACAACGGCCGGCGCGGCCGTCCGGTCACCGGTCCCGGCAACCGTCCGCTCAAGTCCCTCAGCGACATGCTCAAGGGCAAGCAGGGCCGCTTCCGCCAGAACCTGCTGGGCAAGCGCGTCGACTACTCCGGCCGTTCGGTCATCGTCGTCGGCCCGCAGCTCAAGCTGCACCAGTGCGGCCTGCCCAAGCAGATGGCGCTGGAGCTGTTCAAGCCGTTCGTGATGAAGCGGCTGGTCGATCTCAACCACGCCCAGAACATCAAGTCGGCCAAGCGGATGGTCGAGCGCGCCCGCCCGGTGGTGTGGGACGTCCTCGAAGAGGTCATCACCGAGCACCCCGTGCTGCTCAACCGCGCTCCGACGCTCCACCGCCTGGGCATCCAGGCGTTCGAGCCGCAGCTGGTCGAGGGCAAGGCCATCCAGATCCACCCGCTCGTCTGCACCGCGTTCAACGCGGACTTCGACGGCGACCAGATGGCCGTGCACCTGCCGCTGTCGGCCGAGGCCCAGGCCGAGGCGCGCATCCTGATGCTCTCGACCAACAACATCCTCAAGCCGGCCGACGGCAAGCCCGTCACCATGCCGACCCAGGACATGGTCATCGGCCTCTACTGGCTGACGACCATGAAGGAAGGCGCGAAGGGCGAGGGCCGCGTGTTCGGCTCGGTGGCCGAGGCGCAGATGGCCTTCGACCGCCGCGAGCTGGACATCCAGGCCAAGATCCAGATCCGGCTCAAGGACGTCCTGCCGCCGCGCGCCTGGGTTGCTCCCGAGGGCTGGGAGCAGGGCGACCCGGTCCGGCTGGAGACCACGTTCGGGCGGTGCCTGTTCAACCAGACGCTGCCGATGAGCTACCCGTTCGTCGACTTCCAGGTCGGCAAGAAGCAGCTGTCCCAGATCGTGAACGAGCTGGCGGAGACCTATCCGAAGATCGAGGTCGCCGCTTCGCTCGACGCGCTCAAGGACGCCGGCTTCCGGTGGGCGACGCGCTCCGGCGTCACGATCTCGATCGAGGACGTCGTCGCGCCGCCGAACAAGACCGACATCATGGAGAACTACGAGCGCCGGGCCGACAAGGTCCAGCGCGAGTACGAGCGCGGTCTGATCACCGACGAGGAGCGCCGTCAGGAGCTCATCGAGATCTGGACGCACGCGACGGCCGACGTCGAGACCGACATGGTCAACGC
This sequence comes from Nonomuraea coxensis DSM 45129, assembly GCF_019397265.1. Lineage (NCBI taxonomy): Bacteria > Bacillati > Actinomycetota > Actinomycetes > Streptosporangiales > Streptosporangiaceae > Nonomuraea > Nonomuraea coxensis. The sequence goes on from NZ_CP068985.1 coordinate 817,839, forward strand.
CTTCCCGGCGACCAACCCGGTCTGGATGATGGTCAACTCCGGCGCCCGTGGCAACAAGATGCAGGTCCGGCAGATCGCGGGCATCCGCGGCCTGGTGTCCAACACCAAGGGCGAGACGATCCCGCGGCCGATCAAGGCCTCGTTCCGCGAGGGCCTGTCGGTGCTGGAGTACTTCATCTCGACCCACGGTCAGCGGAAGGGTCTGGCCGACACCGCGCTGCGCACCGCCGACTCGGGCTACCTGACCCGTCGTCTGGTGGACGTCGCGCAGGACGTCATCGTGCGCGAGATCGACTGCGGCACCGACCGCGCGGTCCCGCTGCACGTCGGCGACCGTGACGCCTCCGGCAACCTGGTCAAGGCGGAGAACGCCGAGTCCAACGTGCACGGCCGCATCCTGGCCGAGGACGTCGAGGTCGACGGCAAGGTCATCGTCCCTGCGGGTGTCGACATCAACGACACGCACGTCACGAAGCTGGTCGAGGCCGGCGTCGAGACCGTGCGCACCCGCAGCGCGCTGGTGTGCGAGGCGAAGATCGGTGTCTGCGCCACCTGCTACGGCCGCTCGCTGGCGACCGGCAAGCTCGTGGACGTCGGCGAGGCGGTCGGCATCATCGCCGCCCAGTCGATCGGTGAGCCCGGCACGCAGCTGACGATGCGGACCTTCCACACCGGTGGTGTGGCGGGCGCCGACATCACCCACGGTCTGCCCCGTGTCACGGAGCTGTTCGAGGCGCGCATCCCCAAGGGTGTCGCCCCGATCTCCGAGGCCGAGGGCCGGGCCAGGATCGACGAGACCGACAAGACCAGGAAGATCGTCATCACTCCGGACGACGGTTCGGAGGAGATCGCCTACCCGGTCTCGATGCGTTCGCGCCTGCTCGTGCAGGATGGGCAGCGCGTCTCGGTCGGCACCCAGCTCGTGGCAGGTGCGGTCAACCCCAACGAGGTGCTGCGCATTCTCGGCCCGCGGGCCGTGCAGCTGCACCTGGTGGCGGAGGTCCAGCAGGTCTACCGCTCGCAGGGTGTGTCGATCCACGACAAGCACATCGAGATCATCGTCAGGCAGATGCTCAAGCGGGTCAACGTCCTGGAGTCCGGCGACACCGACCTGCTGCCCGGCGAGCTCGTCGAGCGGCCGAGGTTCGAGCAGATGAACCGCGAGACGGTGGCCGAGGGCGGCACCCCGGCCGCGGGCCGTCCGGTGCTCATGGGCATCACCAAGGCGTCGCTGGCCACCGAGTCGTGGCTGTCGGCGGCCTCCTTCCAGGAGACCACCAGGGTCCTGACGGACGCGGCGATCCACGCCAAGTCCGACTCGCTCCTGGGCCTGAAGGAGAACGTCATCATCGGTAAGCTCATCCCGGCCGGCACGGGCATGCCCCAATACCGCAACATCCGGGTGGAGCCGACCGAGGAGGCCAAGGCGGCCATGTACACCGTCGGCGGTTACGACGGCTCGGCGGCCGACTACACCTTCGGCACCGGCAGCGGCGAGGCCGTGCCGCTGGAGGAGTACGACTTCGGCCAGTACAACCGGTAAATCCGCGACGAACGACGCGCCCGGGTTCCTCTACCGAGGGGCCCGGGCGCGTCGCTTCTCCGGGGCCTCCAGGCCCGCGGGGGCGTGGTTCCGGGTCGCGGTCCGGTGACGGTTCGCCGTACCGCGAACGAAAGCCCGTCCGTGCCTATATCATTGGCCGGGAGCTGTGGGACGGGCCGCATGTGAGACACCGTATGAAGCAGGGCCCCGACGACCCGGAGCGGCATGGCTTGCTGGTCATGCTGCGCCGTTTTGACGTGTCGCTCGGGCCTGGGTAGTCTTGAGCATCGTGCCCGTTCTCATGCGGGCTCTCGACCGTGCGCTCATGACAAGCGCAGGACGGTCTTCCGGCTCGTAAACCTCGCGGGACGTCTGCGTGAACAACGCGACACGCCCGAGCGCGGGGGCACCGGGACGGAGAAAATCAGCAGGTCATGACACCGGCAGCACCTGCGAAAAGCACCACCGATGACGTAACACCGGCCAAGGCACGAAACGGAGTGGCAGTGCCCACTATTCAGCAGTTGGTCCGCAAGGGCCGGCAGGACAAGGTCTCCAAGACCAAGACTCCTGCCCTCAAGGGGAGTCCCCAGCGGCGCGGCGTCTGCCAGCGCGTCTACACCACGACTCCGAAGAAGCCCAACTCGGCACTGCGCAAGGTGGCCCGTGTTCGGCTCACGAACGGCATCGAGGTCACGGCTTACATCCCCGGTGTGGGTCACAACCTTCAGGAGCACTCCATCGTGCTCGTGCGTGGCGGTCGTGTGAAGGACCTGCCTGGTGTTCGCTACAAGATCATCCGCGGTTCGCTCGACACCCAGGGTGTCCGCAACCGCAAGCAGGCCCGCAGCCGCTACGGCGCGAAGAAGGAGAAGAGCTAACAATGCCTCGTAAGGGTTCTCCTGGCCGTCGTCAGCTCATGGCCGACCCGGTCTACAGCTCGCCCCTGGTCACCGCGCTGATCAACAAGGTCCTCCTTGACGGCAAGCGCTCCATCGCCCAGTCGATCGTGTACGGCGCTCTTGAGGGCTGCAGGGAGAAGACGGGCAACGACCCGGTCGTCACCCTGAAGCGCGCGCTCGACAACGTCAAGCCCACCCTCGAGGTCCGCAGCCGCCGTGTCGGTGGCGCGACCTACCAGGTGCCGGTCGAGGTGCGCGCCGCGCGCAGCACCACCCTGGCCCTGCGCTGGCTGGTGCAGTACTCCCGCGCCCGCCGCGAGAAGACCATGACCGAGCGCCTCATGAACGAGCTCCTCGACGCCAGCAACGGCCTCGGGGCGAGCGTCAAGAAGCGTGAGGACACCCACAAGATGGCCGAGTCCAACAAGGCCTTCGCCCACTACCGCTGGTAACCCCGGCGGGTCCGACGAGACGACGAGGACGCGAGTTACAGTGGCCGCTACGACCGCTCTTGACCTGGCCAAGGTCCGCAACATCGGGATCATGGCCCATATCGACGCGGGCAAGACCACCACGACCGAGCGCATCCTGTTCTACACCGGCATCAACTACAAGCTCGGTGAGGTCCACGAGGGCGCAGCCACCATGGACTGGATGGAGCAGGAGCAGGAGCGCGGCATCACCATCACGTCCGCCGCGACGACCTGCGAGTGGCTCGGTCACACGATCAACATCATCGACACCCCTGGTCACGTCGACTTCACCATCGAGGTGGAGCGTTCGCTCCGCGTCCTCGACGGCGCGGTCGCCGTGTTCGACGGCGTCGCCGGTGTTGAGCCCCAGTCAGAGACGGTGTGGCGTCAGGCGGACCGCTACAACGTCCCGCGCATCTGTTTCGTGAACAAGATGGACCGGGTCGGCGCGGAGTTCCACCGCTGCGTCGACATGATGGTCAGCCGTCTGGGCGCCACGCCGGCCGTCATCCAGCTCCCGTGGGGCGTTGAGGCCGACTTCAAGGGCGTCATCGACCTCATCAAGATGAAGGGCCTCATCTGGAGCGCCGAGGCGGCCAAGGGCGAGATGTACGACACCGTCGACATCCCGGCCGACCACGCCGACGCCGCCCGTGAGTGGCGCGACCGCCTCATCGAGACGGTCGCCGAGAACGACGACGAGCTGATGGAGCTCTTCCTCGAGGGCACCGAGCCCTCCGAGGAGCAGCTCGTGGCGGCCCTGCGCCGCGCGACGCTGGCCAGCGCCATCAACCCGGTCCTGTGCGGCACCGCGTTCAAGAACAAGGGCGTGCAGCCCCTGCTCGACGCGATCGTGGCCTATCTCCCGGCGCCGACCGACATCCCGGCCTTCAAGGGCCACGCGGTCGGCAACGAGGACAAGGTCGTCGAGCGCCACGCGGACCCGACCGAGCCGTTCTCCGCTCTGGCCTTCAAGATCGCCAGCGACCCGCACCTGGGCAAGATCACCTACATCCGCGTCTACTCGGGCACGCTCGAGTCCGGTTCACAGGTCATCAACTCTGTGAAGGGCAAGAAAGAGCGGATCGGCAAGATCTACCAGATGCACGCCAACAAGCGCGAGGAGCGCCCGACGGCGATCGCCGGCCAGATCGTCGCGGTCATGGGTCTGAAGGACACCACGACCGGCGACACCCTGTCCGACCCGTCCAACCAGGTCGTGCTCGAGTCGATGACGTTCCCGGCCCCGGTCATCAACGTCGCCATCGAGCCCAAGACCAAGGGCGACCAGGAGAAGCTGTCGACCGCGATCCAGCGGCTGGCCGAGGAGGACCCGTCCTTCCAGGTCCGCCGTGACGAGGAGACCGGCCAGACGGTCATCTGGGGCATGGGCGAGCTTCACCTGGAGATCCTCGTCGACCGCATGCGTCGCGAGTTCAAGGTCGAGGCCAACGTCGGCCGCCCGCAGGTCGCCTACCGCGAGACCATCCGCCGCAAGGTGGAGAAGATCGACTACACCCACAAGAAGCAGACCGGTGGTTCCGGTCAGTTCGCGCGGGTGATCATCGACCTCGAGCCGCTCGGTGAGGGCAACGACGGCTACGAGTTCGAGAACAAGGTCACGGGTGGCCGCGTCCCGAGGGAGTACATCCCGTCGGTCGACGCAGGCGCCCAGGAGGCCGCCGAGTTCGGCGTGCTGGCCGGCTACCCGATGGTGGGCGTGAAGGTGACGCTCCAGGACGGTGCCGCGCACGACGTCGACTCCTCGGAGATGGCCTTCAAGATCGCCGGCTCGATGGCCTTCAAGGAGGCCGCGCGCAAGGCGGACGCCGTTCTTCTCGAGCCGATGATGGCCGTCGAGGTCACCACGCCCGAGGACTACATGGGTGATGTCATCGGTGACCTCAACGGTCGCCGCGGGCAGATCCAGGCGATGGACGAGCGGGCCGGTGCCCGTGTCGTCCAGGCGCTCGTGCCGCTGTCTGAGATGTTCGGCTACGTGGGCGACCTGCGTAGCAAGACGCAGGGGCGCGCGAGCTACAGCATGCAGTTCGACTCCTACGCGGAGGTGCCTCCGGGCATCGCCAAGGAGATCGTCGCGAAGGCCCGGGGCGAGTAGTTCCGGTCCCTGGCGGGGTGGTGCGAGCCACCCCGCCGCCTAGGGGTCTGGGATCTCCCGGGCCCGAGTGTGCAGACGAAAGTCAGTCAGATTCTCTAAGGAGAGAACCAGTGGGCAAGGCCAAGTTCGAGCGGACCAAGCCGCACATGAACATCGGCACCATTGGACACATCGACCACGGCAAGACCACGCTGACCGCGGCGATCACCAAGGTGCTTCACGACCGTTACCCCGAGCTCAACAAGGCGACCCCGTTCGACAAGATCGACAAGGCGCCCGAGGAGAAGGCTCGCGGCATCACGATCTCCATCGCGCACGTCGAGTACCAGACCGAGAAGCGCCACTACGCCCACGTGGACTGCCCCGGTCACGCCGACTACGTGAAGAACATGATCACCGGTGCCGCCCAGATGGACGGCGCCATCCTGGTGGTCGCCGCCACCGACGGCCCGATGCCGCAGACGAAGGAGCACGTCCTCCTGGCCCGCCAGGTCGGCGTCCCCTACATCGTCGTGGCCCTCAACAAGTCCGACATGGTGGACGACGAGGAGATCCTGGAGCTCGTCGAGCTCGAGGTCCGCGAGCTGCTGTCGGCGCAGGAGTTCCCCGGCGACGACCTGCCCGTGGTGCGCGTGTCCGCGCTCAAGGCCCTCGAGGGCGACGAGAAGTGGGCCGACAGCATCATCGAGCTCATGAACGCCGTGGACGAGAACGTGCCCGAGCCGCCGCGTGAGACGGAGAAGCCGTTCCTCATGCCGGTCGAGGACGTCTTCTCGATCACCGGTCGCGGCACGGTCGTCACCGGCCGTATCGAGCGCGGCATCGTCAAGGTCAACGAGCAGGTCGACATCATCGGCATCAAGCCGGAGAAGACGACCACCACCGTCACCAGCATCGAGATGTTCAACAAGATGCTCGACGAGGGTCACGCCGGTGACAACGCCGCCCTGCTGCTCCGCGGCATCAAGCGCGACGACGTCGAGCGCGGCCAGTGCATCATCAAGCCGGGCACGACCACTCCGCACACCGAGTTCGAGGGCCAGGTCTACATCCTGTCCAAGGACGAGGGCGGCCGGCACACGCCGTTCTTCAACAACTACCGCCCGCAGTTCTACTTCCGTACGACGGACGTGACCGGCGTGGTGAACCTCCCCGAGGGCACCGAGATGGTCATGCCGGGCGACAACACCGAGATGCGCGTTGAGCTGATCCAGCCCATCGCCATGGAGGAAGGCCTGAAGTTCGCGATCCGTGAGGGTGGCCGCACCGTCGGCGCCGGTCGGGTCACGAAGATCATCAAGTAGCCAGACCGTCGGGGCGGCGGTCGGGCCCCGAATCCCGGGCCCGACCGCCGTTCCGCGTGGACCTCGCGCAAGGCGCCGTGATCCAGCAGTGAATTCGGTCCCAGTGACCGAAGTCACTGCCGGATCACGGAAGAAAAGGCAGATCGACTACGTCTGCCTCGTGGGGTCGAAGCAGGCACCGTCCTGCACAGACATAGCGGCAACAGGCCGCACGATACTTTTTCAGACGACAGCGAAGGACACCGAGGCCACTATGGCGGGACAGAAGATCCGCATCCGGCTTAAGGCCTATGACCACGAGGTCATCGACAGCTCGGCCAAGAAGATCGTCGAGACGGTGACGCGGACTGGCGCGAAGGTCGCGGGCCCGGTGCCGCTGCCGACCGAGAAGAACGTGTACTGCGTCATCCGCTCGCCGCACAAGTACAAGGACAGCCGCGAGCACTTCGAGATGCGCACGCACAAGCGGCTGATTGACATCATCGACCCGACCCCCAAGACGGTCGACTCGCTCATGCGGCTCGACCTCCCCGCGGGTGTCGACATTTCGATCAAGCTCTGAGGGAACGCACTGACATGGCTAAGACGATCAAGGGCGTCCTGGGCAAGAAGCTCGGCATGACCCAGGTCTTCGACGCGGACAACCGGATCGTACCGGTGACCGTGGTCGAGGCCGGTCCGTGCGTGGTGACCCGGGTCCGCACCGCGGAGAAGGACGGCTACGCCGCCGTCCAGCTCGGCTACGGGCAGGTCGACCCCCGGAAGGTCAACAAGCCGCTCGGCGACTACCTGCGCAAGCACGACATCACCCCGCGCCGTTACTTCGCGGAGATCCGCACCGACGACGCGAGCGACTACACCATCGGCCAGGAGCTGCTGGCCGACACCTTCGAGGCCGGCCAGTTCGTCGACGTGACGGGCAAGAGCAAGGGCAAGGGCTTCGCCGGTGTCATGAAGCGGCACGGCTTCGCTGGTCTGGGCGCGTCGCACGGTACGCAGCGCAAGCACCGCTCGCCGGGTTCCATCGGTGGCTGCGCCACCCCGGGCCGCGTTTTCAAGGGTCTGCGCATGGCTGGCCGGATGGGTAACGTCCGCACCACCGTGCAGAGCCTCAAGGTTCACGCCGTGGACGCCGAGAAGGGTCTCATCCTCATCAAGGGTGCGATTCCCGGCGCCAACGGCAGCCTGGTCCTCGTCCGTACCGCTGCCAAGAAGGGGGCTGCCAAGTGAGCACCACTATTGACGTCCTCGACGCCAGCGGCGCGAAGGCCGGCACCGTCGACCTCCCCGAGGACATCTTCGGGGCCAAGGTCAACGTTCCGCTGATCCACCAGGTGGTCGTGGCCCAGCTCGCCGCTCGCCGGCAGGGCACCCACAAGACCAAGACCCGCGGTGAGGTCTCCGGCGGCGGCAAGAAGCCGTACCGCCAGAAGGGCACCGGCCGCGCCCGTCAGGGCTCGACCCGCGCGCCGCAGTTCGCCGGCGGTGGCGTCGTGCACGGCCCCGTGCCGCGCGACTACTCCCAGCGCACGCCCAAGAAGATGAAGTCCGCCGCGCTGCGCGGCGCGCTGTCCGACCGCGCGAGCGGCAACCGCGTGCACGTGGTCAGCTCGCTGGTCACGGGGGAGACCCCGAAGACCAAGGCGGCGCTGGAGGCCCTGCGCAAGATCACCCAGGCTCCGCGTGTCCTCGTCGTGGTCGACGAGGCCGACGAGCTGACCTGGCTGAGCCTGCGCAACGCTCCCGAGGTCCACCTGCTGGACGCCGGGCAGCTCAACACCTACGACGTGCTCGTGCACGACGACGTGGTCTTCACCCAGGAGGCCTACGACCAGGTCGTCGCTCGCCTGAGCAACAGCGGGAAGGAAGAGGCCTGATGGAGAAGATCGCCGACCCGCGCGACGTCATCATCAAGCCGGTCGTCTCCGAGAAGAGCTACGGCCTGATCGATGAGAACAACAAGTACACGTTCCTGGTGAAGAAGACCGCGAACAAGACCCAGGTCAAGATCGCCGTCGAGCAGATCTTCGGGGTCAAGGTCACCAGCGTGAACACGATCAACCGGCAGGGCAAGCGCAAGCGCACCCGCACCGGCTACGGCAAGCGTCCCGACACCAAGCGCGCGATCGTGAGCCTGGTCGAGGGCGATCGGATCGACATCTTCGGTCAGATCGGCTAGCAGCCAGAGGAATGAGCGGACTCCCGTGGTCCGCGGGGTGAGACCGCCGCACGTCCGTGCGGCGGGCTCACCCATGTAACCGACGAAGGATGAACGAAAAAGATGGGCATCCGTAAATACAAGCCGACGACTCCCGGTCGCCGCGGATCGAGTGTCTCGGACTTCTCCGAGATCACCCGCAGCGAGCCCGAGAAGTCGCTGCTTGCGCCCCTTCACAACAAGGGCGGCCGCAACGTGCACGGCCGGGTGACCGCACGCCACCAGGGCGGCGGCCACAAGCGCGCCTACCGGATCATCGACTTCCGTAGGCATGACAAGGACGGCATCCCGGCGAAGGTCGCTCACATCGAGTACGACCCCAACCGCACCGCCAACATCGCTCTGCTGCACTACGCCGACGGTGAGAAGCGCTACATCATCGCGCCGACGGGCCTCAAGCAGGGCGACCGCATCGAGAACGGCCCCGCGGCCGACATCAAGACGGGCAACTGCCTGCCGCTGCGCAACATCCCGACCGGTACCTTCATCCACGCGGTGGAGCTCCGTCCGGGCGGCGGCGCCAAGCTCGGTCGTTCCGCCGGAGCCCAGATCCAGCTGCTCGCCAAGGAAGGCCAGTACGCCACCCTGCGTATGCCGTCCGGTGAGATGCGCATGGTCGACGTGCGCTGCCGGGCGACGGTCGGCCAGGTCGGCAACGCCGAGCAGGCCAACATCAACTGGGGCAAGGCCGGCCGTATGCGGTGGAAGGGCAAGCGCCCCACCGTCCGCGGTGTCGCGATGAACCCCGTGGACCACCCGCACGGTGGTGGTGAGGGCAAGACCTCCGGTGGTCGCCACCCGGTGAACCCGAAGGGCAAGCCCGAGGGCCGCACCCGCCAGGCGAACAAGGCCAGCGACCGGCTGATCATCCGGCGTCGCAGCAAGAGGAAGAAGCGGTAGGAGCAGCCGATATGCCACGTAGCCTTAAGAAGGGTCCCTTCGTGGACGACCACCTGCAGAAGAAGGTGGACGTCCAGAACGAGAAGGGCACCAAGAACGTCATCAAGACGTGGTCGCGGCGCTCCATGATCGTTCCCGACATGCTCGGGCACACGATCGCCGTGCACGACGGCCGTAAGCACGTCCCGGTGTTCATCACCGAGTCGATGATCGGTCACAAGCTCGGAGAGTTCGCCCCGACGCGGACGTTCCGCAGCCACGTCAAGGAAGACCGGCGCAGCCGGCGATAGACGCCTTCAGAAGCATTCAGAGGAGTAAGCGATGGAAGCCAGGGCTCAGGCGCGGTTCGTCCGCGTCACGCCCCAGAAGGCCCGCCGTGTGGTGGACCTCATTCGCGGGCTGCCCGCTTCGGAGGCGCAGGCCGTGCTGCAGTTCGCTCCCCAGTCGGCGAGCGAGCCGATCTACAAGGTGCTCAGCAGCGCCATGGCGAACGCCGAGCACAACTTCGACCTCGACCCGCAGACGCTCGTCGTCAGCCGGGCCTGGGTCGACGAGGGCCCGACGCTGAAGCGGTTCCGCCCGCGCGCACAGGGTCGTGCCTATCGGATCAACAAGCGGACGAGCCACATCACCGTGATCGTGGAGTCCCGCGAGCCGAAGGGAAGGACCCGATAGTGGGCCAGAAGGTTAACCCGCACGGGTTCCGCCTCGGCATCACGACCGACTTCAAGAGCCGGTGGTACGCCGACAAGCTGTACAAGTCCTACGTCGCCGAGGACGTGGCGATCCGCCGCATGCTGCAGAAGGGCATGGAGCGGGCCGGCATCTCCAAGGTCGAGATCGAGCGCACCACGGACCGCGTCCAGGTGGACATCCACACCGCGCGTCCCGGCATCGTGATCGGCCGCCGCGGCGCCGAGGCCGACCGCATCCGCGGTGACCTGGAGAAGCTGACCAAGAAGCAGGTCCAGCTCAACATCCTCGAGGTCAAGAACCCGGAGATCGACGCGCAGCTCGTCGCGCAGGGCGTGGCCGAGCAGCTGTCCAGCCGTGTCTCGTTCCGCCGCGCCATGCGCAAGGCGATGCAGTCGGCCATGAAGTCCGGCGCCAAGGGCATCCGTGTCCAGTGCTCCGGTCGTCTGGGCGGCGCCGAGATGTCGAGGTCGGAGTTCTACCGTGAGGGCCGCGTGCCGCTGCACACGCTCCGCGCGGACATCGACTACGGCTTCTACGAGGCCCGTACGACCTTCGGCCGCATCGGCGTGAAGGTCTGGATCTACAAGGGCGAGGCTCCGACCAGCCGCGCCGAGCGCGAGGCGGCTGCCGCCGGCGCCCGGGCCGGCCAGCGTCGCGAGCGTGACGACCGTCGCGGTGGCGGCGAGCGTCCGCGCCGTGGCGGCGACCGCGCGCGCCGCGGTAGCCGCGCCCCCCGCACCGAGGCGGCCGCGCAGGCCGCCCCCGAGACCGGCCCGGCCGCGCAGCCGGGTGCTGAAGGGAGCTGACCATGCTGATCCCGCGCAGGGTCAAGCACCGCAAGCAGCACCGGCCCGACCGCAGCGGAGCCGCCAAGGGCGGCACCAGGGTCGTGTTCGGCGAGTTCGGCATTCAGGCCGTTGAGCACTCCTACGTGACCAACCGCCAGATCGAGTCGGCTCGTATCGCCATGACCCGTCACATCCGCCGTGGCGGCAAGGTGTGGATCAACATCTACCCCGACCGTCCGCTCACCAAGAAGCCGGCCGAGACCCGCATGGGTTCCGGTAAGGGTTCGCCTGAGTGGTGGATCGCCAACGTCAAGCCCGGACGTGTGATGTTCGAGCTGTCCGGCGTGGCGGAGCCGGTCGCTCGCGAAGCGCTTCAGCGTGCGATCCACAAGCTCCCGATGAAGTGCAAGATCGTTAAGCGTGAAGTGGGTGAGGCGTGATGGCTAAGGGCCTGACCGCCGGCGAGCTGCGAGTGGAGGACCAGGACACCCTGGTCCAGAAGCTCAAGGAGGCGAAGGAGGAGCTGTTCAACCTCCGCTTCCAGGCGGCGACCGGTCAGTTGGAGAGCCACGGGCGGCTGCGGGCCGTCCGCCGCGAGATCGCCCGTATCTACACCGTGATGCGCGAGCGGGAGCTCGGCATCGTCACGGTCGAGAAGGAGTCGAGCGATGGCTGACGAGACCACCACCAGCACCGAGACCGCCGAGGCCGCGGACGCGCAGCGGAACTTCCGCAAGGTGCGCGAGGGCCTCGTCGTCAGCGACAAGATGGACAAGACCGTCGTCGTCGCCGTCGAGGACCGCGTCAAGCACCGCCTGTACGGCAAGGTCATCCGCCGGACGACCAAGTACAAGGCGCACGACGAGGCCAACGCCTGCGGCGTCGGCGACCGCGTGCTGCTGATGGAGACCCGCCCCCTCTCCGCCACCAAGCGGTGGAGGGTCGTGGAGATCCTCGAGAAGGCCAAGTAAGGCCCTCTCGCACATACCGCGCCCCGTGGGGGCTCTCAAGAGCCCCCATGACGGCGTCCAAGGACGCGAGGTCCTCCGGGGCCTCGCGTCGCCTGCGGTGCGGCCCCAGTGGGGCTGTGGCCGTGGGAACAAGACAACAGCAGGTTCCGCCAGGCTCAGCGATGAGAACCGGCGCGACTAACAGGAGTTGAACGTGATCCAGCAGGAGTCGCGGCTCAAGGTCGCCGACAACACGGGCGCGAAGGAGATCCTTTGCATCCGTGTGCTCGGCGGCTCGGGCCGACGCTACGCCGGTATCGGCGACGTGATCGTCGCCACTGTCAAGGACGCGCTGCCGGGCAGCACGGGCGTCAAGAAGGGCGACGTGGTCAAGGCCGTCATCGTCCGCACGGTCAAGGAGCGCCGCCGGCCCGACGGCTCCTACATCCGCTTCGACGAGAACGCCGCCGTCATCATCAAGGACAGCGGTGACCCTCGTGGCACTCGTATCTTCGGCCCGGTCGGCCGCGAGCTGCGTGACAAGAAGTTCATGCGCATCATCTCGCTCGCCCCGGAGGTGCTGTAATGCCGAAGCTGCACGTGAAGAAGGGTGACCTGGTCGAGGTCATCGCCGGCAAGGACAAGGGCGCCAAGGGCCGGATCATCGCCACGCTCCCGCGCGAGGACCGCGTGGTGGTCGAGGGCGTCAACATGATCAAGAAGCACGAGAAGGAGACCCACCAGGGTCCGCGCGGCGCCAAGACCGGCGGCGTGCAGACCATGGAGGGCCCCATCCACGCCTCGAACGTGAAGAAGCTCAAGGACGACAAGCCCGCCGACAAGAAGGCCGACGACAAGAAGGCCGACGAGAAGACGGGTGAGGACAGCTGATGACCGCCACCACCACCGAGACCGAGCGCCCGACGCCCCGTCTCAAGACGAAGTACCGCGAGGAGATCGTCGGACAGCTTCGCGAGCAGTTCGACATCAAGAACGTCATGCAGATCCCCGGTCTGACCAAGATCAAGGTCAACATGGGTGTCGGCGAGGCGGCTCGTGACTCCAAGCTGATCGAGGGCGCCGTCCGCGACCTCACCGCGATCACCGGCCAGAAGCCGGCCGTCGTCCGGGCCCGCAAGTCCATCGCGCAGTTCAAGCTGCGCGAGGGCATGCCGATCGGCGCGCACGTCACGCTGCGCGGCGACCGCATGTGGGAGTTCCTGGACCGGCTGCTGGCCCTCGCGCTGCCCCGTATCCGGGACTTCCGCGGCCTTTCGCCCAAGCAGTTCGACGGCAACGGGAACTACACCTTCGGTCTGACCGAGCAGGTCATGTTCCACGAGGTCGACCAGGACAAGGTCGACCGGCCGCGCGGTATGGACATCACGATCGTGACCACCGCGACCAACGACGACCAGGGCCGGGCGCTGCTGAAGCTCCTCGGCTTCCCGTTCAAGGAGGCCTGATCCAATGGCGAAGAAGTCGCTGATCGCCAAGGCGGGGCGCAAGCAGAAGTTCGAGGTCCGGGCCTACACCCGGTGCTCGCGGTGCGGCCGTCCCCGCGCCGTCTACAGGAAGTTCGGGCTGTGCCGCGTGTGCTTCCGCGAGATGGCGCACCGGGGCGAGCTGCCCGGCATCACCAAGTCGAGCTGGTAGGTAACCTGGTGGGCGGCTGTGCCGCTCATCAGGCACTCATATTTTCGTAGTACAAGGATCAGGACGCCCGGTGCGGGCGTCCGTGACCACGCCGAAGGTCCACCGGCAGAGCGCTGCTTGGCCGACTGGAAACCGCGGCGAGGAAGGCCACTGGCCATGACGATGACCGACCCGATCGCAGACATGCTCACGCGTCTGCGCAACGCGAATTCGGCGTACCACGACAGCGTGTCGATGCCGTACTCGAAGATCAAGGCGCACATCGCCGAGATCCTCCAGCAGGAGGGCTACATCCAGGCCTGGACCGTCGAGGACGCCAAGGTTGGCAAGAACCTTGTCGTGGAGCTCAAGTTCGGGCCGACCCGTGAGCGGTCGCTCGCGGGTCTGCGCCGGGTCTCCAAGCCCGGCCTGCGGGTCTATGCGAAGAAGGACAATCTGCCTCGAGTCCTGGGCGGGCTGGGCGTCGCGATCATCTCGACGTCCCACGGCCTCATGACCGACAAGCAGGCCGGCAAGCGTGGCGTGGGCGGGGAAGTCCTCGCCTACGTCTGGTAGAGGGGAGGAACCCAGCATGTCGCGTATCGGACGGCTGCCCATCCCTGTGCCCAGTGGCGTGGACATCACGATCGACGGCCAGAGCGTTCAGGTGAAGGGCCCTAAGGGCACGCTTATCCACAACGTCGCGGAGCCCATCACGGTGGGTCGCGACGACGACGGCTCCATCGCCGTCACCCGTCCCAACGACGAGAACAAGGTCCGTGCCCTGCACGGCCTCTCGCGCACGCTCATCGCCAACATGGTGCAGGGCGTGACCCAGGGCTACTCGAAGTCGCTGGAGATCGTCGGCGTCGGTTACCGCGTCCAGGCCAAGGGCCCGACGCAGCTGGAGTTCTCCCTGGGCTTCAGCCACCCGGTCATCGTGGACGCCCCCGAGGGCGTCACCTTCCGCGTCGAGAAGCCGACGCTGTTCCACGTGGACGGCATCGACAAGCAGAAGGTCGGCGAGGTCGCCGCCAACATCCGCAAGTTGCGCAAGCCTGACCCGTACAAGGGCAAGGGCGTGCGTTACCAGGGCGAACAGATCCGCCGCAAGGTCGGAAAGGCTGGTAAGTAGGCATGGCTCCGAAGACTGCGTTCAGCAAGCACACGGCTGCCCGCACCGTCTCGCGGGCCCGCCGTCACCGCCGCGTCCGCAAGAGCGTCGTCGGTACGGCCGAGCGTCCGCGCCTGGTCGTCAACCGCTCGACTCGTCACATGTTCGTCCAGATCGTGGACGACTCCGTCGGCCACACGCTGGTGAGCGCGTCCACCATGGACCCCTCGCTGCGCACGCTGGAGGCGGACAAGACCGAGAAGGCGAAGAAGGTCGGCGAGCTCCTCGCTCAGCGGGCCAAGGAAGCCGGGATCACCAAGGTCGTCTTCGACCGCGGTGGCAACCGCTACGCGGGGCGCATCGCCGCGCTGGCGGACAGCGCCCGCGAAGGTGGGCTCGAATTCTGATGACCGCAAATGCTGAGATGAGGAACCACTGATGGCTGCAGCTCCGCGTCGCGGTGGCGGCACCGGTGGCGAGCGGCGGGACCGTCGTGACGATCGCCGCGGTGGCGCCGCCGACAAGGGCGTCTCGTACATCGAGCGCGTAGTGAAGATCAACCGAGTGGCCAAGGTCGTGAAGGGTGGTCGTCGCTTCAGCTTCACCGCCCTCGTCATCGTCGGTGACGGCAACGGCCTGGTCGGCGTCGGCTACGGCAAGGCCAAGGAAGTGCCCGCGGCCATCGCCAAGGGCGTCGAAGAGGCCAAGAAGCACTTCTTCAAGGTGCCGCGGATCCAGGGCACCATCCCGCACACCGTGCAGGGCGAGGAGGCGGCCGGTGTCGTCTTCCTGCGTCCGGCCTCGGCCGGTACCGGCGTCATCGCCGGCGGCCCGGTGCGCGCGGTGCTGGAGTGCGCCGGCATCCACGACGTCCTGTCGAAGTCGCTCGGCTCCGACAACCCGATCAACATCGTGCACGCCACCGTGGCCGCGCTGAAGGGCCTGTCGCGCCCCGAGGAGATCGCCGCCCGCCGTGGCCTGCCGATCGAGGACGTGGCTCCTGCCGCCATGCTCAAGGCTCAGCGCGAGGGCCTGGCGGAGGCCGCGGCCTCTAAGGCGGTGAGCTAGTCATGGCACGCCTGAAGATCACTCAGGTTCGCTCGAAGATCGGTGGCAAGCAGAACCAGCGTGACTCGCTGCGTTCGCTTGGCCTGAAGCGAATCGGCGACGTCGTCGTCAAGGAGGACCGTCCCGAGATTCGCGGGATGGTCGCCGTGGTGACGCACCTCGTCGAGGTGGAAGAGGTCGACTAGTCATGACTGACAAGGCTCCGCTCAAGATTCACGACCTCCGTCCGGCTCCGGGCGCCAACAAGGCCAAGATCCGCAAGGGTCGTGGCGAGGCGTCCAAGGGCAAGACGGCCGGTCGGGGCACCAAGGGCACGCACGCCCGCACCACGATGCTCCCGGGCTTCGAGGGTGGCCAGGTGCCGCTGCAGAGGCGTCTGCCGAAGCTCAAGGGCTTCTCCAACGCCCTGTTCAAGACGACCTACCAGGTCGTCAACCTGGACCGGATCGGCGAGCTGTTCCCCGAGGGTGGCGAGGTCACCGTCGAGGCGCTGGTCGCCAAGGGCGCGGTTCGCAAGAACCAGCTTGTGAAGGTCCTCGGCACGGGCGAGATCTCCGTCGCGGTCAACGTGCAGGCGCACGCCTTCTCGTCCGCGGCGAAGGAGAAGATCGCCGCGGCCGGTGGCTCCGTTACCGAGCTGTAGTAACGCTATGACGAGGCGTGGGGGCCCTGACAATGGGCCCCCACGCCCGTAGTGCGTTAGAGTTCGCGAGACGGCAGGCTTCTGTCCGGCTCGTTCTGACAATGAGACTCAGATGGCAGATCCCCGCACCATCGCATACTCAATTCGCCTCATAGGCGCGCAGGAGGGACCGTGCTGACCGCGTTTACCCGGGCGTTCCGGACGCCGGACCTGCGCAAGAAGTTGCTCTTCACGCTGGGCATCATCGCGCTTTTCCGTCTCGGCTCGGTTCTTCCGACTCCGGGAGTTCACGTCCAGAATCTGGCCGCCTGTTTCAACCAGGCGCGCGCCGATCAGGAGACCGGCAACATCTACGGGATGGTGCAGCTCTTCAGTGGTGGCGCCCTCCTGAAACTTTCAGTGTTCGCGCTGGGCATCATGCCGTACATCACCGCGAGCATCATTCTCCAGCTGCTCGTCGTGGTCATCCCACGACTTGAGGCGCTGAAGAAGGAAGGCCAGGCCGGCCAGACCAAGATCACGCAGTACACCCGCTATCTGACCATCGGTCTCGCGGTCCTGCAGTCGACGGCCTTCATCGCCCTGGCCCGCACGGGGCAGCTCTTCCCGAACTGCCAGCAGAGCGTGCTGCTCGACCCCGACGACATCTTCAGCATCGTCACGATGGTCGTCATCATGACGGCGGGCACCTCGGTCATCATGTGGCTGGGTGAGCTGATCACCGACCGCGGCGTCGGCAACGGCATGTCGATCCTGATCTTCACCCAGGTCGTGGCGGTCTTCCCGTCCGAGCTGGTCAACATCTTCAAGGCCAACCCGTTCACCTTCACGGTGGTCATGGTGGTCGGCATCTTCATGATCGCGGCTGTGGTCTTCGTCGAGCAGGCGCAGCGCCGCATCCCGGTCCAGTACGCCAAGCGCATGGTCGGGCGCCGGATGTACGGCGGCACCTCGACCTACATCCCGCTGAAGGTCAACCAGGCCGGCATCATCCCGGTGATCTTCGCGTCCTCGCTGCTCTACCTGCCGCAACTGGTGACCTCGCTCTTCCAGACGAGCGACAACGCGGTCATCAGGTGGATCTCGCAGAACCTCGCCACGGGGGACACGCCGATCTACATGGCGACGTTCTTCCTGCTGATCATCTTCTTCACGTACTTCTACGTGTCGATTACGTTCAACCCCGCTGAAGTCGCCGACAACATGAAGAAGTACGGTGGGTTCATTCCGGGCATCCGCCCCGGTCGCCCGACGGCTGAGTACCTCAACTTCGTGCTCACCCGCCTGACGGCTCCGGGGTCGCTCTATCTGGGTCTCATCTCCATGGTCCCGATCGTCGCCCTTGCGGTGTCCGGTGCGAGCCAGAACTTCCCGTTCGGAGGGACGAGCATTCTGATCATGGTAGGCGTCGGCCTGGACACCGTTAAGCAGATCGAGAGCCAGCTGCAGCAGCGTAACTACGAAGGCTTCCTGCGGTAGTGCGTCTCGTTCTGGTGGGGCCTCCCGGAGCGGGTAAGGGGACTCAGGCCCAGTACATCGCATCGAACCTGTCCATCCCGAAGATCTCGACAGGTGACATCTTCCGTGCCAACGTCTCCGGCGGCACGGACCTCGGCAAGCTGGCCAAGACCTACATGGACCGCGGCGACCTGGTGCCCGACGAGGTCACCATCGCCATGGTCCGCGACCGTCTGTCCGAGCCCGACGCGCAGGACGGCTTCCTGCTCGACGGGTTCCCGAGGAACGTCGCGCAGGCGGAAATCCTGCGCGACATGCTCAAGGACTGGGGCCAGGCGCTCGACCTGGTCCTGGAGCTGGTCGTGGACGACGACGAGGTGGTCAGGCGGCTGGCCGGCCGGCGCACCTGCAGCCAGTGCGGCCGCATCTGGCACGTCGACTTCGATGACAAGAAGGACGACAGGTGCGACGCGTGCGGGGGCCTGCTGTTCCAGCGGGACGACGACAAGGAGGAGACCGTCCGGCACCGGCTGGAGGTCTACCAGGAGCAGACGGCGCCGCTGGTCTCCTACTACGCGGAGGAGGGCATCCTCGTGGGGGTCGACGCGACCGGCCCGGTCGAGGAGGTCACCGGGCGGGCCATGGAGGCGATCAGCCCGTTCATGGGCTAGCTGCGGCGGCATGTCGGCAGGCGGAGGTGGCACGGGTTTCCGTGCCACCTCGCGGCTATTGTGGGGGGAATTGGGCCCCCGACGTGGCCCGTTGAGACCCATGGGGGGCAGAAGATGTTCAAGAGGAACCGGCACGGCATCCAGATCAAGTCGCCGGAGCAGCTGGAGAAGATGCGCGCGGCCGGGCTGGTCGTGGGGCGCACCCTGGACCTGCTGAAGCGCTCGGTCGAGCCCGGCATGACGCCGCTCGACCTCGACTCCATCGCCGAGAAGGCGATCAGGGACGAGGGCGCGATCCCGTCGTTCAAGGGCTACCAGGGCTTCCCCGCGACGATCTGCGCGTCGGTCAACGACGAGGTGGTCCACGGCATCCCCACCGACGCCCGCAAGCTGCGCGAGGGCGACGTCATCTCCATCGACTGCGGCGCCATCCTGGACGGCTGGCACGGCGACTCGGCCGTGACGGTCCCGGTCGGGGAGGTGGACCCCAAGCTGACCGAGTTGATGCGGGTGACCGAGGAGGCCATGTGGCGCGGCATCGCGGCGCTGCGGCCCGGCCGTCACCTGTCGGACATCGGCTTCGAGATCGAGAAGTACGTCAAGTCGCAGGGCCGCTTCGGCATCCCTCCGGAGTACGGCGGCCACGGCATCGGCACCGAGATGCACATGGATCCGTGGATCGCCAACCACGGCCGGCCCGGGCGGGGCCCGGTGCTGGAGGAGGGCATGTGCCTGGCCATCGAGCCCATGGTCAACCTGGGCACCGAGCGCACCCGGGTGCTGTCCGACGAGTGGACCGTGGTCACCGTGGACGGGAAGTCGTCGGCGCACTTCGAACACAGCGTCGCCGTGACACATAATGGTCCTTGGGTGCTTACTGCCCTGGACGGGGGCGAATCGCGCCTCGGAGGACATCCGCAGAGCTGAACCGGGAGTGGTGGGATGGCGAACAGCCCTGAGATGCGAGCCTCGGACGGTGACCGTGACCGGGTCGCCGCCGTCCTCCGCGAGCACACGGCCCAGGGCCGCATCACCATGGACGAGTTCAACGAGCGCCTCGAACAGCTCTACAAGTCCAAGACCTACGGTGAGCTGGCCCGGCTGACCGCCGACCTGCCGGACGTCGACCTGCGCAACCGCCCCAAGGTCTCCAAGGAGGTCGAGAAGCGCGAGACGCACGCGGGCATGAAGGCGGCGTGGAGCGCGTGGGCCATCGCCAGCGGCGTGAACTGGGTCGTCTGGTTAATGGTGCAACTGAACTCCGACGGCTTCGTCTATCCCTGGCCGATGTGGGTCATGGGCCCGTGGGGCGTGATCCTGCTGATCAGCACTCTCTTCGGGAACAACCAGCCCAAGCGGCAGCCGTAGGGGTCTGTGCACTAGTGCACTGTGTGCATTCGTCCGCAGAACGGAAATGTCGGGATTCCTAACGTGAGCGGTGTCGGCACCACCACTCATCGGAGGAACCCAGATGCGCACGATGTTCGCGGCCGCCGCCCTCGCCGGCTCGATCGCCGTCACCGGCCTCACCCTCGCCGCCCCCGCCGCCCAGGCCGCCACCAGCCACACGACCGCGGGGAGCTCGGTGAAGAGCTGGGGCAAGTACTACTCCAGCAACCGCAAGGCCTACACCTACGGCAAGACCTGGAAGTCCGGCAACCGGGTGTACACCCACTGGTACGGCAAGGAGTCCACGCCGAAGAAGGGCTACGTCTGGTTCAAGTACTACTCGGGCGGGAGCTGGCACTCGTTCTACCGCGGCTGGAACGGCTCCCACCACGAGACCTGGTCACAGCCGGGCATCAAGAAGCTCTACACCTACACCTGCTGGGGCGGCCCCACGAAGTACTGCGGTCCGACGCACCGCATCTACTGACCGTCCTTCTCGCAAAGGTCCGCCGGGCTCCCGCCTCTGGCGGGCCTTTCGCGGTGTACGGGTGCGGTACACTCTTACATGGTTGTGTCAGGACACCTGGCACGCGTTTCGCGTTTTTGGCTCAGGTGTCGTACACTCCTTAGTCGGCTCACTATGACTTGTCACGCGTCGGCGGTCCTCGCTGATCGCCGCTCTCTCCGAAGCGTGAAGGTCGCGGCTGCGTAGTGAACCGGAGCCTCAGACGACCGATCAGTGAAACGCGAGGAATTCTTTGGCCAAGAAAGACGGCGCCATCGAGATCGAGGGCACTGTGGTCGAGTCGCTCCCGAACGCCATGTTCCGGGTGCAGCTCGACAACGGCCATAAGGTCCTGGCCCACATCAGCGGACGGATGCGGATGCACTACATCCGGATTCTGCCGGACGACCGGGTAGTCGTTGAGCTGAGCCCCTACGACCTCAGTCGTGGGCGGATCGTCTACCGATACAAGTAAGACGTCTGAGGAACGAAGGACAATGAAGGTAAAGCCGAGCGTCAAGAAGATCTGCGACAAGTGCAAGGTGATCCGCCGGCACGGTCGCGTCATGGTGATCTGCGACAACCTGCGCCACAAGCAGCGCCAGGGCTAAGTCGCCGCAAGGCTTCTCCGAGTCCGCCCCGATCGCGGGAGCGGGCTCGACGCATGAGGAGCCTCCAGTCAGTAAGCGCGTTTCACACCTGAGCAGGCGACTGCCGGTCGAACCACTCAGGAGACCCCCGGTCGGAGGCCGGGGCCCTCACCCCGGGCATGGGGAGGGGTAGTGCGGCGCAAGACCTCCGCCACAGAAAAGGAGAATGCCCGACCATGGCTCGCCTGGTTGGCGTCGACCTCCCCCGCGACAAGCGGCTGGAGATCGCTCTCACCTACATTTACGGGATCGGCCGCACTCGCGCCCAGGAGATCCTCGAGGCCACCGGTGTCAGCGGGGACCTTCGCGTCCACCAGCTCAGCGACACCGAGCTCGTCCCGATGCGTGACTACATCGAGGCGAACTTCAAGATCGAGGGTGACCTGCGCCGCGAGGTCCAGGCCGACATCCGTCGCAAGATCGAGATCGGTTGCTACCAGGGCATCCGGCACCGTAAGGGCCTGCCCGTGCACGGTCAGCGCACGCAGACCAACGCGCGCACCCGCAAGGGCAAGAAGAAGACCGTCGCCGGCAAGAAGAAGCCCGGTAAGAAGTAGTCCTCGCAGCCGCTGGACCGAAGACCTCAGGAGTAACGGCAAACAATGCCTCCTAAGAGCCGTCAGGGCGCGCCGAAGAAGGTGCGCCGCAAGGAGAAGAAGAACGTCGCTCACGGGCACGCCCACATCAAGAGCACGTTCAACAACACGATCGTCTCGATCACCGACCCCAACGGGAACGTGATCTCCTGGGCCAGCGCCGGCCACGTGGGTTTCAAGGGCTCCCGCAAGTCCACCCCGTTCGCCGCCCAGATGGCCGCCGAGAACGCCGCCCGCCGCGCCATGGAGCACGGCATGCGCAAGGTCGACGTCTTCGTCAAGGGTCCCGGCTCCGGCCGTGAGACCGCGATCCGCTCGCTGCAGGCCACCGGCCTGGAGGTGGGCTCGATCCAGGACGTCACCCCGGTTCCGCACAACGGTTGCCGGCCGCCCAAGCGCCGCCGCGTCTGAGATAGCGCAGGAGATTAGAGACACATGGCTCGTTACACGGGCGCGGACTGCAAGCTGTGCCGCCGCGAGAAGACCAAGCTCTTCCTCAAGGGCAGCAAGTGCGAATCCGCCAAGTGCCCCATCGAGATCCGTCCTTACCCGCCGGGTGAGCACGGCCGCGGACGTCCCAAGGAGTCCGAGTACCAGCTTCAGCTTCGCGAGAAGCAGAAGACCCGCCGCATCTACGGCGTCCTCGAGAAGCAGTTCCACAACTACTACGAGGAAGCCTCCCGCAAGACGGGCAAGACCGGTGAGGTGCTGCTCCAGATCCTGGAGAGCCGCCTCGACAACGTGGTCTACCGCGCCGGTTTCGCCCAGTCGCGCGACGCCGCCCGCCAGCAGGTCCGTCACGGGCACATCCTGGTGAACGGCAAGAAGGTCGACATCCCGTCCTACCTGGTCCGCGAGCACGACATCATCGAGGTCCGCGAGAACAAGCGCAACCTCATGCCGTACGAGGTCGCGCGGGCCACGGCCGGCGACCGCACGATCCCGGCCTGGCTGGGCGTCGTGCCGGACAAGCTCCGCGTCCTGGTGCACCAGCTGCCCGTCCGGCAGCAGATCGACACCCAGGTCCAGGAGCAGCTCATCGTCGAGTACTACTCGAAGTGAGCCTCGGCCGAGGTGCGGTTCGCCGTACCTCGGCTACGCTTTTCATCGGAGTGGCGTCATATAGCGGGCGCCACACGAAAAAGGGGAGAACCCGACCATGCTGATCGCTCAGCGCCCGACTCTCCTGGAAGAGTCGCTCGACGACACCCGGTCCCGGTTCGTGATCGAGCCGCTGGAGCCGGGCTTCGGTTACACCATCGGCAACTCGCTGCGTCGTACGCTGCTGTCGTCCATCCCGGGCGCGGCCGTGACGAGCATCCGCATCGAGGGCGTGCTGCACGAGTTCTCGACCGTTCCCGGGGTCAAGGAAGACGTCACCGACATCATCCTCAACCTCAAGGAACTGGTCGTCTCCTCGGAGCACGACGAGCCGGTCGTGATGTACCTCCGCAAGCAGGGCCCGGGCGAGGTCACCGCCGCCGACATCGCGCCTCCGGCCGGTGTCGAGGTGCACAACCCCGAGCTGCGGATCGCCACGCTCAACGGCAAGGCCAAGCTGGAGATGGAGCTGACCGTCGAGCGCGGTCGCGGCTACGTCTCCGCCGCCCAGAACAAGCAGCCGGGCCAGGAGATCGGTCGCATCCCGATCGACTCGATCTACTCCCCGGTGCTCAAGGTCACCTACAAGGTCGAGGCCACCCGAGTCGAGCAGCGGACCGACTTCGACCGGCTCATCCTCGACGTCGAGACCAAGCCCGCCATGAAGCCCCGCGACGCGGTGGCCTCCGCCGGCAAGACCCTCGTCGAGCTCTTCGGCCTGGCCCGTGAGCTCAACGTCGAGGCCGAGGGCATCGACATCGGCCCGTCGCCCACCGACGCCGCCCTGGCGGCCGACCTGGCGCTGCCGATCGAGGAGCTCAACCTCACCGTCCGCTCGTACAACTGCCTCAAGCGCGAGGGCATCCACACCGTGGGCGAGCTCGTCGCGCGGAGCGAGCAGGACCTGCTCGACATAAGGAACTTCGGCGCCAAGTCGATCGAAGAGGTCAAGCAGAAGCTGCACGAGATGTCGCTGTCGCTCAAGGACTCCCCGCCCGGGTTCGACCCGAGCGCGGTGGCCGGCGGCGGCTACGACGACGACGACAGCGCGTACGTCGAGACCGAGCAGTACTGATCACACACTGATAGCGCGGGCCCCCTGGCGATCAGGGGGCCTGGCGGCCCGACTCCGGTACCTGGCACGGCCGGGGCGGGTTGACTCCGAGGAGAGAATCCCATGCCCAAGCCCACCAAGGGTGCCCGTCTTGGCGGCAGCCCGGCGCACGAGCGGCTGATCCTGGCCAACCTGGCGACCGACCTGTTCCGGCACGGCAAGATCCGCACGACGGTCGCGAAGGCCAAGCGCCTGCGTCCGGTCGCGGAGCGCCTGATCACCAAGGCGAAGAAGGGCGACATCCACAACCGTCGCCAGGTCCTGACCGTCGTCAGGGACAAGGGCGTCGTTCACCACCTCTTCACCGAGATCGCGACGACGTTCGCCGAGCGTCCGGGCGGCTACACCCGGATCACCAAGATCGGTCCGCGTAAGGGCGACAACGCCCCCATGGCGATCATCGAGCTGGTGACCGAGCCGCTGAACGCCGTCACCACGCGCCGCACCGAGGCCCCGGCCGCCGCTCCGGCGACCGAGGAGGCCCCGAAGGCCGAGGCCGCCGAGGCCGACGCCGAGGAGCCCAAGGCCGAGGCCGCCGAGGCTCCGGAGGCTCAGGCCGCCGAGGGCGCCGGCGACGCGGAGAAGAAGGACGAAGCCTGATCTTTCAGGCAGGCCGCATCGGGCCCGGACCCCTCCACGGGGGCCGGGCCCTTTGCTCTCTCAGGGGAGGGTTCAACGTGGTACGGCTCCGCCTCGACCTCGCGTACGACGGGAGCGACTTCTCCGGCTGGGCCAGGCAGCCCGGCCGGCGTACGGTCCAGGGCGAGCTCGAACAGGCGCTCGGCCGGATCCTGCGCCTCGGCGAGCCCGCCACGCTGACCGTGGCGGGGCGGACCGACGCCGGGGTGCACGCGCGCGGCCAGGTCGCCCATCTGGACGTGCCGGACGACGCCCTCGCCGAGCTGGACGGCAACAGGGGGCCGCTCGGCGAGGCGGAGCGGCTCGCTGCGCTCGTGAGGCGGCTTGGTGGGGTTCTGCCCCTGGACGTACGGGTTCATCGCGTCAGCGTGGCTCCTGAGGGCTTTGACGCCCGGTTCTCGGCGACCTTCCGGCGGTACGCGTACCGGGTGTGCGACACGGCGGGCGGCGTGGACCCGCTGCGGCGGCACGAGATCGTCTGGCACAACCGGCCTCTCGACCTCGCCGCGCTCAACGCCGCGGCGGCCCTGCTGCTCGGCGAGCACGACTTCGCGGCCTTCTGCAAGCGACGCGAAGGCGCCACGACCATCCGCGAGCTGCGGCGGCTCGACTGGGCGCGCGAGCCCGGCGGCGTGCTCGTGGCCACCGTCGTCGCCGACGCGTTCTGCCACTCGATGGTGCGGGCGCTGGTCGGGTCGCTGCTGTCGGCCGGCGACGGGCGGCGGCCGGTGGAGTGGCCGGGACAGGTGCTCGTCCGGGCCGTACGCGACTCGGGCGTGCACGTCGCCCCCGCCCACGGGCTGTGCCTGGAGGAGGTGGGCTACCCGCCGGACGCGGAACTCGCCGCGCGCGCGGCGGCCACGCGGCGGGTGCGCACCCTGCCGGCCGCCGGCGACGCGGACTCAGCCGCCGGTGACGCGGCGCTCCAGGACGAGTGAGGTCTGGTCGCGGAAGGCGCCGCTGACCTTCGGCAGCGTCTTCTCCTTGTCGGTCGGGGTGCGGCCGTCGGCGTACGTGGCGTAGCTGAAGACGACGTAGCGGCCCCAGACGAGGCCGGCCGCGTACCCGCCGGCGATCTGCACCCGGTCGCCGCCGGAGCCCTTGGGGCCGGGAAGCGGGCGGAACCAGACGTTCTTCGCGAGGTCCTTCGTCTGGTCGACGGCCGTGGCGGCGTCCTTGGTCGGCAGGACCGCGATGCCCGTGGTGACCGCGTAACGCTTCTTGCTGTCCACGTAGGTGGCGCGGAGCACGCGGGTGCAGCCCTGCGCCTTCAGCGCCTCGGCGAACGCGCCCGCGGCGGCCTTGTCGCAGGTCGTCTCCATGCCGGCCTTGACCCGCTTGAACGTCGTGCCGGCCGCGCTCACCTTCTTCTCCGGGAACGCCTCGGACAGCGACAGCTTCTGCGGGTCGCTCTGCTCCGAGTCCAGGACGGACGTGCCGGGGCCGTCGGTGGTGACGGCCGTCTGCTGGGGCTGCCCCTGCCCCTGACCGACCTGGTCGGTCGGAGCGCCCGTGCGGGCGGCGGCCGTGGTCGGGGCCGGGTCGCTCACCGCCTGATAGGCGAAGAAACCGCCGGTGGCGACGCCCACCAGGGCGAGGGCGCCCAGGGTGACCAGCAGCGCCCGCTTCCCTCCGCCGGACGGGGGCGGGGGCGGCGGCGGGATCTGGAACGGGGCCTGCTTGAACGCCCCCGGCGGGAACGCCGGGCCGCCCGCCGCGCCCTTGCCCGGCGTGGTCGTGGCCAGACCGTGGGGCGGGGTCGGCAGGTCCAGGCTCGTGGACCGGCGCTGGCCCCAGGTGTCGCGGGAGAAGGGGAGGTCGGGGAGCTTCTGCGGGGCCGTCGCGCCGCTGCCGCCGCCCGGCGGGAGCGGCGGCCAGACGGGGACGTCCCCGGGCTCCGGGGGGCGGACCGGGGTGGGGGCGTTCGGGTCGAAGGGGGTGGCCGGGGGCTGGTCGTCGGTGTTCGCGGGCGGTGCGGTGCCCTGGGGCGGGGTGGGCGCCTCGGAGGGGGTGATCGCCTGGGACGGCACGGTCGCGTCCCCGGGCGGCGGCTGATGGGCGGGGAGGGTGTCCACGGTCTCGGCCACGGGGGCGGAGAGGGGGATCATGTGCCCGCCGCTGCCGCTGCCGCTGCCGCTGCCGCTGCTGCCGCTGCTGCTCTGCCGTTGCGGGTCGTCCGAGGGGTGCCGGTGAGGGCCCTGCGGGGGAACGGGGACAGCACCGGGACGGGTGGCGTCCGGGTCGGTGGGCGCACCCTCCTGCCTGGGGTCGTCGCCGTGGTGTGACGCGGGGTGCCCGGGGGCGGCGGCGTTCAGGCCCGGGACCGGGACGCCTGCGCCGGGCATGGCGGCCGGGCCGGGCGTGGAGATGCCCGAGCTGGGGGCCGGAGCGCCTGGGCCGGTGGCGGGGAAGGCAGTGAGCCCGGGGGCGGGCTGTGAGAGGCCGGCGGGGCGCTGGACGGGATGCGGGCCGCTCGGCCCTTGCGGGTCGCTCAGACCTTGTACGCGGCTCGCGCCCTGAGGGTGACTCGGGTCCTGAGGGTGGCTTGCGCCCTGAGGGTGGCTCGGGTTCTGCGGGTGGCCGGGCTGAGGCTGGTCCGGCGTGGGCGCGGCGGAATGGTGGGGCGGGCGAACGGTGCCCTCCGGGTCGGTGGCGTTGGCGTCGAAAGCGGAGGCGGAGGCGGAGGTTGGGACGGAGGGCTGCGGCTCGTCGGGCTCGGCCACCAGCTCTCCGGTGGCGGCGGGCCACGGCGGCATGGGGTGCGGGTCCGAGAGCGGTGCGGGCCACACGGGCATGCCCGCCGCCGCGGCGGTGAAGGCGGGAGGCGGCTCCCACGGGGGCGCACCCGGCACGACCGGGTCCACGGGCCAGGACGGGAGGTCCTGCGCGGCCGGCTGCTGGGACGCGGGACGGCCTTCGAACGGCGGGGCGGTGGACGGCGGGACGGCGGGCGGTGGGACGGCGGACGGTGGGACGGCGGGCGGCCAGGGCGCACCCTCGGCGGGCAGATGGCCGATCACGCCCTGGAGGTCCGCCTGGAGCGGCCCCACCCACGGGGTCTCGGCGGACGGCTGCCGGGGTTGCGTCGCAGCGGCCTGAGGGGGATCGGCCTGCAGGGAGGCAGCCTCCGGAGAAGCGGCGTCCGGAGAAGCGGGGTAGGGGGAAGCGGGGTAGGGGGGAGCGGGGTAGGGGGAAGCGGCGTGCGGAGGAACGGGCTGCGGGCCGCTGATGTGCGGGTGGGCGGTCCCCGAGCCGGGGGCCTGCTCCATCGCGGGCGGGTGGGTGGCGTGTGGCCCGCTCGTGGGCTCCGGATGGAGGGCGTGGGGGCCGCTGGCTTGCTGCCCCGCGTACGGGCTGGGGGGCTCAGTGGCGTGCGGCCCGTTCATGGGCTGTGAGATGCCGGGGCCGTAGGTGGGCTGCGGGCCACTGGGTTGCTGGGCGGCGTGCGACTGGGCCGGGTACGGCACCGTCGGCGGGTGCGGAGCAGCGCCGGCGACCTGGGAGGGGACGGGGTACGGGTTGGCGCCGGAGTGGGCCGAGCGACCGTAGCCGGAGTGCGGCTGGACGGGGAGGTCGGCGGCGGGGCCGGGCTGAGCGGGACCGGGCTGCTGAGCGGGGCCGGGCTGGGGGGCGGCGTGGCCGGGCTGGGGGATGGCGTGGCCCGGCTGGGTGGGGCCTGGGGTGGGGGGTGCGGGGTGGCGGGGGGTGTGGGGTGGGGATGTGGTGTCGGCGTGGTCGGCGTACCAGTCGTACGGTGTGCCGGCGCCCCCCGGCACCTCCCACGGCTGTACGGGGCCCCCTGAATCCGCCGGCGGGTCGCCAGGCGCGGATCCGAGGATCGGGGGGACGACGGACACGGTCTCGTCGCCGGTCGGCTCCTCTGGGGAGGCGAAGGCCGGCGGTACGGCTCGCCCGTTGGTCTGGCCGAAGCTAGGCGGCGGCGTCGCAGGCCGGGCGGTGTTGCCGGTGCCCTTGCGATCGCCTTCAGACCCGGGTTCCTGACCACGCATAGGGGGAGCCTAGCGAGAGAGGCGAGATCGTTACGTCGGTATGGGCGTTCCCAGAGGGATCGGGCGACCTGTTTGGGCGGGTTGAGGCGGTCGAAGACGGATTACGTCAGCGGGCTGCCGGTCAGCGTCCGGTTGTCCAGAGCTTTGAAGACCGTCGCCTTCGTGATGTCGTCAATCGCCTGCGAAATGCGCTTTTGTCCCTTGGAATCGGGCTTGGTGCCGTCCTTGTTCTGGAACCAGACGAGGACCGCGTAGTGGCCGTGGGTCCAGATCCGCGCGCCGCCGCTGCCCGATCCTAGAAACTTGGTGACACTGTCCTTACCGGTCAGCGGCTTCACGTAGTTCTGCTCGTCGCCGACCTTGGCCACCTTGCCGGCGTTCTTGCCGGTCGAGAGGTTGGCCAGGCCGACCGTGCCGATCACCGTGCCCGCCTTGTCGCGGAAGCTCGCCCGGACGAGCTGCGTGCACTTGGCGGCCTTGAGCGCCTTCTGGAGCTTGTCGCCGAGCGCGCCGTCGGTGCACTTCTTGTCCTTGCTGGTGATCGTCATCTCGTAGCCGCGGCCGGACGTGGTGAACTTCCGCTTCTTGCCGAAGACCTCCTTGACCGAGATCGGGTCGGGGTCGGTGGAGCGGTTCTCGGCGTAGCCGTACTTGCCGGGCGGCACGGACGGCAGCGGGGCCGAGGTGCGCTGCGGCTCGGCGGTCTCGGCGCTGGTGGGGCCGCCCGCGTTCCACATCAGGGCGATGGCGCCGCCGAGCGCGCCGAGCAGCGCCACGCCGCCGATCGCGAACCACAGCGGCGCGCGCGAACGCGGCCCCTCGTCGTAGGGGCTCCAGCCGATCCTGCTGTTGACCTGCGTCGCGGCGCCAGGAGCGGGCTCGCCGGGAGGCTCCGCGCCGGGGGCCGGCTGCGGAGCGGGGGCGGCGTCCTCGAAGGGGCGGGCGCGGCGCGAACGACGGGGGGCACGCTCCTGGGCGTTCTCAGGCTGCTCGGGAAAACCCATGCGGCGACATTACCGCGACGTGGCTCACTGAGTTCCGAAGTCCTGGGTCCACCAAGGGCCGTCGGGGCCGGAGGCGACGCCGACGCCGATGGCCCTCAGCCGGCAGTCGAGGATGTTCCTGCGGTGGTCGGCGCTGTCGAGCCAGCCGCGCACCGCCTCCTCGGCCGTGCCGTAGCCGGCGCCGATGTTCTCGGCGGCGCCGTAGCGGTAGCCGGCGCGCTCCATGCGGTCCCACGGGGAGTCGCCGCCCGGGGAGTTGTGGGTGAGCCGGCCGGTGCGGGCCATCTCCAGCGCGTGCGTACGCGCCGAGCGGGTCAGCCGGGAGTCCACCCGCAGCGGCCCGCAGCCCCGCCGGGCCCTGGCCGCGTTCGTGAGCGTGACGACCCGGCCCGCAAGGCCGGGGATCAGCGCCACCTCGGTGCCCTGGTCGCCGCCGAGCACCTGGGTGGGGTCGCCCTGGTCGTCGAAGGAGCCGGGGATCTGGCCGTCCGGGCGCGAGGCGCTGGGCCTGGGGGTCGCGCCGCCGGGCAGCCGGTTGGTCGTGACCTCGCGCGGGATGCTCTCAAGCTGCTGGTACGCCTTCTTCTGCAGGGTCGGCGCGGGGTTGGCCGTGGCGGCGGCGGGCGGGGCGGTGCCGTTGAGGTAGATCCGGGCGTCGGGCTCGGGGTCGTCCGTCAATCGGCCGATCAACACGCCGGTGAACAGCACGGCGAGCATGAGGCAGGTCAACACTCCCAGATGGCTCCGGCGCCGAGCGCCCCGCTGGGATGGCCGGGTGTGAGAGGTCTGCCACATACCGCAAACAACGATAGGGATGAAAGGTCATGGGAAAGAAGGGGTTCCAGGGAACGAAATCGAACCGTTCTGAGTCGGGTAGACTCTTCCGCGGGTACCGGTCTTTTGACCTGCAGACAGGTGGGCGGGTAACCTAATCGTTCGTTGTGTGCATAGGTCCAGCGTGACCAATGCGCGGCGCGTCCGGCGTCATCTCCCGTAGCGAGGAGACGGAAGGTCCGGGCTGCCGTGTGCCCGCACCGACCGACCAATGTGGCTGTCGCATCCGACAGCGCCGAAGACGCGAGCATAAAGAAGGCTACGACCGTGCGCACGTACTCACCGAAGCCCGCCGACGTCCAGCGTCAGTGGTACGTCATCGACGCGACCGATGTCGTGCTGGGCCGGCTGGCCAGCCACGTCGCGACCCTGCTCCGCGGCAAGCACAAGCCGATCTTCGCCAACCACGTCGACACCGGTGACTTCGTCATCGTCATCAACGCGGACAAGATCGCGCTGAGCGGCAACAAGCTTGAGCAGAAGAAGGCGTACCGCCACTCGGGCTACCCGGGCGGTCTGCGTTCCGTCTCGTACGGCGAGCTCATGGAGAAGCGGCCCGACAAGGCCGTCGAGAAGGCCGTCAAGGGCATGCTGCCGAAGAACTCCCTCGGCCGGAAGATGGCCAAGAAGCTGAAGGTCTACGCGGGTGCCGAGCACCCGCACCAGGCCCAGAAGCCCGTGCCGTTCCAGATCACCCAGATCGCCCAGTAGTAGTACGAAAGATTTAGAGGAGAACCGTGGCTGAGCCCACCGGTGTCGAGACGGTCGAGGCCGAGCTGGAGGACTACTCCGGCGAGGACTTCCCTTCCGAGTACACCACCGAGTCCACCGCCAGCGCTGACGCGCCTGTGCGTAAGCCCGTCACGACGGGCAACTCGTACGGCACCGGCCGCCGGAAGGAGGCGATCGCCCGCGTGCGCATCGTCCCCGGCACCGGCAAGTGGACGATCAACGGTCGTTCGCTGGACGTCTACTTCCCGAACAAGGTCCACCAGCAGATCGTCAACGAGCCCTTCGTGGTGCTCGGCGCCGAGGAGGCGTTCGACGTCATCGCCCGCATCGACGGCGGCGGCGTGACCGGCCAGGCCGGTGCGCTGCGCATGGGCCTGTCTCGCGCGCTGGCGATCCTGGACGTCGAGGTCAACCGCCCGCCGCTGAAGAAGGCCGGCTTCCTCACCCGTGACGCCCGCGCCACGGAGCGGAAGAAGTACGGCCTCAAGAAGGCCCGCAAGGCTCCGCAGTACAGCAAGCGCTAAATTGGCGCGCCTTTTCGGCACCGACGGGGTACGAGGGGTCGCGGGCCGCGACCTCACGGCTCAGCTCGCCATGGACCTGTCCGTGGCGGCTGCCCACGTCCTCGGCGATGCAGGCGCGTTCGCCGCCACCGGACGTCATCCGGTGGCGGTGGTGGGCCGGGACCCGCGCGCCTCGGGGGAGTTCCTCGAGGCCGCCGTGGTCGCCGGCCTCGCGGCGTCCGGGGTGGACGTGCTGCGGCTCGGGGTGCTGCCCACGCCCGCCGTCGCCCACCTCACGGCCGCGCTCGGCGCCGACCTCGGCGTCATGTTGTCGGCCTCGCACAACCCGGCGCCGGACAACGGCATCAAGTTCCTGGCCCGCGGTGGCTTCAAGCTGTCCGACGCGGTCGAGGACGAGATCGACCGGCGGCTCGGCGAGGAGTGGAGCTTCCCCGTCGGCTCCGGCGTGGGCCGGGTGCGCGACGCCTACGGTGAGGCCGACCGCTACATCTCGCACGTGCTGACCACGATGAACCACCCGCTCGACGGGCTCAGCGTGGTCGTCGACTGTGCCCACGGCGCCGCCCACATGGTGGCTCCGGAGGCGCTGGTGCGGGCCGGCGCCCGTGTCGAGGCCATCGGGGCGCGCCCCGACGGTCTCAACATCAACGACGGCTACGGCTCCACCCATCTCGACCGGATCCGCCAGGTGGTCGTCTCGCGCGGCGCGGACCTGGGCGTGGCCTACGACGGCGACGCCGACCGCTGCCTCGCCGTCGATCACACGGGCGAGATCGTGGACGGCGACCGGATCATGGCGATCCTGGCCGGCGCCATGCACGACGAGGGCCTGCTGGCCAAGGACACCGTGGTCGCGACCGTGATGTCCAACCTGGGCTTCAAGCTGGCGATGCGCGAGGCGGGCATCTCCGTGGTGGAGACCGCGGTGGGCGACCGCTACGTGCTCGAACGCATGAAGTCCGACGGCTACAACCTCGGCGGCGAGCAGTCGGGCCACGTCATCATGCTGGACCACGCCACCACCGGCGACGGCCTGCTCACCTCGCTCCACCTGCTGGGCGTGGTGGCGAAGGCGGGCGTGCCGCTGAAGGAGCTGGCCGCGGTGATGACGCCGCTGCCGCAGATCCTCATCAACGTCAAGGACGTCGACAAGGCCAAGGCCGGCGCCGACGAGCTGACGGCCGCCGTGAGGGCGGCCGAGGCGGAGCTGGGGGAGAGCGGCCGGGTGCTGATCCGGCCGAGCGGCACCGAGCCGATGATCAGGGTCATGGTCGAGGCCGCGTCGGAGGAGCACGCCACCCAGGTGGCCAACCGGCTCGCCGACGTGGTCCGCAAGGCATGCGGCAACTGAGAACGGAAGAAGAAGGGCCCACGGGGAGCGTTCCCGTGGGCCCTTCTCGTACCCCTGGACCCTTCGCTCTGCCCAGGAGTTCCGCGGTTATTCGTCGCCGGTCAGCGAATAGACGCGCAGGCGGCGGCCCGCCCAGAAGACGCCGGCGAGCGTGACGACGATCAGGGCGGGGACGGCGAAGCCCAGCGTGACGTCCGTGCGGAAGAACGGGGAGTCGGTGATCTGGCCGGCGACGGACTGGCCCCAGGCCTGGATGGAGAACCGGCGGGCGCCCGGCACGAGGTTGCCCACGAGGCTCTCCCAGACCAGGGCGTAGATGACGCCGATCGTGACCGCGTGCCGGGTGACGACGCCGAGCAGCAGGAAGAGCGCCGCGTAGGCGATGCCCGCCACCAGGGTGCCGACGGCGAACCCGGCCGCGATGCCGGCCTCGTTCGCGACGAGGAGCCAGCCGGCGACGTACGTCGGCACCGCCGCGAACAGGGCGAGCAGCGAGACGGCCACGACGAACTTCGTCCGGATGATGACCGGCCGGGAGATCGGCTTGGACATCAGGTGGATGATCGTGCCGTCGTCGATCTCGGGGGCGATGACGCCGGTGCCGGCGATCAGGCCGAGCAGCGGCAGCATGGTGCTGAGCGCGAAGCTCTGCAGCAGCAGGACGGTGGTGCGCTGGTCGTCCTCGCCGACCAGCTTGAACAGCACGGCGAGCGCGATCAGGGCGAGGGGCAGCAGCAGGAGCAGCACGATCCGCCGCCGCCCGAGCAGGGCGCGGTAGGTGATGGCCGCGACGACGGTGTTCATCCGGTGCTCCTGTTGATCAGGTAGGAGAAGACGCTCTCCAGGTCCTCGTCGGCGGGGGAGACCTGGTGCAGGCGGACGCCCTCGGCCTGGGCGAGCTTGGGCAGCAGGCGGGCGAAGCGCCGGAACTCGGTCGCCTGGACCTCCAGGCCGTCGGGACGCAGCGTGATGCCGCCGGCCGAGGGGTCGCGGATGAGGGCGGCGGCGAGTTTCCTGTCGTCGCTGGAGCGGATCATGAACAGGTGGGGGCGGTCGGTCATGAGCCGGCGGATGTCGCGGAAGTCGCCGGAGGCGGCGTGCCGGCCGGCGACCAGCACCTCGATGTGCTGGGCGACGCGCTCGACCTCCTCCAGGATGTGCGAGCTGAACAGGATGGTCTTGCCTGCCGTGCCCATGGCCCTGATCAGGTCCATGAGGTGCAGGCGCTGGCGCGGGTCCATGCCGTTGAACGGCTCGTCCAGCAGCAGCACGGGCGGGTCGTGGACGAGCGCGGCGGCGACTTTGACGCGCTGGCGCATGCCCTTCGAGTACGTCTCCACCCGCCGGTCCTTCGGCTCCTCCATCTCGACCGTGGCGAGGGCCTTGCGGGCGGCCTGCTCGGGGTCGGCGAGGCCGTGGAGGCGGGCGGCGGACAGGACGAACTGCCAGCCGGTGAGGAAGCCGTAGACGCCCTCCCGTTCGGGGACCAGACCGATATTTCGGTAGATGTGGTGGTTCTTCCAGACGCGGTCGCCGTTGAGCGTGACCGTGCCGCCCGACGGGGCCAGGAAGCCCGCCATCATGTGCAGGAGCGTCGACTTGCCCGCGCCGTTGGGGCCGAGCAGGCCGGTGACGCCGGGGCCGATGGTCATCGTCACGTCGTTGACGGCGACGACGTTGCCGTACCAGCGGGACACCTGGGAGAGCTCGATCTTCATCGGGCGGCCGCCTTCCGGTAGCGCAGCGCGAGCGCGCCGAGGCCGATCGCGATCAGCAGCACGAGAACCGCCAGCGAGACGGGGCCGCTGGGGTAGGCGGCGCCCTCGATGGAGTGCGGCGGGGTGCCGAACAACCAGGACTGTACGGAGTCCACCAGCCAGAACGGGTTGAGCAGCCACGCCCAGGAGGCCGCGGCCTCGTTGCCGGTCGAGTAGAGGGTGCCGTAGACGATGGGCACGGACGCGGACGAGAGCAGGTAGACGACCATCACCGAGGCCACGCCGAGCCCGCGCCGCGGCGTGAACGAGGCCAGCGCCAGCCCGAACGCCGCCAGCAGCAGCGCCAGCGCGAGCGCCATGAGCATCGAGCCCGCGTACTCGCCGGTGGCCGGGTCGCCGGGCAGGTCCACGACCACCTCGCCCACGTAGATGAGGGTGAGCGGCACCGCGACGAGCAGGAACACGGCCACGGTCATGGCGGCGATCTTGGCCCCCACGTAGTCGGCGACCGAGACCGGCCGCGACAGGTAGAGCGGGAGCACGCGGTGGCGCAGGTCGGGGGCGACCACGGTGGGCGACTGCGAGGCCAGGAAGATCGCCACCACCGCCTGCATGATCACCGCGAACCCGCTGTAGGCGATGCCGCGCTCCTTGATCAGGGCCATGAGGGCGATGCTCACCACGGCGGGCATCAGCATGATGGCGACGAGCGCGAACGGCACGATCTTGCTGCGCGCCGGGCGGCCGATGCCGAAGATCCCGCGCAGGCTGTGCACGGCCAGCGCGCGGAACGAGTGGGCGCGGCCGAGCCTGGGCCCGTCGTAGTGGCGGTAGCCGATGTCGTAGATCTCAGACATGCGCCACCTCCTCCCTGAAGACGTCCTCGATGCGGTGGCGGCCCTGCTCCAGCCGGATCAGGCACAGGTCGAGGTCGGCGGCGGCGTCGCGGACGGCGTCGTACGTCTCCGGCCCCCGCACCTGCACCACCAGCAGCCGCCCCTGCGGCGAGACGGTGTGCCCGGACTCGGACAGGCGGGCGGCCAGCGCCTCCATGCCCTCGTCGACCTCGACGGTGACGGTCTGCGTGCTCTGGGTGAACTCGCCGATGGCCGACGAGCGCAGCAGCCGGCCCGCGTCGATGACCACGACGTGGTCGCAGATGCGCTCCAGCTCGCCCAGCAGGTGGGAGGTGACGACCACGCTGATGCCGAACTCGGTGCCGATGCGCCGGACGAGCGTCAGCATCTCGTCGCGGCCCCGCGGGTCGAGACCGTTGGTGGGCTCGTCCAGGAAGACCACCTTGGGGTCGTGGACGAGCGCCTGGGCCAGCTTGACCCGCTGCTTCATGCCGGTGGAGTAGCCGCCGATCGGGCGGTAGCGCTCTTCGGCGAGGCCGACGTGGCGCAGCACGTCGGCGGCGCGTTCGCGGGCCGCCGTGCGCGGCAGCCCGGACATCTGGGCGAGGTGGACCACCAGCTCGGTGGCGGAGACGTCAGGGGGCAGGCACTCGTGCTCGGGCATGTAACCGACGAGCCTGCGGATCCCGGCGCCCTGGGAGGTGACGTCCAGGTCGAGTACGCGGGCCGTGCCGCCGCTGGGCGGCAGCAGGCCGAGCAGGATCTTGATCAGCGTCGACTTGCCCGCGCCGTTGGCGCCCACCAGCCCGGTGACGCCGGGCCCGACGGTGACCGTGAGCTGGTCGACCGCGGTGACGGTGGGGAAACGTTTGGTCAGCCCCTCGGTGGCGAGGATGTGCATGAGCCGGACCCTACCTGGGGGGCCCGTGCCGTGGCCTCGGTCATACGGATGAACGTCGTCCTACTTGAGGCCAGAATCTGCGCTGGATCTGCAGGGTGACGGTGCCTGCGATGACCATCCCGAGGATGTTGACCGCGAGCTGGGACACCGAGCCCGCGACCTCCTTCCAGTCGGCCAGCGCCAGGGCCACGGCCGCGTAGCCGGCCGCGGGGACCGTGGTGACCGAGATGAACACGCCGATCAGGGCCGAGGACTTGCCCGCCGTGATCGACAGCACCCCGGCCGCGCCCGCCAGCAGCGCCACGATCAGCGACCACCGGTCGGGCTTGACGATGAACTGCACCTCGGCGTTGCTCCGCAGGTTGCCGTCGTCGATCCAGCCGAGCAGGTAGGCGGCCAGCGCGCAGGCGAAGGTGACGACGATGCCCACCAGGAAGCCGGTGACCAGCGTGCGCAGGGACGTGACGATGAGGTGCCCGTGCCGGTTGAGCAGGCCGAAGCAGATGGCGGCGATCGCGCCGAACTCGGGCCCGAGCACCATCGCGCCGACCATGAGGATCGGCGAGTTCTGGAGCACGCCGATGCCCGACAGCATGGTGGCGATGACGAAGAAGGTGAGGTACGCCCACGTGACGCGGGAGTCGGCCGACACCCGCTGCGCCAGCTCCTCCCAGATCACCGCGTCGTCGGGGTCGCCGGGCGCCTCCTCGACCGCGTCGTCGGCGACCTTGGACAGCGACAGGTCGACCCGCTCGGCCGCGATCGAGCCCTCGTCCTTGAGCCAGCCGAGCCGGCCGATCACCTCGTTGGCGGACTCGCGGGCCGCGTCGCAGAGGATGACGTCACCTCGGGGGACGCGGCCCGCGCCGGCCAGGACGACGACGTTGGTGACGCCGGGGCAGTCCTCCAGCACCGCCATCACCTCGTCGGTGCGGGCGGCCGGGCTGATCAGTCGCAGATGCAGCACGAGCCCATTGTGATCGATTGGGGGCTATCGCGCCGTCGATCGGACGTTGACGAGGTTTTGATACGGATGCCGGAAGCTCCCTGGCATGATCCGGTACAGATGCCACGAACACGGCGAAGAGTGCTGGTTCGCCGATCTCGACGACCAGGAGTGCGGGGGCAGGTTCGCCCTCTACCTGTTCGAGGAGGTGACGTTCAGGTCCGGCGAAGCCGTACCCGCCTGACCGCGTGGTCGGCCCCCTTCTTGAGCACGAGGTCGGCCCGGCCCCGGGTGGGGGCGATGTTCTCGACCAGGTTGCGCTCGTTGATGTCGCGCCAGACGTTCACGGCGAAGGCGGTGGCCTCGTCGGGGGAGAGCTCGGCGATGTGCCGGAAGTACGACTTCGGGTCCTCGAAGGCGGTGCGGCGCAGCTTGTGGAAGCGTTCGACGTACCAGGTGCGGATGGACTCCACCTTGGCGTCGACGTAGATGGAGAAGTCGAAGTAGTCGTTGACGGCGAGGGAGGTGGGCGGGGCGGGCTGCAGGACGTTGAGTCCTTCGATGATGAGGATGTCGGGGCTCTTCACGGTCTGGACCGCGCCGGGGACGATGTCGTACTCCAGGTGGCTGTAGACGGGCGCCCGCACCTCGGCCGCCCCAGCCTTGACCTCCGCCACGAACCTGACCAGCGCCCGCCGGTCATAGCTCTCCGGGAACCCCTTGCGGTGCATGATCCCCTTGGCCTCCAGCACCGCGTTGGGGTGGAGGAAGCTGTCGGTGGTGATCAGCTCCACGTGCGGATGCTCGGGCCAGCGGGCCAGCAGGGTGTGCAGCAGCCGCGCCGTGGTGGACTTGCCCACCGCGACGCTCCCGGCGATCCCCAGGATGTACGGCACCCGTTCCTCGGGATGGCCGAGGAACGCGCTCAGCACGCTGCTGCGTTGCTTGGATCCGGTGAAGTGCAGGTTGAGCAGCCGGGTCAGTGGAAGATAGATGTCCGTGACCTCGGTCAGGTCGATGGGGTCGTCCAGACCGCGCAGCTCTTCCAGCTCTTCGGCGGTGAGAGTCAAGGGCGTGTTCTTGCGGAGCTCGCTCCACCGCTCCCTGCTCAGTTCCACGTAGCCGTTGTTCACCTAGGCAGCGTAGCGATGCGCCACAAAGGGGATCATGGGCGGCCCCTGGTTCTGTGTCCACAGCCTGTGGACAAAACATGGGGATTATCGAGAGCCAGTTCGGGGAACGATGATCGATCCGGCGAAATCGTTATGCAAGGGTTGAGAGGCGGCTACCCTCTCGTCGCGTGGACCGTCGTCGCTTCCTCACCGCCATGACCGCCGCCGGCGTCGCCGGGCCGTTCGCCGGGGTCGCCTGCGCGGGACGGCAGGGCGGCGCCCAGGCCGCCCCCAGCGGCTACGGCCCGCTGCGCCCCGCCCGCGACCTGCGGGACGGCAAGGTGCGCCTGCACCTGCCCGAGGGCTTCCGCTACCGCTCCTTCAGCGCCGCGGGCGAGAAGTTCAGCGACGGCAGCGAGGTGCCCGGCAGGCACGACGGCATGGCCGCCTTCTCCGGGCCCCGAGACAGCGCGATCCTCGTACGCAACCACGAGGTCGGCGGGGCGGTCGGCGCGTTCGGCGACCGCGAGCGCGCCTACGACCCGATGGCCGGGGGCGGCACCTCGACCCTCCGGGTCACCCGGCAGGGCGAGGTCATCAGGGCCACGCCGTCGCTCACCGGCACCATGCTCAACTGCTCGGGCGGCCCCATGGCCTGGCGGGCCTGGGTGAGCTGCGAGGAGACCGTCAACGGCCCCGACGTGGCCGACGCGCCCGGCGGCGAGGGCAACGCCAGGCTCACCCAGAAGCACGGCTACATCTTCGAGGTGCCGCTCGACCGCGCCGCCACGGCCAGGCCCATCAGGGCGGCGGGCCGGTTCGCGCACGAGTCGGCCGCCTTCGACCCCTCCTCCGGCGCCCTCTACCTCACCGAGGACGACTTCGCCCATCCGTCCGGGTTCTACCGCTACCTGCCGCCCAAGCACCCGGTGCTGGCCGGCAAGCTGCTCGACGGCGGGCGGCTGCAGATGCTCGCCGTCGCCGACGCCGAGCGCGCGGACCTGTCCCTGGGGCAGCGGCCGGGGGCCGCGTACGCCACCACGTGGGTGGACATCGACGACCCCGACCCCGACTTCCGCGGCCGGCCCGCCTACAGCGAGGCGGTGCAGGCCGTCAGCCGCCAGGGACGGGCCAAGGGCGCGGCGATCTTCGCCCGGCTGGAGGGCGCGGTCTATCACCAGGGCGTGGTCTACTTCGTCTCCACCCAGGGCGGCGACACCTCGCCGGCCGACCCCATGCCCGACGGCTTCGGCAAGGGCCGCGGCCAGGTGTGGGCGTACGAGACCTGGAGCGGCACGCTCAGGCTGGTCTACGAGTCGCCGCGGGCGTCCGTCCTCGACCTGCCCGACAACATCACGGTGAGCAGGCGCGGCACGCTCGTGCTGTGCGAGGACGGCGACGGCGACAACTACCTGCGCGGGCTCACCAAGGCCGGGCAGCTGTTCGACTTCTGCCGGCTCGCGCCGATCGCCGGCGACCCCGGCGCCGAGTTCGCGGGCAGCACCTTCGGGCCGGGCGGTCACACCCTCTACGTCAACGTGCAGGCCAGGCAGGGCAGGTCGTTCGCCATCTGGGGCCCCTGGGAGCGCGGCCTGTTCTAATGGAGGGCATGATCCTGGGCATCGGCGTGGACGTGGTGGACATCGCCCGCTTCGAGCAGTCGCTCGAACGCACCCCGAGCCTGCGCGAGCGGCTGTTCACCGAGGACGAGCGGTCACTGCCCGCGCAGTCGCTGGCCGCCAGGTTCGCCGCCAAGGAGGCCGTGGCCAAGGCGCTGGGCGCGCCCCGGGGGCTGGGGCACCGGGAGGCCGAGGTCTGCCGCGGCGAGCTGGGCAGGCCCGAGCTGCGGGTGAGCGGGCGGGTGGCCGAGGTGGCGTACGAGCTGGGGGTCAAGCGCTGGCACGTCTCGCTCAGCCACGACGCGGGCGTGGCCGTGGCCTACGTGATCGCCGAGGGATAGCGCGCGGGATAGCTTCGGATCATGCGCACCGCCTACACCGCCGACCAGATCCGGGCCGCCGAGCACGTCCTCATGGCCGGGCTGCCGCCGGGCACGCTCATGCAGCGGGCCGCCGCCGGGCTCGCCGCCGCCTGCGCGGGGCTGCTCGGCCGCGTCTACGGCAGCCGCGTCGTGCTGCTCGTGGGCAGCGGCGACAACGGCGGCGACGCGCTCTACGCGGGCGAGCGGCTGGCGCGGCGCGGGGCGCGGGTGGAGGCGATCCTCGCCGGGTCGAGGGCGCACGAGGCGGGGCTCGCCGCGCTGCTGCGGGCCGGTGGGCGGGTCGCCGGGCCGGGCGCGCTGACACGGGCCGACCTGATCATGGACGGGCTGGTCGGGATCGGCGTGTCGGGGGCGCTGCGGGAGCCGTACGCGGGGCTGGCCGAGGAGGCGAACGCGGCCCGCGCCCCCGTCGTCGCCGTGGACGTGCCGAGCGGTGTGGACGCGAGCACCGGCCGCGTCCAGGGCGCCGCCGTGCGCGCCCTGGTGACCGTGACCATGGGCGCGGTCAAGACCGGCCTGCTGGTCGACCCGGGGGCCGGGCACGCCGGGCGGGTCGAGCTGGTGGACATCGGGCTCGGCCCCTGCCTGCCCGACCCCGACGTGGCCGCGCTCACCGGCGGCGACGTGGACGACCTGCTGCCGCGCCCCGGCAAGGAGTCCGACAAGTACCGCAGGGGCGTGCTCGGCGTGCTGGCCGGCAGCGACCTCTACACCGGCGCGGCCGTGCTGGCGGTGGGCGGGGCGCTGCGGGCCGGCGCCGGGATGGTCCGCTACGCCGGGCCGGCCGAGCCCGTGGCGCAGGTGCGCGCCGCCTGGCCGGAGGCCGTGATCACCCTGCTCGACCGGCCCTCCATCAAGGACGTCGGCCGGGTGCAGGCGTGGGTGCTCGGCCCGGGGCTCGGCACCGGCGACTGGGCGCACGAGCTGGCCGCCCAGGTGCTCGGCACCGGCCTGCCGGTGCTCGTGGACGCCGACGGGCTGACCGTGGTCGCGCGGGACCGCTCGCTGCTGCGCCGCGCCGCGCCCACGCTGATCACCCCGCACGCCGGCGAGCTGGCCAGGCTGATCAGGGCCGAGCGCGCGGACATCGAGGCGGCGCGGCTGCAGCACGCCCGCGCGGCGGCGGCCGAGCTGGGCGTGACCGTGCTGCTCAAGGGCTCGACCACGGTCGTCGCCGAGGAGCCCAGACCGGTCAGGGTCAACCCGACGGGCACCTCCTGGCTGGCCACCGGCGGCACCGGCGACGTGCTGTCCGGCGTGGCGGGCGCGCTGCTGGCCCAGGGGCTCGGGGCGTACGACGCGGGGTCGTGCGCGGCGTACCTGCACGGGCTGGCCGGCCGGCTGGCCGCCGACGGCGCTCCGCTGGCCGCCGCGGACGTCGCCACCGCCCTGCCGGCCGCCTTCCGCGCGGTGGCCGCCGGGGGCGCCTGAGGGTAAAAAACGCGCTCGACCACGCCCGTGAGCTGCCACACTGGAAGGATGTACTCCTCGATGGCCACGCCCGCGGAGGCGCGTGTCGACCTGGCCGCCATCAGGCACAACGTCGCCCTGCTCAAGGAGCGCACGGGCGCCGAGCTGATGGGCGCCGTCAAGGCCGACGCCTACGGGCACGGGCTGGTCCCCTGCTCGCGCGCGGCCCTGGAGGGCGGCGCGAGCCGGCTCGGCGTGGCGTTCGTCAGGGAGGCGCTGGAGCTGCGCGCGGCCGGCGTGACCGCGCCGGTCCTCGCCTGGCTCATCACCCCCGGCGAGCCGCTCGACGAGGCGCTGACGCACGACGTCGAGCTGTCGGCCGCCGACGCGCGGCTGCTCGACGAGATCGCCGGGGCCGCGCGCCGCACCGGCCGCACCGCCCGGCTGCACCTGGAGGCCGACACCGGCATGAGCAGGGGCGGCGCCCCGCTGGCCGCCTGGCCCGGGCTGCTGGCCAGGGCGCTGGAGCTGGCGGCCGAGGGTGTCGTCGAGATCGTCGGCCTGTGGTCGCACTTCGCCTGCGCCGACGTCCCTGGCCATCCGTCGGTGCAGCAGCAGCTGGAGGCGTACCACACGGCGCTGAAGCTGGCCGAGCAGGCGGGCGCGGCCGGCTCGCACGTGATCAGGCACCTCGCCAACTCCGCCGCCGCGCTCACGCTGCCCGAGGCCCGCTACGACCTCGTCCGGCCGGGCATCGCGATGTACGGCCTCAGCCCGATCCCCGAGCAGGGCGGCTTCGGCCTGCGCCCGGCGATGACCCTGGTGGCGCAGGCCGCGCTCGTCAAGCGGGTCCCGCAGGACTCCGGGGTCTCCTACGGCCACCTCTACACCACCGAGCGCGAGACCCACCTGGCCCTCGTCCCTCTCGGCTACGCCGACGGCATACTCCGGCACGCCACGGGAAGGGCGGAGGTGCTCGCGGGCGGGCGGCGAAGGCGGGTCGCCGGCCGCGTGTGCATGGACCAGTTCATGATCGACCTAGGTGACGACCTGCTCGCCGCGGGCGACGAGGTGGTGCTGTTCGGCCCGGGCGACGGGGGCGAGCCGACCGCTCAGGAGTGGGCCGATAGCCTCGGCACGATCACGCATGAGATCGTGACCAGGATCGGCTCGCGGGTGCCGCGGGTCCACACGAGCACGGGCGCTTGAGCGGGAGAAGGATCGGGGAGATGACGACGACAACACGGCGCCGCAGGGTCGGGATCGCCGGCGCGCTCGTCGGCGCGGCGTCCGCCGGGGTCGCGGCGGCGGCCATGGCCAAGCGCTACGCGGTCGGCCGCATCAGGCTGCGCCCTGACACCGAGGCCAGCGAGCCGTTCGGCGAGCTGCGGGGCAGGGAGCGCACGCACATCACCTCCGACGGCGTCGCGCTGCACGTCGAGCTCGACGGCCCCGAGGACGCGCCGCTCACCATCGTGTTCTGCCACGGCTACTGCCTCAGCCTGGAGTCCTGGCACTACCAGCGCAAGGACCTCCGGGACAACTACCGGCTGGTGCTGTGGGACCAGCGCTCCCACGGCCGCTCGCAGCGCGCCCAGGCAGACGAGAGCATGATCGACCGGCTGGGCGACGACCTGGCCGAGGTGATCGAGGAGTTCGTGCCCGGCCCCTGCGTGCTGGTCGGCCACTCCATGGGCGGCATGACGATCATGGCGCTGGCCGACCGCCACCCCGGGCTGTTCGGCGACAAGATCCGCGCCGTGGCGCTGCTGGCGACCTCCGCGGGCAAGCTGGCCGAGCTGACGCTGGGCCTGCCCGCCGCGCTGTCCAAGGTCGTCCACAAGGTGGCGCCCGGCACGGTGTCCATGCTGGGCAAGCGCGGCGCGTTCATCGACCGCACCCGCCACGCCGGCAGCGACATCGCCTTCCTCATCACCCGCTACATGGGCTTCGGCGACTCCAGGAACGTCAGCCCCACGGTCGTCGACTTCGCCGAGTCGATGATCAGGGCCACGCCCACCGAGGTCTTCGCCGACTTCTACCCGGCCCTGATGAACCACGACAAGCTGGCCGCGCTCGACGTGCTCGACCCCGTGCCCACCGCGATCATGGTGGGCGACCACGACTGGCTCACCCCGCCCGAGCACAGCAGGGCCATGGCGGCCGCGCTGCCCAAGGCCGTGCTCACCGAGGTGCCCGACACCTCGCACCTGATCCAGCTCGAACGTCCGGGCGTGGTCAACGACGCGCTGCGCGACCTGGCCAAGAGGGTGGAGCTGTGACGACGAGAGCCGCGACCGCCGAGGCCATGCGCGCGTTCGGCGCCCGCCTGGCCGCCCAGCTGCGGGCCGGCGACCTGATCGTGCTGTCCGGCCCGCTCGGCGCCGGCAAGACCACGCTGGTGCAGGGCATCGCAGAAGGGCTCAAAGTACGCGGCCCGATCACCTCGCCCACGTTCGTCATCGCCCGGGTGCACCCCTCGCTGGGCCAGGGGCCGGCGCTCGTGCACGCCGACGCCTACCGGCTGGGCGGCGACCTGGAGGTCGACGACCTCGACCTCGACGCCTCGCTGGAGGAGTCCGTCACCGTCGTCGAGTGGGGCGAAGGGCTGGTCGAGGGCCTGGCCGACGACCGGCTGGAGATCCACATCGACCGTGAGGCCGGCGACGAGGCCCGCCTGCTCACCGTGCGCGCCGTGGGGCCCCGCTGGGCCGACACGCCGGTTGATCGGCTCGAAGGCTAAAACCCCGGTCACGTCCTGGCAAAGCTGGCACCCTTGACGTACCCGGCCGAAGACATGATCGTTGGCAGGGATTCGCCCAGAATTTCTGGGTATCAGGGAGGGCGACATCCACGATTCGGGTGGATGCTGGTGGCAAGACGGCAAAGTGGGGTGCGGCCGGTGCTCAGGGTCAGGCGTGTCACGTACGCGGGAGCTCTCGTCATCGTAGGTCTGACCGGCTGCACAGCCTCGGCCGAGACCGAACCCACGGCAACCCCGACGGCCTCAGCGACGGGCACGCCGTTAACCAGCGCCACGGGC
The DNA here is from genome assembly GCF_019397265.1 of Nonomuraea coxensis DSM 45129. Taxonomy (NCBI): domain Bacteria; kingdom Bacillati; phylum Actinomycetota; class Actinomycetes; order Streptosporangiales; family Streptosporangiaceae; genus Nonomuraea; species Nonomuraea coxensis. The sequence goes on from NZ_CP068985.1 coordinate 862,759, forward strand.
ACCCCTGCGCCCACCGGCACCAGGCCCAGCATCCAGGTGCAGCTCAACCCCGACCGGGTCACCGCGGGCCAGACCAACACGGTGTGGATCCTCGCCAACTGCCCCGTCCCCACCGGCGGCCCCGCGCACACCGGCACCGCCACGTCCCGTGCCTTCGTCAGCGGCGCCACGCTCAACCCCGTGCCCTCCGGGGCCAGCTCCCCGACCCCCACCCGCGCGGCGGCCGGCTCGCCCTGGGTGCGCGGCTCCGCGCAGGTCTCAGGAACGGTCCCGCGCGGCACCTACACCGTCAGCGTCAAGTGCGACGGCACCAACGACGCCGGCAGCGCGCGGCTGCGCGTCGTCGCCGGCGAGGCGCTGCCCACCCACGTGCCGACCCGGGCGCCGCGCGCGGGCGGCGGCGGCACCTACGCCAAGGACATGGACGACGACTCCTCCATCCCCTTCGGCCCGGCGGGCGTGCTGATCGGCCTCGCGGCCGTCGCGGGCATCGGCTGGGCGGTCAAGCGGCGCAAGGCGTAGACGATGGCGCGACCTGGACGGGTCGTCGTCGCGGGGGTCGTCACGGGGCTGGTGCTGTTCGCCTTCGGCAAGGAGGTCGGGCAGCAGGCGACCACGCCCGCCGCGAACGTCGTGCCCGAGAGCCTCGACATCCCCTCACTCGACCTGGAGGCCCCGCTCATGAAGCTGGGCCTCGCCAAGAACGGCGACGTCGAGCTGCCGCCGTACGAGAAGCCCAAGACGGCCGGCTGGTACGAGGGCAGCGCCGTGCCCGGCGAGAAGGGCGCCTCGGTCATCATCGGCCACGTGGACACCAAGACCGCCCCCGCCGTGTTCTACAAGCTCAAGGACCTGCGCAAGGGCCAGACCGTCAAGGTGCGGCGCAGCGACGGCAAGACGGTCACGTACAAGGTGGACGCGATCGAGCAGGTGCACAAGGACAGCTTCCCCACCCGCCGGGTCTACCTGGAGGACGGGCTGAGGCTGGTCACCTGCGGCGGCACGTTCGACCGCGCGCGTGGCGAGTACCTCGACAACGTCATCGTCTACGCTTCCCGGGTATGAGCCGTGCGCAGGGCGTGGTCGCGCTGGAGTGGCTGCGGCGGCGTACGGGCTGGGCGTGACCGGCGGGGCCGACGGCATGACGGGCCGGGGGCCTACGGCGTTACGGGCGGGTGCGCGGTCCGCTGCCGGTAGGCTAATCAGTCGTGCTGGTCCTGGCCTTTGATACCGCGACACCCGCCGTCACCGCCGCGCTCCACGACGGCGAGCGGGTTCTCGCCGAGCACACGACGATCGACGCCCGGCGCCACGGCGAACTGCTCGCCCCCACCATCGAGCTCGTGCTGGCCGAGGCCCGCGCGACGCTCCGCGACGTGACCGCCGTCGTGGCCGGCAGCGGCCCCGGCCCCTACACCGGGCTGCGCGTCGGGCTCATGACCGCGCAGGGGCTCGCGACCACGCTCGGCGTCCCCGCCTACGGCGTCTGCACGCTCGACGCGCTCGCCTACGGCAGCGGCCTGACCGAGCCGTTCCTGGCCGCCACCGACGCGCGGCGCAAGGAGGTCTTCTGGGCCCGCTACGCCGACCTGCGCACCCGTCTCGACGGGCCGGCCGTCGACCGGCCCGCCGACGTCCCCGCCGACGGGCTGCCGGTCATCGGCGCAGGCGCCGACCTCTACCGCGGCGTGCTGGACGCCAAGGGCCACGAGGCGCCCCCCTATCCGTACGCGGGCTCGCTGGCCGCCCTCGCCGTCGAGCGGCTGGCCGCCGGCGCTCCGCTCGACCCGGCGCGCCCGATCTACCTGCGCCGCCCCGACGCCGTCGTGCCCGGCGCCCCGAAGAAGGTGCTCGCGCCCGGCGAGAGCGGGCGGGCGACGGCGTGAGGCGGCAGACATGGTGACGTTGCGGCCCATGACCGTCGCCGACCTGCCCGCGGTCATGGCGATCGAGCGGGCCACGTTCCCGCTCGACGCCTGGAGCGAGGGCATGATGCGCGGCGAGCTGGACGACATGCCGCGCACCCGCCACTACGTGGTGGCCCTGGTCGAGGACGAGATCGTCGCCTACGCCGGGCTCGCCGCCGCCTCCGACCAGGCCGACGTGCAGACCATCGCGGTGCTCGACAAGCACCAGGGGCGCGGCATCGGCAGCGCCCTGCTGACCGAGCTGCTGGCCGAGGCCCGGCGCAGGGGAGCGCGCGAGATGTTCCTGGAGGTCCGCGCCGACAACCCGCGCGCCCAGTCGGTCTACCGGCGCTTCGAGTTCGAGGAGATCGGCACCCGCCGCCGCTACTACGACGACGGCACCGACGCGATCATGATGAGAAGGAAGCTGGATGGCTGACGAACCCCTGGTGCTCGGCATCGAGACGTCCTGTGACGAGACCGGCATCGGCATCGTGCGCGGCCACACGCTGCTGGCCAACACCATCGCCTCCAGCATGGACGAGCACGCCAGGTTCGGCGGCGTGGTGCCCGAGGTCGCCTCGCGCGCCCATCTGGAGGCCATGACGCCCACCGTGGAGGCGGCGCTGGCCGCGGCCGGGCTGCGCTTCACCGACATCGACGCCGTGGCCGTCACCGCCGGGCCAGGACTCGCGGGGGCGCTGCTGGTCGGCGTGGCGGCGGCCAAGTCGTACGCGCTCGGGCTCGGCGTCCCGCTCTACGGCGTCAACCACCTGGCCGCGCACGTGGCCGTGGACGAGCTGGAGCACGGGCCGCTGCCCAAGCCGTGCATCGCCCTGCTGGTCTCCGGCGGGCACTCCTCGCTGCTGCTCGTGCCCGACGTGACCGGCGACGTCATCTCGCTCGGCTCGACCGTCGACGACGCGGCGGGCGAGGCGTTCGACAAGGTGGCGCGGGTGCTGGGGCTGCCGTTCCCCGGCGGGCCGCACATCGACCGGGCCGCCCGCGACGGCTCCGGCAGCGCCGTCGCGTTCCCGCGCGGCAAGATCGACGACGGCACGCTCGACTTCTCCTTCTCCGGGCTCAAGACCGCCGTGGCGCGGTGGGTGGAGTCGCGCGAGGCGGCGGGGCAGAGCGTGCACGTGCCCGACGTGGCCGCCTCCTTCCAGGAGGCCGTGGTCGACGTGCTGACCCGCAAGGCGCTGCAGGCGTGCCGCAAGTACGGGGTGTCCGACCTGCTCATCGGCGGTGGCGTGGCGGCCAACTCGCGGCTGCGGGCGCTGGCCCAGGAGCGCTGCGACGCCGCCGGGGTGCGGCTGCGGGTGCCGCGGCCGGGGCTCTGCACCGACAACGGGGCGATGGTGGCCGCGCTGGGCTCCGACCTGATCGCGGCCGGGGTCGCGCCGTCCAGCCTGCAGATCCCGGCCGACTCGTCCCTGCCGATCACCACCGTCCACGTCTGATCCCAGCCCTTCTGCGGAGGGCATTCCCGCGGTGAGGGCTCGCCCCCTGAGAGGCCCCCTTCTGCCGGAGGGACCTTCTCTTCCGGCACGAGGGGGCGGGGTCAGTCCTTGGTACGGGTGGGGCGGAGGAGGGCCTCGGCCAGGGCCAGCATGGTCTCCTCCAGCGCGCCCAGGCGCCTGGTGAGGTCGGCGCCGACCGGCTCGACGATGCCGGTGACCGTGCGGGCCAGCTCGTCCCGGTCGGGCCGCGAGCCCACCAGCTCGGTCAGCGCGTCGGCGGCGGCCGTCAGGCGTTCGGTCTGCTCGCCGGCCTGCGAGCCGAGCAGCTCCGGCAGCCCCAGGGACGCGGGCAGCCCGTCCACCCGGCGGCCGACCGCGTCGATGCGGCCGTCGATGGCGTCGAGGTGCTCGCCGGCCTGCTCGGCGCGGGCGGTCAGCCCGGTGAGGTGGGCGTCGAACCCGTTGAAGCGCGTGTCGAACCCGTCGAAGCGGCCGCTCAGGTGCTCCTCGGCCTCCCCCAGCCGCTCGTCGAGCGCGTCGAACTGGGTGTCGAGCTTGTTGAAGCGGCCCTCGCTACGGTTGGCGGTCTCGCCGATGCGCTGGTCGGCGGCAGCGACCCGCTCGTCGAGGGCGGTGAAGCGGCCGTCGATGCGGGTGTCGAGCGCGTCGAAGCGGTCGTCGTGCCGGCCCAGGTGGCCGTCCACCGTGCCGAGGCGCTTGTCGAGCGCGCCGAGCTGGCCGTCCATGTGGGTGAGCCGCTTGTCGACGCCGCTCATGCGGCCGTCGAGGCCGTCGAGGCGGGTGTCGATGTCGGCCATGCACTCCTCGGCCGACTCCAGCCGCGCGTCGAACCCGGTGAGCCGGGTGTCCAGGCCGACCAGCCGGCCCTCGACCCGGTCGAGCCGGACGTCCACGCCTTCGAGCCGGACGTCCACGGCTTCGAGGCGGGCGGCCAGGCGCTGCTCGCTCTCGGCGAGCTGCACGGCGAGGCGCTGCTCGCTCTCCCCGAGTTGTACGGCGAGGTGCTGGTCGGTCTCGTCGAGGCGGGTCGTGAGGCGCTGCTCGATCGCGGCGAGGTGGCCGTCGAGGCGTTCGTCGGTCTCCCGCAGGCGGGCGGTGACCCGCGCGTCGGTCTCCTCCAGGCGGGCGGTGAGCCGCCTGCCGGTCTCCTCGACGTCGGCGGCGGTCTCGTAGAGCTTGCCGGTGAGGCGCTGGTCGGTCTCGTCGAGCCGGGCGGTGAGGACACGGCCGGTCTCGTCGAGCCGCGCGGACAGGTTGCGGTCGGTCTCGTCGAGCCGCGCCGAGAGGTTGCGGCCGGTCTCCTCCAGCCGGGCCGCGCCGTCGTCGAGGCGCGCGCCGAGACGCTGCTCGACGGCCTCGACCTGGCCGGAGAGCCGCTCGGCGGTGCCGGCCAGCCGGTCGTTGACGCCCTCGGACAGCTCGCCGACGACCGCCTCCACCCGGTCGGTACGGGAGCTCAGCTCGGCCACCGACCTGTCGAGCCTGGTGAAACGGCCGGCGGCGGCCTCCATGCCGGCGTGCAGACCGGCCAGCATGTCGGCGAAGTCGGTCATCCCCTTGGTGATGCCGTCGGTGGTCTCCAGCACGGCCTGCAGCCGCCTGAGCGCCTCGTCGACGCTGTCGCCCACGGTGCCGAGGTCGGCCCAGAGGCCCGGCAGCTCGGACACCGGGGCGACGCGCGCGTCCACGTGGCCCAGCCGGTCGCCGACGGCGTCGACGTGGTCGCGTACGGCCTCGACGTGCTGTGCCAGCCCTTCCGCCCACATCGGGGGCTTGGCGGAGATGTCCTCCAGCCGCCCGTTGACCGACTCCAGGGCGCCGCTGAGGCCGCCCAGCTCGCGTTCGCGCACCTCACGCAGCAGCCACTCCATGCCTTCGAGCCGCTGGCGGATCTCGTCGAGGACGGCTCCCTGCGTGCGCTGCTCGTAGACGTGGTCCTGTGACGCGCGGTTGAGCAGGTCTCGCATCCTCTCGGAGACGTTCGTGTAGCCCCCTGTCGTGAGAAGGGTCGTGTGGTTGGAATTGTCCACCGAAAGGCTCCTTCGCTCGCCGGCGGTATGCCGCGCAGCGGTGGGATAGGTCCGGTTTGCACATGAAATGGCGAGAACGCGACAACCGCATCAGGGGGAGAACTCCCGCCCGCCAACCTTAGCCCCTCGATCAAGGTCCGGAAGCGCCGAATGGAAAGATCGTGGTTGACGGGAGATCGGGCGTTTTCCGTGGTCAGGCACCCGGGGAGGTGTCGCAGATGAAGGCATATGGGCGCTCCATGATGCGAGTCAGGATGATTACCGCTGACTTTTCCCCATTGAGCCGCAGGTCTGCCCGGAGCCGTTCGATGTCGAGAGCGGAGCCCCGCTTTTTGATGGTGACATTTCCGATCCGTCGCTCACGCAGCGCCGCCCGGAGTTTCTTCAGCGAGAACGTCATCACCTCGTCCACGGCGTAACGGGCGGCCCACGGGGTGTCGATCGGCTCGTCGGCCGCGATGTAGGCGATCTGCTGGTCGAGCAGCCGCCCGCCGACCAGGGCGGCCACCTCGCGCACCAGGTGCGCCCTGATGGCGGCCCCGTCGGGCTCGTAGACGTAACGGCCCAGCGCGCCCACCGGGGCGAGGCGCTCGGGGCCGGTGGCGGACAGGGTGTGGCCGCCGGGCAGCAGGGTGGCGCGGCGCATGGCACGGGTGCCCGGGCCGGTCCAGATGGTCGCCTCCTTGACCTCCCCCTTGTACGAGACCCACTCGGTCTCCGCCGACTCCGGCAGGTAGGAGTAGGGGATGCCAGGGGCGACCTTGACGCAGGCGCGACGGGCCCGCGCCACCAGGTCGAGCACCGTCGGCCACGGCGGCGAGTAGGCCAGCGGGTCGAACGTGCGCCCCCGCCCGGTGCGCCGGGCCGGGTCGGCGAAGAGCACGTCGTGGTCCTCGGGCCGCACCGCCCCCGCGTTGCCCTCGACCACGCTCACCCGGTCCGCGACGCCGAGCGCCTCGGCGTTCGCCCTGGCCACGGCGACGGTCAGCGGGTCGATGTCCACGGCGGTCACCGTGCAGCCGGCGCGCGCCAGTGCGACGAGGTCGCCGCCGATGCCGCAGCAGGCGTCGATCACGCGCGCCCCGGCCAGGCGGCGGGCGCGGTGCTCGGCGACCTCCTTGCGGGTGGACTGCTCCAGGCCGTGCGGGGTGAAGAACATCAGCCCGGCGTCCTCGCCGAACTTCGCCCGCGCCCGCTCGCGAAGGGCCGCCTGGGTGAGCGCGGCCGAGGTGAGCGCGGCGTCGTACGTGCGGCGCAGTCTCGTCGCGGCGGCGACCGGGTCGGCCCCCGTGGCGGTCAGCTCCCCGGCCTCGGCGAGCGCCTGCCGGCCGCGGGGGGTCAGGAGCTGTCGGAAGGCGTCGAGGTCCACGTTGCCCGACGTTATCGCGTCGCGGAACCCCTCGTGACGCGGCCCGTGACGCCCTCGGAGGGGTCCTCGGCGGCGCAGGAGGGGGCGGGGGTGTCGCCCAGGGACAGCAGGAGCTTGCGGAGCAGAGCGGCCAGGGTGTCACGCTCGCCGGCGGGGAGCCCGGACAGCAGGCGGGTCTCGTGGGCCGCGTGCCGTCCGAGAACGTCGTCCGCCACGCGCCTGCCCTCGTCCGTGAGCCCGACGAACGTCATCCGCCGGTTGCCGGGGGCGGGCCACCGGTCGACGAGCCCGCGGTCGAGCAGGTGGTCGATGCGGTTGGTGAGCGCGCCCGGGCTCACCATGGCGGCGGCCGAGAGGTCCTTCATGCACATGCGGGCGTCCTCGGCGCGCAGGAGCGTGGCGAGCACGTCGAACTCCCACGCCTCCAGCCCGTGCTCGGACAGGAACTCCTTGGCGGCCCGGTCCAGCAGCCGCGCGGCGCGCGTGACGCGGCCGATCACGCCCGTGGGGGAGACGTCGACGCCGGGCCGCGCCCGCGCCCACTGGCCGATGATCTCGTCGACCGCGTCGATCGGCTCGTCCATGCGGTCGATCCTACGACATTGAAATGTTCGACGCCGAGGGCTATCTTCGGCATGGAAGATTTCGATGTCGAAGTGTTTGAGGTGAGAGTGATGCGGGTTCTGGTGATCGGCGCGACCGGGTACATCGGGGCGGCCGTGGTGGAGCGGCTGGCCGCGGGGGGTCACGAGGTGACGGCGTACGTACGCCCGGCGGCCGACGGCGCGCGGCGGGTGCCGGCGGCGGCAGGCGAGCGGTACGGCGACCTGTCGGACCCGGCGACGCTACGGGCCGCACTCGAGTCCGGGGACGGGTTCGACGCCGTCGTGCACGCCGGGCAGCTCACCGGCGACCGTGAGACCGACCTCGCCGTGGCCGGGGTCCCGGCCGCCGCCGGGGTACGGATGGTCTACCTCAGCGGCGTCTGGGTGCTCGGCGCGGTCGACGGGGGCGACGAGGACAGTCCGGCCCGGCCGATTCCGCTCGTGGCGTACCGGGACGAGGTGGAGCGGGTGGTGCTCGGCGGCGGCGGCTCCGTCGTACGGCCCGGCGTGGTGCACGGCCGGGGCGCGGGCATCCTGGTGCTCCTTCGGGACCTGGCCGCCGAGCGCGGCGCCGGCGTGTACGTCTCGGCCGGCGGCGCGGCGCCCACCTGGCCGTTCGTGCACGTGGACGACCTGGCCGAGCTCGTCGCGGCGGTCGTGGAGCGCGGCCGGGCGGTCGTCTACCACGGCGTGGGCGAGGAGGCCGTGCCGCTCACGGACGTGGCCGAGGCGGCGGCCCGCGCGGCCGGCGTCAAGGAGGCCGCGGAGCCCTGGCCGGTGGAGGAGGCGGCGCAGGCGCTCGGGACGGGGTTCGCCGAGGCCCTGGCGCTCGGCCAGCGGGTCGGCGCCCCGCGCACCCGCCGGGAGCTCGGCTGGGCCCCGAGCCGGCCGGGGGTCGTCGCCGAGCTCATCGAGGGCTCGTACGCCTGATCGACACCCGTTGTTCCGATCGCTGTCAGCGGACGCGGACGCGTTCGTGTTGACTGTCAAGGCCCTCTTGCATATGTTTCCTGTTGGCACTCTCCCCTTGAGAGTGCCAACGTGCGACGAGGCAGGTCTGACACCCGCGACGGCAGGCCCAGCTGGTCGCCTCTTCTGATCATTCAAATCTGAAGGGGAGGTCCGATCGTGACGACCGCCACCAAGGTTCCCGTTAAGCCGCTCGGCGACCGCATTGTGGTTCAGCCGCTTGAGGCCGAGCAGACCACGGCTTCCGGCCTGGTCATCCCGGACACCGCCAAGGAGAAGCCGCAGGAGGGCCGAGTGCTCGCGGTGGGTCCGGGCAACTGGGACGAGGACGGCGAGAAGCGCATTCCGCTCGACGTCTCCGAGGGCGACATCGTCCTCTACAGCAAGTACGGCGGCACCGAGGTCAAGTACAACGGCGAGGAGTACCTCGTGCTCTCCGCCCGCGACGTTCTCGCGATCATCGAGAAGTAGGCCGGATGCGTCGAGCCCCGGGCGCTTTAGGGCGGCCGGGGCTTTCGACGCCAGGAGAGGACTTTCAGCATGGCGAAGATCCTGGAGTTCGACGAGAACGCGCGGCGCGCGCTGGAGCGCGGCGTCAACGCTCTCGCGGACGCCGTGAAGGTTACCCTCGGCCCGCGGGGCCGCAACGTCGTCATCGACAAGAAGTTCGGTGCGCCGACGATCACGAACGACGGTGTGACCATCGCTCGTGAGATCGAGCTGGAGGAGCGCTACGAGAACCTCGGCGCCCAGCTCGCCAAGGAAGTGGCCACCAAGACCAACGACATCGCGGGTGACGGCACCACCACCGCGACCGTCCTGGCCCAGGCCATGGTCCGCGAGGGCCTGCGCAACGTCGCCGCCGGCGCGTCGCCGCTGTCGCTGAAGCGCGGCATCGACAAGGCCGCCAAGGCGGTCAGTGACAAGCTGCTCGACAGCGCCCGCGAGGTCGGCGACAAGAACGAGATCGCCAACGTCGCCACCATCTCCGCCCAGGACGCCAAGATCGGCGAGCTGATCGCCGAGGCGTTCGACAAGGTGGGCAAGGACGGTGTCCTCACCGTCGAAGAGTCCAACGCCATGGGCATGGAGCTCGAGTTCACCGAGGGCATGCAGTTCGACAAGGGCTACCTGTCGGCCTACATGGTGACCGACCCCGAGCGCATGGAGGCCGTCCTGGAGGACGCCTACATCCTGCTCACCCAGGGCAAGGTCTCCTCCATCGCGGACTTCCTGCCGCTGCTGGAGAAGATCGCCCAGACCAAGAAGCCGCTGCTCGTGGTCGCCGAGGACGTCGAGGGCGAGGCCCTGGCCGTCCTGGTCACCAACAAGATCCGCGGCACCTTCACCTCCGTCGCCGTCAAGGCCCCCGGCTTCGGCGACCGCCGCAAGGCGATGCTGCAGGACATGGCCATCCTCACCGGCGGCCAGGTCGTCAGCGAGGAGGTCGGCCTCAAGCTGGAGCACGTCGGCCTGGAGGTGCTCGGCACCGCCCGCCGCGTCGTGGTGACCAAGGACACCACGACCATCGTCGACGGCGCCGGCGACGCGCAGGCCATCGAGGACCGCGTCAAGGAGATCAAGCTCGCCATCGAGCAGTCCGACTCCGACTGGGACCGCGAGAAGCTGCAGGAGCGCCTGGCCAAGCTCGCCGGCGGCGTGTGCGTGCTGCGCGTCGGCGCGGCCACCGAGGTCGAGCTCAAGGAGAAGAAGCACCGCCTGGAGGACGCGATCTCCGCGACCCGCGCGGCGATCGAGGAGGGCATCGTCTCCGGCGGTGGCTCCGCGCTCATCCACGTCTCCAAGGACCTCGACGACCTCGGCCTGGTCGGCGACGAGGCCACGGGCGTCGGCATCGTCCGCCGTTCGCTGGTCGAGCCGGCCCGCTGGATCGCCGAGAACGCCGGTCTTGAGGGCTACGTCGTCACGCACAAGATCGCCGAGCTGTCCGCGGGCCACGGCCTCAACGCCGCGACCGGCGAGTACGGCGACCTGATCGGCCAGGGCGTCATCGACCCGGTCAAGGTCACCCGTTCGGCCGTCCAGAACGCCGCCTCGATCGCGGGCATGCTGCTCACCACCGAGGCCCTCGTCGTGGACAAGCCCGAGGAGGAGGCTCCGGCCGCCGGCCAGGGTCACGGTCACGGCCACGGCCACTGATCGGCCCTTCCCGCATCACCTGTCACGGCCCGCGTCCCGCTGCCGCCTTCCGGCGGAGGGGGAGGCGGGCCGTGGCGGTTTCCGGGGCCCCCGGGCGGGGTGCGTACGCTGGTCGCCGGGAGGTGGCGGGATGCAGTACCGGCGGGCGGTGCGGAGGTTGGAGCGGCTCGCCGAGACGTGCGACCAGACGCGCCGGGTGGCGGCGGCGGAGCCGTTCCTGAGGGCGGCTTACGTCTTCGGCGGGCTGGTGGAGGGGGCCGACCCCGGTGGACGCCCTTGAGGTGGTCCTCGTGCTGAACCTGCCGCCCGAGGAGGTGACCTGGGGCTCCCAGCCGCCGGGCACGGCCTGGCTCGTGGACTTCCTGGAGCTGGACAAGGGCGGGGTCGTCTACTGGTGGCGCTCCCACCGCGACCCGGCGTGGAACCACCACATCAGGGAGCCGGTGCGGTTCTGGTCCGTGGAGGAGGGGACGGACCAGAGCGTGCTCGACGCCCTCCGCGACCGCCGCGTCGGCTCGCTGCGGCGGGAGGCTCCTGGCAGCGACCAGGAGATCCGCGCGCGCACCGCCGAGGAGCTTGAGGCGGCTCTCGCCCATCTGCGCGCGGTGCACCGCTCCTACTGGGACCGCGCGTGGCGTCGCGCCCACCGCGGTGTCGGCCGCTACCCCGAGCACCACCTGTGGGAGGCGGTGGAGGGCTATCTGGAGCTCCTGGACGCCGGTGACGAGGACGGCGACGCGCACCCCTAGCCGGCGAGGGTGGAGTTTTGTTCGGTTGGGGAAGTGTGGGAAAAGGTGGATTAGTGGCGTAAACCAGCAGTGTGCGATAAGCGTCTATGCCCTGACAATTGTCGTGCATATCGGCTTATCGAGTGAAACATTATGTCAGCCTTAAGGCTTAGTGTGATCAGTCGATTACTCACCGTTATCGTCGCGTCAATGTGACCAATCCGTAGCCGTTCGCTATGACGACAGGCCGGATCAGTGCGGGCATCATGCCTATCGTGAGCGAGGGAAGCGTCGCCGACGCCAAAATTGGGGTAAGGCTCGCGTCGAGACTTCCGGCACGGACGGATGACTCCGACCTAAGGGAACTGACGAGCCTCGCCGTACAGGGGGATCGCAGCGCGATCGAATCCCTGCTCGGCGAGTTGCGTCCGATGGTGGTGCGGTATTGCCGCGCCAGGCTGGGCAGGGTTTCAGGGCAATATCACATTGCCGATGACGTGGCCCAGGAGGTCTGCATCGCGGTGTTGTCCGCGTTGCCGCGGTACCGCGACATGGGGCGGCCGTTCGCCTCGTTCGTGTTCGGGATCGCCTCGCACAAGGTGGCTGACGCGCTGCGCAGCTCGGTGCGCTCCGCCGTGCCGACCCAGGACCTGCCGGACGGGCCCGACGAGGGCCCGGGGCCCGAGGAGACCGTGGTCCGCTACATCGAGGTCGAGCACGCCCGCCGGCTGCTCGCCCGGCTGCCCGAGAACCAGCGCGAACTCCTGCTGCTGCGGGTGGTCTCCGGTCTGTCCGCCGAGGAGACCGGTAATGTACTCGGTATGTCACCAGGTGCCGTCCGCGTCGCCCAGCATCGGGCGCTGGCCAGGCTGCGGCAGATGGCGGAGCTGGAGTCCGCTTGACGCCGGAGCACGAGACCGACGCGCTGTTCGATGTGCTCGGTCGTGGAGAGCTGCCCGGCCCCGGTTCGGGTCACGCCGGCGACCCTGCGGTGCTCCTGCTGGCCGCGCTGGTCGGTGACGTGCTGGATCGGGACGTCCTGGGGCAGAACGCGCGGGAGTGGGGCGGGCTCTGTGCCCTGGGAGGACGGCCTCGGCTGTCCGAGGTCGGTGACGTGGGCCGGGGCCGCTCCTCAGAGTCTTCGGATGGTTCGCCTGATGATCTCGGTCAGCGACGCTCCTCCGTGTCGATGACGCCGTCGACGTAGCCCCTGGCGTACTCCCAGGTCACATAGTCGGCGGGGTCGGGGTGGAAGGCCGGCTCATGCACCTGTGGCTGGCCTTTCTCGATCATCTGCCGGAGGTTGCCGCGCAGCAGCTCCCAGTCGAAGTAGTGCTGCTCACCGCACTCCGGGCAGTCGAGCACGAGACCCAGGACCCCCTGCGGTTCGAGCAGGGAGCGGAAGGCCTCGACGTCGGCGAGGTCGGTGATGGCCTCGTCACGCTCGGCCGCGGTCAGTGGCTCCGCGTCGTCGAGCGCGCCCATCGCCGCGGAAGGGTCGTTCGGGTCGTCCGCGAACGGGTCGCGGGGGACGTCTTCCAGCACCTTCCCACCATATGACCGATGCGGCCCGCGCGGTGAGTATCTGACACCGGCGGTGAGTGTCCCGGCCCGGTGACGGCCTTGACCCGGTCCTCGCACACCCCCGGCCGGGAGGCCCCTCGGCCGCTGGTCAGCTCAGCCAGCCGCGCCTGGTGGCTTCCACGCCGGCGTGGAAGCGCGACTGGGTGCCGAGTTCGGCCATGGCGTCGGCGAAGCGGGCCCGTACGGTCCTGACCGAGACGCCGAGCTGGCGGGCGATGGAGTCGTCGCACATGCCCTGCGCGGCCAGGCGCAGCACCTGCACCATGCCCTCGCCCTTGCGGCCCCAGGGGAGCGGCACCGCCCGCCCCCACAGCTCGTCGAAGAGCGCGCGCAGCACGCCGACGACCACGGGGGTGCGGACCAGGTAGAAGTTGTAGGCGTGGTCGGGCAGGTTGCCGCCCCAGAACGGCGGCAGGCCCGCGACCTCCGCGCCGGCCGTCATGAACCAGCTCGGCACCCGGCGCAGGGTCCGCACCTGGCCTCCGGTCTCGGTGAGCGCGGTGAGCTGGGCGCGGACGCCGGGCAGCGCCAAGGTGTCTACGGGAATGACGGCATATACCGTGAGGAGTTTTCGTTTTTGCGCGTCAATCCAGGGATCCGCAAATTTGCGGACAAAATCCGTCATGGTGCGCTCATCCGGGATCGCCGTCACCAATTCCATCCCCGGCGACTGCACCGCGATGCCGACGACGCTTTCGTAGAGCACGTCCGCGCCGTTCGCGAGTTCGACCGTGAAGGAACCGCTCTGATAGTCGCGGCCGGCGTCGTAATCGCGGATGAGGCCGCGGATCGAGCCGAAGGCGGAGTCGATCAACCGGCTCTCCTCGGCCAGCCGGTCGAGGCGCTCGGCGATCACCCGGCCGAGCGCGGCGGCGGGGTGCCGGGCGAAGTACTCCCCGGAGTGCTCGTCCACCACCCCGAGCTTGACCAGGTCGTCGAGCTGGCGGCCGACCTTCTCCACGGGATCGTCCATGGCCTGGGCGAGGTCGGTCCGCGTGGCCCTGTGCAGGCGCAGGACCGCCGTGTAGAGCGTGCGCTGGGCCGGGTCCAGGCCCAGCGTCTCCAGCGGATCTGACCGGGTGCGGGACTCGTTGCGCATGGTGTGCGGCTCCGTAGGGGGGACACGGGCGTGCCGTGAGAATAACGCCGCTTGACGCCCTTGTCCGCTTCTTGCGGCGACTGGCGGCTCCCCCTCCGCGTCCGCCGGCCCGGCCGCCGTGCAGCTTCGTGCAACTGCACCTTTGGACATTGCGGCGTGCCGGTGCGTAACGCAGGATTTACGTAGCGTCGGCATCTCGACAGAGTGCGGCAGCGCAGCCCATCAGGACGCGGAGGGGGGTTCGGTGGTGCGTGACGCCGCGGCACTGGGCTGCCGGTGGCCGGGGGATGGGGCGGATCACCGACCGTCCCATCCCCCGGCACTTCTCGTTGCGGCGGATGCCGGGAGTACGACGGACCGTGGGGGTCATCGTCCTCCCGGCGTCCGCATGTCGGGCGGGCGCGATGCGCGAGGTCGGCGGGACGCGTTTGGCGGCAGGCCATAGACTGAGGCGCATCAACGCAACGGCAGAGGGGGCCGCAGCATGTCCAAGTTCACCGAAACAGGACTGACCTTCGATGACGTGCTGCTGGTGCCAGCCTATTCAGACCTGCAGCCGGGCGAGGCCGACACGGCCTCGCGGCTGTCGCGCGGCATCACGCTGTCCATCCCGCTCGTCTCCGCGGCCATGGACACCGTCACCGAGGCCAGGATGGCGGTCGCCATGGCCCGGCAGGGCGGCATCGGCATCCTGCACCGCAACCTCGCGGTGGAGGAGCAGGCGCAGCAGGTCGACCTGGTCAAACGGTCGGAGGCCGGCATGGTGACCAACCCGGTCACCTGCAGCCCCGACGACACGCTGGCCGACGTGGAGCGGCTCTGCGCGACCTACCGCATCTCGGGCGTGCCCGTGACGGACGTGTCGGGCGCGCTCGTCGGCATCGTCACCAACCGCGACATGCGCTTCGAGACCGACCAGTCGCGCCCGGTGCGCGAGGTCATGACGAAGATGCCGCTGGTCACCGCCCCCGTCGGGGTGTCGAGGGACGACGCGTTCGCCCTGCTGCGGCAGAACAAGATCGAGAAGCTGCCGCTGGTCGACGAGGACGGCCGGCTGCGCGGCCTGATCACGGTCAAGGACTTCACCAAGAGCGAGCAGTACCCGCTGTCCACCAAGGACGCCGACGGCCGGCTGCTCGTCGGCGCGGCCGTGGGCGTCGGCGGCGACGCCGAGCTGCGCGCCAAGGCGCTCATCGAGGCCGGCGTCGACGTCGTGGTCGTCGATGTCGCCCACGGCCACTCCAAGGGCCTGGCCGACATGGTCGCCAAGCTCAAGGCCAACAGCAAGGTCCAGGTCATCGGCGGCAACATCGCCACCAGGGCGGGCGCCCAGATGCTGGTCGACGCGGGCGCCGACGCGGTCAAGGTCGGGGTCGGCCCCGGCTCGATCTGCACCACGCGGGTGGTCGCCGGAGTGGGCGCGCCGCAGGTCACGGCCATCTACGAGGCGTCCAAGGCCGCCGCCCCCGCGGGCGTGCCGGTCATCGGCGACGGCGGCCTCCAATACTCCGGCGACATCGTCAAGGCCATCGCGGCCGGCGCCGACACGGTCATGCTGGGCTCGCTGCTGGCCGGCTGCGAGGAG
Organism: Nonomuraea coxensis DSM 45129; assembly: GCF_019397265.1. Lineage (NCBI taxonomy): Bacteria > Bacillati > Actinomycetota > Actinomycetes > Streptosporangiales > Streptosporangiaceae > Nonomuraea > Nonomuraea coxensis. The sequence goes on from NZ_CP068985.1 coordinate 878,279, forward strand.
TCGCCCGGCGAGCTGATCTTCATCAACGGCAAGCAGTTCAAGTCGTACCGCGGCATGGGGTCGCTGGGCGCGGTGCGCAACCGCGAGCGCGGCGGCGCCTCCTTCAGCAAGGACCGCTACGCCCAGGGCGACATCAGCGGCGAGGACAAGTTCATCCCCGAGGGCATCGAGGGTCAGGTGCCCTACCGCGGCCCCGTGGCGGCCGTCGCGCACCAGCTCGTCGGCGGGCTGCGCCAGGGCATGTGGTACGCGGGATGCCGCACGATCGAGCAGATGCACACCGACTGCGAGCTCATGCCGATCACCGCGGCGGGCCTCAAGGAGAGCCACCCCCACGACATCCAGATGACCGTGGAAGCTCCGAACTATCACAGAAGGTAAGTTCATGACTCAGCAGGTGGAGATCGGCCGGGGGAAGACCGGGCGGCGGGCGTACGCGCTGGACGAGATCGGTCTGGTGCCCTCGCGGCGGACCCGCGACCCGGAGGAGGTCTCGATCGCCTGGCAGATCGACGCCTACCGGTTCGAGCTGCCCGTTGTCGTCGCGCCCATGGACAGCGTGGTGTCGCCGGCCACCGCCATCGAGATCGGGCGGCTCGGCGGTCTGGCCCCGCTCGACCTCGAAGGGCTCTGGACGCGCTACGAGGACCCGCAGCCGCTGCTGGAGGAGTGCGCGGCGCTCGACGCCGAGGCGGCCACCAGGCGGCTGCAGGAGATCTACGCGGCGCCGATCAAGGAGGAGCTGATCGGCCGGCGCATCGAGGAGATCCGCGCCTCCGGGGTGACCACGGCGGTCCGGCTGTCGCCGCAGCGCACGGTCCAGTACCACAAGGCCGTGATCGACGCGGGCGTCGACATCTTCGTCATCCGCGGCACCACCGTCTCGGCCGAGCACGTCTCGGGGCGGGCCGAGCCGCTCAACCTCAAGCAGTTCATCTACGAGCTGGACGTCCCGGTCATCGTGGGCGGCTGCGCCACCTACACCGCGGCCCTGCACCTCATGCGCACGGGCGCGGCCGGGGTGCTGGTCGGCTTCGGCGGCGGCGCCTCGCACACCACCCGCAACGTGCTGGGCGTGGCGGTGCCGATGGCCACGGCGATCTCCGACGTGGCGGCGGCGCGGCGCGACTACATGGACGAGTCGGGCGGCCGTTACGTCCACGTCATCGCTGACGGCGGCATGGGCACCTCCGGCGACATCGCCAAGGCCATCGCGTGCGGGGCCGACGCCGTCATGGTGGGCTCGCCGCTGGCCCGCGCGGCCGAGGCGCCCGGCCGGGGCTTCCACTGGGGCTCCGAGGCGCACCACCCCGACCTGCCCAGGGGGCGGCGGGTCGAGTTCGGCACCGTGGGGACGCTGGAGCAGATCCTGCACGGGCCCTCCAGCGTGGCCGACGGCTCGATGAACCTGATGGGCGCGCTCAAGCGCACCATGGCCTCCACCGGCTACTCCGACATCAAGGAGTTCCAGCGCGTCGAGGTCGTCGTCTCGCCGATCCAGCACTGACCGCGCCGCGGCGGCCCGCTCTCCGGTGACCCCGGAGGCGGGCCGTTCTTTTTGTCTCTGCTAACCTAGTGGTCCTAGGAAAGAAGCTAGAGGCATTAGGAGAGTGGATGGCGCGAGCGGGGCTGACGGCCGAGCGCATCACGCGGGCGGCGGCCGACCTGGCCGACGAGGTCGGCTTCGACAACGTCACCGTGTCGGCGCTGGCCCGGCACTTCGGCGTCAAGGACGCGAGCCTCTACTCGCACGTCAAGAACCTGCGCGACCTGCGCACCCGGGTCGCGGCGCTCGCCGCCGGCGAGATGGTGGACCTCATCGCGGCGGCCGTCGCCGGGCGGTCCGGCAAGGACGCGCTGGCCGCCTTCGCCGGCGCCTACCGCTCGTACGCCCTGCGCCACCCCGGCCGCTACGCCGCCACCCAGAGCAAGGTGGACCTCGCGCAGGTCGCCGACCTGGCGCCCTTCCTGCGCACCAGCGAGCTGACGTACGGCATGCTACGCGCCTACGACCTCGCCGAGCCCGACCTCACCGACGCCGTGCGGCTGCTGCGCAGCACCTTCCACGGCTACACCAGCCTGGAGGCCGCGGGCGGCTTCCAGCACACCCGGGACGTGGACGCGTCCTGGGACCAGGCGATCGAGGCCCTGCACGTGCTGCTGACGCACTGGCCCAGGGCGGACGAGGAGGAACGATGAAGACCGGCACGCTGCGCGTCCCCGGCGCCGAGCTGTTCCACGAGGTGCGCGGCACGGGCCCGATGCTGCTGCTGGTGCCGGGCGGGGGCGGCGACGCGGGCACCTTCGACGGCATCGCCGACGTGCTCGCCCGCGACTTCACCGTGGTCGCCGCCGACCCGCGCGGCTACTCACGCAGCCGGCTCGACAGCCCCGAGCCCGTGGACCAGCGGGTGGAGACGCAGAGCGACGACTGCGCCAGGCTCATCGACCACCTGGGCGGCGGCAGCGCGTACGTCTTCGGCGGCAGCGACGGCGCGATCGTCGTGCTCGACCTGCTCGCCCGCCATCCCGGGCGGGTGCGGCGGGCCGTGGCGCACGAGCCGCCGTGCGTGGCGGTGCTGCCGGACGCCGCCGAGCAACTGGGGTTCTTCGGCAAGGTGTACGAGATCTACCGGGCCGAAGGGCTTGCCGCGGCGGGGGCGTACATGAGCGAGGGCATCGGCGGCACGCTCAGGCCGCTGCCCGACCCGGCGACGCTGCCGCCCCGGGCCGCCGAGCGGGTGACCAGGACGGTGGCGAACCTGCCGCGGTTCATGGAGCACGAGCTGCGCCAGTTCACCGCGTACGAGCCCGACCTGGAGGCACTGGCGGCCGTCGCCGACCGGCTGGTCCTGGCGGCCGGGCGGGAGACGCGGGGGCATCTGCCGCACCGGCCGGCGGCGGAGCTGGCCCGGCGGCTCGGGCGCGAGCTGACCGAGTTCCCCGGCGGGCACGGCGGCTACACCGAGGCGCCCGAGGAGTTCGCCGAGCTGCTGGCGCGTACGCTGCGGGGCTGAGCCGCCCTGGCATGAGCGGGACGGCCGGTCGTCAGCACGGGGCTCAGCCCGCCAGGACGCCCAGGAGGTGGCTGACCTCGCGGGTCACCGCGTCGCGGCCGGCTCGGACGTACTTGCGGGGATCGACCACCCGCTCGTCGCCGCCGAGGTAGTCGCGGATCGCGCCGGTGAACGCCTTGTTCAGGTGGGTGGCGATGTTGATCTTCTTCATGCCGTGCCGTACGGCGGCGCGCAGGGTGTCGTCGGGCACGCCCGACGAGCCGTGCAGCACCAGCGGCACCGGCACCGCCGCGCGCAGCTCCGCGATGAGGGCGAGGTCCAGCTCGGCGGACTTGGTGGTCATGGCGTGGGAGGTGCCGACGGCCACGGCGAGCGCGTCCACGCCGGTGCGCGCGACGTAGTCGACGGCCTCGTGCGGCTTGGTGCGCACGCCGGGCGCGTGCACGCCGTCCTTGCCGCCGACCTCGCCCAGCTCGGCCTCCACCCACACGCCGCGCCCGTGGCACCAGGCCGCCACCTCGGCCGTGGTGCGGACGTTGTCCTCGTCGGGCAGGGCGGAGGCGTCGTACATGACCGAGCCCAGGCCCAGCTCCACCGCCTCCTCCACGAGCGCGCGGCCGGTGGCGTGGTCGAGGTGCACGGCGACCGGCACCGCGGCGCGGCGGGCCACCGCGAGCGCGCCCAGCGCGATCGGCTCCAGCGCCCCGTGGTAGCGGACGCAGTTCTCGCTGATCTGCAGCACGACCGGCAGGCCCAGGGCCTCGGCCCCGGCGACGATGGCGGTGGCGTGCTCAAGCTGGATCACGTTGAAGGCACCCACCCCCGCGGGGGACTGACGGACGATGTCGCCGATGGCGGCGAGGGGCATGGTCGCTCCTTACGTGATGACGATCCGGGGAAGGACGGCGGCGTAGACGTCGCGGTCGAAGTCGCCGGCCACCGGGGCGGCCACCGCGGCCGCGCCGAGCGCCGCCGCCCGCCGCAGCCGCTCCGGCCACGGGGTTCCCTCGGCCAGGCCGAGCGCCAGCCCGGCGACCAGCGAGTCGCCCGCGCCGGTGGGGTTGCCGCGCACGGCGTAGGGCATGCGGGCCCGGAACGTTCCCTCGCCGGTGACGGCGAGCAGCCCGCCCGCGCCCAGGGAGACCACGACCGACTCGGCGCCCTGGTCGCGGAGCGCCCGCGCGCCCTCCTCGGGGGCGCCGGGCACGGCCCTCGCCAGCTCCTCCGCGTTGGGCTTGACGACCGTGGGCCGGCCCCGGGGGGCGTGGCGCAGCGGGTCGCCGTCGGCGTCCACGATGACCGGCGCGGGGGTGAGGCCGCTGAGCGTGGCGTAGAAGTCGGCGGGGACGCCGCGCGGCAGGCTGCCCGAGAGCACCACCACCTCGGCGCGGCCGGCCAGCGCCGCGTAGTGCCGGGTGAACGCCGCCAGCTCCTCGCCCGTGACCTCGGGGCCGGGCTCGTTGAACAGCGTCGTCGCCGGCCGCTCGCCGGTCTCGGAGACCGCGAGCGTGGTGCGGGAGTCGCCCTCGACGGCGAAGACCGCGCTCGGCAGCTCCGCCGCCGCCAGGTCGTCCTCGATCGCCTGCCCGGTCGGGCCGCCGGCCAGGCCGGTGACCAGGACCTCCCGGCCGAGCGCGGTCAGTACGCGGGCCACGTTGACGCCCTTGCCGCCCGCGCGCCGGTGTACGGCTCCCACCCGGTTGACGCCGTCCCATTCGACGGCGGGCACCTGGTAGGTCACATCGAGCGCCATGTTGAGCGTCACCGTGAGGATCAACAGGGCTCCGTGATCCAGGCGCCGTCCTTCATGACGGCGTCCACCTCAAGGTCGGGGGAGAGCACGACCAGGTCGGCGGCCTTGCCGGCGGCGATCGAGCCGATGCTGCCGGTCAGGCCGAGCACCCGGGCGGGCGTCAGCGAGGTCACCTGGACCGCGTCGGGCAGCGACAGGCCGAGCTCGCGCACGGCCCGGCGGAAGGCGACGTCCATGGTGAGCGTGGAGCCCGCGATCGAGCCGCCCTCGACGAGCCTCGCCACGCCGTCGTCGACCCGTACGCGCATGGAGCCGAGCTGGTAGGCGCCGTCGCCGAGCCCGGCGGCCGACATGGCGTCGGTGACGAGCACCGTGCGGCCGGGCCCGGCCACCTCGTACGCCAGCCGCAGCATGGCCGGATGCACGTGCACGCCGTCGTTGATCAGCTCGACCGTGACCCGCTCGTCGTCGAGCAGGGCCGCGATGGGGCCGGGCGCGCGGTGCCCGAGCTGCGGCATGGCGTTGTAGAGGTGGGTGGCGAGGCTCGCGCCCGCGTCGATGCCGGCGATGGTGCGGTCGTAGTCGGCCTCGGTGTGGCCGATGGCGGCGATCACGCCTTCGGCCGCGGCCAGCCGGATCGTGTCGAGCGCCCCGGGCAGCTCGGGCGCGATGGTGAGCATGCGGACGTGCCCGCGCCCGGCCTTGACCAGCCCGGCGAACTCCTGCGGCGACGGCTCGCGCAGCAGCGCCGGGTCGTGCGCGCCGCAGCGGCCGCGCGCGATGTAGGGGCCCTCGAAGTGGATGCCGGCCAGCAGCCCTTCCTCGCAGAGCTCGGCCAGCGCCGCCGCGGCCCTCGCCAGCCTCTCGGGGGCGTCGCTGACCAGGCTCGCCATCGTGGTCGTGGTGCCGTGGCGCCGGTGCAGCGCCACGGCCGTGCGCGCCTCGTCGAGGTCGCCGGTGGGGAAGGAGCCGCCCGCGCCCCCATGGTTGTGCACGTCGACGAAGCCGGGCACGACGTGCCGGCCGCCCAGGGCGAGGCCGGGGCCGGGGGCGCTGCCCTGGCCGACGTGCGTGATCCGGCCGTCTTCGATGGTCAGCCACCCCTCGTGCACTCCCTCGGGGGTCACGATCCGGGCGTCGGCGAGAGTAAGGCTCATGGAGAAAGGATCACAGATCGCGTGAGGTGCATGGGCTCGTCGGGGTTGAGCCCGCGCGCGAAGGCGCGGGCGACGGCCACCCGCTGGGCGCGGATCAGCTCGGCCATCGGGTCGAGGCCGCTCTCGACGAACGTGGCGCCGGTCCGCTCGACCTGCGCGCGCAGGCCCTCGGGGGCCTCGCCGAGCATCCAGGTGACGCGGCCGGGCGCGCCGATGCTGATCGGGCCGTGCCGGTATTCCATGGCCGGGTACGCCTCCGTCCACGACCGGGACGCCTCGCGCATCTTCAGCGCCGCCTCCTGTGCCAGCCCGACCGTCCAGCCCGCGCCGAGGAAGCTGAACTGCTCGGCCTCCACCAGCTCGGCGGGCAGGGGGGCGGCCACGGCCTCCTCGGCGTCGGCGACGGCCCGCGTCAGGTCCTCGCCGAGGCTCGCGCGCAGCAGCGCGAGCTGCGTGGTGGCGAACCTGGTCTGCACGACGGACCGCTCGTCGGCGTAGTCGAGCACGACGACGTCGCCGGCCGCCTCCATGATCGGCGTCTTCGGGTCGGCGGTGATGGCCGTGGCCCTCGTGCTGACGCGGCCCAGCAGGTCGAGCACCTCGGTGGTGGTGCCGGAGCGGGTGAGCGCGAGCACCCGGTCGTAGGCGCGGCCGATCGGGAACTCGGAGGCCGCGAAGGCGTCGGTCTCGCCGTGCCCGGCGCGCTCGCGGAGCGTGGCGTAGGCCATCGCGATGAACCACGAGGTGCCGCAGCCGACCACGGCGACCCGCTCGCCCTCGCGCGGCAGCGCGTCCACGGGGACGCTGGCGACGGCGCGCCGCCAGCACTCCGGCTGGGACGCGATCTCGGCTTCGGTGTGGGTGGTCACCCAGCCTCCCCAGGATTGATTGTTTCTGCATCTTTTATAGCAGGAAAGTGCAAGATTGGGCAGTGGTGGCTCCACCCCTCCCGGTGTGCCACGCTTGCTGGCGGACCACATCCGTTAGGAGGCCACGTGTCCCGCTACGACCGCTGGAACGCCATCCTCGAACTGCTCGCCCAGGAGGGGCGGCTGACGGTCGAGGAGGCGGCCCAGGCGCTCGAGGTGTCCACCGCGACCATCCGGCGGGACTTCGACCAGCTCGCGCAGCAGCAGATGCTCATGCGTACGCGGGGCGGCGCGGTCGCCCAGAGCGTCAGCTACGACCTCCCGCTGCGCTACAAGACCGCCCGGCACGCCGACCAGAAGACCCGCATCGCCACCGCCGCGGCCGAGCTGGTCCAGCCAGGCGCGGTGGTCGGGCTCAACGGCGGCACCACCACCTCCGAGCTGGCCCGCACCCTGGCGACCCGGCCCGCGCTGGAGAGCGGCTTCACGGTCGTCACCAACGCGCTCAACATCGCCGCCGAGCTGACCGTCCGCCAGCACGTCAAGATCGTGGTCACCGGCGGGGTGGCCAGGCAGCAGTCGTACGAGCTGATCGGCCCGCTCGCCTCCGGCGTCCTGGAGCAGGTGACGCTGGACATCGCCTTCCTCGGCGTGGACGGCCTCGACGTCGAGCTGGGCGCGTCCGCGCACCACGAGGGCGAGGCCAGCGTCAACAACCTGCTGATCAGCCGGGCCGCGCAGGTCGTCGTGGTGGCCGACTCCTCCAAGATCGGCAAGCGGGCGTTCTCCCGCATCTGCCCCATCGCCAGGATCGACACGCTGGTCACCGACGACCGGCTCTCCGACGAGCTGGCCGGCGCGCTCAGCGACGCCGGGGTGAAGGTCGTGCGCGCCTGAGGCTTATCTGTGGGTATGTAGGGGCTCAGGACGCTATCAGGGAGTGTTATGGCCTCGGGGATGGGTGCGGCCAGGCTCGGTCCAGCCGAGCGCGCCGCGGCGCTGGAGCGGATGGCCGCGCGGGAGCTGGACGTGGTCGTGGTCGGTGGCGGAGTGGTGGGGGCGGGGGTCGCGCTCGACGCGGTGACCCGGGGGCTGGACACCGGCCTCGTGGAGGCGCGGGACTTCGCCTCCGGCACCTCGTCCCGGTCCTCCAAGCTCATCCACGGCGGCCTGCGCTATCTGGAACAGCTGAACTTCGACCTGGTGCGCGAGGCGTTGCGGGAGCGCTCGCTGCTGCTCCAGCGCATCGCGCCGCACCTGGTCAGGCCGGTGCCGTTCCTGTTCCCGCTGACGCACCACGTGTGGGAGCGGCCGTACGTGGGCGCGGGCGTGGCGCTGTACGACACGCTCGGCTTCGCCTCGGGCCTGACCCGCGGCGTCCCCGGCCACCGGCACCTGTCGCGCTCACGGGCGCTCCGGCTGGCCCCGGCGCTGAAGAAGTCCGCCTTCACCGGCGCGGTCCAGTACTGGGACGCCCAGGTCGACGACGCCCGCTACGTGATGATGATGCTGCGCACGGCGGCCACGTACGGCGCGCACGTCGCCCCCCGCACCCAGGTCGTCGGCTTCCTGCGCGAGGGCGAGCGGGTCACCGGCGTGCGCGTGCGCGACCTGGAGTCCGGCGCCGAGCTGGAGATCAGGGCCCAGCAGGTGGTCAACGCGACCGGCGTGTGGACCGACGACATCCAGGAGCTGGTGGGCGGGCGCGGCCAGATCCACGTCCGCGCGTCGAAGGGCATCCATCTGGTGGTGCCGCGCGACCGCATCCACTCGCTGACCGGGATCATCCTGCGGACCGAGAAGTCGGTGCTGTTCGTCATCCCGTGGGGCCGCCACTGGATCGTCGGCACCACCGACACCCGCTGGACGCTCGACAAGTCGCACCCCGCCGCCTCCCGCGCCGACATCGACTACCTGCTCGACCACGTCAACGAGGTGCTGTCGACGCCACTGACCCGCGACGACGTCGAGGGCGTCTACGCCGGGCTGCGCCCGCTGCTGTCGGGCGAGTCCGACGAGACGTCCAAGCTGTCGCGCGAGCACGTCGTCGCCCATCCGGTGCCGGGGCTGGTGATGATCGCCGGCGGCAAGTACACCACCTACCGGGTGATGGCCTGCGACGCCGTGGACGCCGTCGCCCACGGCCTGGACCAGCGGGTGCCGCCGTCGTGCACCGACCGCATCCCGCTGGTCGGCGCCGAGGGCTACCAGGCGCTGTGGAACTCCCGGCACCGCCTCGCCCATTCCTCCGGCCTGCACGTGGCGCGGATCGAGCACCTGCTCCAGCGCTACGGCTCGCTCATCGACGAGGTGCTGGAGCTGATCGAGCGGGACCCGTCGCTGGGCCGGCCGCTGACCAAGGCCGACGACTACCTGCGGGCCGAGATCGTGTACGCCGCCACGCACGAGGGCGCCCGGCATCTCAACGACGTGCTGACCCGGCGCACCCGCATCTCGATCGAGACCTTCCACCGCGGCCAGGCGGTGGCGCAGGAGGCCGCCGAGCTGCTGGCCGGCCCGCTCGGCTGGAACGACGAGCAGGTCAAACGGGAGGTCGAGTACTTCACCAAACGCGTCGAGGCCGAGCGCCGCTCCCAGGAGCAGGACTCCGACCAGGAGGCGGACGCGATCCGGCTGGGCGCGCCGGAGATCGTCCCCGTCGTGGTCCCGGAGCGGGCATGAGCGGCGGCGAGCCGTCGGGGCGGCTCTCCGACCCCCGGGAGCTGCTGGAGGGCTACCTCGACCACTACCGCGCCGAGGTCCTGCGGCTGCTGGAGGGGTTCCCCGAGCCCGAGGTGAGCCGGGTGCCGTCCGGCTGGACGCCGGTGGCGATGCTCAAGCACCTGGCGTCCATGGAGCGGCGCTGGTTCGTGTGGGACCACGCGGGCGAGCCGCTGGACGATCCCGACGACGACCGCGACGAGTCCGGCGCCCTCAGGACCGACGAGTCGTTCGCCGAGGTCAAGGCGTTCTACCTGGCGCAGTGCGAGCGTTCGCGCCAGGTGGTGGCCGAGGGGCGGCTGACGGACCGGGCCGCCCGGATCGGGCGCTTCCGCGAGGAGGAGCCGCCGACGCTGGGGTGGATCATGTTCCACGTGCTGGAGGAGTACATGCGGCACGCCGGGCACCTCGACATCGCCCGCGAGCTGGCCGAGGCGGCGGAGCGGGCGGCCCCGGGGGCCGCCCGCTGAGAGAAGGGATCAGTACTTCGTCGCGTCGTGCACGTCGAGCAGCGGCTCCTTGACGCCGTCGCCCGAGTCGTCGGTCCAGTTGAAGTTGCCGGTCGAGATCAGCGTGCTGCGCACGGCCAGCGCGCCGGCCCTGGTGGTGGGCTTGCGGGTGCCCGCGGTGAGGATGCCGGCCGCGCCGGCCACGTGCGGGCTGGCCATCGAGGTGCCGCTGATCGTGTTGTAGCCGCCGTTGCGCCAGGTCGAGTAGATGCAGGTGCCGGGCGCGGTGATCTCGACGGTGGAGCCGTAGTTGGAGTAGAACGCCGAGGTGTCGTCCTGGTCGGTCTCGCTGCGGCACGACAGGGTGCTGCCGCCGGCGCCGCCGGGCAGGCCGTCGTTGTCGGTCAGCGCCGAGACGGTGACTACGTCGGCGTGGTTGGCCGGGAAGAAGCTGGAGGTGTTGGCGTGGCTGTTGCCGGCCGCCACGACGACCACGATGCCGGCGTTGGTGGCGTTCGTGATCGCGTTGCTGATCGCGCTGCTGGAGCAGCCGCTGCAGCCGAGGCTCAGGTTGATGACCTCGATGGTGGACGCGCGGGCCACCACCCAGTTGATGCCCGCGGCGATGGCCGACAGGGTGCCGGAGCCGGAGGAGTTCAGCACCTTCACGGCGTGGATGCGGGCGCCGGGGGCGACGCCGACCGGGCCGATGGTGTTGTCGAGGGCGCCGACCGTGCCGGCGACGTGGGAGCCGTGGCCGTTGTCGTCGGTGCCGGAGTTGTTGACGCAGGCGCCCGTCTGGCAGTTGGTGCGGGCCACCACGTTGAGGTCGGGGTGGGTGTAGTCCACGCCGGTGTCGATGACCGCGACGTCGGTGTCGATGCGGACGTCGTCCACGCCGTCGATGTCGAGGTTGGGGTTGCTGGGGCCGAAGATCCGCCGCACGCCCGTGGGGACGGTCTGGACGAAGGCGTGGACCTCGGCGTCGGGCTCCACGGTGAGCACGTTGGGGTTCTTCTTGAGCCGCTCGGCGGCCTCGGCGGTGAGCCGGGCGGTGTAGCCCTTGAAGGCGTGCTCGTACACGCCGATGAGGCTGCCGCCGTACTGGGCGGTCTGGGAGGCGGCGAGACTCTGCGGCGCCTCCCTGGTGATCGGCCGGAGCTGGACGATGTACGTGCCCTCGTCGGCGGCCGCGCCGGATGTGACGGCGGCCGAGGCGCCGAGCGGCGTCAGGGGTAACGCCAGCGCACCGACGAGCAATGCGAGCAGGGGGGTGAGTGATCGCATGGCAGCGTGAGCCCTTTCTCGATGAAGATCGGACAGGTTGCTGTCAGCAAAAATTTCACGACTTGTCGGGTAAGTCCATACAAAAGACGCCAGTTAACTACTAACCGGTATCTTTTGCTTGCTTAACGGAATGAGATCCACGCTTGTGAGGAGAGGGTCGCCGCGTCGTTGACCTGCAACCCCTCCTGCGACAGCGTCCAGACCGAGGATCCGATGACGATCGACCGTTGGATGCCGGGCTGGTATGGCTGGTCGCCGCCCTGCTGCCGATGCGCGGGATGCCGGATCATGCCCAGCTTCGACACCCCGGAGTCGTCGATCCTCAGCACCAGCGCGCCCGACCCGTCCTGCTGGTAGAGGGGGATCACCGACAGGCCCGTCTTCGGCCAGTACAGGAACGCGTGCGGGTCCCACTCGGCCTCCGAGCCCGACTCCTTCTGGAAGAACCGCGACAGCCGGCGCGGCGCGGCCGGATCGCTGACGTCGAACAGCGAGATCTGCGTGCCCAGCGTCCGGCCCTTGTCGCTGGCCTCCTGGCCGATCCCGATCAGCCGGCCCTCGGCCCCCGGATGCAGGTACGCGGAGTAGCCGGTGATCTTCAGCTCCCCGGTCACCCGGGGCCGCGCGGGATCGCGCAGGTCCAGCGTGTAGAGCGGGTCCACCTGGCGGAAGGTGACGCAGTAGCCGACCGGGCCGATGAAGCGCACCGAGTAGATCCGCTCGCCCTTGCCGAGGCCGCCGACCTCGCCGGTCCTCGCCAGCGTGCGGGCGTCGAGCACGTGGACGGTGCTGGAGCTCTCGCGGCCGTCGGCGGAGACGATCGTGGTGGCGGCCCGCAGGTGGCCGTCGTACTCCGACAGCGAGTACTGGTTCAGCAGGCGGCCGGCGACCTTGCCCGAGGCCACGTACGACGGCGGGCCCGGCGAGCCGACGTCGAAGCGGTGGATCTCGGTCTCCTCCGGCGGCGCGGTCGGCGTCGGGGCCGGCTCAGTGGGGGCCGGCTCGGTGGGGGTCGGTTCTGCGGCCGGGGCCTCGCCCGTGGCCGGGGTCTCCTCGACCGGCATCGGGGCCAGGGGCCACCACCAGCGCGGGTTGCTGGCGACGTACAGGCTGGTGCCGGTGCCATAGACGATGTCGCCGTCGGCGGCCAGGGCGATCGGGTCGGTGCCGGCGGCGGTGAGGCCCTGGGCCAGGTCGAGGGTGTGGAGGGTCAGCAGCGACGTCCCGGTGTAGTCGGCCGGGTGGCTGATTCGCTCGCACGGGACCGAGCTGTCGGTGACCTTGCCCGCGGCGTCGGTGACCTGGAGCTTCGGCAGCCAGGCGTCGAGCGGCGCGCGGCGGACCGTCTCCTGGTTGCGCTTGAGCCGCTCGGCCTCCGTCGCGTTCTCGGCCTGCGGGAACTCGATCTGCGGCTGGCTGCGGGTGACGATCCGGACGGTCGAGCCGACCATGCGGGCGTCCACGTACGTGCCCGACGGCTTGACCGTGCCGATGACCTTCGGCCCGGCCAGGTCCACGAGCACGTAGCGGGTGTCGCCCATCGGGACCATGCGGGTGCTCTTGACCATGACGTCGCCGTAGCCGCGGAACAGCACGAGCGCCCGGTCGCCGGCCATCAGCAGGTCGGCTGGGGCGTAGGAGGGCTGGTCGTCCTCCGTCAGCCGGAGCGAGCCCGTCACCTCGCGGGTGGCGGTGTCGATGATCCGCAGGGTGCCGTTCGTGACGGTCACGACCCGGTCGCCGTCGGTCTTGACCAGGTCGGGCTCGTCCACGCCGGCCTCGTGCACGTTCGTGGTGGAGTGCTCGGGCGTGCTCTGCTTCGCGGTGGACGACGCCGTGTCCGCGCGCTCCATCATCATGGGCATCACGCCGCCCAGCCCCCAGGGGGACACGTTGGCGGCCGCGTGCTCGCGCAGGCCCGCCAGCAGGTCGTCGCAGCCGCTGTAGGACACCAGGCGGATCGCGCCCAGCGACGACGGCTTCTGACGGCCCTGCGGCTCGTCCGCGGCCTTCCCCGTGGGGGAGGTGCAGGACGCCACCGCCGCCAGCGCGGCGACGGTCGCGACCGTACGGATCAACGTTCTCATGCCCCTATCACGGCCCGCGGGCGCGGGCGGTTCAGGAGCGCTGCTGCGGATTGGCGGTGAACGCCGGGCTGAAGTCGAGGTCGTCGGGCACGTCGAGCAGCTTGCGCACCAGCTTCCCGGTGAAGTCGATCACCTGGATCTCGTCGACGTCGTTGTTGTCCTGCTCCCAGCAGTAGAGGTGGCTCTCGTCGTAGAAGCCGAGCACCTTGTCGCAGTCGGAGCCGAACTTGCGCACCCGCTCGCCGGTCGTGGTGTCCCAGACGCAGTGGTCGCCGTCGCCGCCGTTGGGGCAGTTGGTGACGAACGTCTTGCCGGAGGGCGAGAAGAGGTCCTGGGTGCCGGCCGACAGGGTGCCGATGCCGGGCAGCGAGCGGGCCGCCTTGCCCTGGGCGTCGAAGAAGCGCAGGCCGCGGTTCTTCTCGTCGCCGTAGACGTTGACCGCGCCCTCGTCCTTGTCGTCGAAGCCGAAGGCGGTGTCGCGGACCGCGGTGTCGCTCACGTTGACCACGTCGGCCTTCTTGGCGTTCACGTCCACGAGGACGAAGCCGAGGTAGACCCACTTGTCCTCGCCGGTCTTGCGCTCGATGTTGAGCAGGATCCTCGCGCTGTCCTTCGACCAGCCACGGATGCTGCTGATCAGCGGGGACTTGACGGTCTTGATCGTCGAGCGGTCGCCGGTCGTGCGGTCGGTGACGACGATGAAGTCATGGTTGTCGGAGCTGTAGTCGCGGCCCCGGGTGGCGAGGTAGCGGCCGTCGGGGGAGACCCTGGACTCCCAGTTGCCGGCGTACTTGGTGAACGACGTGCCCTGGAGCGAGCCGCGCGCGTAGTCGGTCCAGTCCTCCTTCTTCTTGTCGTAGACCTCGTAGGAGGTCAGGAGGACGGCGTCGGAGGGGGTCTCGTAGAGGTGGATGGCGCCGCCGGGGAGCGTCCTGCGCCGGCCCTCGCGCGGGACGCCGGTCTGCTGGGGCGGGGACGGCGACGTGCTCTCCTGGGGGCTGGTGCTCGCGGCGGGGGTGCCCGACGAGGCGACCTTGGCGCCGCCGTTCGACTTGTCCAGGGCGACGATCACGATCACGCCCGCGAGCAGCAGTAACGCCACGCCCGAGGCGATGCCGGCGATCAGCGGGCCGCGGCTCTTGCGGCGGGGGCGCGGCTGGCCGTACATGCCGGGGTAGGTCGCCTGGCCGTACGGCGGGGCCGGCTGGTGCGGGGGCTGCCACTGCTGCGACACGGGCGGCGGGACGTGGCCCGCGTGGGCGACCGGCTGCGGCCCCGACTGCGGGTACGGCACCGGCCCCGACGCCGGACCACCCGGATGCGGACCGGACGGTGGACCTCCCGGGTACGAGCCGGAGGGCGGGCCTCCCGGATGCGAGCCGGAGGGCGGGCCGGAGGGCGGGCCTCCCGGGTGCGAGCCGGAGGGCGGGCCGCCGGGCTGCGGGCCCGAGGGCCGGCCGGGCGGCGGGTAGGCGGCCGGAGTGCCGTGCTGCGGGGCCGGCGGGCCGGCCGGGCTCTGGGGCGCGGCCTCGGCGGCGGCCTGGGCGAGGATGCCCGAGCCGGCCGCCGGGTGCTGGAGCAGACGCATGATCACCTGCTCGGCGGTGGGCCGCTGGGCGGGATCCTTGTTGAGGCAGTCGGTGACCACGTCGAGCAGCTGGCCCTCCAGCACGCCGAGGTCGGGCTGCTGGTTGAGCACGCGGTTGATCACCGCGGGCATGGTGTCGCTGCCGAACGGCGCCCGCCCCGACGCCGCGTACACCATCGCGCTGCCCCAGGCGAACATGTCGGCCGCCGGCCCGACGGTGTGCCCCATGATCTGCTCGGGCGGCATGTACGACGGCGTGCCCACGACCATGCTGCTGATGGTCGAGGTGGCGTCGAGCGCGCGGGCGATGCCGAAGTCGATGACCCGTGGCCCGTCGGCGCCGATGATCACGTTGGCGGGCTTGAAGTCGCGGTGCACGATGCCGGCCTGGTGGATGGCGGCCAGGGCGGTGGCCGTGCCGATGGCCAGCCGGTGCAGCACCGACCCGGTGCGCGGTCCCTCCTCCTGGACCACGCGGTGCAGGGAGGGGCCTTCGATGTACTCGCTGATGATGTAGGGGCGGTCCTGCTCCACGCCGGTGCCGAGGACGGCGGCCGTGCAGAACGGCGCCACCTGCTGGGCCACCTGCACCTCGCGCAGGAACCGTTCGACGCTGACGGCGTCGCCCGCCTGGTCGGGGCGCAGCCATTTGACGGCCACGTGGGTGCCCGACGGGTCCTTGGCGAGGTAGACGACGCCTTGACCACCCTCGCCGAGTCGGCCGAGGAGATCCAGGCCCGCCAGCCGCTGCGGATCTCCTGGGCGTAGCGGAGCGAAGGATGCCATGTGGTGATTCTTGCGCTACCACGCGGATCCGCAAAAACTACCGGTGAGTAGGCAAGCGGAATATCCTTCTGGCATGCGCGCCACCGCCCCCGGCAGGACCCAGGACATCATCTCGCCCTTCACCGGCGAGACCATCGCCGAGCTCCCCCTTTGCGACGTCGAGGACGTCCGGGCGGCCTACCGGCGGGCGCGCTCCGCCCAGGCCGCGTGGGCCGCGAGACCCGCCGCCGCGCGCGCGGAGCCGTTCCTGCTCCTGCACGACGCGATCCTCGACCGCCGCGACGAGATCCTCGACCTGGTCCAGGACGAGACCGGCAAGGCCCGCAAGCACGCCATGGAGGAGGTGCTCGACGTCGCGGGCTGCAGCCTCTACTACGCCCGCCGCGCGCCCCGCCTGCTCGCCCCGGCCCGCCGCCAGGGCATCTTCCCGCTCGCCACCCGGGTCACCGAGCTGCGCCGGCCCAAGGGCGTGGTGGCGGTGATCTCCCCGTGGAACTACCCGCTGTCGCTCGGCGTCACCGACACCGTCCCCGCGCTGCTGGCCGGGAACGCCGTCGTCCACAAACCGGACACGCAGACCGCCAGGTCCACCCTGTGGACCATCGACCTGCTCGTGGAGCTGGGCATGCCGCGCGAGATCTGGCAGGTCGTGCTGGGCGAGCCGGCCGACATCGGCGACGCGCTGCTGGACCACGCCGACTACGTGGCGTTCACCGGCTCCACGCGCGGCGGCAGGAAGATCGCCGAGGAGGCGGCCAAGCGGCTCATCGGGTGCTCGCTGGAGCTCGGCGGCAAGAACCCGATGCTCGTCCTCGACGACGCCGACCTGGACGTGGCGGTGCAGGGCGCGCTGCGCGCCTGCTTCACCAGCGCGGGCCAGCTCTGCCTGTCCACCGAACGCCTCTACGTGCACGAGTCCGTCTTCGAGGAGTTCGCCCGCCGCTTCGTCAAGCAGGTCGGGAACCTCAAGCTGGGCGCGGGCCACGACTGGTCGGTCCAGATGGGCTCCCTGTCCTCGCGGCGGCAGCTCGACGCGGTCGCCGCGCACGTGGACGACGCCCTCGCCAAGGGCGCGCGGCTGCTGGCCGGCGGCCGGGCGAGGCCCGACCTCGGCCCGCTGTTCTACGAGCCCACCGTCCTCACCGGCGTCACCGAGGACATGGAGCTGTGCAGGAACGAGACGTTCGGCCCGGTCGTGGCGCTCTACCCGTTCGGGACCGACGACGAGGCCGTGGAGCTCGCCAACGACACCGTCTACGGGCTCAACGCCTCCGTCTGGACCTCCGACGTGGCGCGCGGGCGCAGGCTCGCCGCCCGGATCAAGGCCGGCACGGTCAACATCAACGAGGGGTACGGCGCCGCGTACGCCTCCTACGACGCCCCCATGGGCGGCATGAAGTCCTCCGGCCTCGGCCGCCGGCACGGCGCCGAGGGCCTGCTGCGCTACACCGAGTCCCAGACGGTGGCCGCGCAGGCGGGCTGGCTCGGCTTCGAGCCGCCGTTCGACCTGACGGCCGAGGCGTGGGCCGGGGTCCTCGCCGGCACGCTCAAGGCGATGCGGAGGCTCGGCGTCCGATGAGCTTCGACGTCCTCGTCATCGGCTCGGGGTTCGGCGGCAGCGTGGCGGCGCTGCGCCTGGCCGAGAAGGGCTACCGGGTCGGCGTGCTGGAGGCGGGCCGCCGCTTCGACGCCACCACCCTGCCCGCCACCTCCTGGCGGATCCGCGACTTCCTCTGGGCCCCCTGGCTGGGGCTCAAGGGCATCCAGCGCATCCACCTGCTGCGCGGCGAACGGGGCAGCAAGGTGATGGTGCTGGCGGGGGCCGGGGTCGGCGGCGGCTCCCTGGTGTACGCCAACACGCTGTACGAGCCGCTCGACCCGTTCTTCGACGACCCGCAGTGGGCGGGCATCACCGACTGGCGGGCCGAGCTCGCCCCCCACTACGACCAGGCCAGGCGCATGCTCGGGGTGGTGCCCAACCCCACCTTCACCCGCGCCGACGAGCTCATGACCAGGGTCGCCGCGAAGATGGGCGTCGGCGACACCTTCCGCCTGGCCCCGGTCGGCGTCTACTTCGGGCCGGACGGCGTGGACCCCTACTTCGGCGGGGCCGGCCCCGAGCGGCGCGGCTGCGTCGAGTGCGGCGCGTGCATGACCGGCTGCCGCTTCGGCGCCAAGAACATGCTGACCGAGAACTACCTCCATCTCGCCGAGCGGGCCGGGGTCAGGATCCACCCGGAGTGCACGGTCACCTCGGTGCGGCCCCTGCCGTCCGGCGGCTACCAGGTGTCGGCGCACCGGACCGGCTCGCCGCTGCGGCGCCGGACGTTCACGGCCGGGCAGGTGGTCTTCGCGGCGGGCACGTACGGCACCCAGCGCCTGCTGCACAAGCTGCGCGACGAGGGCGTCCTGCCGCGCCTGTCGTCCCGGCTGGGGGCGCTGACCCGTACCAACTCGGAGGCGCTGCTCGGCGTCGAGCGCCTGGGGAGCGGCGGCGAGAAGCTCAACGGCGGCGTGGCCATCACCTCCTCCATCCACCCCGACGCCGAGACCCACATCGAGCCCGTGCGCTACGGCGACGGCTCCAACGCCATGGGCCTGCTCCGCACCCTGCTCGTGGACGGCGGCCAGAACCGGTGGCGCGCCTTCGCCCGCGAGGTGGCCAGGCAGCCGCTGCGCGCGCTGCGCCTGCTCGACCTGCGGCGCTGGTCGGAGCGGACCGTCATCGCCCTGGTCATGCAGGCCAAGGACAACTCGATCACCGTGCGCCGGAGCCGGTTCGGGCTGCGCTCCTCGCTGGGGCACGGCGAGCCCAACCCGACGTGGATCCCCGCCGGGCACGAGGCCGTGCGGCACGCCGCCGCCGAGATCGGCGGCATGCCGGGCGGGACGTGGCTCGACCTGTTCGACATCCCGACCACGGCCCACTTCCTCGGCGGCTGCGCGATCGGCGACTCGCCGGGCACCGGCGTCATCGACCCCTACCACCGCGTGTACGGCCACGAGGGGCTGCACGTGGTGGACGGTTCGGCGGTCTCGGCCAACCTGGGCGTCAACCCGTCGCTCACCATCACCGCCCAGGCCGAGCGCGCCCTGTCGTTCTGGCCCAACGCGGGGGAGCCCGATCCGCGGCCGCCGCTCGGGTCGGCGTACGCGCGGCTGGCCCCGATCCGTCCCCGCCACCCGGCGGTCCCGAAGGGCGCCCCCGCCGCCCTCCCCGACGACCACCCGGGGGTGGCAGGGTGAGGGGGTGACCTGGACCACCTACGCCCTCGGGCTTCTCGGGCCCGAGCCGCCGACCCCGCTGATCGACTTCCCGGTCGCCGCGCCGGGCGTCCGGCTCCTGCTCAAGGACGAGTCGCGGCAGCCGACCCGCAGCCTCAGGCACCGCCACGCGCGGGCCCTGTTCCGTCAGGCCGTCGCCGAGGGGCTGATCACCGAGGGCACGACCGTCGTGGAGGCCACCGGGGGTAACGCCGCCGTCGCGCAGGCGTGGTTCGCGCGGCGGCTCGGCCTGCCGTACGTCGTGGTGATGCCCGGCGAGCGCACCGAGGCCCGCGCCCGGCCCGTGGAGGCGCTGGGCGGCGAGTGCCGCTTCGTGACCCCGCCGCTCGCCATCTACGACGCCGCCCGCGCGCTCGGCGGCCACTTCCTCGACCAGTTCGGCCGCGCGGCGCCGCACGACCTCGCCGCCGAGCTGTTCGGCCAGGTCCGGCCCGACTGGGTGGTGACGGGCGCGGGCACCGGCGCGACCTCGGCCGGTCTCGGCGCCTGGGCCCGCGAGCACGGCCTGCCCTGCCGCGTCGCCGTCGCCGACCCCGACAACTCCGCCTACTTCCCCGGCTGGACCCTCGACGCCGCCGACTACGCCACCGGCATGCCGTCGCGCATCGAAGGGATCGGCCGCCCCCGCGTCGAGCCCGGCTTCCGCTTCGACCTCGTCGACCTCGTCATCCCCGTGCCCGACGCGGCGAGCGTCGCGGCGGCCCGCCGCCTGCGCGAGGTCACCGGCCTGCCGGTCGGCGCCTCCTCGGGCACCGCGCTCTGGGCGGCCCTGGAGCTGGTCGAACGCCTGCGCGCACGGGGCGAGGGCGGCACGGTCGTGTCGCTGATCGGCGACGCCGCCGAACGCCACCTGGCGACCTGCCACGACGACGCCTGGGCGGTGGCGAAGGGCCTCGACGTGGACCCGCACCTCGGCACGCTCCGCGAGCGCACCGCCGCCTGAACGGGCGCGTCAGGCCAGCGGGTGGCTGACCCAGACGTTCGGCTCCACGTAGACCGCGTGGTCGTGCTCGGCGTGGACGCGCACCGGGGTCAGCGCGCCCGGCACCTCGACCTCGCCCGAGCGGTCGAACGGCAGGCCGGTCCACGTCCGCCACTCGGCCAGGGTGCCCGTCACCACCATCGACCGCGGGGCCACCTTGACGATCTTCCCGCCGGCCCGTACGTGCACCCGCAGCCACGGGTCGTGGGGCAGGCCGTCCTCGCGGGTGCGCCGGGCGTACTCGGCCATGGGGGTGCCGGGCTCCAGGTGCTTGCGGTTGGGGCGGACGGGGGCGACCAGCTCGGCGAAGCCGAGAAGGGCGGCGCGCTCGCGCATCGCCCCGAGCATGACGCCCGACAGCCCCTCGCCCTGCCGGTCGCTGCGGACGCTGATCTCCAGCGCCGAGATGCCGTTCGGGTGCTGGCCCCGGGCGCGGGCCAGCCAGCCGCGCCTGATCACGCCGTCCCAGCCGTCGTCGGGCAGCTCGGCGGCCTCCGACCGGTACGGCATCATGCAGGCCCGCGCCACCGGCCGCCCCGGGTCGGCGTCGTCCGTGGCGACCAGCACGTACGCCGCGTACGTGGTGTCGGTGAAGGGGTAGAACAGGTCGGCGAGCGGGTCGTTGAACACGAACTCCGGCCAGGTGTGGGCCATCTCCCACAGCGTCGCGGCGAACTCCGGCCGCTCGGCGAGGGTGGTGATCGTCAGGGCCATGTCGATCATTGTCACATCACCCTTCACCGGCAAGCGCCCGGTTTTTCGCCTCTTAAGGCGATTTATCGCCGTGCGCTACCGTCGGCCCATGACAGAACTCACCCCCAGGCTGCGCGCGGTCGCCGACCTCATCATGGCCGAGGCGCGCGAGGGCGGCGGCAGGCACGAGTACGACGGCCACATCCAGGACCTGTCGCCCGAGGGCGTGCGCGCCGGGCTGGCGCGGCTCGGCGAGGGCGCCGCGCCCGCCGACCCGCACGACGCCCAGCACCTCCAGGTGTTCGAGGAGAGCCTGCGCTTCGAGTTCGGGGAGCTGGAGCTGCACCGGAAGAACCCGATGGCGCACCTGTCCAACCTCGAACTGGCCTGCTACGACCGCGACTACGGCCCCGCCGAGGACCGCGCCAGGGCCAAGGCCGCCCACCTCGCGCTCTGGCCCGAGGCCGTCGAGGGCGCCATCGCCTCGCTCGACCAGGTCAGCGCCCCCGTCGCGCAGTCCCTCATGGGAGCGGTCAAGGGCCTCGCGGCCGGCGTCACCGACGAGGCCGCGCTGGCCGCGCACGGCCGGCTCGTCGCCCACCTCGAACGCGCCGCCGCCGAGGGCGACCCCGACGCCGCCCTCGGCGCCGACGCCCTGAGCAGGCTCATGGGCACCTCCGAGGGCCTGACCGTGGACCTCGGGCGGCTGGCCGAGCGCGCCGACGCCGAACGCGACCGGCTCATGTCGCTGCTCGCCGAGTCCTGCGCCAGACTCGGCCGCGACGAGCCGCCGCTGGAGGTCGCCAGGGAACTGGTCAAGCAGCACCCCGGCGCGGACGAGGTCATCGAGGCGGCCAGGATCGGCACCGCCAAGGCCATCGCGTTCACCAAGGAGAAGGACCTGGTGCCGTACCACGACGGCGAGTGCCTGGTCGGCCCGGCCCCCGAGTCGCGGAGCTGGGCCATGGCGATGATGGCGTGGAACGCGCCCGGCGAGCCCGAGGGCCCGTCCTGGTACCACATCACGCCGCCGGACCCGTCCTGGCCGCGGCAGGAGCAGGAGGAGTGGCTGGAGGTCTTCAGCGACACCACCCTGCCGGCGATCAACGTCCACGAGGTCGCCCCTGGGCACTTCTCGCACGCCCGCGCCATGCGCCACGCCTCGTCCGAGGTGCGCAGGCTGCTCATGTCGAGCGCCTTCGTCGAGGGCTGGGCGCACTACGCCGAGGAACTGTGCGTCGAGGAGGGCTTCGAGCCCGACGACCCGCGCTTCGAGATCGGCGTCTGGCTGGAGGCGCTGCTCCGCGTCACCCGGCTCGCCTGCGCGATCGGCGTGCACACCGGGCAGTTCACGGTCGAGGAGGGCGCGCGGCGCTTCGAGTCCGACACGCACCTGCTCGGCCCCGCCGCGCTGTCGGAGGCCAGGCGGGCCACCTTCGACCCCACGTACGGCCGCTACACCTGGGGCAAGCTGCTCATCCTCGACCTGCGTGAGCGGGCGCGCAAGGAGTGGGGCACCGGCTTCACCGTGCAGCGCTTCCACCGTGAGCTGCTGGCCCTCGGCGCCCCGCCGCTGGGCCTGATCGGCGCGATCCTGTAGCCCCGGACGGCCCGCCGGGCTCCGGCGGGCCCGTCACCAGTGGCGCTCGTGGGCCAGGACGCGCACCACGTCCCCCTCGCGCCGCACCAGCAGACGGACGCAGTCGCCCGGCAGCACGTCCTTGTACGTGCCCGGGTCCACCGCGAACGCCTTGGCCCGCGCAGAACGCCCGTCGTGCAGCGCGAGGTAGCGCCTCTCGTGCTCGGCGTCGTACCACCGCTTGACCACGTGCCCGGCCACCTCGTGACGGCGGGGGCCGCCGGCGGCGTACCCGGCGGGCTCGACGCCGTCCCCCTGCCAGCCGCTGCCGGTGAAGATCCACTCCCGCTCCGGCGACGGCCGGGCCGCGACCTCCGCACCGCGCGCGGTGAGCAGGAACCCCCGCCCGCCGAGCAGCAGGCTCCCGCCCGCCACGAACGACACCATCGTCGCGATCCCGCCCAGCCACGACACCCCGGCCTCGGCCACGGTGGCGTACCAGGGGGCGGCCAGCGCGACGGCCAGCCCGACCGGCACCACGAGACTGGGCCAGCGCCGCCGGGCCAGCCCCAGCTCGATCGCCCGCCGCCGCACCAGCGGCGCGAAGTCGCCCTCCAGATCGGCCCCGTCCGGCATGAGAGCCACGAGCGGCGCCTCGGCCGCGCCCCCCAGCCGCTCCCGCACCCGCTCCAGCGCCCACCGCTGGTACGCCGGCACCGCGTCCTCCCCGCCGGAGGCCACCAGGGCGAACCGGTCACCCTCGACCCGCGCCAGCCCCCGCCCGGCCAGCTCGGACAGCGTCGCGTGGAACACCTCCTGCGCCCGCATCCCGCGCAGCAGCTCACCCACCGCCACCGGATCCGGCTCCCCGGCGGCCGGCGGGGACGCGGCGCTCCGCTCCCTGCCCGCCACCGCCACGGCCGCGGCCAGCGCGGCGACCCAGAGCGCCCAGGCGGTCGCCGGCCAGACAAGATCCATCGTCCTGTGTTAGCACGAGAGCACGCGGCAGGCCAGGCGTAATATCCGGGACCGATAGACTGGAGTCACCGCACTTCGCCTTTGGGGGGTTCTCTCGGTGTCAGAATTCGACACGGTGCTGGTGGTCGACTTCGGCGCGCAGTACGCGCAGCTCATCGCCCGGCGGGTGCGCGAGTGCCACGTCTACTCGGAGATCGTCCCCTCGACGATGCCCGTCGAGGAGATGATGGCGAAGAACCCCAAGGCGATCATCCTGTCCGGCGGGCCCTCCTCGGTCTACGCCGAGGGCGCGCCGCCCGTGCCGCACGGCCTGTTCTCGACGGGTGTGCCCACGTTCGGCATCTGCTACGGCTTCCAGGCCATGGCCCAGGCGCTCGGCGGCACGGTCGCCCGCACCGGCGTGGCCGAATACGGCGGCACCGCGCTCGACGTGCTCGACGAGGGCGTCATCTTCGCGGGCCTGCCGGCGAGCCAGCAGGTCTGGATGTCCCACGGCGACAGCGTCGCGGCGGCGCCCGAGGGCTTCACGGTGACGGCCTCCACCGGGCAGACGCCGGTCGCCGCCTTCGAGCACCCCGGCCGCGGCCTCTACGGCGTGCAGTTCCATCCTGAGGTGCTGCACTCCGAGCACGGCCAGGCGGTCCTCAGGCACTTCCTGGAGGCGGCCGGCTGCCGGCCGAGCTGGACCATGCTCAACATCGTCGAGGAGTGCGTCGAGGCGGTGCGCCGCCAGGTCGGCGACGGCCGCGCGATCTGCGCGCTGTCCGGCGGCGTCGACTCCGCGGTGGCCGCGGCGATCGTCCAGCGGGCCATCGGCGACCGGCTGACGTGCGTCTTCGTCGACCACGGGCTGCTGCGCAAGGGCGAGGCCGAGCAGGTCGAGCGCGACTTCGTGGCCGCCACCGGCGTCAAGCTGCGGGTGGTCGACGCGGCGGAGCGCTTCCTCAAGGCGCTGTCGGGCGTCACCGACCCCGAGGAGAAGCGCAAGATCATCGGCCGCGAGTTCATCCGCGTCTTCGAGGACGAGCAGCGCGCCATCCTGGCCGACGGCCCGGTCGACTTCCTGGTGCAGGGCACGCTCTACCCCGACGTCGTGGAGTCGGGCGGCGGCACCGGCACCGCCAACATCAAGTCGCACCACAACGTCGGCGGCCTGCCGGAGGACCTGCAGTTCACGCTGGTCGAGCCGCTGCGCACGCTGTTCAAGGACGAGGTGCGCCGCGCGGGCGAGGAGCTGGGCCTGCCGGCCGCGATGGTCTGGCGGCAGCCGTTCCCCGGTCCCGGGCTCGGCATCCGCATCGTCGGCGAGGTGACCCGCGAGCGGCTGGAGATCCTGCGCGAGGCCGACGCCATCGCCCGGGAGGAGCTGTCGCGGGCCGGCCTCGACCGGCAGATCTGGCAGTGCCCGGTGGTGCTGCTGGCCGACGTGCGCTCGGTGGGCGTGCAGGGCGACGGCCGCACCTACGGCCATCCGGTGGTGCTGCGCCCGGTCACCTCCGAGGACGCGATGACCGCCGACTGGTCGCGGGTCCCCTACGACGTGCTGTCCCGCATCTCCACCCGCATCACCAACGAGGTCCGTGAGATCAACCGGGTGGTCCTCGACGTGACCAGCAAGCCCCCGGGCACCATCGAGTGGGAGTGAGCAGATCGATAGGCGAACGCGCGCATATCCGGGACAATGGGGGGAAGTGAATCTGGCTCTGCGCCAACTCGCGACCACGTTGGTGACGGGACGCCCGCGGCGCTGGCCGGCGCGCGGGCACCTGGCGCGGGCGGGAAGGATGACACGCCTGTATGCCCCACGCTGGTGAGCACGGCGGCCCAGCGCCGCTCGTCCTGCTGGTCGAGGACGACCCGCAGGACGCGCTGATCGTCCGCGAGCTGCTGGAGGACAGCGGCCTGGCCGTACGCCTGGAATGGGCGCGCTCGGTGAAGCAGGCCCGGGAGGCACTGGCGCGGCTGCGGCCCCAGTGCGTGCTGCTCGACCTCGACCTGCCCGACGCCTACGAGTTCTCGGCGTTGTCGGCCGTGCTGGAGGAGGCCGGCGACGCGGCCGTCGTGGTGCTGACGGGCCTCGCCGAGGAGCAGGCGGGCCTCGCCGCGGTGACCGCGGGCGCGCAGGACTACCTCGTCAAGGGCCGGGTGGAGGCCGAGTGGCTGGGCCGGGCGCTGCGCTACGCCATGCAGCGCAAGCAGGCCGAGCAGGCCGCCGTGGCGCTGAACGCCGAGCGCGTCCGCGCCAGGGAGAACGCCCGCCTCGAACGCGGCCTGCTGCCGACCCCGCTGCTGGAGACCATGCCGATCCAGGTCGCCTCCCGCTACCAGGCGAGCCGCGGCTCCCTCACCCTGGGCGGCGACTTCTTCGACGTCGTCGAGTCCGACGACAAGGTCGTGCACGCGGTGATCGGCGACGTGTGCGGTCACGGCCCCGACGAGGCGGCGCTCGGCGTGTGCCTGCGCATCGCCTGGCGGGCGCTGGTGCTGAGCGGCCTGGAGGGCGGCGCGCTGCTGCGGCAGCTCCAGCGCATCCTCGACGCCGAGCGGTCCAGCCCCGAGATCTTCGTGACGATGTCCACGCTCGTGCTGGAGCCGGACCGGCGCACGGTGCGCCTCTGGCGGGCCGGCCATCCCGGCATGCTCGTCCACACCCCCGGGGGGATCGACCTGGCCGAGCCGGCGCAGGGCCCCGCGCTCGGCCTGCCGGTCGAGAGCGAGTGGGAGCAGCACCTCATGGAGCTGCCGCCGGGCGGCGGGCTGACGCTGTTCACCGACGGCCTGTTCGAGCGCCGCCTGCCCGGCGAGCGGGCCCGCTGGCTGGGCGAGGAGGGCCTGCTGGAGCTGGCCAGGCGGCGGGCGCACCTCGACGGGCAGTCCTTCATCGACGCCCTGGTCGAGGACGTCGAGACCGCCGCGCCCGAGACCGCCGCCGACGACCTCGCCGTGGTCCACCTCCGCTGGAAAGACGAGCTGTGAACGATTCCCCCGTGCGCGGCTGGCGCCGCCTGACGGTCCACGCGTGGTTCGTCGCCGTGCTGGCGGTGGCGGCGGCGCTGGTGATCGTCTGCGCCGTGGTCGCCACCCTCATGCTGGACCGCACCGCCCGCCTGTCCGACCAGCTCATCGACCGGCTGTCCCCGGCCAGGATCGAGGCCGCCCAGCTGGAGAACGCCCTCCTCAGCCAGGAGACGGGCGTCCGCGGCTATCTCCTCACGGGGCGGAGCGACTTCCTGGACCCGTACACCGAGGGCGTGCGGGCCGAGCAGAGCAGCGTCGAGCGCATCGCGGCGCTGCTCCAGGAGCATCCTGAGCTGGTCGCGGAGGTCAACGCGGTCCGCACGGAGGCCGCGTCGTGGCGGCGCGCGTACGCGCAGCCCGCCATCGCCGCCAAGCGGGCCGACGCCGCCGTCTCGGAGACGGGCAACGAGGGCGGCAAGCAGACGTTCGACGCCATCAGGTCCCGGCTCGACCGGCTCTCCGCCGAGCTGACCAGGGCCCGCGCCGCCGAGCAGGCCGACCTGCGGGCGGCGCAGCGCATCCGTGACTGGGCGTTCCTCTCCATGGTTGTGCTGTTCCTGCTGGCCGGTCTCGCGATGGCGACGCTGCTGCGCCGGGCGGTCGGCCGGCCCCTGGACGAGCTGCGGGTGGCCTCGCGGCACATCGCGACCGGCGACTTCGACCATCCGATCCCCGAGCGGGGCCCCGCGGACATCCGCGAGCTGTCCCGCGACGTGGACCTGATGCGCAAGAAGATGGTGCACGCGCTGCAGGAGTCCCACGAGAACCAGGGCCGGTTGCGCGCCCAGGCCGCCGACCTCGACGCGCAGGCGGTGGAGCTGCGCCGCTCCAACGCCGAGCTGGAGCAGTTCGCGTACGTGGCCTCGCACGACCTCCAGGAGCCGCTGCGCAAGATCGCCACGTTCTGCCAGCTCCTGCAGAAACGCTATGGTTCGGTGCTGGACGAGCGCGGCGCCCAGTACATCCACTTCGCCGTGGACGGCGCGACCCGCATGCAGGTGCTCATCAACGACCTGCTCAGCTTCTCCCGCGTCGGCCGCATGTACGACGACCGCAAGCCGGTCGAGCTGGACGACGTCGTCGGCAAGGCGCTCGACGACCTCTCCGCGGCCGTCGAGGAGTCCGGGGCCCGCGTCGAGCGCCCCGCCGGGCTGCCCACCGTGATGGGCGACCGGACGATGCTCGGCCTGCTCTGGCAGAACCTCCTCGGCAACGCCGTCAAGTTCCGCCGCGCAGGGGAGACCCCCGAGATCCGCGTCACGTGCGAGCGCGGTGACGACGACGACGACTGGCTGTTCGCGGTCGAGGACAACGGCATCGGTGTCGAGCCCGAGTTCGCCGAGAAGATCTTCGTGATCTTCCAGCGCCTGCACAACCGCGAGACCTACGGCGGGACGGGCATCGGCCTGGCGATGTGCCGGAAGATCGTCGAGAACCACGGGGGCCGCATCTGGCTCGACACCGCCTACACCGGAGGCACCCGCATCCGGTTCACCCTGCCCGTCTCCGGGCCCGGGACCGTCCACCAGGAAAGTGACTCATGACCACTCCGCAGGCCATCGAAGTGCTCCTCGTCGAGGACGACCCCGGTGACGAGCTGATCACCCGCGAGGCGTTCGAGGACAACAAGATCCAGAACAACCTCCACGTCGTCAGGGACGGCCTGGAGGCGCTCGACTTCGTCTACCGGCGCGGCGCGTACGCCGACGCCCCCCGCCCCGACCTCATCCTGCTCGACCTCAACCTGCCGAAGTACGACGGCCGCCAGGTCCTGGAGAAGATCAAGGGCGATCCCGAGCTGCGCGCGATCCCCGTCGTCGTCCTCACGACGTCCTCGGCCGAGGAGGACATCCTGCGCAGCTACGACCTGTTCGCCAACGCGTACGTCACCAAACCCGTCGACCTGGAGCGCTTCCTCGCGGTCATCCGCCAGATCGACGAGTTCTTCGTCACCGTGGTGCGGCTGCCCGGCCGCCTCCAGGCGCCGGGCAGCAGCCCCGGAGTCTAGGCCGCCGGCCGGTAGGACGACGGGCCGTCCCAGGAGCACTCCCGGGTCTCGTCGAGCAGCAGGTCCACCACGTCCGACAGCCGGCCCTCCCGCTGGTACGCGCGCCGCTGCCGGGCGGCGGAGCTGCCCCGCGCCAGCGCCTCGCGGGCCAGGGTGGACACGAGCTCCCAGTCGCCCGCCTCCTCCAGCTCCGGCCGCAGGCCGTCCACCAGGTTCATGAACACCTCGGCGGCGGGCCGCGGCACGCCCTCGACGGGGTCCACGAGGTCGCCCTCCAGCCCGGACCTGGTGGCCTGCCAGGTGGCCGCGCGCACCGGCTCCAGCTGCATCTCCCGGTACGGGTCCCGCCGCACCGCCGCCAGCTCCCGGGTCACCAGCGCCCGGAACAGCCCGGCGATGAGCGCGATGTCGTCCACCCGCGGGCAGGAGTCGCAGACCCGCAGCTCCACGGTCGGCACGTGCGCGGACGGCCGCACGTCGAAGTAGATCATTCCCGGGTCGGTGATCGTGCCGGCCTGGATGAGGTGCTGGACCATCTGCTCGTAGTCGGCGGCGGAGTCGAACTTGGCCATCGGCCCCGACGTGGGCCAGCGCTGCCACACGAGCGTGCGGTAGCTCGCGTACCCGGTGTCCTCGCCGAACCAGAACGGCGAGCTGCACGACAGCGCCAGCAGCGGCGGCAGCCACGGCGTCACGCTGTGCGCCACCGCCGTCGCCAGGTCCTTGTCCTCGATCTCGACGTGCACCTGCGTGCCGCAGATGAGCTGCTCGCGGGTGAGGAGCTGGTAGTCGTCCAGCATGCGCTCGTAGCGCGGGTCGTCCGACACCTTCATGCGCGACTTGTCGGCCAGCGGCACCGTGCCGGCCGCGACGATGCCCAGCCCGAGTTCGTGCGCGGCCTGCACGAGCTGGCCGCGCAGCTCGCGGAGGTCCGCGGCGAGGTCCTCAAGCCGGGCGAACGGCGCGCTGTTGGCCTCGATCGTGGAACGCTGCAACTCCTCAGAGAAACGGCCCTTCGGCAGGGCGTCGAGCAGCGGCCCCGAGCGGGTCGACAGGTGTCTGGTCCGCAGGTCCACGATGTGGAATTCCTCCTCGACGCCCACCGTCAAGGATCCCGTCTGACCTGCCATGATCTCTCCCGCCTCTACGCCCGGTTCAAGGAGCCGTCCTCTTTCCAGAAATGAGGCTTTTGCACCTGTTGAACGCATCACCGATGCGTGCCAGGCGCCACAGACTGCCGAGGAGCAACGGCGCCAGGAGCGCCCCGACGAGGATCGGCGCCGCCATGTACCGGAAGTCCTGGGCCGAGATGTTGACCAGGACCGCCAGCTGCTGCCCGGCCACCACGGCCGCCACGCCCAGCACGTACCGGTTCCGCCCGGCCAGCGCCCCCGCCGCCACCGCCAGGTACGACAGGTACGCCCACGACGCCCCCCTCCACAGCGCCCAGTCGTACTCGGGGGCCAGCGACCCCGTCAGCCACGGATCGGCCACCTGGTGCAGCTCGTACGACAGCGGACGCAGCGAGAACACCCACCGCCCGGGAAAGTCCGTCACCCTGCCGGGCCCCACATAGGTGTCGGCCGTCGGCCGCAGCGACAGACGGTACGTCGTGCCCCCGGTCAGCAGCGGGTCGCCCGCCGGCCGCCAGGCGATCGCGCCCCGGCACAGCCGGGTCTCCACCATCAGCCCGGGATCCTCGACCAGCAGCCGCCGCCACAGGGCGAGCAGCTCGCCGGCGTGCGCGTCGGCCTGCCGCCAGTCGAAGTCCTCCCGCCAGATCAGCGTGTTGACCGTGGAGCAGGTGCCGCCCCACCACCAGCGGTCCAGCGGCGCCACCGACTCCAGCAGCGCCCGGTCCCGCTCGCCGAACAGCTTCGGCCGGTCCCTGAAGGCCACCGCGACGTCGCCGAAGGCCGTGTGGTAGACGTACGTCGAAGACGGGGGCACGATGCCGAACCGGGGGAGCACCGCGTTCGTCAGCACCAGCGGCAGCGCCGCCGCGACCGCGCCGGCCAGCAGCAGCCGCACCCGGCCGGTCCGCACGACGAGGGCCAGCACCGCCACGGCCACCCCCACCACGAGGAAGCCGTTCGCCCGGAACAGCCCGAGCGCCAACGTCAGCGCCGCCAGCCCGGCGAGCCCCGGCCCGCTCACCCGCCGCGCCGCCGCGAAACGCGCGCACACCCCCGCCACCGCCACCGCGCAGATCGTGAACGGCACGTCCTTCCACAACGTGACCGTGAACGCCCCCACGGGCGGCGCGAGCGGC
Organism: Nonomuraea coxensis DSM 45129; assembly: GCF_019397265.1. NCBI lineage: Bacteria > Bacillati > Actinomycetota > Actinomycetes > Streptosporangiales > Streptosporangiaceae > Nonomuraea > Nonomuraea coxensis. The sequence continues at coordinate 908,808 of NZ_CP068985.1, forward strand.
ATCAGCATCGCCACCGCCGTGGTCGGCCGGCGCGGCGCCCCCACCGCCTTCAGCGACTCCGCCAGGAACGTCAGCGCCGCCGCCATGGCCGTCGTCTGCCCGAACGTGACCGCGCCCAGGTCACCGGTCCTCGTGAAGCTCAGCCACAGCAGCGCGTCGTAGAGCACCGAATGATCGCTCACCCAGGGGCCGGCGATCGTGTGACTGAGGTACAGGACCGAGTCCCGGCTGAACAGACCGGGATAGAAGGCCGCCCACCAGCAGGCGAGCACCGCCTGCGCGACGAGGAAGGTGGCGAGCGCCGGCCACGGGCGCCAGGGCCCGGTCAGGCCCGCCGGTGTGGTGTCGCTCCCCATGATTGCCGCCATCCGAGCCGGGAGTCGGGCGCCGTCAGGGGTAGCTCACTCCGGGCTCCAGCGCCTTGCCGCCGCCCCGGGCCAGCGTCGGGACCGTGACGAGGTGGTAGCCCTGCTTCCTCAGCTCCTTGAGAATGCCCGGCATCGCCTTGACGGTGGCGGGGACCGTGTCGTGCATGAGGATCACGCCGTCGCGCCTGGCCAGCTTGAGCACCGCTGCGGTGATCTTGCGGGCGTCGCGGAGCGACCAGTCGAGCGTGGTGCCGGTCCACATGATCTGCGACATCCCGGCCTCGTCGGCGATCCTGAGCACACGGTCGTCGGTGTGCCCGTACGGCGGGCGGAACATCGTCGGCCGGAATCCCGTGGCCTGCTGGATGACGTCCCGCCCGACCCGGATCTCCTGGCTGATCTCCTCGTCGAGCAGCGCCCTGAGCGACTGGTGCGAGTAGGTGTGGTCACCGATCGCGTGCCCCTCGGCCAGGGTCTGCCTGGCGATCTTGGGAAGCTGCTCGACCCGCTTGCCGACCAGGAAGAACGTCGCCTTGGCGTTCGCCTTCCGCAGTGCCTTGAGCAGGGCGGGGGTCTGCGCGCCAGGGCCGTCGTCGAAGGTCAGCGCCAGGCACTTCACGCGGGCGCAGTCCACCCGCGCCGGGGCGGCGGAGGTGGCGGCGGCGGCCGGAGCGGACGACAGGGTCAGGGCGGCGGCGAGGAGGGCATGAGTCACCACGCCCGCAAGCCTAGAGCCAACCGGCCCCGCCCGTGATCCTGCCCTCCTCCAACAAGATCATCAGGGCTGTTGCCGGAGCCGGGCCCGCAGGAACAGGCTCACCCCGCGCAACGACCTGACCGGCAGGTACCGCTCGGCCCGGATCACCGCCGACAACCCCGCGTTGAGCAGCGCCGGCACCTCGCTCAGATCGCTCCCCGTCGACCGCCGCCGATGCCACTTGACCACGGGCCGCAGCAACACGTTCCAGCTCCACACCCGGTCGACCGCCAGCCCGGCCTTCTCGACCACGCCCCGCAGCGACTCCCGCCGGTAGCGGCGTACGTGCCCCACCGCGTCGTCGTGCGACGACCACAACGCCATGTCGCACGGCACCGCGATCAGCACGTGCCCGCCGGGCGCCAGCACCCTCGCGATCTCCTCGGTGACCAGGTGGTCCTCGCGGATGTGCTCCAGCACGTCGAACGCGGTCACCAGATCGACGCTGCCCGACTCGAACGGCAGCGCCCGCGCGTCCGCCCGGACCGCCGGGACCCCGCGTTGCCGCGCCATCTCCAGCGCCGACTCGTCCATGTCGGTGGCGGTCGCGTCCCAGCCCGCCTCGGCGAGCACCCGGGTGTTGCCCCCGCCCGCCGCGCCGATGTCCAGCGCCACTCCTGGCCGGCCCAGCCCGCGCAACTCCCGGCGCAGGATCGCGCGGCGCTCGCGGTACCACCAGTGAGCGTCTTCCAGCGCGATGAGCCGGCGGATCTCCTCGGTCTCCATGGGGTGTTCTCAGTTCCTCGTGAGGGGTGATGCGGCGGCGCGGATCACCATGAGCAGGCAGTACGCGGCGACGACCACGCCCACCTCGGCCATCCGCCCGGCCTGTGGCGGCAGCGGGTGCAGAAGGGCCACGGCGAGCGCGAGGTTCGCGGCGAAGAACAGCGCCGTGCGCAAACTGAGCACCGCGGCGGCGGTTCCAGCCAGGACGAACGCGCACGTGGCCGCCGTAGCGGGATCCTGAAGATCCCGCATCGGCCAATAAACCATCGCATAGAGAACGGCCGAGAACAACACATGCAGGGTGCCGGCGGACGCCCCTCCTCCCGGCCTCGGGCGCCGGGCGCGTGCCGGCAGCGCGTCCGGATGGCGCGGCGCCGGCTCGGGCCGGGCCATCGGAACGCGGGCCCGGCCCGCCGCCATCGACCACGCCACCCGGGCCAGGCCCCGCAGGTCGTCGACCGCCGTACGGACCACCCGGACCCGCGAGTCCAGGTCCTCGACCCAGTCCACCGGCACCTCGTGCACCCGGAGCCCGTTGTGCTCGGCGAGCAGCAGCAGCTCGGTGTCGAAGAACCAGCCGTCGTCCTCGACCTTGTCCATGAGCGGCCGTACCACGCGGGCCCGCGCCGCCTTGAACCCGCACTGCGCGTCGCTGAACCCCGCCCGGAACCCGTGCCTGAGCAGCGCGTTGTAGCCGCGCGAGATCACCTCGCGGCGGATCGAACGGCGGATGCGCGCGCCACGGCCCAGCCGGGTGCCGATCGCGATCTCGGAATGCCCGCTCGCCACCGCCGCGACCAGCGGGAACAGCGCGTCGAGGTCCGTGGACAGATCCACGTCCATGTACGCCACGATGTCGGCCCTGCTCTCCCGCCAGGCCGCCCGCAGCGCCGCGCCCCGGCCGCGCACCTCGATCCTGCGGGCGTGCACGCGGTCGTACTCGCCGGCCAGCGCGATCGCGACCGGCCAGGTGGCGTCGGTGCTGCCGTTGTCCACGATCGTGATGCGCCACGGCAGCGGGAAGCCGCCGTCGAGGAAGGCCGCCAGCGTACGGACGCAGCCGGGAAGGGCGCGTTCCTCGTTGAGGACGGGGATGACGATGTCGACGCTCGCCGTGCGGGCCGCCGTGTCCAGGACGCGGAAGGTCGGCTGCATGGCGGCACGCGTGTCCATCGGGTTCCCTGATCCTTTGCCTGGGGCCGTCGTTCAGGGAAATGGTGCTGGGGCCTCCCGCGGGGCGGGTGCGTTTTCTCCGCGCCTTGTCCGGAGGAGGACATCCCTTTACCTGGCGGGAAGCGAACAGTCGACGACCTCACCTCACGACACTCACCATCCGCGTGAACTCGACCGGCAGCTCCACCCCATCCCAGACCCGCCCGAAGCTGAGCGCACTCCCGACCGGCACCATCCGATCAACCCCCCGCCCGCCCAACCCTCTGGCCAGCTCCTCCAGCTCCTCCCGCCCGAACCCGAAGTGCGTCATCGTCTGATCCCGCCGCTCCACCACCGAGCCCAGCTCCGCCAGCTCCCCGAGCCGGCAGTGCACGAACGTCCCGGCCCCCAGCCACCGCCGCGGAACCGCCGCCTCCTCCGCCAGGGTCACGTTCGCCAGCGCGTTCCCCCGGAACTCCACACGCTCGGCCACCCCGTCGGCCGCCAGCCCGTACGTCGCCACCCGCTTCTCCACGGCCATCCCCGGCTCCACGCTCCACCCGCGCCCGTCGAGCACCCGCGCCACCTGGTCGATGAAGTCGGCCCGCGCCGCCTCACAGTCCTTCTCGGCCCCCACCCAGAACACGGTCCGCGGCGACGAGCAGGCGGCCTGGTCGAACCAGTAGGCGTCGTTGACGAACCCCTCGGCCACGCTCACCCGGACCGCCCGCCCCGCGCACAGCCACGCCGCCGCCCGCACCACCGCGAACGACGACCGATCGGGAAAGGCAAGCTCCCGGGCATGCGCCGCGAGCGGATGCCGCCGCACGTCCAGCACCGTACGATCACCGCCCCACACCACCCGCAGATCGCAGGCCGCGGACAGGGCCGCCGTCACCTGCTCATCCGACCGGTCATAGGTGACGATCCGCTGCGTCTCGCCCACAACGGGATCAGCCTCGCCCAGTGCCTCGTGCAACGCCTCCAGGATCACTCCGGCGACCGCTCCGGCCCGCGGCGAGAGCCGTACGACGTTGCGGTTGCCCACCAGCGCCGACAGGGCCCAGGAGTAGACGAAGACGGTGTCGACGTTCGCCGGCGGGATGTGGAAGACCAACCCGCGCGGCACCCGTACGTGCTCGCCCCTGAGGGAGTCGACGGTGCGCGTCAACTCGCTCGGCCGCAGGAAGAACCCGAGCGACCCCAGCTCGGGATGCCGCCGCGCCGTCGCAGGCCGCAGCAGCCGCTTCCCGAACGCCGCCAGAAACCCCCGCACCCGCTCGTCCCCGACCGCGAGCCCCCCGCCCCGCATCCCCCCGAGCAGCACCTCAACAGGCACGACCTCCTGACGGGCCGCAGCCGCGCTGAGGGACGCGCCCCGAGCCACAGGCACACTCCCCTCAGGCGCCCCGCCCCCGGCACGGGACCGCCCGTCCGCAGGAAGGGGTACGACGCCCGCACGGGGAAACAGCACCCGCACCCGCCCACCGTCGTCATCGCCGCCGCCGCCTCCACCGCCCTGCCCCACGCCCCCGATCCCGCCCGCCATCACCGCGGCCGTTCCTGCCACCCCAGGCACCCCCGTTCCCGCCGTTCCCGCCGACACCACCGTGGCGTCCACCCGTGCCCCGGTCGTCAGCCCCGCTCCCGCAGGCGGCGCTTCGCCCGCCATCAGCGCTGTCCGAAGGTGTCGCTGCAGCCGCGTACCTCGGCCCGTGGCAGCCTGCCCAGCACCTCGAACCGTTTCCCCGGCCAGACCCCGTCATCGGCACCGCGCACCACGCCGAGATCCTCGGTGAGCAGGACGTGGCCCGGATAGGACGTGGGCAACGTGCTGACCACCTCGACCAGCCCAGGCACCCCCGGCGGCGCCTCCTCCCAGGTCTCCGGATCCCGGATCACGACGTCGGCGAAGTCCGGGCAGTAGAGGCCGTCCCCGTCGGGCCCTTCGAGGAAGATCGTCCCGATCTGTTCGACCATCCCGTAGAAGTTGTGGACCCGGACGAGCCCGCACTCCGCCCCCAGCCGCCGCCGGAACTCCGCGTTGTCCACCGCCTGCTCGGCCAGCCGCTTCCACCCACCCGAATGGATCAGCACCCCCTGCGACAGGTCCGCCCCCAGATCCAGCAGGTAGAGCCACACCATGAACGTGAACCCGAACACCAGGAACCGCTGACCACCGTGCCGCGCCAGGAACGCCTTGACCGCCTCGGCGTCCACCCGCCCCCGCTCGTCGAGCACGAACGTGTGGTCGCGGCCGAAGTTCATCATCCCGAGCACGCCGGCCCCTCGGGCGCTCAGCGTCGCGTCGCGTACGACCGACCTGCTGTCGACCACCAGCATGGGCAGCCGCCGCTCGCCCAGCACCTCCTTGAGGGTCGCCGCGAGCATCCGCGTCTGCGCCGCCGCCGCCTCCCGGTCGAGATAGACCCGGCTCGGCCGCTGCCCGGTGGTGCCGCTGGAGGTCAGCACCCGGAACACCCGCTCCGGCGGAACGCTGCGCAGCTCATGCGTCTTGAACAACCGCACCGGCAGCCAGGGCAGATCCACCAGCCGCTCGTACGGCGGCCGCACCCCGATCGCGTCCAGAACGCGCCCGTACGGCGGGCACGCCTCCCGATGCCGCTCGGTCAGCTCGGCCAGCTCCCTGACGAGCCGGGCTTCCCGCTCCTCCTGACGCAACGTGAAAACGCTCATCCCGAGCCCTCCGCTCCCACCGACCCCGAACCCCACCGCCTCACGACCAGCCACACGGACCTGCTCATCCGCGTCCTTCCAGCGACCGGTAGTCGACCTTTCCCGTGGAAAGCAGGGGCAGGCGATCGATGGGACGTACGTCGAAGCCGCTCCAGTGGAGCCGCAGCTCGGCCCCCAGCCGCCGGGCGAGCCCCGCGCAGCCCGCCGCGTCCAGCCCCTCGGCCCAGACCGTCACCCGGTCGTCGCCGCTGGTCGCCGCGGCCGGCCCGGTGTTGCGCAGCAGGCGTTCGACGTCGTCGAGGTTGACCCGTACGCCGAAGATCTTGGCGATGCGCTTGAGCCGCCCGGTGAGGTGGAGGAAGCCCTCCGCGTCCACATGTCCGAGATCGCCGGTGCGCAGGACGCCGCCGAGGTCGTCCCCGCGGGCCAGGTCGGCGGCGGTCTCCGCGTAGCCCATCATGACGTTGGGCCCGTGGTAGACGACCTCGCCGTCGTCGATCTCCAGCCGCCCGCCGGGCACGGCCCGCCCCACCGAGCCGAGCTTGTCGGCCAGCCGGTCGGGAGGCAGGACGGCGATGCGGGCCGTGGCCTCCGTCTGCCCGTACATCACGAAGAACCGGTCCGCCTTCGCCGCGAACTCGGTGACGACCTCAGGAGCCAGCCGCCCGCCGGCCTGCGTGAGGGTGGCGATGGCCGGATGCTCGGAACGGTCGTAGCGCAGGCGGCGGAGCATCTCGTACTGGTAGGGGACGGCGGCCAGGGACGTGCAGCGGTGCGCGTCCAGATGGGCCCAGAACGATCGCTCCAGCAGCCCCGCCTCCGTCAGCATCACGGTCGCGCCAGCCGCCAGATGGCTGTTGAGCACCGAGAGCCCGTAGCTGTAGTGCAGCGGCAGGCTCGTGGGCCCGACCTCGTCCGGGGTGATCGACAGCGCCGTGGCGATCGCGGCGGCGTTGGCCAGGACGGCCTGGCGGGACAGGCGGACGAGCTTGGGGTTGCCGGTGGACCCCGAGGTGGCGAGGAGGACGGCGAGGTCGGGGTGCGGCTCGGGCGTGTCGCGCCGGGCCGGCGCCGAGCCGTCGGCGGCGTGCGTGAACCCGAGCAGCGCCGCGGGCCGGAACCGCCCCGCCAGCTCCGCCAGAATGCCCGGCGACAGGTCGGGATCCAGCAGCGCCACCGGCCGGCCCGAGCGGAACGCCGCGAGATAGCGGAGCACGGAGGCGAGGTTGTTGCGCATCCCGCAGAACAGCGGGCCGGGCCGCAGCCGCGCCAGGATCTCGACCGTCCGGACGATCCGTCGTTCCAGCTCGCCGGCTCCGAGCACCACCGCCTCCGAGGCGATGATCAACCGAGCGTCAGGATGCGGAAAGACCCCTCCGACGGCAACCTCAGGGACGCCCCCCACCTCCGGAACACCCGCCCCTGTCCCTGCCTCCGGAACACCGGCCCGTGTCCCCGCCTCCGGAACACCGGCCCGTGTCCCCGCCTCCGGAACACCCGCCGATGTCCCCGCCTCCGGTCCTGCGGAGGGGACGGCCGCCGTCCCGCCGGCCACCGTCCCGTTCACCGCCGTGACGTGCGTCGCCCGCGCCGGGACCGACTCCACCGCCGCCGGCTGGTCGTTCCCTCTCATGGCACCAGACCGCCGTCCACGCCGAGGATCTGACCGGTGATGAAGTCGGCATCGGGGGAGAGCAGGAACGCCACCGCGCTCGCGACGTCATCAGGACGACCGAGGCGGCCGAGCGGAGTGGCGGCGATCGTGGCGGTGCGGGCGTCGGGGTCCAGGGTGGACAGCATGTCGGTCTGGATGTAGCCAGGAGCCACGGCGTTGACCCTGATCCCGGAGCGGCCCAGCTCCTTGGCGGCGGCGAGGGTGAGGCCGATGAGCGCCGCCTTGGAGGCCGAGTAGACGGCCTGCCCTGGCCCGCCCGCACGGCCCATGACCGAAGAGACGAGGACGATCGACGGAGAGGTCCCGCGTCGCAGGAGCCTGAGCGCCGCCTGCAGCGTGTGCGTCGCGCCGATCGCGTTGATCTCGAAGAGGCGGCCGACCGTCTCGGTGCGGACCATGCCGAGGAGACCGGCGGCGTGGATGCCGGCGTTGATGACCAGCGCGTCGAGACGGCCGTGTCGCTGGTGGATCTGCCGCATCATGGCCGAGATGAGAGTGGGGTCGGCGACGTCGCCGTGGACGGCGTCCGTCAGACCGCCGGTCTGCGCCGCCACTTCGGCGGCGGCCTTCTCGGCGCGTTCCTCGTCGCGGCCGTGGAGCACGACACGGTCGCCGAGGGCGGCCAGCCGGACCGCTGTCGCGCGCCCGATGCCTGTCGTCGAGCCGGTGACGAGGACGACGCGGGGGAAGGGGGTGGCCGTGGTGGTGGTCCGCTGTGCGGAGCGGGCGGAAGAGGACCCGGCTGTTGTACGGCCGGCGCCCAGGCCGGTCCAAGCCGTTGCGTAGTCCAGGGCCGGGTCGGCGGTGCGAGGGCTGGGGGCGGCTGTCGTCCGTACGGGATCGTTGCGGTCCGGCCCCGGTCGGGGGGCGTCCGCCTCAGAGCCCGGCGCCCCAGAGCCCGCCGCCTCAGAGCCCGGCATGAGGTCTGGAGTCGAGTCCGGCGTCGAGCCTGGTGCTGAGCTTGAAGTCGAGCTTGAGGTCGAGCTCGGAGTTGCCTCTGATGCTGCGCTTGGCGTCGAGTCCGGTGATGCACTCGACGTCGGATCCGGCGTTGAGCCTGGTGCCAGGTCCGGTGCTGGGCCCGCCGCCGAGTCCGGTGCTGGGTCCGGTGCTGGGTCCGGTGTCATCGCGTCCTCCCGTGTGCGGTAGACGCTGCCTGGTCCGTTGTCATGCCGCCCCCAATGGCTCGGACGATGGCTGGCCCGGTCTGTGGCACCCCCGGTGGCCCGGAGGCATGCCGATGTGCGTCGCGATGTGCGTCGTGGCGTCCCCCGACGCCTGCGTGCACCGACGGCGCGTCTGCGTGAACCCCGGTGCCCGGAGGTGCGGTCAGACGGCGGCGGTGCCGATGCCGTGCTTGTCGAGGAGCTCGGCCGCCGCGGCGAACGAACTCATGTCGATCATCTCGTCAGTGTCGATCATGATGGAGAACTCGTCCTCCATCGCGGCGACCAGCGCCATGTGAGCCAGCGAGTCCCACTGCTGGATGGCGCGGTATTCGAGGTCGTCGACGGGTGCGTCGGCGGGAAGGTTGAGAGCTCTGCGGAAGACGGCCCGCAACCGGTCGAGATGGCTCATGATCACCCACTAACTCTCTGTCCTCAGGCCACGACCGAGTGTAGCGGCATTTCCGGGTCCGGAGAAACCAAGGCCCCGCCCCGAGTAATGGAACCGTATAACGGCGAGTGGGGCATCTTCGTGGCTGGGAATGTCGCATGGGGCGCGCCAACCGCTACGGGGGAATGATGGACGAATCCAATCACTGGTACGGGCACTCGCGCATACTTGCCGGCTACTGCGAGATGCCGGACGAGACGCCGAAGCGCATCCAGGGTTTCCTTCAGCACGGATGGAACTATCTGCACGGATTTCCGCCGAACGACCACTGGTGCAGTCCGGGTTATCCACGTTTCGTATGGTCTGACGTGCTGCGCCGCCGTGGCTGGTCGATGGGCCGCAGGGGGCACTACCTCATCGGCGCACCGTGGATCTACCTCCTCCACCTGGAGCCCGAACTGGGCGTCACCACAAAACGCGAGGGTACGATCTGGTATCCCTTCCATGGCTGGGAGAAGAGCTCCGTCAACGGCGATCATGCCCGACTCGCCGACGAAATCCGAGAGGTCGAGACGGGGCCGGTCACGGTCTGCCTTTACTGGCTGGAATTCGCGAATCCGGACATCCGACAGGCGTATGAATCGCGGGGATTTCGGGTTATTTGTCATGGTGAGCGTGGCTCCCGCTGGGAAGGCAAGGGGCGCGACTTCCTGCGCAGGCAACTGATCCAGTTGCGGCGCCACCGCAGGGTGGCCTCCAACCGGCTCGGCAGCGCGCTGTTCTACGGCGCTTCCGTGGGATGCGAGGTCGCGGTCTACGGAGACCCCATGCAGTACGAGGACGAACGCCCCGAATACGGCGGCACCGCGCGCCGCATGCGGCTCTGGCCCGAGCTGCACGGCGTGCGCGTCGATCCGGCGCTGGCGGCCGAGGTGGCGGGGCGGGAGCTGGGATTCGAATATCAGGCGACACCGGAGGAGCTACGGCGCATGTTCGGTTGGAAGCGGGTGCGGTACGCATGAACGAGGCACCGGGGAACGTCCGGTTGGTCGGCGGGGAGATGCTGCTGTGGTCGGACCTGGCCGACATGGCCGGCGAGCCCGGCGGGACCGCCGACCGGCGAGGGGCGGAACTTGAGCTGATCAGGCGGATGGTGCCGCCGAGCGGCGGCAAGGTGCTGCTGGTCGGGCCGCATCCACAGGCGATCGTGGACGAGGTGGCCGCCCAGGCCGGGCCGGCGGGGGAAGAGATGACCGCCGAGATGGCGAGGGTGGCCGTGGTGGTGCGGTCCTATCCTGATGCCTGCGCCATCGCCGACCGCCACCCCGCTCTCGAGGTCTACTGCGGCAGGCTGGAGGCGTTCGCCGCCGACGAGCCGTACGACCTCGTGCTGGCGCTCGACGGCCTGCTGCGGACGCATTCCGCCGAGGCGCCGGCGGCGTCCTGGGCCGAGTCGCTCGGCGCCCTGTCGGCCCTGGTCGCGCCGGGCGGGAGGCTCGTCCTCGGTGTGCACAACGACCTGGGCGTGGACCGCATCCTGGAGGCGCGCCCTGCCGACCGGGACGGCGGCGACGACCAGTGGGCGCCGCACGGGTTCGACCCCACTTACCCCAGCGGGCCGGGAGCGCTGGACGCCGCCCTGGAGTCGGCGGGGCTGAGCGTCGAGCGCTGCTACGCGGCCTATCCGGCGCGGCAGGCGCCGCGCGCGTTGCTCGCCCGCGAGGCGCTGGCCTTCGATCTGCCGGACGCCCTGGCGTTCCCGCTGAGCGCCAGGGACGGTGATCGCATGCTGGTGGCCGATCCGCTGCGCGTGACCCGCCTGGTGTTCCGGCACCGCTTGGGCGAGGAACTGGCCCCGGCGTGGCTGGCCGTCACGGTCCGGCCCCCGCTCCTCACGAAGGATCGAGGCGCCGCGGACACGGCGGGCGCGGAGGAGGGCGGGTTCAGGGAGTTGCCGCTCGGTCTCGTCCAGGAGGACAACGTCCTGTACGAGCTCACCCACACCGGCCTCAAGCAACTCCCCGACGGCGGCGAACGTCCCATCCCCGCCGGCCGCGTCCTGGAGGAGATCCTCGTCGAGGCGTGCGCCCGCGAGGACACCAGGACCGTCCGCGAGCTGCTGACCGCCCTCGCCGACTGGGTGGAGGACGGCGGCGGCGCGGCGGCGGCGGCCGACAGCCTGGTGTACGACGGCGCCCGGTTCGCCCCCATAGGCGACCTCCAGGGCCCGACGGCCCCGCCCGACCCCCGGGTCGTCCTGTGCCGGATCCTGCTGCGGTTCGCCGTACGCCTCCAGGCGGCCGGCCATCACCACCCGTGGCCGTGGCCGCTGGACGCCGACGAGCTGACGCTGACGCTGTGCGGCATGGCGGGCCGCCCCTGCGACCCGGGTGACCTCGACCGCGCCCGCAAGCTGGACGCCGAGCTGGGGCAGCCGGCGGAGCCTGCCGAGCACGCGCCGACGTACCGTGACCTGCTGGGCGCCCGCGACCGTCTGGCGGACCAGCTCACCGCGGCCCTGGCCAGGATCGCACGGCTGGAGACGAAGCTCTCCTACCGCGAGCGCGAGCTGGTGCGGGCCAAGGGCAAGCTGCGCAGGACCCAGCGGAAGGCGACGGCCTACCGGCGCACGCTCGGCTACCGGCTCTCGCGCCGCCTGGCCCGGCCGCGCCGGGTCGCCCGCAAGGTCATCCGCCTGCTGTCCGGCTGACCCGCGCGACCCGGCCCGCGCGTCGTCGTCGCCAAGGACCGCGAAGACATGCCCGGCGCCCGACGACAGCCCCCCCCACCCCCAGCCCCCGGCCCCGACGCCCGACGACAGACGACGCAGCGATGACGAGGAGTACACGTGCCGGTTCTCTCGGTGATCGTCCCGTTCCACAACGTCGAGAAGTACATCGGCCCCTGCCTGGACTCCATCCGCGCCCAGACCCTGGACGACCTGGAGGTGATCTGCGTCGACGACGGCAGCGACGACCACGGCCCGGACGTCGTACGGGCCGGGCAGGCCGAGGACCCGCGCATCGCTCTCGTCACCCAGCCCAACCAGGGCGTGGGCCGGGCCCGCAACGTCGGCCTCGCCCGGGCGACGGGCCGCTACCTGGCGTTCGTGGACGGCGACGACACGGTCCCGCGGGAGGCGTTCCAGCGGATGGTCGCCTCGCTGGAGTCCACCGGCTCGGACCTGGCCTGCGGCAACGTGATGCGCCTCGACCGCAACCTGCTGGTGCCGTCGTGGGCGCACCGCGAGGCGTTCGCCAAGCCGAGGCGGCGTACCCACATCACCCGTCACCCGCTGCTGATCCGCGACCGGATGTTGTGGAACAAGGTCTACCGCCGTTCCTTCTGGGACCGGCTGGGGCTGAGTTTCCCGGAGCGCATGTACGAGGACCAGCCCGTCGCCATGGCCGCCCACGTCGGCGCGCGCTCGGTGGACGTCCTCGCCAGGGTCGTCTACCACTGGCGCCTGCGCGACGAGCCGGGCGCGTCGATCACGCAGCGCAGCCTGGAGGCGGGCAACCTGCGCGACCGCCTGCTGTCGGTGCTGGAGACCGCCGACCTGCTGGCCCGCCGCGCCCCCCGGCTGAAGCCCGCCTTCGACCGCGACACGATGGACATCGACATGGCCGTCGCCGCCGAGGCCGTGGCCGGCATGGGCGCCGCCGCGGACCCCGAGCTGGTCGGGCTGATCGTCCGCTACCTCGACGGGGTGTCCCGCGAGGCGTGGCTGAGCGTCCCGTTCGCGCAACGGCTGCAGGTTCATCTCCTGCACAGGCGCCGGCTGGTGGAGCTGGCCGAGGTGCAGGCCCAGGCCCGCGACGGCCGGCTGCGCCCGCCGGTGCGGCCGGCGGGGATCCTGCGCAGGCGCTGGCACGGGCGACATCCCTGGCTGCCGGGCGGCCTGTCGGACGTCTCGGAGGAGCTGAACCTCGCCGCCCGCCTGGTGGAGCTCGGCTGGCGGCACGGCGTCCTGGTGGGCGAGGGCCGGGTGGGTGTCGGTAGTTTCGACGTCGGCGCGCTGCGCCGGGCGCGCGTGCGCGTGTGGCTGGAGGAGCGCCGCACCGGCGAGCGCGTACGGCTGTCCGACCAGGAGTCCGCGCCCGACTGGGAGAGCGTCGAGGAGGAGGACGGGGCGCGGCAGCGGCAGCACGTGTTCCCGTTCGCCTTCGCCTTCGACCCGGCCGTGCTCTCGGCCGCCCAGCTCGCCAGGCGCGGCCAGTGGGACCTGCGGCTGCAGCTCGCGGGGCACGGGCTGCGGCTGGACGGCAGGGTGGCCGGGCCCCGCTGGCTGCCGCCCGCGATTCCCGCTCCGCGGCGTACGTCGGGCGTGTGGGTGGTGCCGGTGCGCAGCGCGAGAGGGGCCTGGGGCCTGCGGCTGCGCCTGGCCGAGGTGATCATCGGCGAGTGCCGGGTGGACGGCGGCGACCTGGTGTTCGCGGGGGAGCTGTCGGACGTCGGCGACGGCGAGCCGGTGCTGCGGCTGCGCCGCAGGAGCGACGGCGAGGAGATGTACTTCCCGGTGACGCTCGCCGGGCAGGACTTCCAGGCGAGGGTGCCGCTCGCCGACATCGACGAGAGCGTGGGCCACGAGTCGTGGTGGGAGGTCGTGATCGACCAGGGCAAGGCGCTGCGCCCGCTGGTGCGCACCGGGCAGCGGCCGGTCGCCACGGTGGCCGACCGGCGCTTCCTGGTGGACCGGGGCGAGGACGGCTGCCCGCTCCTCGCCGAGCGCTGACGCGGGATCGCCGGCCGGGCGTCACCGCAGGATCGCGGCCAGCGTGTCGACGACGTGGTCCTGCTCGGCGTCGGTGAGGTCGGGGAAGAGCGGCAGCGACAGCTCCTCGGCGTAGTAGGCCTCCGCGGCCGGGCACATGCCCCGCCGGTAGCCGAGATCCTCGAACACCGGATGCCAGTAGGCCGGGATGTAGTTGACCTGCACGCCGATGCCGGCCGCCCGCATGCGGTCGTAGACCTCGCGCCGCCGCCCGTGCCTGACCCGCACGGGGTAGAGGTGCCAGCTCGGCGACACGTACGCGCGCCGCGCGGGCAGCGTGAGCCCGGGCACGTCGCGCAGCAGCACGTTGTAGCGGGCGACCAGCTCGGCGCGGCGCTCGCGGAAGCGCGCCAGCCGCCGGAGCTGGCTGACGCCGAGCGCGCACAGCACGTCGGGCAGCCGGTAGTTGAGCCCGAACGCGTGCACCTCCTGGTGCCAGCCGCCCACGTCGGGCTCGCGCTGCAGGGCCGGCTCGCGGACGAGGCCGTGGTTCATGAAGCGGGCGGCCCGTGTCCGCAGCTCGGGGTCGGCCGCGGCGACGGCGCCGCCCTCGGCGGTGGTCACGGTCTTGGTGGGGAAGAAGGAGAACGTCGTGAGGTCGGCGAGCGTCCCCACCGGCCGGTCCTTGTAGGCGGCCCCGATCGAGTGGGCCGCGTCGGCGATCAGCAGCGCCCCGGCCCGCTCGGTGACCTCTCTGAGCTGGTCGTAGTCGGCGGGATGGCCCGCGTAGTCGACGGCGGTGACCGCGCGCGTGCGGCCGGTGAGGAGCGCGGTCACGGCGTCGGGATCGAGGTTGCCGGTGTCGGGCTGGACGTCGGCGAAGCGCACCCGGGCGCCGAGCAGCGCGGCCGTGGCCGCCGTCGCCACGAACGTCAGCGGCGTGGTGACGACCTCGTCGCCCGGCCGCACGCCCGCCGCGACGTAGGCGACGTGCAGCGCGGCCGTGCCGGAGGTGACGGCCACGCACGGCACGCCGCCGGTCCAGCGCGCCAGCTCGGCCTCGAACGCGGCCACCGCGGGCCCGGTGGTCAGCCAGTCGCCGCGCAGCACGGTGGTCACCGCCGTCACGTCGCTCTCGTCGACGGACTGCCGCCCGTAGGGGAGCATCAGCCGGTCACCATGTCGCGCAGGTCGTCGACGGAGAGCCACTGGTCGTTGGTGTCGGAGCGGTAGGCGAAGCCCTCGGGCAGCAGCTCCCCGCTCTGCGGCGGGCGGTAGCCCCAGGTGGCGATGGTGGGCTGCACGACGTAGCGGTCGGCCAGCCGCAGCGTGCGGCGGCCGTCGTCGGGGCCGATCATCTCCTCGTGCAGCTTCTCGCCTGGCCGGATGCCGATCTCGTAGATGGGGCTCTGCGGCGCCAGCGCCTCGGCGAGGTCGGTGATGCGCATGCTGGGAATGCGCGGGATGTAGAGCTCGCCGCCCTGCATGAGGTCGAAGGAGTCGACCACGAACCGGACGGCCTGGTCGAGGGTGATCCAGAACCGGGTCATGCGCTTGTCGGTGATCGGCAGGCTGTCGCCCTGCTCGGCGAGGCGCTGGAACAGCGGGATCACCGAGCCCCTGCTGCCCACGACGTTGCCGTAGCGGACCACGGAGAAGCGGGTCTCGTGGGCGGCGGCGTAGTGGTTGGCGGAGACGAACAGCTTGTCGGCGACGAGCTTGGTGGCCCCGTAGAGGTTGATCGGGCTGGACGCCTTGTCGGTGGAGAGCGCCACCACCTTGCGCACGCCGCAGTCGATGGCGGCCTCCACCACGTTCTGGGAGCCGGCGATGTTGGTGCGGACGTATTCGAACGGGTTGTACTCGGCGGTGTCGACCTGCTTGAGCGCGGCGGCGTGCACGACGTGGTCGACGCCGTGCATGGCCCTGGTGAGCCGGTCGCGGTCGCGGACGTCGCCGATGAACCAGCGCAGCCGCTCGTCGTCGCCGAAGAGCCGGCGCACTTCGTACTGCTTGAGCTCGTCGCGGGAGAAGACGACCAGGCGCCGCACTCCGAGCGTGTCGAGCGCGTGGCGGATGAAGGCCTTTCCGAAAGACCCCGTGCCCCCGGTGATCAACATCGACGATGCATGGAGAATGCTCACGTCGCCCCCTGAAATCGTGTGCCGGGCGGTAGCATAACGCGATCGGCCTATGACGCACTGTCACACGGGGGAATGGGGCTTTCGTGCGTATTGTCGGAATCATTCAGGCCAGGATGGGATCCACCCGGCTGCCCGGCAAGGTGCTGCGACAACTCGGTGACGGCGGCCGGTCGGTGCTCGGCTGGGTGGTCCGCGCGGCCCAGGAGTCGGCCGCGCTCGACGAGCTGATCGTCGCCACCACCACGCTCCCCGAGGACGACGCGGTGGCCGCCGAGTGCGCCGCGCTCGGCGTGCGCTGCCACCGGGGGCCGGTCGACGACGTGCTCACCCGGTTCACGCAGGCGCTGGAGGAGCGGCCGGGCGAGGCCGTCATGCGGTTCACCGCCGACTGCCCGCTGCTCGACCCGACGGTCGTCAGGGAGGCCGCGCTCGTCTTCCAGGCCGTCCCAGGGCTCGACTACCTCAGCACGAGCCTGGCCCGCACGCTGCCGCGCGGCCTCGACGTCGAGATCATCGCGCGGGCGGCGCTGGAGCGCTGCGACCGCGAGGCCGTCTCCTACCACCGCACCCACGTCACCTCCCACATCTACACCGAGGCCCCGGAGGACGCCCGGCTGCTCGGCCTCGCCTACCACCCGGTCGCCGCCGACCTCAGGGTGACGCTCGACACCGAGGACGACTGGCTGCTCATCTCCCGCGTGGTGGGCGAGCTGGGCGACCGCTGCGTGCCGATGCGGACGCTGGTGAGCTGGCTGCGCGCCCGCCCCGAGGTGTGCGGGCTCAACGCCCACGTACGCCAGAAGGCGCTGCAGGACGCGTGAGCGCCGGGCCGCACGTCGGCCTGCGCTGCGACGCGGGCGCCGACAGCGGGGTCGGCCACCTCGTCCGCTGCGTCGCCCTGGCCGAGGAGCTGCGCGCACGCGGCGCGCGCCCGGTCTTCCTGGGAGCGGTGCGCGACTCGCCCTGGGCGCTGGCCCAGCTCCGCGAGCGCGGCCTCCCGCTCGTCCCCGCCCCCGGGCCGCCGGCCGCCCTCGCCGCCCTGGCCCGCGCGCTCCGGCTGGACGCGATCGTCCTCGACTCCTACCGTCTGCCGCCGGGCACGGGCGAGGAGCTGCGCCGCCACGGGCTGCCCGTGCTCGCCGTCGTGGACGGCGACCCGCTGGGCCAGCGCGCCGACCTCTACCTCGACCAGAACCTCGGCGCCGAGCGCCGCCCGTTCCCCGCCGGGCCGGTGCTGGCCGGCGCCCGCTACGTCCTGCTGCGCGACAGCGTACGACGGCGCGCCCGCGCCCCCCGCCCCCCGGACGGCGTCCCGGACGTCCTGTGCTTCTTCGGCGGCACCGACGCCGCCGGGGTCGCCCCCGCCTGGGCGGCGGCCCTGCGCGCGACCGGCGTGCCGTTCACCGCCACGGTGGTCAGCCCGGCCCCGTTCGCGCCCGGGGCGCCGATCACCGTCATCCCGCCCACCGACCGGCTGCCGGAGCTGATGGCCGCGGCCGACCTCGTCGTGACCGCCGCGGGCTCGGCCATCTGGGAGCTGCTCTATCTCGGCGTGCCCACGGCGCTGAGCTGGGTGGCCGGCAACCAGCGCATCGGCTACGACGAGCTGGTGGGCAGGGGCGTGGCGGCGGGGCTCGGCCGCGAGCCCGGCCCCGAGGCCGTCGCGGCCCTGGCCCGACTGCTGACGGACCCGGCCGCCCGCGAGGAGCACGGCCGCCGGGGCGCCGGCCTGGTGGACGGCCGGGGCAGGGAGCGCGTCGCGGACGCCCTCCTCGCGCTGGTCAGATGAGGTCCCAGGTCAGCGGCGTACCCTTCGGCACGTCGCGGACGAACCTCCGCCCCGTCACCTCGCGCACCGCGTCCGGCGGCAGCCCGCCCGCGGGCCGGATCGAACGCACGTTGCCCGGCCCCACCTCCTCACCGGCCCGCACGTCGCGCACCACGTAGAGCGAGCGGCGGAACCGCAGCCCCTCCCGCTCGGACGGCCGCGGCCCGAGCACCGGCTCGCCCAGCGCCTCCCAGGCCCGCGCGCTCTCCGTCACCAGCGCCGCCAGCTCGGCCGGCTCCAGCGAGAACGCGGCGTCCACCCCGCCGTCGGCCCGCGCCAGCGTGACGTGCTTCTCGATCAGGCACGCGCCCAGCGCCACGGCCGCCAGCGGCACGCCGATGCCGGGCGTGTGGTCGGAGACGCCGACGACCTCGCCGGTGAGCGCGGCCAGCAGCGGCAGCGCCCGCAGGTTGCTCTCCGAGGGCGCCGCCGGGTAGGAGGCCGTGCAGGCCAGCACCGCGAGCCGGGTGCAGCCCGCCTCCCTGGCGGCGGTCACCGCCGCGTCGATCTCGCCGGCCGTCGCCATGCCGGTCGAGATGATCAGCGGCTTGCCGGTCGCCGCCGCGAGCCGGATCAGCGGCAGGTCCACCAGCTCGGACGAGGCGATCTTGTACGCCGGCACGTCCAGCTTCTCCAGGAACTCGACCGCCGTCGGGTCGAACGGCGAGGAGAAGGCGGCGAGCCCCCGCTCCCGTGCCCGCGCGAACAGCGGCTCGTGCCACTCCCACGGCGTCATGGCCCGCTGGAAGAGCTGGTAGAGGCGTTCCCCGCCCCACAGCGAGTGCGCGTCGCCCAGCCGGAACGCCGGCCCGTCGGCATCGACGGTGAGCGTGTCCGGTGTGTACGTCTGCAGCTTCAGCGCGTGCGCCCCGGCGTCGGCCACCGCGTCGACGATGGCGAGGGCCCGCTCCAGGCTGCCGTTGTGGTTGCCGGACAGCTCGGCCACGACGTACGGCGGATGGCCCGGCCCGACGGCCCGGCCCGCGATGGAGATCATGTGTGTTCCCTCCTGAGCTCGATGGCCACGACGTCGCGCGGCACCCCGCCGACGTCCCGGCGGTAGGTGGCGACCTCGGCGAAGCCGAAGCGCCGGTGCAGGGACCTGACCGGCTCGTTGTCGGCCAGCACCTCACCCCGCAGGACCGTGAGGCCGAGCGGGCCGAAGGCGTGCGCGACGGCCGCCCGCTCCAGCCCGGCCCAGGCCCGCAGCAGCGCGCCCGACCGTTCGAGGCCGTCGAGGTCGAGGTAGAAGCCCCAGGTGGCGCCGGTGGGGGACAGGTTGGAGTAGGCGACCACCCCGGCCGGGACGCCGTCGTGGTCGTAGATCAGCACCCGCCGGGTGGCGTCGGCGCGCACGGCCGCCCACCAGCGGGCGTGCTCGTCGGCGCCGATCTCGTGCGTGGTGAAGCTGGCCGCGCGCACCCGCGGGTGGTTGCGCCAGCGCCGCATGGCCGGGAGGTCGTCGTCGTGCGCATCGCGAAGCATTCGGCCCCCTACCGTTCGTGCCCGTCCTGATGCTCAACGTAGCCGATCGCGCCGCCCGGTAAAGAGCTCTTCAGGCGGGGGTCCCCGGCGCGGGCGGCGCGGCATGCTGCCCTCGAACGCACTCCCGCGAGGTCAAGGAGCCGTATCGGCATGATCCCCCTGCTCAGCGTCATCGTCCCGTTCCACAACGTGGAGCCCTACATCACCGAGTGCCTGAAGTCGCTCGCCGTCCAGACGCTGGACGACCTGGAGGTCGTCCTGGTGGACGACGGCTCCGCCGACGGCAGCAGGCGCGTCGCCGAGGGCTTCGCCGCCACCGATCCCCGTTTCGTGCTCGTCACGCAGCGCAACGAGGGGCCGGGTCCGGCCCGCAACGCCGGGATCCGGCGGGCGCGCGGCACGTACCTGGCCTTCGCCGACGCCGACGACGTCGTGCCGCCCGAGGCGTACGAGCGGATGGTCGGCAAGCTCGCCGAGACCGGCTCCGACCTCGCCTGCGGGGCGGTGGGGCGGCTCGTGGACGGCGTGCTGGAGGAGTCCACGCTGCACGAGAGGGTGTTCCGGCGGCCGGTGCTGTGCACGCACATCACCGACAAGCAGGTGCTCGTACGCGACCGCACGGTGTGGAACAAGGTCTACCGGCGCGACTTCTGGGAGCGCGCCGGGCTGGCCTTCCCCGCCGGCATCTACGAGGACGTGCCGGTCGCCATGCAGGCCCACGTGCTCGCCACCAGCGTGGACATGCTGGGCGAGGTGGTCTACCACTGGCGGCGGCGCGAGGAGGGGGAGGACTCGATCACCCAGCGCCGCAACGAGCTGTCCAACCTCAACGAGCGCCTGACCGCCATCCGCTCGGTGCGGGCCTTCCTCGACGAGCGGGCGCCCGAGCTGCTCGACGGCTTCGACGCGCTGGTGCTGGAGAAGGACATCCTCTTCCTGTTCCAGGCGCTGGAGAGGTGCGAGGAGCCCGGCCCGCTGCTCGACCTGGCCCGCGCCTGGGTGGCCGAGCTGGGGCCTGGGGCGGTGGCCGGCGCGCCGTCGCTGCGCCGCCTGGAGCTGCACCTGATGACCCGGGGGCTGGTGGCGGAGCTGCGGAAGGTGCGCGACTTCCGCCGGGCCCGCGCGGAGTCAGGCACCCGCGTGGTGCCGCGCGGCTGGCGCACCACCGGCTGGTACGGCGACTACCCGTTCTTCCGCGACCGCCGGCTGCGCATCCCCGACGAGGTGTTCGACGCCCGCGCCGAGCTCAAGCTGCTGGCCAGGGTCGACTCCTGCGCGTGGACGGGCGCGGAGTACCGCGTGCGCGGCGAGCTGGCCGTCCACCGCGTGGACCGCCGGATCGACCGGATGAACCTGTGGCTGAGCGACGGCCGCCGCAAGGTGCCGCTGGAGGTGAGCAGGACGGGCCGTGGCGGGTTCGTGACCGCGTTCGATCCGGCGCGGCTGGCGGGCGGCGGGCCGGTCTGGCGGCTCCAGGCCCGTACGGAGACCCGCGACCTCGTGCTGAAGGGCTGGTGCAGGGACGGCGCGGCCGGGGGGACGTGGCGATTCACCGTGCCGGGTTGGTCAAGAACCGGCATGGACATCCCCCAGTAGTTCCAGACAGTGATCGTAGGAGCGCGACCCGTGTCCATGCTGGTCTGCATGAGGACCTATTCGCTCGATGACGTCCATGAGACACGCAAGCGGAGAGACTCCTGGTGGACCGTGTATTTCGTGGACCCGGTCGCCTGCCGGGTCGCTCTCCCCGTCGCCAACCGCACCCGGATCACGCCCAACGGCCTGACCGTGCTCTCGCTGGTCCTCGGCGTGGCGTCGGCCGTCTGTTTCGCTACGAACCAGCTTGTAGCGGGCGCCGCGGTCTTCTATCTCAGCTTCATGATCGACTGCGTGGACGGCAAAATCGCCCGGCTGAAGGGCACGGGGACGCCCTTCGGCCTCTGGCTCGACTACGTGGGGGACCGGATCAGGGTCGTGCTGTGCGCGGCGGGCCTGGCGTACGGGCAGTACGCGCTCACCGGCGAGGTCGGCTACGTGGTCCTCGGCGCGGCGGTGGCCGTGCTGGACCTGTTCAGGTACGTCAACGCGCCGCAGATGAAGCGGGTCCGGGAGGCCGTCAGGGACGAGCGCCAGGGGGTGGCGCACGGGACGGCGGAGCCGCTGGGGCCGGCGCTGGAGGCCATGGAGCCGCTGGACGAGGACACCCAGCCGCTGGAGCGGGCGCCGCGCTCGTCCGGCTTCTTCCGGCGGCTGAACAGGTTCCTGGCCCGGCACCGGGTGCGCTCGCACCTGATCAGCGGCATCGAGTTCCACGCGGCGGTGTTCGTGATCGCGCCTCTTGCGGGGGCATGGGCGCTGATCCCGCTGGCCGCGGCGGCCGGGGTGCTGCTGCTCGTCAACGAGGTCTTTCTTGTCTACCGGATGTGGCGCTTCACGCGCAGGCACGCCGTCGCCTCCTCTCGGGAGAGCCGAGAGCACGTTCTCGTCTAAGTTTTCGGGGGTTAGTACGAAATGTCCGACAGGCCAGTCTTCGTCATCGGATGCCCGCGCTCCGGCACCACGATGCTCCAGCTCATGCTGCACTCGCACCCGCACATGGCGGTGCCGCCCGAGACGCGCTTCCTCGTTCCCGCTTATTACCGCCGCCGCGCCTGGGGCGACCTGCGGATCGACTCGCGCCGCAGGGCGCTCGCGCAGTGGATCGCCACCGACCGCAGCACCAAGTTCCGCGAGCTCAAGATCGACAAGGACGAGTTCGTCCAGCAGGCCGTCGAGGGCCCCGGCTCGCTCGGCTCCGTGTTCGGCACGGCCTTCCGCATGTACGCCGACCGCTTCGACAAGGCCCGCTGGGGCGACAAGCGGCCGAGCTACGTCAAGCAGGTCGACATGCTGCTGCGGCTCTTCCCCGACGCCCAGTTCATCCACCTCATCAGGGACGGCCGCGACTGCGTGGCCTCGCTGAAGGAGATGCCCTGGTACACCCTGGACTCCTTCCACGCCGTATCCACCTGGGCCGAGGCGATCGACGCGGGGGCCAAGCTCAAGCGCACCCTGCCCGAGGACACCTACTACGAGCTGCGCTACGAGGACCTCACCGACGACCCCGCGACCGAGCTGAAGAAGCTCTGCCACTTCCTGGAGGAGGACTTCTCCTCGGCGATGATCTCCCCGCGCGAGGCGGCCAGCGTCGCGGTGCCCGAGCACAAGGTGTGGCACAGCAACACGCACGGCGAGGTCATCCGCAGCCGCGTCGGGAGCTGGGCCAACCGGCTCGACGACTGGGAGATCTCCCTGTGCGAGCACATGCTCGGCGACCGCCTGGAGGCCATGGGCTACGAGCTGACCGGCGCGGCCAGGCCGGCCAAGGAGCACATCATCGCCGCCCAGAAGACCATGCAGAAGCGCAAGGCCAGCCGCATGCGCAAGCACATGCGCGACCGCCTCAACCGGCTGCGCGAGCCCAGCCCGGTGGCCGCCATGCTGACCACGCGCCAGCGCTCCCTGGCCGGCGTGCCGCGCCAGCGCACCGAGATCACGGAGCCCGCCCTCTAGCGATCGACGTGGGCGAACAGCCGCTCCCAGCCGTCCAGCACGTGGCCGAGGCGGAACGCCTCGGCCCGTGCGCGGGCGTCGGCCCCCAGCCGCCGCCGCTCCTCCACGGAATCCGCCAGCCGGCCCAGCTCGGCCGCGAAGGCGGCCACGTCACCCGGCGGCACCAGCACCTGGCCCGCCGACCGCACGCCGCCCGAGACGTCGAAGGCCACCGACGGCACCCCGTGCGCCCCCGACTCCAGCAGCACGACGGGCAGGCCCTCGTGCTCGCTGGTCAGCCCCACCACCGACGCCGCCAGGTACTCGGCGGTCATGCCGGCCGCGGGGACCCGGCCGCGGAAGACCACCCGCCCGGCCACGCCCTCCCGCTCGGCGTGCGCGCGCAGCCGCTCCCGCTCGCCGCCGTCGCCGATCAGGTGCAGCTCCCACGGCTCCGGCACACCGGAACGGGCGAACGCGCTGATCAGCCGGTCGAACCGCTTGACCCCCTCCAGCCGGCCGACGCCCAGCACCCGGGGGACGTCGAGCGCGGCCATCCGCTCCGGCCAGTGGGCCAGCGGGTTGGGCAGCGCCCAGGCGTTCGGCAGCAGGGCGTGCTCGGCGAAGCTCCAGGCGTCGTCCTCGCTCAGGAAGACCGCCTGGTCCAGGTCGGCGTAGTGCTTCCTGATCGAGCCCAGGTGCCAGCAGCCCCGGGCGTGGTCGTACGAGCCGTGGTACTGGCCGATCGGCCGGAACCCGGCGGGCACCAGGTCCCGCACCCGGATCACCGCCGACGGCGAGGTCATCACCGCGTACCCCGGCTCGATCCGGCCGAGCAGCCGGCGCAGCCGCCGGTCGGCGCGGGCGCGGGCCAGGCGGTTGCCGGGCTCGGCGCGGCTGATCACGTGGTGGTGGTAGCGCGGGCGGTCCACGTACCGGAACGGGGAGCGGGCCCGGTGCAGGCCGATGACGTGCACCTCGTGGCCGCGCCCCGCCAGGCCCTGGGCGAGGGTGTGCGTGACCTGCTGGACGCCGCCCAGCGTGTCGGCGTCCACGCAGGCGAAGACGACGCTGCTCATCGGCGCGCCCCCGGGCCCGGGCCGAAGAAGTCGTCCACGATCCTGGCCGCCGCGTCGCCGCGCTCGTCGGCGCACCACAGCTCCCGGAAGGCCGCGTAGCGGGCGGCGTGGGCCGCGTGCTCCTCGTCCAGGCGCCGCAGCACGTCCACCAGCTCCTCGGTCGTGGTCACGCACGGGCCGGGGGCGATGGCGGGCAGGTCGTGGTAGACGCCGCGCTCGGACAGCCGGTACTCGTCCCAGTCGTCGATGTAGAACACCATCGGCCTGCCGGTGATCGCGTAGTCGCACATCAGGGACGAGTAGTCGGTCAGCAGCGCGTCCGAGGCCAGCATCAGGTCGTTGACCTCCGGGTAGCGCCCGGCGAAGCGGACGAAGTGCCTGAGGTGCTCGGGCGTCTCGTAGCGCTCCACCGGATGGGTGCGCAGCACCACCACCCACTCCCCGGCCAGCTCCTCGGCCAGCAGCTCCAGGTCGGCCCGTACCGACCGGCCGCTGCCCACGGCCCGGTCGCGGTAGGTGGGCGCGTAGAGCAGGACCCGCCGGCCCGGTGGAAGGTCCAGGAGCCCGCGCACGTCGCCGGTCGGCTCGCCGCGTACGAGGGCGTCGCAGCGCGGCGTGCCGTACCGGTAGACCGTGCCGGTGTAGCCGTTGGAGGGCACGAAGATGCGGGAGAACTCCGCGCTCGGCGACACCAGCGCGTCCCACCGCGCCACCGCCGCCCGCCACTGGGCGCGCGGCCGGTCGAAGTCGGAGCGCAGGTCGGGCGCGTCGAAGCCGATCGACTTGATGCCCTGGCCGTGCCAGGTCTGCAGGTAGCGGGTGCCGCGCGGCTTCGGGTAGTCCAGGGGGAAGCCGTGGCTGTCCACCCAGATGCCGGCCCGCGCCATCGTCCAGAGGTGGCGCCAGCTTCCGCGCCGGACCCGCCGGGCGCCGTCCGGGGCGCCGCCGCGGCCCTTGGCCAGCGACCAGACGACCTCGATCGGCAGGTCGCGGCGGCGCAGCTCCTCGTACAGGGCGCGCGGGCTGCCGCAGCAGCCCTTGCCGACGTCGGACTCGAACAGGGCGAGGTCCGGGCGCGGGCGCACCACCCTGACGAGCACCTTGTACGCCCGCAGCTTGTTGCGCGGCGTGCCGACCTCCCGGACGAACCGCCGCCACAGCCGCTCCCGCAGCCGCCGCCCGCGTGAGCGCGCGGTCCGCGGGGCCCGTACGCACAGGTAGGCCGCCTGCCCCTCGGCCTGCACCCGGCCGCCGGGCAGCTCGATCGGCCGCAGGCGCGGGTCCACGATGATCCGGTCGGTCGTGGTGTGCCCGTCCGAGGTCCGGGTGAAGCCGATCCGCGGCTCGCACGTGCCCGCGGGTGTGAAGGCGACCTCGCTGACGTAGCCGCCCTCGCCCGACGGCTCCGGCCTGATGGGGACACGTTCCCTGCCCACCTGCAGGAACGCCGTCCAGTCCACCGGCAGCGCGCCGAACGGGTCGAAGCTCCGCACGGTCATCCGCACCCCGTCCCCCTCGCGGACCAGCTCGCTCACCTCGTGCCGCAGCCGGGCGGCGGCGAAGGGCAGCTCGGCCAGCCGCAGCGGGGTGATGTCCATGCCGGGGGAGACCGTCGTGCCCCAGTACGTGCGCCCGTCGAGCCGCACCGCCGCCCGCGGCGCGGCCCGCGGCCCGGTGAGCGAGCCGGCCGCGACGCGCAGGTCCTCGATCCGGTCGTCGAGGATGAGCCGGCAGCACACCCGCTGCAGCGGCCCGGCCTCCTCCAGCACCTCGGCGGGGACCTGTGCCAGGTACGGGCGGACGATCGCGGCGAACTCCTTGACCCACACCAGGTCGCGGGAGGGCAGCGGGTTGAGGTAGACCCGCAGGTCCTGCCGGACGAAGCGGCGCTGCCGGTGCGGCACCAGGTCGGCGGCCCCGTGGGCGCGCAGCCGGTCGTCGCTGAGCCGGGCGGCGAGGACCCGGTGCCGGACGTTGTCCAGGTCGTCCACGCTCAGCGAGATCGAGGTGGCGTCGCGGGCCCGGTGCCAGAGGTAGACCGTCCACGGCACGACCGCGAAGCGGCGGGCGACGGCGTACAGGTCGGCGGCGAAGACGTGGTCCTCGTAGTCGACGTCCTCGGGGAAGCGCAGCCCCCGCTCGCGCAGCCAGGCCAGGTCGTAGAGCTTGTTGGTGCTGAAGGAGTCGAGGAACAGCTCCGGGTCCTCGCGGATGCCGGTCAGCACCCGGCGGCGGGCGAACAGCGACGGGTAGTACGGCTTGACCTGTCCGCCGGCCTCGTACAGGCGGGAGATCTGCCCCGAGACGAACTCCGCGCCGGTGCGCTCGATCTCGGCGAGGAGGCTCTTGCAGGCGTGCCGGGGCAGCTCGTCGTCGCTGTCGAGGAACATGACGTACGGGGCCGCGGCGGCGTCCGCGCCGTCGTTGCGCGGCGCCCCGCAGTGCCCGCTGTTGACCTTCCTGCGCACGTAGCGCACCCGCGGGTCCTCCGCGACCAGGCTCGCGGCCACCTCCCGCGTGCCGTCCGTGCTCGCGTCGTCGGCGATGATCACTTCGAGGTCGCGCAGCGACTGGCGGAGCACGGAGCGTACGGCCCTGGGCAGGCGGGCGGCGTCGTTGTACGTGATGACGACCACGCTGCAGTCCGGCATCCCAAGTCCCCCCGCTGGTCGAACCACCTGCGGGGAGGGCCCTGCCCCCGACCAGGGGGAAGTGTCCAGACTTGATGGAGTATTTGCCGAAAATCAGCGTCGCAGGCGACGGACGACCCAGAAGACGATCAGCAGCGCCGCGAGCGCGCCCGCCACCGGCGCCAGCCGCTTGAGCACCGGCTGCCCGGCGATCTCCAGCAGGTCGAGCGCCTCCTCGTCGGGCGAGCGCGAGGTGCGCACCGTGCCGTGCGCGTGGAGCGGCGCCGGCTCGGGAGAGGGCACGGCCGTCAGGTGCCGCTCCTCCTCCTTCGGCAGCTCCCCGGCGGGCCGCTCCTCCGGCTGGTCCTTGACCTGGGCCTGCTCCTTCGGCTCGGACAGCAGCTCGGCGAGGTTGCCGGCGAACCTGTCCAGCAGCCGCGAGCCCACCTCCGCCATCACGCCACGGCCGAACTGCGCGGGCCGCCCCGTCACATGGAGCGTCGTCTCCACGGCCACCGCCGTCGACTCCTCGCGCGGCGTCAGCCGGGCCTTCACCGTGGCCGAAGCCGTGCCGGAGCCGCGGGCCTCCTTGCCCGACGCCTGGATGGTGAGCGTGTAGGAGTCCTTGTCCACGTCCTCGAACCTGGCCGAGCCCCGATAGGTGACGGTGATCGGGCCGACCTTGACCTTCATCCTGCCGGTGAACTCGTCACCCTCGTGGACGTCGAGCGTGGCCCCGGGCAGGCAGGGCGCGATCCGCTCGACGTCGAGCAGCACGGCCCACGCCTGCTCGACCGGAACCGGAACAGTGAACTCGTGCTCGAACCGCATCGCCATCGATCCGCTCCTTCTGCCGATGGTTCCCGACACTACGACGCGGCGGGGGCGCCCCGGAAGAGGCGCCCCCGCCAGGTCCTCCGGACATCCCCGTCAGGGCGTGCCCGTGGCGGCCCGCACCGCCCGATGGGTCAGCACCCTGGCCAGGTGCCTGCGATAGTCCGGCTGCCCGTGGAGGTCGGCGGGCGGATCGGTGTCCGCCGCCGCCTCCTCACAGGCCCGCCGCACCTGGTCACCCAGCTCCGCGCCCTGGAGCGCCGCCTCGGCGGCGCGGGCACGGACCGGCGTCCGGCCCATGTTCGTCAGCCCGATCCTGGCCTCGGTGATCGAGCCGTTCGACCGCCTGACCGCCGCCGCCACGCCGACGATGGCCCACGCCTGCGCCGTACGGTGGAACTTCTCGTAGTGGAAGCCCCAGCCCGGCCCCAGCTTCGGGACCTTGACCCCGGCCAGGATCTCGCCGGCGTCGAGCGCGTTCTCCAGATAGTCGACGAAGAACGTGGCGGCCGGGATCTCCCGCTCGCCCCGCGCTGAGCTCGCCACGAACACGGCGTCGAGCGCCAGCGCCACCGCCGGCAGGTCGCCCGCGGGATCGGCGTGCGCCAGCGAGCCGCCGAACGTGCCCCGGTGCCGGATCGCCGGATCCGCCACGTGGGCGGAGGCCAGCGCCACCAGCGGGCAGCCCTCGTTGACCACCTCGGAGCGCATGACCTCGTCGTGCGTGGTCAGCGCGCCGATGTAGACGTGGTCGCCGCGGTCGTGCACGCCCCGCAGCTCCGCCAGCCGCCCCACGTCCACCAGCTTCGACGGGTACGCCAGCCGCAGCCGCAGCAGCGGCAGCAGCGACTGCCCGCCGGCCAGCACCTTCGCGTCCTCGTCTTCGGCAAGGACCCGCGACGCCTCGGCCAGGGAGTCCGGGCGCACGTACTCGAACTGCGCGGGAATCATCGGCGCGCTCCTTCCAGGGCCCGCCACACCCGCTCCGGCGTGCACGGCATCTCGACGTCGCGCACGCCCGACGGGCGCAGCGCGTCCACGATCGCGTTGACCACGGCCGGGGTCGAGGCGATCGTGCCCGCCTCGCCCACACCCTTGACGCCGAGCGGGTTGCTGGTGGCAGGCGTCTCGGTCCGGTCGAGCTGGAACGTCGGCAGGTCGGCCGCCGACGGCAGCAGGTAGTCGGCCATCGTCGTGGTCAGCAGGTTGCCGTCGGCGTCGTAGACGGCCTCCTCGTACAGGGCCTGGGCGACGCCCTGCGCGATGCCGCCGTGCACCTGGCCCTCCACGATGAGCGGGTTCACCACCTTGCCGACGTCGTCCACCGCCACGTACGAGCGGATCCGCACCATGCCCGTCTCGGTGTCCACCTCCACCGCGCACAGGTGGGTGCCGTGCGGGAAGGAGTAGTTGTCCGGGTCGAACGTGGCGTCCGCGTCCAGCCGCGCCTCCACGCCCTCCGGCAGGTCGTGGGCCGTGAACGCGGCGTACGCGAGCTCCTGGATGGTCCGCTGCGCGTCCGTGCCCCGCACCTTGAACGCGCCCCCGGCGAACTCCAGGTCGTCGGGCGAGCACTCCAGCAGGTGCGCGGCCAGCGCACGAGCCTTGTCCTTCACCTTGTCGCACGCCCTCAGCACGGCGATGCCGCCCACCACGAGCGAACGCGAGCCGTAGGTGTCCATGCCCTTGTGGGAGATCGCCGTGTCGCCGTGCAGCACCGTGACGTCCTCGAACGGCACGCCGAGCGAGTCGGCCACGATCTGGCTCCACGACGTCACGTGGCCCTGCCCGTGCGGGCTCGTGCCGGTGATCACCTCCACCTTGCCCGTCGGCAGCATCCGGATCGAGCCGTGCTCCCAGCCGCCCGCGCCGTAGTTCGACTCGCCGAGCAGCCGGGACGGCGCCAGCCCGCACATCTCGGTGTAGGTGCTGACGCCGATGCCGAGCTGCACGGGGTCGCCCCGGTCCCGCCGGTCGGCCTGTTCGGCGCGCAGCTTGTCGTAGCCGAACATCGACAGCGCCTTGTCCGTCGCCGCCTCGTAGTTGCCGGAGTCGTAGGTGAGCCCCGCGATCGTGGTGTACGGGAACTCCTCGTGCCTGATCCAGTTGCGCCGGCGCACCTCCAGCGGGTCCACGCCCAGCTCTGCGGCGAGCTCGTCCATCATCCGCTCGATGCCGAACGTCGCCTCAGGCCGGCCCGCGCCCCGGTAGGCGTCCGTCGGCATCTTGGTGGTGAACACGCCCGTGCAGGCGAACTCGTACGCGTCCATCTTGTAGATGGCGTTGAACATGGCCGCGCCCAGCATCGGCACACCCGGCGTGACCAGCATCAGGTACGCGCCCATGTCGGCCAGCAGATCCACCCGGAGCCCGCGCAGCCGCCCGTCGGCGTCGGCGGCCAGCCGCAGCCGCTGGAGCTGGTCCCGGCCGTGGTGCACGGTCAGGTTGCCCTCGGAGCGGCTCTCGGTCCACTTGACCGCCTTGCCGAGCCTGCGGGCCAGCAGCAGGCAGAGCACCTCCTCCGCCGTCACCTGCAGCTTCGAGCCGAAACCGCCGCCCACGTCGGGCGCGACCACCCGCAGCCGGTGCTCGGGGATGCCGGTCACCACCGCCAGCATCACCCGCAGGACGTGCGGGATCTGCGTGGAGGTCCAGACGGTGAACGTGTCGCCGTCGGTGTCGGCGAGGACCGCCCGCGGCTCCATCGCGCTCGGGATGAGCCGCTGCTGGCGGAAGGTGCGCTCGATGACGACCGGCGCGTCACGGAAGGCCGCCTCGACGTCACCCGAGACGATCTTCGTGCTGAACGCCTTGTTGCCCGCCTCGTGCACCTTCGGGCTGCCGTCGGTCAGCGCCTCCTCCATGTCGATCACCGCGGGCAGCGGCTCGTAGTCGACCTCGATGGCCTCCAGCGCGTCGGCCGCCTTGTACCGGTCGGTGGCGATCACGCAGGCCACCGCCTCGCCGACGTAGCGGACCTCCGAGACCGCCATCGGCGGATGGTCGGGGATGACGATGTCCTCGCTCACCGGCCACGCGCACGGCAGGCTGCCCTGCTCGCCGGCGAAGTCCTCGCCGCTGAAGGCCGCCACCACCCCGGGCAGCCCGCGTGCCCCGGACACGTCCACCCGGGTGATCCTCGCGTGCGCCATCGGGCTGCGCAGGAACACCACGTGCAGCAGGCCAGGCCGGGTCAGGTTGTCCGTCCACCGGGTACGCCCCGTCAGCAGCCGCGCGTCCTCCTTGCGCCGCCGCGGCCGGCCCAGCTCCGGCGTGGCCGCCGGCTCGTTGATCTGGTCGCTCTGCGCTATCTGCTCGGCCACCGCGCCGGTGTCCAGCTCGCTCACGGCGTGCTCACCGCCTGACCCATCTCCTGGGCGCCCCTGCGCACCGCGCGGACGATGTTGCAGTAGCCGGTGCAGCGGCACAGGTTGCCCTCAAGCCCCTGCCTGATGGCGTCCTCCGACGGGTCGGGGTCGTCCCGGAGCAGGTCGATCGCGGCCATGACCATGCCGGGCGTGCAGTAGCCGCACTGCAGCGCGTGCTCTTCGTGGAAGGCCCGCTGCATCGGGTGCATCGAGCCGCCCGAGCCCAGGCCCTCGATGGTGACGATCTCGCAGCCGTCGGCCTGCACGGCCAGCACCGAGCAGCTCTTGACGCTCTTGCCGTCCAGCATGACCGTGCAGGCGCCGCAGTTGCTGGTGTCGCAGCCGACCGGGGTGCCGGTCTTGCCGAGGCGTTCTCTCAGGAGATGAACGAGCAGGAGTCGCGGCTCGACGTCCTCTTCGTAGCTGATTCCGTCAACGGTGACGGAGATTCGGGGCATACGTCCTCCCTCTCAGGAGCGGGGGAAAGGCGGACACACCCGAAATTACGCTCGTGTTACGCCCGGTCAAGGGTCACTTACCCCGGACCGCCCTCGCGACGATCGCCACGAGGCCCGCGAAGGCCAGCCCGAGCATCATGACACCCATCAGGACCAGGGCATCCGTGATCGCGCGGGTCACCACCAAGATTCCGAGCACCACGAAGAGCGCACCGCTCAGCAGCGCCATCCAGTCCGTACGGTGCACCCGCCGGGGCCGCTCCACCTCGCGCGCCGCCCCGTCCCACGGGCCCGTCTCACGCGGCACGCCGCACCTCCATGTCGCCGAGCCCGCCCTTCAGGTCGAGCACGATCGTCGAGACCTTGCCGTCCGGCTTCTTCTCCGGCTCCAGCACCTGGTCCACCCGGACGTTCACGCCGCCGTGGATCCGCTGGTCGATCCGGATGTCACCGACCCGGTTGCCGGCGTGCACCTCCAGCCGCACCGTGGGCGGCACGACCACCTCCAGCTCGCCCATCGAGATCCTCGCCTCGACGGACGCCGTCGTCCCCGGGGCCAGCTCCAGGTCCGACAGGTCCAGCAGGCCCTTGCCGGCGCCGACGTCGTACACGGGGACCGCGGACAGCTCGCTCAGCGTCCTCGGCGCCCACTCGGACGGGCCGAAATTGCGCGGCATGCCGCCCAGCGTGAACCCGACGCTCACCGCGAGCACCACGGCGACGCCCGCGGCCACCAGCCCGGCGCCGCGGCCCCACCAGGTGGCGACCAGGAGGCCGGCGCCGATGGTGATGAGCATCGCGCCGCCGACGATGGTCGGGCTCACGCCGGCGGCGGACCTGGTCTGGACCGCCACGACGATCCCTCCAATGATGATGGCCAGCAGGATGGTGATGGCGCCGATGAACGACTTGGGGCGGGGCGCGCGCTGCGGACGCCGGGGCGTCGGGCGGGCGTACAGGGCCGGGTCGTACGGCGAGGAGTAGCCGCCGGCGCGCCTGGCGGGGTCGAGGGGCCGGTAGGGGCCGTTGGGCGCGAACGGCTCACCGTAGGCGACGGCGGCCCGCGACCGCACCGTCTCATCGCCCGCCCCCCGGCCCCCAGCGGCCTCCCGCCCGGCGGACTCGTGCGCGGTCGGCTCATTGGCGGTGGGCTCATCGGCGCCGGGCTCACGCGCGGCCGGCACGTGTGCGGTCGGCTCGTATGTGGCGGGCTGGTGCGAGGCGGGCTGGTGTGCGGTCGGCTGGTGCGGCGGCGCGGGGTGCTCCACCGTCGCCGCGTCGCCCCTCCCCAGCTCGTCCCTCCCCGCCTCGTCCCTGGCCACCCCGACCGGGGAGGCCGCGGGCGCGGAGGGCATGGTGGCGGTGGCCGCCGGGGGAGCGGCCGTACGGACCGTCGGCGTGGGCGGAGGGCTCGCGTACGTCGGCGCCGGCTGCTCGGCCCGGGGCCGCCGCCCCAGCCGCTCCGGCATCGACCGGGCCAGCCCCAGCAGATCGACCCCGTTGGCGTGCGCGGCCAGCAGCGACACCGCCAGGAACACGCCCACCACGAGCGTCCCGGCGTCGATCCAGACCGTCGCCAGGTTGAGCCCCAGCCCGAACCCGAGCACCGCCGTGAGCAACGCCAGCACGGTCTCGGCGTCGAAGTCGCGCCGCGTCCACTGCTCGATGATGCCCGGGCTCCCGTTCGGCTCCTTCATCAGCAGGAAGGCCGCGATATACAAGAAGAGCCCCACGCCCGAGCCGAGCAGCAGCACGGCGAAGGCCACCCGGAACACCACCGGATCGATCCCGGTGTGGCGGCCCAGCCCCGCGCACACCCCCATGAAGATGCGCCCCTCGCCACTGCGTCGCAGTACGGTGGGGGGAGCGGCCGGATCCCTGGGCGGAGCTTCTGTCATGCCACCATCGTGGCCCCACCGGTGCGCCCCCCGCATCCGGGAGACCCCTGACCCGACCCGGGGGTCGTTCCCTGATGCCCGGTCCGCCCCTTACGTGTGACGATGACGGTGTTATGGCTGACCAGAAGACACTCGCCGAGCCGGGCACCGGCGGAGAAGCGCCGTACCGGCGGATGATGCGCCCGATGGAGGGCCGCCTGCTCGGCGGGGTGGCCCAGGGCCTGGCCGCGCAGCTCAAGCTCGATCCCGTGGTGATCAGGCTGATGTTCGTGCTGCTCAGCGTCGTGGACGGGGTCGGCATGGTGGCCTACGCCGTGCTGTGGATGATCACGCCGCGCCGCCCGCACGAGGGGCCGCCGCCGCAGCGTGACTGGAGCCAGCTTGCCGCGTTCACCGCGATCGGGGTGGCGCTGGCCGCGTTCGGCTGGCTGACCGGGGCCTCGGCGGGCGGCATCGGGATGTTGCCGTTCGCGGTGGGCGGGATCGGCGCGCTGATCCTGTGGCAGCAGGCCGATCCCGAGCGGCGGCGGAGCTGGATGAGCGGGGCGGCGCTCAGCATCAGGAAGAACCGCGTGCGCACGCTGCTGGGCGTGGGGCTGGTGGTGATCGGCGCGGTCGGGTTCCTCTACTCGCAGGGCGAGCTGGCCCAGGCCCGGCCGGGGCTGCTGTTCACGGTCGTGGTGGTCGGCGGCCTGGCGGTCATCGCCGCGCCCTGGCTGGCCGGCCTGTGGAAGGAGCTCCAGCTCGAACGGCGCGAGCGCATCAGGCAGGAGGAGCGCGCCGAGGTCGCCGCCATGGTGCACGACTCGGTGCTGCACACCCTGACGCTGATCCAGCGTGTCGCGCACGACCCGCGCGAGGTCACCCGCCTGGCCCGCTCGCAGGAGCGCGAGCTGCGCAACTGGCTCTACCAGCCGGCCCAGGACGCCGACGCGACGGTGGCGGCGGCGGTGCGCAGGATCGCGGCAGAGGAGGAGGACGCCCACGGCGTGCCGATCGAGGTGGTCTGCGTCGGCGACGTGCCGTTCGACTCGGGCGGCCGGCTCGCGGCCATGATGAAGGCGTCCCGCCAGGCCATGGTCAACGCGGCCAAGTACAGCGAGAGCCCCTCCGTTTCGGTGTACGCGGAAGTAGAGGGTGAAGAAGTGGCCGTTTTCGTGAAGGATCGGGGCAAGGGCTTCGATCTCGACGCGGTCCCCCTCGA
Source organism: Nonomuraea coxensis DSM 45129 (assembly GCF_019397265.1). Lineage (NCBI taxonomy): Bacteria > Bacillati > Actinomycetota > Actinomycetes > Streptosporangiales > Streptosporangiaceae > Nonomuraea > Nonomuraea coxensis. The sequence goes on from NZ_CP068985.1 coordinate 942,913, forward strand.
CCGGATGGGGATCAGGGAGTCCATCATCGGAAGAATGGAACGCCACGGAGGCTCCGCCCGGATCCGCACCGAGCCGGGCGAGGGCACGGAAGTGATGCTGATGATGAAGGTGGAGAAACAATGACGCGCGTGCTGATCGTCGACGATCACCGGCTCTTCCGCTCGGGCGTGCGCGCCGAGCTCGGCGACTCGATCGAGGTCGTGGGCGAGGCCGAGGACGTCGAGTCGGCCGTCAAGGCGATCGCCGAGCTGCGGCCGGACGTCGTCCTGCTGGACGTGCACATGCCGGGCGGCGGCGGCCAGGAGGTGCTGCGCCGGGTGCTCGGCTCCGGCTCGACGGTCCGTTTCCTCGCGCTGTCGGTCTCCGACGCCGCCGAGGACGTCATCGGCGTCATCCGGGGCGGCGCCCGCGGCTACGTCACCAAGAACATCAGCGGCAGGGAGCTGACCGACGCCGTCCGGCGGGTGGCCGAGGGCGACGCGGTGTTCTCGCCACGGCTGGCGGGGTTCGTGCTGGACGCGTTCGCCTCCTCCGAGGCGCCGTCGATCGACCCGGAGCTGGACTCACTGACGCAGCGGGAGCGGGAGGTGCTGCGGCTGATCGCGCGGGGGTACGCGTACAAGGAGATCGCGAAGGAGCTGTTCATCTCGGTGAAGACCGTGGAGACGCACGTGTCGTCCGTGCTGCGCAAGCTGCAGCTCTCCAACCGCCACGAGCTGTCCCGCTGGGCCACGGCGCGCCGTCTGGTCTGAGGTGGATTAGGCCCAGTTTGGACCGTTACAGGATAGTTATCGGCTAACTGCCTACGAATCAGCCGTCTCGTTTGTCACACAGAGAGGTACCGAATGAGCACATAGTCCAGGAGTAACCCCCTTGAAGCGCGTCACCCGGATGCTTCCGGCTCTGTTCGCCCTGGTCGTCGCGACGGCCTGTGCGGCGGAGACCGCCCCCGTCCCGCAAGCCCGCCCGACGGCCGCCCCCCAGGGCCAGGCCGCCATGGCCCCGGCCGCGGCCACGACCACCCCGTCGCCCACGCCCACGGCCACGACCACCGCGAAGATCAAACTGGGCATCGCGGACATCACCCCGATGGGGGAGAAGACCGAGAAGGTGGGCGTCGGCTTCCCGATCATCGTCACCTTCGACCGTGACGTGAGGACCAGGGACCGCGCCACGGTCGAGGCCCTGCTGCAGGTCGAGTCCGACAAGCCCAACGAGGGCGCCTGGCGGTGGGTGTCGGCCCGGAAGATCATCTATCGGACGAAGGCGTACTGGAAGCCGTACCAGAAGGTGCTCTTCACCGCGCGGCTGTCCGAGCTGCCCGGCAACACCGGCGGCAAGAACGTCTCCCGCCGCTTCGCCGTCGGCGCCCAGAACATCTCCCACGTCGACACGCGCAAGCACGTCATGAAGGTCTACCGCAACGGCAAGCTGGCCAAGAAGATCCCGATCAGCGCCGGCCGCGGCGGCCTGGTGCGCGGCGGCGTGGACGTCTACCTCACCACGAGCGGCACCCACCTCACCATGGGCAAGAAGGCCGTCGAGACGATGACCTCCTCCTGGATGGGCGTGACGGATCCGAAGGACCCGCGCTACTACAAGGAGGAGATCCCCTGGGCCGTCCGGATCTCCGACAGCGGCGAGTACGTCCACCAGAGCGCCGGCTACTACCAGTATCTCGGCCGCTCCAACCAGAGCCACGGCTGCGTCCGCGCCACCCCCGAGGGCGCCAAGTGGTTCTACACGATCGCCCAGCGCGGCGACGTCGTCAAGATCACCGGCACCAAGCGCAAGCTGCAGTGGAACAACGGCTGGAGCTACTGGCAGCTCAGCTACAGCCAGTGGAAGAAGGGCAGTGCCCTGAAGTAGAGCCTCCCGAAGCTCCCCGAAGCTCGCCCGACGAGCGAAGGCGCGCCGCCGGCAGATCCTGGACCCCGGCGGCGCGCCTTCGCGTCGGCGCCCCTACAGCTTCTCCAGCGGCGCGTACGCCAGCAGCAACGTCTTCTCCCCGCCGCTGCCGAAGTCGACCTTGACCTTGGTCTTCTCCGCCACGCCGTCGACCGACACCACCGTGCCGAGGCCGAACTGGTCGTGCGTCACCCGGTCGCCGGGCGTCAGCGACGGCACCTTGCGCCCGCCCGCGCCCGCGCCCGCCGCGCCGCCCCGGGCCGGCGCCGGCCGCGCCGCGGGCTCCCTGCGGGTCGCGGCGCTCCACGCCGACTTCTCCGGATCGGTGCGCCAGTCGATGAGCGTGCCCGGCACCTCGTTGACGAAGCGCGAGGCCGGATTGAACGCCGGCGCCCCCCACGAGCTGCGCACGGCCGCCCGCGTCAGGTAGAGCCGCTGCCGCGCCCGGGTGATGCCGACGTAGGCCAGCCGCCGCTCCTCCTCCAGCTCCTTCGGCTCGCCCAGCGACCGGACGTGCGGGAACACGCCGTCCTCCATCGCCGTCAGGAACACCACGGGGAACTCCAGGCCCTTGGCGGTGTGCAGGGTCATCAGCGTGACGACCCCCTGCCCGCCGTCGGCCTCGGGGATCTGGTCGGCGTCGGCCACCAGCGAGACCTGCTCCAGGAACTCCACCAGCGTGCCCTCGGGGTTGGCCTCCTCGAACTCCGAGGCCACGGAGATCAGCTCGTTGAGGTTTTCCAGGCGGGACTCGTCCTGCGGGTCCTCGGACGCCTCCAGCTCGGCGCGGTAGCCGGTGGCCGCCAGCACCTCCTCGGCCAGCGCCGACGGCGGCACGCCCGCGGCCTTGGCGATCAGCTCCTCCAGCATGGCGACGAACTCGCGCACCGCGTTGAGCGAGCGCGTGGCCATGCCGTAGGCCTCGTCGGCCCGCCGCAGCGCCTCCCAGTAGGTGATCCGCTCGCGCGCCGCCAGCGCCTCGACCATCGCCTCGGCCCGCTCGCCGATGCCCCGCTTGGGCACGTTGAGAATGCGGCGCAGGGACACCACGTCGCCGGGGTTGGCCAGCACGCGCAGGTAGGCCAGCAGGTCCTTGACCTCCTTGCGCTCGTAGAAGCGCACGCCCCCGACGACCTTGTAGGGCAGCCCGGTGCGGATGAAGATCTCCTCGAACACGCGGGAGGCCGCGTTGGTGCGGTAGAAGACGGCCACGTCGCCCGGCCTGACGCCCTCCTCGTCGCTCAGCCGGTCGACCTCCTGGGCCACGAACATGGCCTCGTCGTGCTCGTTGTCGGCGACGTAGCCGACGATCTTGGGGCCGTCGCCCTGGTCGGACCAGAGGTTCTTCGGCTTGCGCGACTCGTTGCGGGAGATGACGGCGTTGGCCGCGGCCAGGATGTTCTGGGTCGAGCGGTAGTTCTGCTCCAGCAGGATGGTGCGGGCGTCGGGGTAGTCGCGCTCGAACTCCAGGATGTTGCGGATCGTCGCGCCGCGGAAGGCGTAGATCGACTGGTCGGCGTCGCCGACCACGCACAGCTCGGACTGGCTGGTCCCCGAGCGCACCTGCTCGCCGTCGGCGGTGCGCAGCTCGGGATGGCCGACCAGCTCCCTGATCAGGATGTATTGAGCGTGGTTGGTGTCCTGGTATTCGTCCACCAGGACGTGCCTGAACCGCATCCGGTAGTGCTCGGCCACGTCGGGGAAGAGCTGGAACAACGTCACCGTGTTCATGATGATGTCGTCGAAGTCCATCGCCCCGGCCTCGGTGAGCTTGAGCTGGTAGGACTTGTAGGCTTGGGCGAGCGTCTTCTCCAGGTGCGAGCCCGCCCGGTCGAGCGCGCTCTCGTAGTCGACCAGCTCGTTCTTGAAGTTGCTGACCTGGGCCGAGAACGAGCGCGGCGGGTAGCGCTTGGGGTCGAGGTCCATCTCGCGGCAGACCATCGCCATGAGCCGCTGCGAGTCGGCCTGGTCGTAGATGGAGAAACTGGACGGGAACCCGAGCCGCTTGGCCTCCCGCCGCAGGATGCGCATGCACGCGCTGTGGAACGTCATCACCCACATCGCCCGCGAGCGCGGCCCGATGAGCTTGTCGATGCGCTCCTTCATCTCCTTGGCGGCCTTGTTGGTGAACGTGATCGCCAGGATCTCGCCCGGATGCACGTCACGCTCGGCCAGCAGGTAGGCGATGCGGTGGGTGAGCACCCGAGTCTTCCCCGACCCCGCTCCCGCCACGATGAGCAGGGGGCTGCCGTGATGGATCACGGCCTCGCGCTGCTGCGGGTTGAGGCCGTCGAGCAAGGGGTGGTCAACAGAGACTTGGGTCGGCACCTACCTAGGTTAAGACGCTCCACCGACAAACGGCGCCCGGAATGCGATCCGCCTGGCGCCGGTTCTCCCCTCAGGAACATCGCGAAAGGGGAGTCATGCTGCCGCAGGCCGAGATCAACCGGGTGCTGTACGTCACCGCGCATCCCGACGACGTCGACTTCGGCGCGGCCGGGAGCGCGGCGCTCTTCGTCGACCAAGGCGTCGAGGTCACGTACCTGCTGGTCACCGACGGCGACGCGGGCGGCAACGAGCGCACGCTGGACAACACCGGGATGGCCGAGCTGCGGCGGAGCGAGCAGCGCGCCGCGGCCAAGGCCGTGGGCGTCACCGACGTCCGCTTCCTCGGCCACCCCGACGGTCAGGTGGTGCCGTCCCTGGAGCTGCGGCGCTCCGTCGCCCGCGTGATCCGCCAGGTGCGTCCCGACCTGGTGGTGACCCACCACCCCGACCGCAACTACCGTTTCGTCGCCCCGAGCCATCCCGACCACCGCGCCGTCGGCGGCGCCACCCTCGACGCCGTCTACCCCGACGCGCGCAACCCGTACGCCTTCCCCGAGCTGCTGCTGGAGGAGGGCCTGGAGGCGTGGACGGTCCGCGAGGTCTGGCTGACCGGCGGGCCCGCGCCCGACCACTACGTGGACGTCACCGACGTCATCGACCGCAAGCTCGCGGCCCTGCAGTCGCACGTCAGCCAGGTGGCGCACGTGGAGGGGTTCGCCGAGGTCGTCAAGAGCCGCTTCGCCGCCTGGGCCGAGCAGGCCGGCTTCGGCCCGGGCCGCTACGCGGAGGCGTTCCAGGTCGTCCCCACGGCCTGACCCGCCCCGCGCGAGGGCTCAGGGGATGGACCCGGGCGGCGCCACCCAGAGCGCGGGCTGCCCGGTCACCTCGGCGATGAGGTCGAAGTCACGGTCGTAGTGCAGCACGGTCGCCCCGTGCACCTCGGCGCAGGCGGCGATCAGCAGATCAGCAACCCCGGGGCCGCGGTGCTGCGACTTGCGTGCCAGCATCGCCTGGACGTCCAGAGCGCGTGCCGCCACTTCGCTCGTCGAGACCGACAGGAGCCGGAAACCCTCACGCAGATGTTCGGCCTCCAGCTCGTAGCTTCGCGGGTCGCGCGCGCTGAAGAGCACTTCCATCTGTGTGACTTCGCAGATCGCCAGTGTCCTGTCGAGCATGAGTGGTTCGAGCGCGCGGGCCACCGCAGGGTGCGTCATGCGCGCCAGCGCGCTCTTGTCGATCAGATAGACCACGCCTGTGGCTACCACGCCTGCTTCATGAACTCCGGGTCCAGAAGATCCGTATTGTCCCGGGAACACCAGTACTCGAAGGCCTCGCGACGCTTTGCCCGACCGGCGATCTCCTGCAGGGCAGCGTTGACCGTTTCCTTCATCGTCGAAGTGCCCAGCTCGTGCTGGGCCGCTTCGAGGAGCTCCTTGTCGATGTCGATGACCGTGCGCATGCGGCATCACCTCCGTACCCTCCACGTTATATCAGAAATAGTGATCTTGATATACGCGCTTCCCCCGGCGGCACCGGCCGTGGGAAGCGCGCTCGGGGAAGGTAAGGCATCGAGATGAGAAAATTTTGGAGCGGTCCAATTCCGGTGCAGGATCCTCGTCCCGCGAGGGAGGGATCTTCCTTCTCGTATCAGGGACTCGCGGTCCGGGGATCACTCTTTGTGGTCTTTTTTCGCCGCGATCCGCGCAAACAAATATCCGAGCGAGTTCGTTGCCAGGTGCAGCATGACGGGAGTCAGAATCCCGTGGCGGCGCCGTAGTTCGCAGAACAGCACGCCCGCCGCCGCCGTCGACACCACGCTCCCCGCCACCACCCGCGCGGTGTCGAGCCGCGCGGGCGACTCGCCGGCGGTCAGGGCGCCGAGCGCCGGGTTGGCGCGGGCCATGTCGACGGCCGGCAGGATGTGCCACAGGCCGAACAGCGCCGAGGACAGCGCCGTGGCCGCCCCAGTGCCGTGCCGGCGGCGCAGCATGGCGTACAGCGCGCCTCGGAAGCCGACCTCCTCCAGCAGGACCGTGCCGAACGGCACCTGGACCAGGGCCTCCTCCAGCACGCGGGCGCGCGACAACGACAGGGCCCGCTCGTCGTGGAAGAGCGGCCTGGTGCGGGGGAGCGCGACGCCGGCCGTGTAGACGGCGGCCACCGCTCCCGCGAGGACGCCGCCCGCGACCGCGCCGCGCCGGCCGTGCTCGAATCCCATCTCCTCCCACGTGGCGCCCGACCTGCGGGCCATCGCCACCAGGGCGGCGGTGGCGACGGCGGAGGTCAGCGGGCCCAGGCGGGGGGCGACCTTGTTGTTCATGACGTTGGCCGCGGCGAGCACGGCGACGCTGCGGAGGATCACCTCTGCAGGCTACGTCGGCCCGGCGCCGTGGGGTCAGGAGGCGGCGGAGTCGCGCCAGCCGGCCGGGAAGCGGGAGCGGCGGCGCTCCTGTGGCGTCAGGCCGCCCCAGATGCCGTCCGACTCGCCCGCTCGTAACGCGTACGCGCGGCACTCCTCCAGCACCTGGCAGCCCGCGCAGACCGCTTTGGCCCGCGCCTCCTGCAGCGGTGAGGGGGCGAGAGGGAAGAAGAGGTCAGGGTCGCTGGACCTGCACGCCCCCCGGCGCAGCCAGCCGATCTCCTCCAGTGGCATGGACCCACCGTACGGCCCCGACATGATCGACCACATCATCCTCCGGGTTGATGGGGGTATACGCCCAGGGATGACCTTTCCATGCCCGGAACGCCAGGAACGCCGGGGTCAGCAGGCGCCCACCCCGCTCCTGTAGCCCTCCGCGAAGGACGCCTGCCGCTGCTCGGCGGTGCCGTGCGCGGCCGGGTCGAGCCAGTCGTCCGTGGGGTCGCCGGCCGCCTCCAGGCTCAGCAGCAACTCGTCCTCGTCCCCGGGCTCCGTGCGCAGCGCGCCCGAGCCGACCAGGGCCGACAGGGTGCCGCCCGCGTAGCAGTCGGCCTGCAGCTCGGCCTGGACGTTGAGCTGGAACGCCGAGCGGAGCTGGGCCTGGACCGCGTGGCCGAACTCGTGCGGGATGATCACGTACACCGAGCCGTCGCCCATGTCGCTCCACAGCGCCTCCATCCAGTCCCGGTCGAAGGCGATGAAGTGGCCGGCCGGACAGTAGAAGGCGTTGTTGGGCACGGCCGGCCGGCCGCCGCAGCCCGGCCCGTCGGCGCCGGAGTAGGGGATGAACTCGGTGATCGGCCGGTAGGTACGGCCGAGCCGGGCGAACTGCTGCTTCCAGAACTCCTCGGTCAGCGTGCGCGCCGAGACGACGTCGTCCTCGAACGTGTCGTCCTGCTGCGCGTCGCCGGGCGGGTTCATCGACGGCGGCCGGGCCAGGCCGCAGGACAGCACGGAGCCCGCCAGGACGAGAAGGGCGAGCAGGCGGCGGAGGGTCGCGCGGGTCACGGGCTCAGACTTCCCACGTATGCACGGGCTCATTCGTATGCATACGCCCGATGTAGTCCAGGGTCATGGCCCGCAGCGCCTCGTGCCGGTCGCCGCCCTCGGCGCGCACCCGCCGTACCTGCCAGTCCGCGCCGGTGACGCCGCTCAGGCAGCGTTCCTCGATGATGCCGAGCAGCCGGTCGGCGACCGGCCGGTCCACGCCCCACAGGGCCAGCCCCTCGTGGGCCGCGGGCAGCAGCCGGCGCAGGATCAGCTCCGACGCGGGCACCTCGCCGAGGCCCGGCCAGTAGAGGCGGGCGTCGAGGCCGTGCCGGGCGGCGGCGGCCAGGTTGTCCTCGGCGGTGCGGAAGGACATCCGGCTCCAGATGGGCCGCTCGTCGTACGGCAGCACGCGCATCAGCCCGTAGTAGAACGCGGCGTTGGCGGCGACGTCGGCGACGGTGGGCCCGGCGGGCAGGACGCGGTTCTCCACCCGCAGGTGGGGCAGGCCGTTCACGACCGCGTACACGGGCCGGTTCCAGCGGTAGATCGTGCCGTTGTGCAGGGTCAGCTCGTGCAGCTGGGGGATGCGGCCCTGCTCCAGCTCCGCGCGCGGGTCCTCGTCCTCGCAGAGGGGGAGCAGCGCGGGATAGTAGGTGACGTTCTCCTCGAACAGGTCGAAGACGCTGGTGATCCACCGCTCGCCGAACCACACGCGCGGCCGCACGCCCTGCGCCTTCAGCTCGGTCGGGCGGGTGTCCGTGGCCTGCTCGAACAGCGCGATCCTGGTCTCGTGGTGCAGCTCCTTGCCGAACAGGTACGGCGAGTTGGCCGCGACGGCGACCTGCGCGCCCGCGATGGCCTGGGCGGCGTTCCAGTGCGCGGCGAAGGACGCGGGGCTCACCTGCATGTGGAGCTGGACGCTGGTGCAGGCGGCCTCGGGCGTGATGCTGTCGGCGCGGGTGTCGAGGCGTTCCGCGCCCTCGATGCACAGGTGCAGGTCCTCGCCGCGGGCGGCGAAGATCTGCTCGTTGAGCAGCCGGTAGCGGGGGTTGGCCGACAGCGAGCCCTCCTCGACGTCCTGCTCGCGCAGGGTGGGGAGGATGCCGATCAGCATCAGGTGGCCGCCGAGGGAGCGGGCGCGCTCCTCGGCGTGGTTCAGCCGGGCGCGTACGTCGTCCTCCAGCCGCCGCGGCCCGTCGCCGCGAAGCTCCTGCGGCTCGACGTTGATCTCGACGTTGAACTGGCCGAGCTCGGTCGCCCAGTCCGGGCGCGCGATGGCGGCCAGCACCTCGGCGTTGCACATGGCGGCCTCGCCGCGCCCGTCCACGATGTTGAGCTCGATCTCCAGGCCGGCGAGGGGGCGTTCGTGCTCGAACCGGGACTCGCGCAACATCTGGGCGAAGACGTCGAGGCACCGGCGTACCTTCTCGCGGTACTTCCTGCGGTCCTCGCGGCTGAAGACCACGACCGGCACGTCCCTGCCCATGTCATGCAATGTCGCATGCCTGCGGCCACATGACCAGGCGGGACGCGCCGATCCGGGAGAAAGCTCAGTAGGCGTACACGTCGAAGGCGCTCTGCGGGATCTCCTCCGGCACGGAGGCGCCGCCCTCCTCGAGGTCCTTGACGTCGACCCACGTGCTCTCGGACGGGGCCTTGACGCTCACCCGGGAGCCCCAGCCGGTGTAGCGGGTCTCGGTGACGCCGACGGTCTTGCCGAGCACGCCGAAGTCGAGCGTCCAGGAGGTCCGCAGCCGGGTGACCAGCCCCTTGCCGTTCAGGCCGAGCGCGTACGCCACCTTGATCTTGCTGACCGGGCCCGACAGCTTGCTGCCGTACGCCTTGGCGATCTCCTTGTAGGAGACCTGGCCCGTGTACGTGCCGCCCTTGGCGCTCTTCGCCTTCGCCATCAGCAGCCTCAGCACCTTCGGCTCGAAGACGTCGACCGGCTGATTCATGGTGGTGCCGGTGAGCGCGTCGGAATAACGCACCCACTTCTTGCCCTCGGGCAGGTCCTTTCCGTAGGGGCCGCCCTGCACGTACGTGTGACCGCCCACGCTGATCAGCCGTGCGGGACTCAAGGACGTGCTGCGGCGGTTCTTGGTGGAAACGTCGAGCGCGACGACGCCGGCCTTGCCGAACGCGAGCCGGCCGCTCGACTTCTCATTGGCCATGGTCTTTCCGTTGACCGTGGTGCGGGCGGTCTCGGTGAAACGCACGCCGTGACCGGGCACGTACTGCTTGCGCAGCGCCTTGACCGGGTCGATCGGGGCGGCCTGGGCGGCCGGCGCGGCGATCACGAGCGTCGCGGCGCACGCTGACGCGAGGCCCGCGATAAATCGCTTCATAGGATTCCCTTGATTCGGTTATTGAGGGGTTCGGGAATCCTGTCAATCGAAGATCACGAGCATATATCGGCGCTCTGGTGGAGCGGTGCCGATTCCGTGCATATTTCGCGCGGTCACCGCTCTCCGGAGGTGAGATGCCCGTCACACAGCGGGAGAACCGCGACCCGGTGACCTGGGCAGGGCGAGCTTCGGGCTAGGCTTCACTGGCGGAAACGCCCGGCACGCACGGGGTTGCCCGGGCCGTCGAACATCAGTCGGATAAGCAAGGACGGACCCTCGTGGACCTGTTCGAACATCAGGCGAAGGAGCTCTTCGCTGACTACGGCATCCCGGTGCCGCGCGGCATCGTCGCCAACACCGTGGAGGAGGTGCGGGCGGCGGCCGAGGAGCTGACCGGCCGCGTCGTTGTCAAGGCCCAGGTCAAGACCGGTGGCCGGGGTAAGGCCGGCGGTGTGAAGGTGGCCGACGACGCCGCCGACGCCGTCGAGAAGGCCACCGCCATCCTCGGGATGGACATCAAGGGCCACACGGTCCACAAGGTGCTCGTGGAGGAGGCCAGCGCGATCGCGGAGGAATACTACTTCTCCTTCCTGCTCGACCGCGCGAACCGCACCTTCCTCGCGATCTGCTCCGCCGCCGGCGGCATGGACATCGAAGAGGTCGCCCACACCACCCCGGAGAAGGTCGCCAAGGTGCCGGTCTCGGCGCTGGACGGCGTCGACCGGGCCACGGCCCGCGAGATCGCGCAGGCCGGCGGCCTGCCGGAGCGGGCGCTCGACGGCGCCGCCGAGCTCATCGAGAAGCTCTGGAACTGCTTCGTCGACGAGGACGCCACGCTCGTCGAGGTCAACCCCATGATCCTGGCCGCCGACGGCCAGGTGAAGGCGCTCGACGGCAAGGTCACGCTCGACGACAACGCCGCCTTCCGCCAGTCCGACCACGAGGCCCTGGCCGACAAGGCCGCCGAGGACCCGCTGGAGGCGCGGGCCAAGGAGAAGGACCTCAACTACGTCAAGCTCGACGGCGACGTCGGCATCATCGGCAACGGCGCGGGCCTGGTCATGTCCACCCTCGACGTCGTCGCCTACGCCGGCGAGGCGTTCCCCGGCAAGCCTTCCCCCGCCAACTTCCTCGACATCGGCGGCGGCGCCTCGGCCGAGGTCATGGCGGCCGGCCTGGAGATCATCCTCTCCGACCCCGACGTCAAGTCGATCTTCGTGAACGTCTTCGGCGGCATCACCGCCTGCGACGCCGTCGCCAACGGCATCGTCTCGGCGTTCAAGCTGCTGGAGAGCCGCGGCGAGGCCGTGACCCACCCCCTGGTGGTCCGCCTCGACGGCAACAACGCCCAGCTCGGGCGGCAGATTCTGGCCGACGCCGCGCTCCCGCGGGTCGAGCTGGTGGACACGATGGACGAAGCGGCCAAGCGTGCCGCCGAGCTCGCTGCGGTAGGTGCGTGACTTATGGCCATCTGGTTGACGGAGAACAGCAAGATCATCGTCCAGGGCATGACCGGCGGTGAGGGCACCAAGCACACCCGCCGCATGCTCGCCTCGGGCACCAAGGTCGTGGGCGGCGTCAACGCCCGCAAGGCCGGCATCACCCACGAGGGCCTGCCGGTGTTCGGCACGGTCAAGGAGGCCATGGAGCAGACCGGCGCCGACGTGTCGGTCGTCTTCGTGCCGCCGGCCCACGCCAAGGCCGCCGTCAAGGAGGCCGTGGACGCCGAGATCCCGCTCTGCGTGGTCATCACCGAGGGCATCCCGGTCCACGACTCCACCGAGTTCTGGGCCTACGCCGTCGCGAAGGGCAACAAGACCCGCGTCATCGGCCCCAACTGCCCCGGCATCGCCTCCCCCGGCGCCTCCAACGCGGGCATCATCCCGGCCGACATCACCACCGCCGGCCGCATCGGCCTGGTCTCCAAGTCCGGCACCCTCACCTACCAGCTCATGTACGAGCTGCGTGACATCGGCTTCTCCACCTGCGTCGGCATTGGCGGCGACCCGGTCATCGGCACCACGCACATCGACGCGCTCCAGGCGTTCCAGGACGACCCCGCCACGGACGCCATCGTGATGATCGGTGAGATCGGCGGCGACGCCGAGGAGCGGGCCGCGGCCTACATCGAGCAGCACGTCACCAAGCCCGTCGTCGCCTACGTGGCCGGTTTCACCGCCCCCGAGGGCAAGACCATGGGCCACGCCGGGGCCATCGTGTCCGGCTCGGCCGGCACCGCCCAGGCCAAGAAGGAGGCCCTGGAGAAGGTCGGCGTCCGCGTCGGCAAGACCCCCTCCGAGACGGCCCGCCTCATGCGCGAGGTCATGCAGTCCCGCTGACCTTCTCGCGCCGGCGACACCGAAGCCCTGGCTTCCCCGTGTCGCCGGCGCGGGTCACGGGTGCTTTGAGGTAAATGGCGACCGGCGGCGCGTCAACCAAGCTTTGGTTGGGAAAGCTTGAGAAAATCGCCTACTGTGACGGCGATTCTCGACCAGCTGCGGACGGCCCCCCGCTCGGTCCTCGGCAAGCTCCCCGGGGTCTCCGGCGACCACGACGAGACCCGCAGGCCGCTGCCGGTGTCGGGAATGCTGGCCGCCGCCTGCACCCTGGGGGTCGGCCTGGCCGCCCTCACCACGCTCACCCTGGTCGGGTGGATCGCCGCGCCGCGCGGCGCGCTGGGCTCCGGCCTGCCGGGCGTGTTCCGTACGGCGGCGCAGCTCTGGCTGGCCGCCCACCACGCCGGGTTCGCCATCCCCGGCGGCCGGGTCGGGCTGCTGCCGCTCGGCCTGACCCTCCTGCCCGCGATGCTGCTCTACCGCGCCGGCCGGTGGATGGCCCGCGACGCCGACCTGCGGCTGCGCCTGCCCGCCCGGCTGCCCAAGAACAGCCCCCGCGAGCAGGCGAGGGCCCGCCGCCGGGCGCAGCTCGTGCTGGTGGCGCAGGCCGGGGTGTCGCTCGCGGCCCCCTACGCGCTGCTGGCCGGGCTGATCGCGCTCGTGGCGAGCAACGAGATCACCCAGCCGTTCCTCGGCGAGGTGCTGCTCAGCCACTTCGTGCTGGCGTTCCTCGCGGGGGCGCTGGCCACCGCGCGGATGATCGGGCCGTGGCGGGTCATGCTGCGGCTGCTGCCCGAGCGGGTGCGCGCGCTGACCGTCGGCACCGCGGTCGCCACCGCGCTGCTGCTCGTGGCCGGGCTGGCCCTGGTGCTGGTCGCCGTCGTGCTCAACTTCGGCCAGGTGAGGCAGCTCTCCGACGTGCTGTCGCCGGGGTTCGTGGGCGGCGTGCTGCTGGCGCTGCTCCAGCTTCTCTACCTGCTGAACGCGGTCATCTGGGCCTCCTCGTACATCTCAGGACCCGGGTTCGCGATCGGCGCCGACACTCTGGTCGCGCCCACCGGGGTGCAGCTCGGCACGGTGCCGAGCCTGCCGCTGCTGGGCGCGCTGCCGGAGAGCGGGCCGGTGCCCGCGTGGATGATGGCGGTGATCGCGCTGCCGTTCGCGGCGGGGGCGGTGGCCGGGGTGTTCGTGGCCCGGATCTCGCCGTCGCCGTCGTACGAGGCCGCGCCGCTCTGGGGCTTCCTCACCGGCGTCTCCGCGGGCGTCGTGGCGGGCGTGCTCGCGGCGCTGTCCGGCGGCCCGATCGGCGGCGGCCGGCTCGCCACCGTGGGGCCCTCGCCCTGGGAGGTGGCGCTGTCGGTCGCGCTGGAGGTCGGGGTCGCCGCCGGCATCTCCGCGGGCGTGACCAACCTGCTGCTGCTCAGCAAGCGCGCCCGTACGCCGCTGGACAAGGCCGCCGCGCCCGTGCGCAAGGCGGGGGCGGCGATCGCCAAGGCGGCCAGCAAGGTCGGCCTCGCCGAGGCCGACCCGCGCCCGCTGCCCGGCCACTGGATGGACGCCACCGAGGCCGACACCCAGGAGATCCCGGTCATCAGGGACGACTGGCAGGACGAGCACGCCACGGCGGAGGCCGAGACGCTGGCCCAGGCCCGGCCGCGCCCGCCGGAGCCGGCGCCCGACCCGTCCCGCCCGGCCCGCAAGGACATCGTGGACGAGTTCGACGACCGGGGCGGCCACGTCATCTATGTGGACCCGTACGCCTGGGACCGCGACTGACCGCCGCCCCGCGCCCGCTCAGGGCTGCATGGCGCCCAGCAGCTCCAGCACGTCGGGCGGCAGCTTGCGCTGGGCCGCCTCCTTGAACTGGGCGAAGCACTCACCCTGCGACGAGACCGTGGTCGCGCCCTTCATGCACTCCTGGTAGGCGGAGTATTCGTTCATGAGGTAGAGCTGCATGCCCGTGGCCAGGGCCGACAACAGCAGCGCGATGGAGGACACCGTGATCCCGCCGACGGCCGCCCCCGTGGGTCTGCCCGCCCCTCTGAGCAGCGGCAGCGCCCGTAGCCCCGCCATGAGCGCGAACAGCGCCATGACCAGGCCGGCCAGCGGCAACATGAACGTCATGGCGAGCGCCGCGATCGCCAACCAGATCGCGCGGCGTCCCGCCGAATCGGCGGGCTGCTGGCCTGCCGGTGCCTGCACCGGTGTCGACACCTGACCTCCTCTGCGTCGCCGGACCAGGAACAGATACCCTGGCAGCCCCACCCTGTTTCCTCATTGGAGTGTGCGTGTCAAAGGCTGGGCGGCTCGTCGTCCTCGTCTCCGGCTCTGGAACCAACCTACAGGCCCTTCTGGACGCTTCCGCCGACCCGGCGTACGGTGCTCGCGTGGTAGCGGTCGGTGCCGACAGGGAGGGGATCGCAGGGCTGGCCCGAGCTACCAGGGCGCAAGTCCCGACTTTCGTCGAAAAACTGGGCGACCATCCGACGCGGGCGGACTGGGACGCGGCCATCGCGGCCAGGATCGCCGCGTACGAGCCCGACCTGGTGGTGTCGGCGGGCTTCATGAAGATCCTGGGCACGCCCACACTCCAGGCCTTTCCCGTGCTCAACACGCATCCGGCACTGCTGCCGTCGTTCCCCGGGGCCCACGGCGTGCGCGACGCGCTGGCCCACGGGGTCAAGGTCACCGGCTGCACGGTCATGCTGGCCGACGAAGGGATCGACACCGGCCCCATCGTCGCCCAGGAGGCGGTGCCCGTGCTCCCGGACGACGACGAGGCGGTCCTGCACGAGCGCATCAAGACCGTCGAGCGCCGCCTGCTCGTCGACATCGTCGGCCGCATGGCCCGCGAGGGCTGGACGGTCAGCGGACGCACCGTCCGCATCGGTAACCAATCAGGAGGGGAATCCACGTGACTCGCATCGCCATCCGGCGCGCGCTGATCGCCGTCTACGACAAGTCCGGGCTCGAGGCACTGGCCAGGGCCCTCGACGGCGCCGGAGTGGAGATCGTCTCGACCGGGGGCACGGCCGCCGCGATCGCCTCGTACGGGATCCCGGTGACCAAGGTCGAGCAGCTGACCGGGTTCCCCGAGTGCCTGGACGGGCGGGTCAAGACGCTGCACCCGCGCGTGCACGCCGGACTGCTGGCCGACGTGACCAAGCCCCACCACGTCGCCCAGCTGGAGGAGCTGGAGATCGACCCGTTCCAGCTCGTCGTGGTCAACCTCTACCCGTTCCAGCAGACGGTGGCCTCCGGCGCCGCCGACGAGGAGTGCGTCGAGCAGATCGACATCGGCGGGCCCGCGATGATCCGCGGCGCGGCCAAGAACCACAGCACCTGCGCCGTCGTCGTCGACCCCGGCCACTACGGCGAGGTGTTCAAGGCGCTGGACGAGGGCGGCTTCACGCTGACCGAGCGGCGGCGGCTGGCCGGCATCGCCTACGCGCACACCGCCTCCTACGACGTGGCCGTGGCCAACTGGTTCGGGCAGACGTACGGCGGGGAGGAGTTCCCGGTCTTCGCCGGGGTCGCGTACGAGCGCAAGGCCACCCTCCGCTACGGCGAGAACCCGCACCAGAGCGCCGCGCTCTACACCGGCGGCACGGGCGGCCTCGCGAACGCCGAGCAGCTGCACGGCAAGGAGATGTCCTACAACAACTACCTCGACTCCGACGCCGCCTGGCGGGCCGCCTGGGACTTCTCCGACCCGTGCGTGGCCATCATCAAGCACCAGAACCCGTGCGGCATCGCCGTCGGGGCCGACGTGGCCGAGGCGCACCGCAAGGCGCACGCCTGCGACCCCGTGTCGGCGTACGGCGGCGTGATCGCGGTCAACCGGCCGGTCACCGTCGAGCTGGCCCGCCAGATCGCCGAGGTGTTCACCGAGGTCGTCATCGCGCCCGCGTACGACGCCGAGGCCCTCGACGTGCTGCGCGAGAAGAAGAACCTGCGCCTGCTGGCCTGCCCGGAGGGCCCCGCCGCGCCGACGGAGTTCCGCCGCGTGGACGGCGGCCTGCTCGTGCAGACCGTGGACCGGGTGGACGCCCCCGGCGACGCGGCCGACCGCTGGGAGCTCAAGGCCGGCGCGCCGGCCTCGCCTGAGGTGCTGGCCGACCTGGAGTTCGCCTGGCGGGCCTGCCGCTCGGTGAAGTCCAACGCCATCCTGCTGGCCGGCGACGGGGCCACGGTGGGCGTGGGCATGGGCCAGGTCAACCGCGTCGACTCCTGCCGCCTCGCGGTCACCCGCGCGGGCGAGCGCGCGGCCGGCTCGGTGGCCGCCTCCGACGCCTTCTTCCCGTTCCCCGACGGGCTGGAGGTGCTGGCCGAGGCAGGGGTGAAGGCGATCGTCGAGCCCGGCGGCTCCATCCGCGACGACCTGGTCGTCGAGGCCGCGGAGAAGGCCGGCATCACCCTCTACTTCACCGGCACCCGGCACTTCTTCCACTGATCGTCCCCGATGGGGGCCAATGGGCGGCATGAGGCGATCATGCCGCCCATTGGCAATTTCTGGGGCAAGCATCGGTCATGACGGGTTAGCCTGAAACCCGCTCCTCTACCCATCGAGTCTCCGGAGTAACCCTTGCTCGACACGATGCTGCAGGCCTTCGTCACCTTGAACGGCGTGGCGACCAGCCCCTTCGTCCTGCTGGTGTTCGCCTTCGTCGGCGCCTATCTCGGCATGCGCGTCGTGGAGATCGTGCCGTTCACCCGCCGCATCATCGAACGCCGCGAGGCCCGCTTCGCCAACCGCGACTGACCCGGGCCTTCCGCTCGTTGCGCTTGTCCGGCGAAAGGCCGATCGCCGGATGTCCTCCGGCCCGGCGACGGCGACGTCCGTAGGCGTCCGTCGTTCATGCGAGGGTCTGCCAGGCCAGGTTCGCGGCGCCGGCCAGTGAGGCGCGGACGCCGAGCGTGCTCTGCCTGACCCGCACCGCCCGGACGAAGGCGAGCCCCGCCACGTCGTCGAGCGCCCGTTCCAGCGGCTCGAACAGCACCTTCCCCGCGCCCGACACGCCTCCTCCCACGACCACGGTGCTGACCTCGACCGCCGCCGCCGTGGACGCGATCATCCCGGCCAGAGCCCGGGCCCCGCGCTCGAACGCGGCCACCGCCACAGGCTCCCCGGCCACCGCGGCCGCGGCGAGCAACCGCGCATCCACCTTCTCCACACCGGCCTGCCCTGCCGCACCTGCCTGCTCCGCCGGGTCGGTCGCCGGCGTCCAGCCGTTGGCCAAGGCCCAGCGGACGAGGTTGGGGCCGCTGGCATAGTGCTCCACGCAGCCACGCCCGCCGCACGTGCAGCGTTCGCCGTACGGGTCGATGCTCATGTGCCCGACATGTCCGGCGTTCCCGGTGGGGCCGAGGATCGGGGCGCCGCCGATCACCAGCCCGCCGCCGATCCCGGTGGACACGACGATCCCGAGCAGCGAGTCGCTGCCCCGGCCCGCGCCGAGCCAGTGCTCGCCGAGCGCGAAGCACTGCGCGTCGCCCGCCAGCACCGTGGGCAGGCCCGTCACCTTCCGCACCTCGTCCCGCAGGGGGAACCCGCGCCAGCTCGGCATGTTGACCGGACTCACGGTGCCGGTGGCGAGGTCCAGCGGCCCGGCGCACCCGATCCCGACCGCGACCGCCGGCGGCCCGCCGCCGGTCACCTCCTCGATCAACGCCGCCAAGGCGGTCATGACGTCCGTACGCGGCGTGGGCCGGGTGCCGGAACGCAACGCGGACCCCTCCTCGTCCACCAGCGCGGCGGCGAGCTTGGTCCCTCCGATGTCTATGGCGAGTACGCAGGTCATCAGATACCTCCGAGGAGACCCCCGCCTTCAGGCGGGGAAGGAATCGGACTCCTGCCGGGCAGGGCAGGAGCAGGCGATACGCCGTCAGGCGGACCGCCGTCTTTCGGAATCGGCCGGTGCGCAAGCGATCTCGTACAGAGAATCCAAAGGTGGCGCAGCTGGTGAAGCGGGCCTACAAGTACCGCTTCCACCCGACTCCCGAGCAGGCCGGAGAGCTTGTCCGGACGTTCGGTTGCGTGCGCCTGGTGTACAACAAGGCCCTGGAGGAGCGGACCCGCGCCTACACCCAGGAAGGCCGAGGTGTCTCCTACGCCAAGTCGTCGGCCGCGCTGACCGCGTGGAAGAAGACGCCGAAGCTGGCGTTCTTGTGCGAGGTGTCGTCGGTGCCGTTGCAGCAGACGCTGCGACATCTGCAGGCTGGCTTCGCGAACTTCTTCGCCAAACGCGCCAAGTACCCGACGTTCAAGAGCAGGAAGAGGTCGCGGGCGTCGGCCGAGTACACCCGCTCGGCGTTCCGCTGGCGCGACGGCCGGCTCACCCTGGCCAAGATGGGCGCGCCGCTGGACATCGTGTGGTCGCGTCCACTTCCGGAGGGGGCTGAGCCGTCCACGGTCACGGTGTCGAGGGACGCGGCGGGGCGGTGGTTCGTGTCCCTGCTGGTGGAAGAGAAGATCGCGCCGTTGGCGCCGGTCGAGCAGGCCGTCGGGGTGGACGCGGGCCTCACCATGCTGGCGACGCTGTCGTGCGCTGAGCAGATCGTCAATCCGCGTCATGAGCGTCGTGAGCGGCGCAGGCTGGCCAAGGCGCAGCGGGCGCTGGCCCGCAAGGAGAAGGGGTCGAACAACCGGGCCAAGGCCCGGCTGAAGGTCGCACGGGTACATGCCCAAATCGCTGACCGCAGGCGCGATTACCTGCACAAGGTCACCACACGGCTGATTTCCGAGAATCAAGTGATCGCCGTGGAAGACCTGGGTGTCCGCAACCTGGTCAAGAACCGCAGGCTGGCTCGCGCCATCTCGGATGCGGGCTGGCGGGAGCTGCGCAGCATGCTGGAGTACAAGGCTGCCTGGTACGGGCGCACCCTGGTGGTGGCGGACCGCTGGTTCCCCTCCTCCAGGTTGTGCTCGGTCTGCGGGGCCCTGCGGAACGAGATGCCGTTGAGCGTCCGTGCGTGGGCCTGTGCGTGCGGCGCGGTCCATGACCGGGACGTGAACGCGGCCAGAAACCTGCTCGCCGCCGGGCTGGCGGAGAGCTGAAACGCCTGTGGAGCTGGTGTAAGACCTCAACGGGAGTCCTCCTCCCGGGCGGGCGGCCGGCGGTGAAGCAGGAAGACCGACCGGCGACGGTCGGAATCCCCCTCGTCACGAGGGGGAGGATGTCAACAGTGCTTGTGGTGGTTGTCGGGCTGGCGAGGGTCGCCAGGGTGTTCGAGTCCGGGCACCAGAGCGACCTTCTCGGCGCGCATCCGGTCGAGCCACCGGGCGAAGGTTCGCCGGCGGGCGGCCTGCAGCGGACCTGTCAGCCGCTGGAGCTGTGCGTGTGTGGGCATGGGTCGAGTGGCTTCTTCTTGATCCAGTGGTTGTGTCGGAAGTGGTGGTGGCGTCGCGGCGGGTGTGGCGAGGGCTACGTGCCACCCCAAGGCGTCCTGGACCGGGCCGACCAGAGTGCCGTACGGGTGGCGGGTGATGGCCTCGGCGAGGGCGGCCGGCAGCGAGGCGAGGTCCACCTGGCCGAGTGACTCCAGGTCGTCCACGGCGGCGCCTTCTGCCGCGATGCGGTCCGGGAACAGGCGGTGACGTACGTGATGAGTGCCGCTGCGCGGGCCGGCCGGCCGGGTCCGCCACGCGGAGGGGACCTCGGCGCCCGCGCCGACGTGCTCGTACATCGCGCGCACCCACGGGCTGCCGTTGTAGGCGGCGGCGTTGATCGAGCCCAGTTCGACGGCTGCCAGGCGGTCGAGGGGCGGGCCTTCGAGGGGGGCCAGCCCTCCGGCCCTGGCAGTGGTCTCGCACAGGACCTCGGTCAGGATGACCTGGGTCAGCCACCTGGCCAGTTGGCGGGCCTCCGCGGTGCCCGGCGCGGGAAGGGCGGCCTTGAGGGGGCCGCGGCGAAGGCCGGCGATGCGTCGGCCGAGGAGCTCACGCGGGACCGGATGACCGTCGACCCAGCCGATCACCTCACCGATGCCGGGCGCGGTGGCCGCCCCCGTGGCAGGAGGGCGGGAGGTCATCGCGTCACCTCCAGGCGGATCGCCGGGGTGTACGTGCAGCGGCCGTACCACATGACCTTGGCCAGGGCCCAGGCGTGCCCGGCGGGCGCGTCGCCGGGGACCTGGACCGGGAACGACACCTCGGACGTCTCGCCCGCCCCCACGACGAACCCCCGGATGACCTCCGGGAGCAGGGACCAGGTGCCCCAGGGGGAGGCGAGTTGCGCCTCGCCGCGGATCTCGCCGGCGGTGGAGTTGTGCAGCCGGAGCGTGAGGGCGGCGCGGTCGCCGGGGCGCAGGCTGAGGGCGTTCGTGGCGGGGGTGACGGACAGGCCGGTGGGCCGGGCGTCGTCGGCGGTGGTGCCCTCGACGGCGGCGCCCGTGGACGGCGAGGGGCCGGGAACGGGGAGTTCGGGGAGGTCGTCGCCGACGGCGACGGTGGTGACGTCCTCGATGAGCTGGTCGCCCACGCTGGTGCGGGCGGAGACGAAGTGCAGGCCCGTGACTGGTGACGTGGGCGGGGTCACGGTCACCGGGAAACGGACGTGGCCGCCGGGAGGCAGACGGAAGGGACGCCGGGACGGGGTGGCGGCCCAGCCGTCGGGGACGCGGATGTCCACCACGCCCTCATGGTTGTCGGTGGTGAGCTGGGAGGAGAGGACCACCTCCACCTCGAACGGCCCGGTCGCGGCGGGGACGAGACCCGGCGTGATGGACACGGCGATCGGCAGGTAGCCGAGCGGCGCCGGGCCCTTGTTGTGCAGCCAGTAGCGGCTGTAGACGGGCTGGGCGACTTCGGTCGTGGCGCCGAGGTCGGGCGCCTCGGGGTGCGGGGGCGGAGCGGAGGCCAGGTAGGTGGCGACCTCGAAGCCCGTCAGGGTGAGGCCGGGAACGGGGGATCCGGCGTCTTCGCGGCTTTCGGGGCGTTCGAGCAGGTCGGCCGGGGTGAGCGTGTCGAGAGGGAGGACCGGGGAGCTGAGCTTCACCCGGGTGCCGAGACCTGTGGATTCGATCAGGCGGACGGTGACACTCCCGCCGGAGGCGGTGACGGTGGCTGAGGTGGGGAGCCGGCCGTGGGCGAGGGGGTTGCCGGTGGACTTCAGGGTGCTCAGCAGGACGTCGCGCGGCGGGGTCACCGTCAGGAGGGAGTGTGCCGCGGGAAGGGGGCCGTCCTGCGGCTCCAGGACGCGGGGGAGCAGCGGGGTGATGTGCTCCTGCCCGCGCGCGGGCAGCCGCAGGGCGCGCCAGTCACCCTCGCCCGCCACCAGCGAGTACGCGAACTCATGCGTCCAATGCTGAAGCTGGAACCCGGAGCCGTCCGGCGTGGTGCGGCGCGGCGGGTCGAGCCAGATGCCCGAGGGCCAGCCCGTGCACGACCGCATGAGCGACAGGTGCAGCGCTCCCGACGGGTCGACGGCGAAGCCGGGCAGGCCGTAGGTGAGGAGCGCGACGGTGCGCGGGTCGAGGCGTTCGGCCCCCAGCGGGCACAGGGCCTCGATCGTGGCGTCGGCGAGGTCGGCCACCAGGTCGCCGACCGGGCCGGCGACGATCAGGGCGGGCAGGGCACGCAGGTCGCGCAGGTCGGCGCTGGGCTGCCAGACCTCGGCGAGCGGCCGTTCGGCCGGGACCCAGACCCGGGGCGCGCCGGACTTGATCGCGTCGAGGAAGGCCGGGTCGGCGCGCTCCAGCAGCTCGGCGGCCACCGGGTTGGTGTCGGGGCCGCCGAGGACGATGCGGACGTCCGGCAGGTTGGAGTCGACGTCGAGCCAGCCGTAGCGGGTGCCTGCCGCGGTGGACGTGGTCGCCGTCACGCCCGCCCGCGCCAGGGCCGCCACCAGGCCGCGCGCCTCCGGGGCGTCGGCGGCGGCGGGCACCACGACCTCGGCCACGCCCAGCGCCCTCGCCCCCGCCTCGCCGAGGTCGACCTTGGCCGTGGCGGACAGCCCGAACCAGGTGTTGGCAGGATTGTCGAGCGTCCACGGGTGCTCGGCCGTGTCGACGTCGGGCAGCGCGAACCCGCGGCCCACCACCGCCCCCGCCACGTCGGACACCGGCAGCGCCCCTTCGACGAGGGCGGGGAAACGCACCCGCAGCAGGCGGTCGGCGCCCGTGTGGTCGAGGACGCGGGTGGTGAAGTCGATCCGGTCGGAGCCGTTCAGCAGGGTGACGACCTGCTCGTAGGCGATCTCCCCGACCTGGCCGGTGACGGTGAGCCGGCTGCCGAGAGGGCTCCGCTCGGCGTGTACGGCGTGCGCCGCGGCCTCGCCGGACCCGGTGACCGCACCCGTGGGGATGAGGTGCCAAGGGCCTTCCCCCATGTCGGGATGAGTCGGGTATTCGTGGTAGAGGCGCAGCTCGTTGCCGAGCCCGGTGAGCAACTCGCGGCCGGTGGACAGATCGACGACCGAGGCCAGCGCCCCGCCCCGGGCCGGGTCGGCGCTCACCCGCCAGCGGTCGTTCGCGATGGTGGCGCCGTCGAGCGGACGCCAGGTCGCGGGCGAGCCCTCGACCACCCGGTACGACCGCCAGCCCAGCGACGGCACGTCCCGCGCGAGGAAGGTCAGCACGCCGCCCTCGGCGACGGCCGGCACCTCCGCATCCTCCGGCGACGGGCCCGCCACGGTGTGCCCCGGCGGCAGCGGCACCCGGACCAGGCCGTCACGGGCGAACGACAGCGTGTTGGTCACCACCACGCTCGGCTCCGCCAGCCCGACCTGCCCGGTGAGCGCGTCGAGCGCGTTGTCCCTGGCCGTCGCCGCCAGGTCGTACGCCTCCCGCCACCCCGTCAGCAGGTCGATGTAGACCTGGTCGGACTCGGACCCGGTGATCGCGTCGTGGTGGGCGCCGTAGGCGAGCTGCCGCCACACCTTGTCGAGCGCCGTGTGCGGGTAGCGGCCGAGGCCGAGCGCCGCCGCGAACGCCGACAGCCGCTCGGCGTCGAGCGCGGCCACCTCGGCGGCGCGCTGGGCCTGCTTGGTGTCGATGTAGGAGACGTCCTTGCCGGTGTAGACCGGGTTCATGTCGCGGGTCTGAGG
The DNA here is from genome assembly GCF_019397265.1 of Nonomuraea coxensis DSM 45129. NCBI lineage: Bacteria > Bacillati > Actinomycetota > Actinomycetes > Streptosporangiales > Streptosporangiaceae > Nonomuraea > Nonomuraea coxensis. The sequence goes on from NZ_CP068985.1 coordinate 966,288, forward strand.
GCTGAAGCGCGGCAGCTCGGCGCGTACGGCGTCCAGGAAGTCGCGCGGCGTCGCGCAGACGAACCGGGGCCACACGTAGCGGGCCGCCCAGGCGCGGTGGATGTCGGTGATCCACTTGTTGGGCGGGGTGTAGTCGGTGCCGACCGGCAGCAGGACGTGCCTGGTCGCGGCCACCGGCTTGAGCGAACGGTAGAGGTCGTGGACCGCCTGGCAGGCGTCCTCCAGGGTGGGCGCGGAGTCCATCCACCAGCCCGCGGAGTAGTGGGCGGGCATGTAGTGGGTGAGCACGCCCCGCCCCGACGGCGAGATCCACTCGAACTCGCTCGGGAACTGCATGAGGGCCGCGTCGTTCTTGGCCTCATGGAAGTTCTTGCTGATCGGGCCCCACTGGTGGAACGGGCCGCGCGCCCACGCGCTGCCGGTGAGCCCCGCCGCCGCGAGATAGCCGGGGAACTGCGGATCGTGCCCGAACACGTCGAGCTGCCAGGCGGTGCGCGGGTCCCCGCCGAGGATGTCGCGCTGGTAGCCGATGCCGTGGACGAGGTTGCGGATCGTGGTCTCGGCGCCGGTGAGGTTGGTGTTGGGCTCGTTGTAGGTGCCGCCCACCAGCTCGGCCCGGCCCTCGGCCATGAGGGCGCGCAGGTCGGCGCGGCGCTCGGGGTGGGTGTCGAGGAACGGCTTGAGATAGTCGACCTCGGCCAGCACGAAACGGTAGTCGGGGTCGCGCAGCGCCAGCTCGATGTGCGCCTCGACCAGCGCGAACGCGTTGCGCTCCCACAGCGGCCTGGTGGTGGCGTCGGCGGAGAGCAGCTCCCACGGGCTCGTGTAGGCGGCCTGGGTGTTCCACCACACGGGGTCGTAGTGGAAGTGGGAGATCAGGTGCACGGTCCAGCCGGGCTCCTCGGCCGTGACCGTGACCTCCAGGGACTCAGCGCCGGACTCAGTGCCGGACTCAGTGCCGGACTTCGCGCCGGACTTCGCGCCGGACTTCGCGCGGCCGAGGGTCAGCACGCACGGCACCGCCGTGCCGGGCGGGACGGCGACCTCCAGCGGCACCTCCAGGACGCCGGCCGCGTCGGCGGGGACGGTGACCGCCCCGCCCGCCAGCCGTACGCCGTCGCCGCGCAGCTCCAGGACGGCCTCGCGGTCGGCGCGGGAGGCGAGCGTGAGACGCAGGACCTGGTGCGGGGCGGCCTCGGTGCCGACGAACAGGTCGGTCGGCTCGGCGGAGAGCAGACGGCGGGAAGGCAAGGGGGACCTCCGGGGTGGAGCGTGGACCTCCGAGTGGAAGGCGGACGGGTGGAAGGTGCGAGAGCGTTCCGGCGCCCGTAACACTAGGCCCTCCCGATGGCCATGACAACGATGTCATCCGTGGCCTGTGGACAACGCGACCAGCCTGCCTGCACCTTGTGGACAACGTCGGAGCACGGCGAGCGCGAACGCCCGGACGCGCGCCCGCGATAGGGCGCGGACGTCCGGCCCCTCCCGTGAAGGGGAGCGGGTGTGCGGCAGGCGGGGCCCGGCATGGAAGGATTGCGGCATGAGCGCAGTGAAACTCGACGGCAAGGCCACGGCCGCCAAGATCAAGGCAGACCTCACGACCCGGGTGGCCGCGCTCAGGGAGCGCGGCATCACGCCGGGCCTCGGCACCATCCTCGTCGGCGACGACCCCGGCAGCCAGATCTACGTGGCGGGCAAGCACCGCGACTGCGCCGAGGTCGGCATCGCCTCCATCCGCGTCGACCTGCCGGCCACCGCCACCCAGGCCGAGGTCGAGGCGGCCATCGACGAGCTCAACGCCTCCCCCGAGTGCACCGGCTACATCGTCCAGCTCCCTCTGCCGAAGCACCTCGACACCATGGCCCTGCTGGAGCGGATGGACCCGGCCAAGGACGCCGACGGCCTCCACCCGGTCAACCTCGGCCGCCTCGTCCACATGGTCGAGGCCCCGCTCCCGTGCACCCCGCACGGCATCGTGCTGCTCCTGCAGGAGTACGGCGTGCCGATCAAGGGCGCCGAGGTCGCCGTCGTCGGCCGCGGCATCACCGTGGGCCGCTCCCTCGGCCTCCTGCTGACCCGCCGCAGCGAGAACGCCACCGTCACCCTCTGCCACACCGGCACCCAGGACCTCGCCGCGCACACCCGCAGGGCCGACATCATCGTGGCCGCGGCCGGGGTGCCCGAGCTGATCAGTGCCGACATGGTCAAGCCGGGCGCGGCCGTGCTCGACGTCGGCGTCTCCCGCGTCGAGGGCAAGATCGCCGGGGACGTGTCGCCCGAGGTCGAGGAGGTCGCGGGCTTCCTCACGCCCAACCCGGGCGGCGTCGGGCCGATGACCCGGGCGCTGCTGCTGTCCAACGTCGTGGAGGCCGCCGAGCGTCTCTGACCCCCGCGCGGCGCCGTCACCCCCTGCGTCGGCCGCCCCTCACCGGGCCCGGTAGCGGTCGGTGGCCTCGCGGGTGGCGCGGATGGCGGCGTCGGCCCGGTCGTACGTGCGCTGCGCCAGCCCCACGAAGATGCAGTCCACGATCAGCAACTGGCTGATCCGGCTGGCCAGCGCCCCCGGGCGGAAGGCCGTCTCGCGCCCCGCCGACACCAGCGTGTGGTCGGCCAGCTCGGCGAGCGACGAACGCGGGTTGTTGGTGATCGCGACGAGCGCCGCCCCCGCCTCGGCCGCGGTGCGGGCGGGCACCAGCACGTCGGGCGTCTCGCCGCTGCAACTGATCGCGACCACCACGTCCCCGGCCTTCAGCAGGGCGGCGCTGGTCAGGGCCAGGTGGGCGTCGCTGAAGGGGTGGCTGGACAGCCCGATCCGCAGCAGCTTCTGCGACATGTCGGCGGCGACCAGGCCCGAGGCGGCCACGCCGTACACGTCCACCCGCCGGGCGACGGCGATGGCCGCGACCACCTCGCCGAGCTGGTCCGGGTCGAGCTGGGCGGCGGTGTCGGCGAGCGCGTCCGACTCGGCCCGCGCGACCTTGGCGATCACGTCGGTCAGCGGGTCGTCCGGGCCGAGGTCGCCGGGGACCAGCCGTTCCGGCTCCTTGGCGACGGCGGCGGCGAGGGCGAAGCGCATCTGCGAGTACCCGGTGAAGCCGAGGGCCCGTGCGGTCCGTACGATCGTGGCCTCGCTGGTGCCGGACACCGCGCTGAACTCGGTGATCGTGCTCCGTACGACCAGCGCGGGGTCGTCGAGGATGATGCGGGCGATGGCCTGGGCCGCCGGGGTGAGCGAGGGCAGCACGGCCCGTACGGCGGCGACGGGGCTGGCCGGCTCGACGGCGCTCATCTGGCCAGCCGTTCGGCGGCGGCCTGCGCGGAGACGCGGGAGATGCCGTGCGTGGCGACGTGCGCCGCGCCGGCGGGCGGGCCGGGGACGCCCGTGTCGACGACGATCGCGTCCGGACGGGCCGCGACCGCCTCGGCCACGACGTCCCGCACCCACGCGTGCCGCGCGGCATCATGCACCACCAGCACCACCGGCCGCCCACCGCCCGGCGCAGGACCGCCGGCACCGGCCCCTCCGCCGCCCGGTGCCGGGCCGCCGAGGTCGGGCAGGGGGGCGTCGCGTTCCAGGCGGATCATCGCCGTGCCGGGCAGCAGTTCGGACAGGGCGGCGGTGATGCCGGTCGGCGTGTCGGGGTCCACGGCCTGGCTGAGCCGGGTGTTGACCTCGACGACCAGCGGCGCCCGGTCGAGCCGGGCGGTCCCGGTCACGGTGAGCGCCGCGCGGGCGGCGGCGAGGCCGACGCCGGGATCGACGTCGGCGCGGGCGGCCTCGCGGTCGGCGGGACGGGCGGCGTACCAGTCGGACAGCGCCCGTACCCGCCCGGCGGCCTCGGCCAGGCGCTCCTCGGGCAGCACGCCGTCCCGTACGGCGGCCACGACGGCGTCGCGGATCTCGCGCAGGCCGTCCTCGCCGACGACCCCGATGCAGATGGCGTCGGCCCCGGCGTTCAGGGCGCGCACCGCGATCTCGCCGGGGGAGGCCAGCGCGGCCACCGCCCGCATCTCGATGGCGTCGGTGACGACCATGCCGTCGAAGCCGAGCTCGCCCCTCAGGAGCTCGGTCAGCGCGGCACGGCTGAGCGTCGCCGGCGCGGCGGCGTCGAGTGCGGGCACCAGCAGGTGACCGGTCATGACGGCCCGCACCCCGGCCTCGATCGCGGCACGGAACGGCGGCAGGTCGCGGGCGATCAGCTCCTCGCGGGAGGCGTGCACGGTGGGCAGCGCCAGGTGGGAGTCGGTGACGGTGTCGCCGTGGCCGGGGAAGTGCTTGGCGCAGGCGGCCACGCCCGCCCCCTGCACCCCCCGGACGAACGCCGCCGTGTGCCGGGCCACCAGGTCGGGATCGGGACCGAACGAGCGGACCCCGATGACCGGGTTGGCGGGGTTGGCGTTGACGTCGGCGGAAGGCGCGTAGTCGAGGGTGATGTCCAGCTCCGCGAGCATGCGGCCGATCTGCCGGCCCACCCGCTCGGTGAGCCCGGGGTCGTCCACCACGCCGAGTGCCCTGTTGCCGGGGAAGGAGCTGCCGGCGCCCACTTCGAGCCGGGTGACGGTGCCTCCCTCCTCGTCGACGGCGACGACGACGCCGGGGTTCTCGGCGCGCAGCTCCTTGACGAGCGGCGCTCCGATGGCGTTGCGCGCGAACAGCACGACGCCGCCGAGACCCTCGCCCAGCGCGCGGCGCAGCCAGTCGGGGGCGGAGGTTCCCTCGAACCCCGGGTGCAGCACCGCAAGCGCCAGTCTGTACAGGTCACGGCTCATCGGCATTTTCCTTCACCGTTGTTGATCTGAAGGTAATTTTCTGTCATCGTCGCCTTCGATACAACCACTTCCGAGAGGCCACCCCCCATGCCGAGCAGAAGGACTCTCCTGAAGGGTCTCGCCCTCGCGGCCGCCGCCACGGCGGTGCCGCTGCCCGCTTTCGCCGAGACCGACGCCGCGTACGTGCCCCCGCTGCACCAGATGCGCGGCATGTGGATCGCGTCCGTCGTCAACATCAACTGGCCGTCCAAGCAGGGGCTCACCGCCGACCAGCAGAAGGCCGAATACCTCGCCTGGCTGGACCTCGCCGTGCAGCGCGGGCTCAACTCGGTGTTCGTGCAGATCCGGCCGACGGCCGACGCCTTCTGGCCGTCGCCGTTCGAGCCGTGGTCGCAGTACCTGACCGGCACCCAGGGCGAGGACCCCGGCTACGACCCCCTGGGCTTCGCCGTCGAGGAGACGCACAAGCGCGGGCTGGCCTTCCACGCGTGGTTCAACCCCTACCGGGTGTCGATGCAGGCCGACCCGGCCAAGCTGCACCCCGACCACCCCGGGCGCAAGCACCCCGACTGGATCGTGCCGTTCGGCGGCAAGCTCTACTACAACCCCGGCATGCCGGAGGTCAGGAAGTTCTGCCAGGACGCCATGATGGACGCGGTCACCCGCTACGACATCGACGGCCTGCACTTCGACGACTACTTCTACCCGACCAACACCACGGCCTTCGACGACAGCGCCGCCTTCGCCCAGTACGGCGCCGGCTTCCCCGACCTCGCCGCCTGGCGGCGCAACAACGTCGACCTCATGGTCCAGGAGATGCAGCAGCGCGTCCTCGAGGCCAAGCCGCAGATCGCCTGGGGCATCAGCCCGTCGGGCATCTGGCGCAACAAGGGCACCGACCCGCTGGGCTCCGAGACCAACGGCGGGCAGTCCTACGACAACCTGCACGCCGACACCCGCGGCTGGGTCAAGAAGGGCTGGCTGGACTACATCGCCCCGCAGCTCTACTGGTACATCGGCCAGCCGCCGGCCGACTACTCCAAGCTCGTCCCGTGGTGGTCGGACGTGGCGAGCGGCACCCGCACGCTGCTGTGGATCGGGCAGGCCGCGTACAAGGCGGGCGACCCCGCGCAGGCCCCCGAGTGGCAGGTGCCGGGCGAGCTGTCCAGGCACCTCACGCTCAACCGTGAGCACCCGGAGATCAGCGGCGACATCTGGTACAACGCCAACGACGTCAAGGTCGACAGGATCGGCTCGATCTCGACCGCGGTCAAGGACCACTACCAGCGGCCCGCGCTCGCGCCCGTGCTGCCCAGGCTGGCGGACGGCGAGCCGCCGCGCCGCCCGGTGCTCGCGTACGCGCTGCGCCGCTCCGGCGGCGTCGAGGTGCGGGCCGTGGCCACGGACAAGGACGAGCCGTTCCTGTTCGCCATCTTCCGCTTCGACGGGCACGCCGGCGCCGACGCCTTCGCCGACGCCCGCAACCTGGTCGCGGTCGTGCCCGGTGACCGGCAGATCCGGTGGACCGACCCCGAGGGCAAGCGCGGCGACCACTACTACGCCGTGGCGGTGGACCGGGCCAACCGGACCAGCAAGCCCAGCAACGGTTTCATGACCCTCTGAGCCGGGCCGGCCACGCGCTACGCGGGCGTGCTGCGCCCGCGCGCGTCGCCGGCCGTCTCCTGACCGGCGACGAGCCCGGCGGGCGGCGGCACCGGATCCCGTGAGGATCCGGTGCGCGGCGCCCGCCGCCGCTCGGCCCACGTCGCCGCGCCGGCCACGCCGTGGCTCCGAACGCTGCCGGAACCCCTCGCCGTGGCCCCGGTCGCGATGAACCCGCCTACGAAGCCCTGCGCCCCGCCGGGGACGGCTGCTGCTCTGCGGGGGCTCCCGACGACCGCTGCGGGGGAACCACAGGGGTCGGGCGCACCAGCCCGAGCGCGACGACCTCGTTGGCGAGGCGGGTGCGCCGGTTGGTGCCCTCCGGGATCCTGAACTTCTGGTAGAGCCGCAGCAGATGCTGCTTCACCGCGGCCTCCGTCACGACCAGGTCGTCGGCGATCTCGCGCGCGGTCGCGGGAGCGACGAACGCCTCGTCCGACAGCGCCGGCCGGCAGAGCGAGGTCAGCACGTCGACCTCCCGCCTGGTCAGCTCGGGCGCCGCGGCCCTGCGCAGCTCGACCTCGGGGGTGAAGTCCTCACGGGGGACTCCACCGATGCGACCCCGCGCCGCGCCGAACGAGACGACGTCGCCGTCGTCAAGGACCCTCCGGGCGATCGGCCTGCCGTTCACCCGCGTGCCGTTCCTGGACAAGCCCAGGTCGACCACGTACAGGTAGGGTCCTCGTCTGACGAACTCGGCATGGAGTCGAGACACGCTGGGATCGGTGAGCCGGATGTCGACACCCCGCCCTCTTCCGACCGTCGTGATCTCGGGGCGCAACGGGATCACCTCACCGGTGTCCTCGATGCGTATGAACGGCCCCTCCACGGCAGTTCCTCCCCAGGTAGCCCGCCGTAACTATTACTACAGCTCCGGCTTACCCAAACGAGGGGATGGGGAATCGCCTTTGCCGAAAGGAGAATCGTACGCGAAATTGGTCTTGACCTTCGCGGCCGGTTTTACCTGCTCACAGGTAGACTTCGGAGGAAGATAAGCGGAGGAAGCACTCATGGCGGACAAGCCCACGAAAGGTCTCGCCGATGTCGTAGCCGCGTCCACAGCGCTGAGCGACATTGACGGAAAGGCCGGTCGCCTCTTCTATCGCGGATACGACATCCACGATCTGGCCGGCCGCGCCACGTTCGAGGAGGTCGCGCACCTGCTCCAGCGCGGCAGGCTGCCCGATCGCGCCGAGCTCGCCGGCTACGGCGAGGCCCTGGCGGCGGGCCGCGAGCCGGGCCCGCTGGCCGCGGCCAACATCGCGGAGATCGCCGGGAAGCAGAAGCCCATGGAGGCGCTGCGCTCGCTGGTGTCGCTGGCGGCCGCCGACGACCCGGACAAGGACTCGATCGCGCCCGAGGCCAACCTGCGCAAGGCCGCCCGCCTGACCGCCCAGCAGCCCGTGCTCGTCGCGCGCTACCACGCCGCCCGCACCGGGGGCAGCGTCCCCGACGCCGACCCCGAGCTGAGCATCGCGGCCAACTTCCTGCTCCAGGTCACCGGCCGCAGGCCCGAGCCGCGCGCGGTCGAGATCTTCGACGAGTGCCTGGTGCTGCACGCCGACCACACCATGAACGCCTCCACGTTCGCCGCCCGGGTGTGCGCCGCGACGCTCTCGGACATGCACTCCGCCATCGTCGCCGCCATCGGCACCCTCAAGGGCCCGCTGCACGGAGGCGCGAACGAGCAGGTCATGAAGACGCTGGAGTCGATCCCCGCCGACGGCGTGGCGCGGGCCGTGCGCGACAAGCTGGCCGGCGGCGAGAAGATCATGGGCTTCGGGCACCGCGTCTACAAGACCGAGGACCCGCGCGCCACGCACCTGCGCAGGATGTCCGCCGAGCTGGCCGAGGCCGCCGGCGACGACACGTACTACCGGATGTCGAAGGAGATGGAGGAAGTCGTCTTCGAGGCCAAGGGCCTCTACCCGAACGTCGACTTCTACGCCGCCTCGGTCTACCACTACCTCGGCATCCCGACCGACCTGTTCACCCCGGTCTTCTCGATCAGCCGCATGTCGGGCTGGACGGCACACGTCATCGAGCAGCACGCCGACAACCGCCTCATCCGCCCTGACAGCGAGTACATCGGTGAGACCGACCAGAAGTGGAAGCCGATAGACGAGCGTTGAGCGCCGACAGAAGTACCGAACGTGAGAGCTGGGGGCCGTACCCGCTGATTCTGGCGGGTGCGGCCGTCGGGGTGTCCGTGGCCTTCCTCGTGGACCCGCGCTGGGGCGGGTTCGCGCTCGGGGCCGTCATCATGGTCGCCGCCGCGCTGCGGTTCGCCGGCTACGCCGGCCAGCTCGCGATCAGGAGCAGGAGCACCGACGTCACCACGCTGGCCGTCTTCGGCTTCGTGCTGGTGCTGACCTCGTTGTTGCTGGACGACGACCAGCTGAAGGCGATGATCCTGTCCCTTTTCGCCCGATGACCTGGCCGTCCGATAGCCTCAACGCATCAATTCATCGAAGGGGAACCATTCGCATGCCCAAGATCAAGGTGGAGGGTCCGGTCGTCGAGCTTGACGGCGACGAGATGACCCGGATCATCTGGCAGTTCATCAAGGACCAGCTGATCCTTCCCTACCTCGACGTCGACCTGAAGTACTACGACCTCGGCATCGAGCACCGCGACGCGACGGACGACCAGGTCACCATCGACGCCGCCAACGCCATCAAGAAGTACGGCGTCGGCGTGAAGTGCGCCACCATCACCCCGGACGAGGCGCGGGTCGAGGAGTTCGGTCTCAAGAAGATGTGGAAGTCCCCCAACGGGACCATCCGCAACATCCTCGGCGGCGTCATCTTCCGCGAGCCGATCATCATGTCGAACGTGCCGCGACTGGTGCCGGGCTGGACCAAGCCGATCGTGGTCGGCCGTCACGCCTTCGGCGACCAGTACCGCGCGACGGACCTGAAGATCCCGGGCGAGGGCACGCTGACGCTGACGTACACGCCGAAGGACGGCTCCGAGCCGATCGAGCTCGACGTCTACGACTTCCCCGGCGCCGGCGTGGCGATGGCGATGTACAACCTGGACGAGTCGATCCGCGACTTCGCCCGCGCCTCCATGCGTTACGGCCTCAACCGCAACTACCCGGTCTACCTGTCGACGAAGAACACGATCCTCAAGGCGTACGACGGCCGCTTCAAGGACATCTTCGCCGAGGTCTACGAGACCGAGTTCAAGGCCGAGTTCGAGAAGGCCGGCCTGACCTACGAGCACCGCCTCATCGACGACATGGTCGCCGCGGCGCTCAAGTGGGAGGGCGGCTACGTCTGGGCGGCCAAGAACTACGACGGCGACGTGCAGTCCGACACGGTCGCGCAGGGCTTCGGCTCGCTCGGCCTGATGACCTCGGTGCTGATGACCCCCGACGGCCGCACGGTCGAGGCCGAGGCCGCGCACGGCACGGTGACCCGCCACTACCGCCAGCACCAGCAGGGCAAGCCGACCTCCACCAACCCGATCGCCTCGATCTTCGCGTGGACGCGCGGCCTGGCCCACCGCGGCAAGCTGGACAACACCCCCGCCGTCACCGAGTTCGCGAACACGCTGGAGCAGGTCTGCGTCGAGACCGTCGAGGGCGGCCAGATGACCAAGGACCTGGCGCTCCTGATCGGCGGCGACGCCGCGTGGCTGACCACCCAGGACTTCCTGGGCGCGCTGGACGAGAACCTCAAGAAGAAGATGGGCTGAGCGCCCGCCACCCCGAGACGGAACGGCCTCCACCCCGCGGCGTGCCCGCCGGGCGGAGGCCGTTCCGCGTCCTCCGCAAAACCTTTCCCTCTTATCCCTATATGTGCCTGTAAATCGCTTTATGTCCGTTCGGGAGGGGCACCCCAGCACGGGAAGGGCACTGCGTCAGGAAGGGGTCCTCGATGACCTGTCACCACGCGCGCCACGTCACCGGCTGGGTCGGCTGGATCTGGTTCGGCGGCATGCTGATGATCCTCGCCGGGCTGTTCAACATCATCACCGGCTTCGCGGCCGTCATCGCCAGCCGGGTCTACGTGGCCACGCCCGCCCGGCTGCTGGTCTTCGACGTCACCACGTGGGGCTGGGTGCACGTGGTCCTCGGCGTGCTCGTCCTCGTCACGGGCGTCGCGGTCACCGCCGGGCAGACCTGGGCCAGGGTGGTCGGCGTCATCCTGGTGATGCTCAACGCGCTCACGCAGCTCACCTGGATCGCCGTCAACCCCTGGTGGTCGCTCGCCGTCATCGCGGTGGACGTACTCGTCATGTACGCCCTCATCGTCCACGGCCGGGAGGCGAGCCTGGACTGATCCGGCCTTGCCCAGGTCTTGACGGTCGCCCGGCGTGGCACAGTTGATCAGCTGGGTAAGAGCCCTCTCGTAACAGTCGTGCGCGTCTCGGGGGGTTCGAATGCGACTGCGTTTTCTGGGGGCATTGGGGGTGCTTGCCGCCGCGACGATCCTGACGACGGGGTGCGACTCGCAGCCCGCCGACACCGTCAAGATGGCGGACGGCAAGGCCGACGCCGCGGCCAAGGCCAAGGCGGAGCTGGCTGCCAAGGTCAAGCGCGCCGCCGCCGTCAAGGCCAACGAGCTGGGCCAGATCCCGGTGCTGATGTTCCACCGCATCGTGGAGAAACCGGCCACGACCGACGACCGCTCGCCCGCGCAGTTCCGCAGGGACCTGGAACGGCTGGTCAAGGAGAACTACGTGCCCATCACGGCCGCCGAGATGGCGGCCGGCAAGATCGACATCCCGGCCGGCAAGCACCCGGTGGTGCTGACCTTCGACGACTCCTCGCCCTCGCAGCTCACGCTCAACGAGGTGGGCGTCCCCCAGAAGGACACCGCCGTCGCGATCCTCAAGGAGGTGGCGGCCAAGCACCCGGGCTTCCGCCCGGTCGCCACCATGTACGTCACCCGCGACATGTTCGGCAAGACCGTGCGCGAGGAGCAGGCGCAGACGCTGCAGTGGCTCAAGGACAACGGCTTCGACATCGGCAACCACACCCGCGACCACCTCAACCTGCGCGGCCGCTCGCAGAAGGAGGTCGAGGAGCAGATCGGCACGATCGGCAGGCAGATCACGTCGCTGTCGGCCGTCAAGCCCACCACGATCGCGCTGCCGTACGGCAACCAGCCGAAGAACAAGAACTGGGCGCTGCGCGGCCAGGGCTACCACCACGACGGCGCGTTCCTGGCCGGCTACACGCCCGCGCCGGCGCCGTTCAGCAAGGCGTTCGACCCGGGCGGCATCCCGCGGATCAAGGTCATGGAGAAGAAGGGCGACTGCTCCCAGTTCTGCTCGGAGGCGTGGCTGGACTGGCTCAACAAGAACCCGGACATGCGTTACGTCTCGGACGGCGATCCGCGGACGGTCGCGTACCCGAAGTTCAAGAACCCGTACCTGCGCAAGACGTTCACCACGTGGGCGCTGCCCTACTGACGCTCACGCGCGGGTCGTGAACGAGATGCCCGCGCGCACCAGCCGGTCGATCAGCGCCCGGCCCATCGCCGAGGCGGTGGTGAGCTGGCCCGCCCGGTCCGGCAGGTCGTCGAAGGCCAGGCACAGCGCCGACTCGCCGAGCATCTTCGCGGTCTCGCCGTAGCCGGGGTCGCCGCCCGCGACCTCGGTGATCACCCGCTCGCCGCCGCCCTCGCCCAGGAACGTGACCCGGAACCAGCTCTTCGCCCGCTGCTCCGGCGACGGCCCCTGGCCCGGCCGCAGGCGGGCGCGGAGCAGGTCGCGGGCCGGCGGGAGCGCCGCGGCCGCCACCAGCGCCCCCGCGCCCGCCGCGACCGCGAGGGCCTGGGGGAGGGTGCGGACCGCGAAGTGCTGGCGGTAGGTGAAGTCGGGGCCGTAGCGGTCGAGCAGGCGGGCCGAGCGGCCCACGATCATGGGGTCGAGGGTGGGCATCGGCAGCGCCCAGCCGCCCACGTAGCGCACCCCGCCCGCCCTGGAGCTGATCCTGCGGCCCTTGGGGCGGGGCTCGGCGGCGCGGCGCTGTGCGGCGGCCTCAGCGGCCTGGCGGGCCCGTCCCGCGACGGTGAGCACGGTCGACAGCGTGCCGCCGGACAGCCGGCCGTTCCCCCGCAGGAACCCGCTGACGGTGAGCGGGACGTTCTCGGGAAGCTGCTCGACGGTGTGCAGCACGCCGAGGTCCCACGGGATCGAGTCGAAGCCGCAGGCGTGCACGAGCTTGGCGCCGGTCCGGGCGGCCAGGTCGTGGTGGCGCAGGTAGGTCCGGTCCACGAACTCGGGCTCGCCGGTCAGGTCGAGGTAGTGGGTGCCCGCTTCGGCGCAGGCGGCCACCAGCGGTTCGCCGTGGGTGATGTACGGGCCGACCGTGGTGGCGAGCACCCTCGTGCCGGCCGCCAGGTCGGCGAGCGCGGCCCGGTCGGTCGCGTCGGCCCGCAGGATCGGCACGTCGAGCCCCAGCCGTTCGAGCTTGGCGGGATCGCGGCCGGCCAGCGCCCAGCGCGTGCCGGGCGGCGCGGCGGCGGCGAGGTAGGCGGCGGTCAGCGCGCCGGTGAAGCCGCTCGCCCCGAAGAGCACGATGTCGTAGGGACGGTTCATGATCCTGAGCCTCTCCGCCGAATCGCGCCCGCGCAAGGGCTTGCGTTACTCGGCAAATTGCCAGTTTTGGTGACAAAGTGTGGCGAACCGTGACGTCACGAACGGTTAACGGATCCCTGTGAAGTAGCTGAGCGTCGTAAAGTTTGCCTCGTTGGGATCGAGTAAACGTGGGGACAGACGAATGCCGCAGATCGCGCCACTGGTGGCTGGTGATCCCCCGCACCTGGGATCATTCCGGCTGTCCGGACGCATCGGCGAAGGCGGTCAGGGCATCGTTTACCTCGGTGTCAACGACGAGGGCGAGCGCGCCGCCATCAAGCTGCTGCACGTGAAATTCTCCGGCGACACCATCGCCCGCTCTCGTTTCGCCCGCGAGCTCAAGGCGGCGCAGCGGGTGGCGTCGTTCTGCACGGCGCGGGTGATGGAGGCCGACCTCGACGGCGACACGCCGTACATCGCGAGCGAGTACATCGAGGGCCGCTCGCTGAGGGAGCTGATCGAGACCGACGGTCCGCTGAGCGGCACCCCGCTCGACCGGCTCGCGATCGGCACCGCCACCGCGCTCACCGCCATCCACCACGCGCACATCGTCCACCGCGACTTCAAGCCCGACAACGTGCTGATCGCCGCCGACGGGCCGCGCGTGGTCGACTTCGGCATCGCCCGCATCATCGACTCCACCGGCACGATCACCAGCCGGGCCATCGGCACGCCCGCCTACATGGCCCCCGAGCAGATCGCCGGCGACGAGATCGGCCCCTACACCGACGTCTTCTCGTGGGGCGCGACGATCACCTTCGCCGCGACCGGCACGACGGTCTTCGAGGGCAAGTCCATCGCTACCGTGCTCAACCGCATCCTCAACCACGAGGTCGACGTCGCCATGCTGCCGGAGCCGCTGCGCGGCGTGGTGGCGGGGGCGCTGGCCAAGGCGCCCGCCGAGCGGCCCTCCGCCGACCAGATCCTGCTGCGGCTGCTCGGGCAGTCCACCGGCGTGGGGGCCTCCACCGCCGTGCTCACGCGCGGCGTGCAGGTCGCGGGCGACGACACCACGCCGTTCAGCCGGGTCAACGCCAAGTCCGTCACCGACCTGCCCGCCCACCGGGGCGCCGGTTCCCTGGTGCCGGCCGAGCACGGCCCGCCCGCCCAGGGGCAGCGCGGCGCCGCCGCCCAGGAGGCGCGCGGCGCCACCGGGCAGGGGACGTACGAGGGCCAGGCGGCGGCGCTGACCACCCCGCCCGTCCGGCGGGCCGGCGACGGCGGCCGGGCCGGAGACGCGGGGCAGCCGCCCTATCCCGTGCCCACCGAGCCGTCGGCGCCCGCGCGGCGCCGTCCCCGGTGGCGGCTGTGGGCGGCCTTCGCCGGCGTGCTCGTGCTGGTCGCCGGGGCCGCGATGGTCGCCGCGATGAACGGCTGGCCCCTCGCCTTCCGCGAGCAGCGCGTCCAGCCGACCACGCCCTCGGAGCCGTCGTTCGCCTCGGTGGTGGACAAGGTCGCCACCACCGGGAAGATCGTCATCGGCGTCAAGGGCGACCTGCCGGGCGTCGGGCTGCAGAACGGCGAGGCGTTCGAGGGCTTCGACATCGAGCTGGCCCGCCGCATCGCGACCGGCCTCGGGGCCAGGGAGACGAAGCTCGTCAGGGTCAGCAGGGACGACCGGCCCGCCGGGCTGGCGGAGGGCACGCTCGACCTGGTCGTGGCGACATACGTGATCGACGGCCGCACCGCGTTCGCCGGCCCCTACTACCTGGCGCACCGCGACGTCCTCGTCCGCGCGGGCAGCGGCGTCGAGGAGCTCGGCGACCTCGCGGGCAAGCGGGTGTGCGCCCCCAGCAGCCCGTCCGTCGGCGAGGTCCAGGACCGCGTGAAGGTCAAGCCCGTGCTCGCCGGCAACTACGCCGAGTGCATGGACCTCCTGCGCGCCGGCAAGGTCGAGGCCGTTCCCGGCGAGGACGTGATCCTGGCCGGCTTCGCCAACCGCGAGCCGCTGCGCTACAAGATCCTCGGCGCCAAGCTCAGCAACGAGCGCTACGGCGTCGGCGTCCGCCCCGGCGACGCGGCCACCTGCAAGGCGGTCAACGGCATCATCGCCGACCTCTACCGCAGCGGCGCCATGAAGGGCCTCCTCGACCAGTATTTCGGCAAGGTCGACTTCAAACCCGAGCTACGGCAGCCCGCGATGGAAACCTGCGAATGACGAGCAGGTAACATCCCCAACGTCCGACATTCTGCTGCGAGTTAGGGGAAAGGCCATGGCGTCGTCAGCCACTGCGCCCGTCAAGGTGACCGTCACCGGAGCCGCCGGCCAGATCGGCTACGCACTGCTGTTCCGCATCGCCTCGGGTCAGCTTCTCGGCGCCGACGTGCCGGTCAAGCTCAGCCTGCTGGAGATCCCGGCCGCCGTGAAGGCCGCCGAGGGCACCGCGATGGAGCTGGACGACTGTGCGTTCCCGCTGCTGTCCGGCATCGAGATCAGCGACAGCCCCGACGTCGCGTTCGACGGCGCCAACGTCGCGCTGCTGGTCGGCGCCATGCCGCGCAAGGCCGGCATGGAGCGCGGCGACCTGCTCGGCGCGAACGGCGGCATCTTCGGCCCGCAGGGCAAGGCGATCAACGACCACGCCGCCGACGACATCCGCGTCCTGGTCGTGGGCAACCCGGCCAACACCAACGCGCTCATCGCGCAGCAGCACGCCCCCGACGTGCCGGCCGAGCGCTTCACGGCGATGACCCGCCTCGACCACAACCGCGCGCTCTCGCAGCTCGCGGCCAAGCTGCAGGTGCCGGTCACCGAGATCAAGAAGATGACGATCTGGGGCAACCACTCGGCCACCCAGTACCCCGACCTGTTCCACGCCGAGGTCGGCGGCAAGGTCGCGGCCGAGCAGGTCGACCACGAGTGGCTGAAGGACACCTTCATCCCGACCGTCGCCAAGCGCGGCGCGGCCATCATCGACGCCCGTGGCGCCTCCTCGGCGGCCTCGGCCGCCAACGCCGCCATCGACCACGTCCACGACTGGGTCAACGGCACCGAGTGGACCTCCGCCGCGGTCGTCTCCGACGGCTCGTACGGCGTGCCCGAGGGCCTCATCTCCTCGTTCCCGGTCCGCGCGGCCGGCGGGAAGTTCGAGATCATCCAGGGCCTGGAGATCGACGCCTTCTCCCGCGAGCGCATCGACGCCAGCGTGCGCGAGCTGGAGGAGGAGCGCACCGCGGTCAAGGAGCTCGGCCTCATCTGAGCCCCCGCCTTCGCCGGACGCCCCCAGCCGACCATCGGCGGGGGCGTCCGCGTGTCCGGCTCACTCGCCGTCCGTGCCGTCGCTCTGCGCGGGACAGGTCGCCTGCGGGCCGGGATGGGTCACCTTCGGGGTGGCGAACACCACTCCTCCGGCGGCGAGCAGGCTGCCTGCCACGATGAGAGCGCCAAAGATCGGTTTCGTGACCCTTGGTGAAATGCTCTTCACGTTTCGGTACTACAGCACATATAGCGCCGCCGTATGGCTCATTTGCCGGAAAGCGCCTCCCAGGCGTCGGAGACGATGTCGTGCAGCGACGGCAGGGCGGCCTTCCACCCCAGCTCACGCTGGATCTTCGCGGACGAGGCGACCAGCACGGCGGGATCGCCGGGCCGCCGCTCGCCGAAGACCGCCGGGATCTCGTGCCCGGTGACCTCGCGGCAGACCGAGATCACCTCCTGCACGCTGAAGCCGGAGCCGCTGCCCAGGTTGTAGATCCTGTGCTCGCCGGGCGTGAGCGCGTCCAGCGCCAGCAGGTGCGCCCGCGCCAGGTCGGCGACGTGGACGTAGTCGCGGACGCAGGTGCCGTCCGGGGTCGGGTAGTCGGCGCCGAACACGCTGACCGAGTCGCGCTCGCCGGTGGCGACCTTGAGCACGTTCGGGATGAGGTGGGTCTCGATCGCGTGGCGCTCGCGGAAACGGCCGTAGGCGCCGGCCACGTTGAAGTAGCGCAGGCTCACGGCGGCCAGGCCGCGGACGCCGGCGAAGGCGGTCAGCGCCGTGTCCACCGCGAGCTTGGAGGCGCCGTAGGGGTTGGTCGGGCGCGTCGGGTCGCTCTCCTCGATCGGCGCGCGCTCCGGCTCGCCGTACGTCGCCGCCGTCGAGGAGAACACGATCCGGCCGACCCCCTTGTCCCGCATGGCCTCCAGCAGCGCGAGGGTGCCCCCGAGATTGTTGGCCCAGTAGAGCCCCGGCTTCTCCACCGACTCGCCGACCAGCGACTTGGCCGCGAAGTGGAGCACCGCGTCCACACCGTCGAGCGCGTCACCGGGCTCGGCGACGTCGGCCCGCACGAAGCGGGCGCCCTCGGGCACCGCGTCCCGGTGTCCGGTGGACAGGTCGTCGAGCACGGTCACCTCGTGCCCCGCCTCGACGAGCTGGGCCGCGACGACGCTGCCGACGTATCCCGCCCCGCCGGTGACCAGCAATCTCATGTGGACTCCTGTTCAAATATGTTTGATTTTGTAAGGCTTGCTGTTCAGCATACGCGGGAAAGCACCCGTATACGCTGCCAACCACCATGTTTGACACCGTCGCGGCCAACGTCGCCCTGGTCCTGCTGTTCATCCTGATCGGGGGCTTCTTCGCCGCCGCCGAGATCGCGATGGTCTCGCTGCGCGAGAGCCAGATCCGCAAGCTGTCCGGGCGTGGCCGCAGGGGCGAGCGCGTGGCCAAGCTCGCCCGCGACCCCAACCGGTTCCTCTCCGCCGTCCAGATCGGCGTCACCGTGGCCACCATGCTGTCGGCCGCGTTCGGCGCCGACCGGCTGGGCGCGCAGCTCACCCCCGTGCTGCAGAACTGGGGCGTGCCCGGAGGCTTCGCCCCCGTGCTCGGGCTGGTCCTGGTCACGCTGGCCATCTCGTACGTCTCCCTCGTGCTCGGCGAGCTGGCGCCCAAACGCCTGGCGCTTCAGCGAGCCGAAGGGCTCTCGCTGTTCGTGGCGCCCTTCCTCGACTGGGTCGCCCGCCTGTCCCGGCCGATCATCTGGATGCTGTCCAAGTCCACCGACGGCGTGGTGCGGCTGCTCGGCGGCAACCCGGAGGCCGACCGCGAGGAGGTCACCACCGAGGAGCTGCGCGACATGGTGGTCGGCCACCACGACCTGACCGCCGACGAGCGCAAGCTCATCGCCGAGGTCTTCGCCGCCGGCAAGCGGCAGCTCAGAGAGGTGATGCTGCCGCGCACCGAGGTCGAGTTCATGGAGGCCGACACGCCGCTCGCCGAGGCAGCCGCGCTCGCCGCCCGGATGCCGCACTCCCGCTTCCCCGTCTACCGCACCTCCTACGACGAGATCATCGGCTTCGTGCACGTACGCGACCTGCTCGACCCCGAGCTGTCCGGTCGCGTCGAGCCGATCAGCGCGCTGGTGCCGATCCGCCCCGCCAAGTTCGTGCCCGCCTCCAAGCGCCTGCTCAGCACGCTCAACGAGATGCGCGACGAGGGCCAGCACCTCGCCATCGTGGTCGACGAGTACGGCGGCACCGCCGGCATCATCACCATGGAGGACCTGGTCGAGGAGCTGATCGGCGACATCAGGGACGAGTACGACATCGAGGAGGACGTGGTCGTCCTGCCCGCCGGCGAGATCGAGATCGACGGCCTGACCAACCTCAACGACTTCGCCACCGAGACCGGCATCAGGCTGCCCGACGGCCCCTACGAGACGGTGGGCGGCTTCGTCATGGCCATGCTGGGCCACGTGGCGGCGCTCGGCGAGCGGGTCGAGGTGCCCGGCTTCGACCTGGAGGTCATCGAGCTGGACGGGCGGCGGATCGCCAGGGTGCGGGTGAAACGCCGTCCTGCCGTCGAGTCGCCGCCCGACCAGGATTCCTGACACAATTGCCTGCTATGGCCAGACCTCGTGTTCTCTCCGGCATCCAGCCCACCGCGGACTCCTTCCACCTGGGCAACTACCTGGGTGCGGTCCGTCAGTGGGTCACCATGCAGGAGACCCACGACGCCTTCTACTGCGTGGTCGATCTGCACGCGATCACCGTGCCGACCGAGCCCGCGGCGCTGCGCCGGCGCAGCCGCGTGGCCGCCGCGCAGCTCTTCGCCGCGGGCCTCGACCCCGAGCGGGCCACCGTCTTCGTGCAGTCGCACGTGCGCGAGCACACCGAGCTGGCCTGGATCCTCATCTGCCTCACCGGCATGGGCGAGGCGGGCAGGATGACGCAGTTCAAGGACAAGTCCGCCAAGTTCGGCGAGAGCGCGGCCAGCGTGGGGCTGTTCACCTACCCGATCCTCCAGGCGGCCGACATCCTCATCTACCAGGCCGACAAGGTGCCGGTGGGGGCCGACCAGAAGCAGCACCTGGAGCTGACCCGCGACCTCGGCCAGCGCTTCAACCACCGCTACGGCGACACCTTCACGCTGCCCGAGCCCTACATCCTCAAGGAGGTCGAGAAGATCACCGACCTCCAGGAGCCGACGGCGAAGATGTCGAAGTCGTCCTCCAGCCCGGCGGGCATCCTCGACGTCCTGGAGCAGCCGGGGCCGCTGCGCAAGAAGGTCATGCGGGCGGTCACCGACACCGGCACCGAGGTCCTGTTCGACGAGGACAACAAGCCGGGCATCTCCAACCTGCTGCGCATCCAGTCGGCGCTGACCGGCACGCCGATCCCCGACCTCGTCGCCCGCTACGCCGGGCAGGGCTACGGCACGTTCAAGAAGGACGTCGCGGAGGCCGTCGTCGAGACGTTCACGCCGATCCGCGAGCGCGCCGAGAAGCTGCTGTCCAACGAGTCGGAGCTCGACCGCATGCTCGCCGTCGGCGCCGAGCGCGCCGGGGCGGTCGCCAGGCAGACCATGGAGCAGGTCCGCGACCGGGTCGGTTTCCTGCCGAAGTTCTGACCCCGCGATCAGGGGCCGAGGCCGGCGGTGAGGTCCGTGGCGGCGGCGAGGTCGTCGGCCAGGGCCTCGCGCTCGGCCGCCGTCAGGTCCAGGGCGGCGACCTCGGCGAGCAGCGCGGCGGCCGCCTCCCGGTCGCCGGCGCGCACCCGCAGCTCGGCCAGGTAGACCAGGGCGGGCAGCCGCTGCGCGGCCGGCGCGTCCGCGTGCCTGGCGAGGCCCGTCTCCAGCACCTTGACGCCCGCCGCCACGTCGCCGCGGGCGTCGGCCTGGCGGGCGGCGGCGGCGACCACCCGCGCGAGCCGCCCCTCCTCCGGCTCGCCGGCGTCCTCCTTGCGGCGGCTGATCCGCACCCAGTTGCCGCCGGGGTCCACCACGACGAACCCGCCCGGCGTCCCCTGCACGCGCCGGGGCCGGGTCATCCGCGGGATCCCGGACACCGGCACCTTGCCGAACGCCGCCCGCAGCCCCGACGCGAACGCGGCGTGCAGCGCCCCCGTGTCCGGCACCACCACGACCACGCTGCCCATGGACTGCTCGGGGTCGAACTCGGGCACGCCGAAGAAGTGCAGCTCGACCCCGCCACGGCGGACGGCGGCGTACGGGTTGGGGCGCTCCTGGCGGTAGGTGACGTCGAAGCCGAGCGCGCGGTAGAAGGGCAGGACGTCGTCGAGCTGCCGGCAGGGCAGGAGGGGGATGACGGTTTCGGACATACAAAACATCGTACGCTGTTCGGAGTTTCGGTGGGAAGGAGCCCGTCATGGAGTACGCGGGCCGCGGCGACCCCGCGAAGACCATGGCCCTGCTCTGGGAAGGGCTGCCGGCCCCCCGGCGCGGGCCCCGGCAACGGCTGGAGCTGACCGCCGTCGTGGACGCCGCCGTCGCCGCGGCCGACCGGGCCGGGCCGGCCGCGCTGTCCATGCGGGCGCTGGCCCAGGAGCTCGGGATCGGCACGGCGTCGCTCTACACGTACGTGCCGGGCAAGGCCGAGCTGCTGGAGCTGATGGTCGACCGGGTGGTGGCGGGGCAGCCGCTGCCCGACGCCACCTCGGGCTGGCGGGCCGGGCTGCGCGGCGCCGCCGAGGCCGACCTGGCCGCCTACCGGGCCCACCCGTGGCTGCTGCAGGTGTCCACCTCGCGGACCGTCTTCGGCCCCCACGTCCTCGCCAGGTACGAGGCCACGCTGGCCCTGCTGCACGGGCACGGGCTGGCCGCCACGGACGTGGTGGGCTGTGTGGCGGCGGTGGACGCGTACACGCGGGGAGCGGCGGCGGCCGTGGTCGAGGCCGAGCAGGCGCCCGCGCAGACCGGCAGCAGCGACGACGAGTGGTGGGAGCGGCGGGCGCCGTTCCTGGAGGAGCGCATGAACGGCCGGTTCCCGCTGCTCGCCGCGCTGGAGGAGGCCGGGGCGTTCGGGGTGTCGGACACCGCGCTGCCGTACACGCTGCAGCGGGCCCTGGACCGCTTCTCCCTCGGTCTCGGCCTGGTGCTCGACGCGGTGGCCGGGCGGATCGCGGCGAGCGCGGGACGCGCGTCCTGACGTCAGGCTCTCCTGGCCTCCCGGTGGACGCGCAGGAGCGCGCGGAGGGCGGCCAGGCTCGGCCTGGTGAGGCGGAGGTCGCCGTGGGCGGCGGTCCAGCCGGAGCGGTGGCGTTCGAACGCCCAGCCGGGGAACTCCCGCGCGGCTTCCTCAAGCAGTCGTTCCATGACGAGGTCGGCACTTGGAGCTGTGGTCATGAACGCAGCGTCGCACCGGGACGCCGCTCCGTGACGAACTCGGGCGGAAGAACTCCCGGTTCGCCAGGACCGAACTGGGAGTTCGGTCAGCTCTGGATGCCGTGGCGCTCGGCGAGCCGGCGGACCTCCGGCGCCCACGACGGCCTGGCCCGCCGCGCGAGCGCCCGGACCATCTCCCTGAGCAGCAGCTTGTGGTCCAGCTCCTCGGGGCTCTCGCGCTCGATGCGCAGCAGGTGGAGCAGGCTCGCGGCGTCGTCGCCGAGGTCCTCGCAGGCGCGGGCGACCTCCCCGAGGTGGGTGGTGCGCCGCTCGATGGACGGGGTGGCGGAGAGGTCGATGTCGTCGGCGATGCGCAGCACGTCCTCGGGGCGGCCGGCGTCGTTCTCGATGCTGGCCGCGTGGATGGCGACGTTGGTGGGGCCGAAGAAGGCCAGGTCGTAGACGTCGGAGCGGTCGCGTACGCGCTCGGCGAGCCGGCTCGCGGTGCCGCGGAGGCGCTCGCGCGCCCGGTCGTCGTCGCCGGAGCGGGACTCGCCGATGGCGGCCAGCAGGTGCAGCGCGCCGAGCGCCTTGAGATGCCGGTCGTCGCCGTCGGGGACGTGCGGTTCGAGCAGCTCGATGCCCTGCCGGGCGACGTCGTAGGCGATCTGGTGCATGTCGTCGGACAACATCGACTGCCCGAGGCTCCAGTACGCCCACGCGATCGTCAGCGGGTCCTCCGACTCCTCGGCGAGGCGCATCGCCCGGTCGGCCGCGAGGTGCGCGAGGTCCACCCGCTGCAGGTGCTTGAGCACGCCCCTGGCCAGCAGGTAGGCGTCGGTGGCGACGCTGCGGGCGCGCGGCGTGCGTTCGGCGGCCAGGCTCTCGGCGTCGGTGACCAGGGACGGCAGCGCCGCCATGAGGATCGAGTAGCGCCGGGCCGAGGTGAACCAGGCGCTCCGCGCCGCCGCGACCCGCTCGGAGAGCTGGTCGGCGTCCGGCGGTTCGAGGTCGGGCGCGAGGGGCCGGCAGGTGAACATGGCCCGCTCGATGTCGCTGATCTGCGGCCTGCTGGGCTCGTGCGAGTCGCGGGGCGTCTCGCCGAGCAGCACGGCGGTGCGCACGCCGAGCACCTTGGCGATCTCGCGCAGGAGGGGGAGCGAGGGGGTGCGTTTGCCGTGCTCGATGAGCTCGATGTGCCGGGGGGTGCATCCGGACTGGGTGGCCAGCGCGGTGGTGCTCATGCCCCTTCGCTCGCGCTGGAGTCGGACCATCTGACCGGTGGTGATCTCGGTCATGGGCGTGGCGCCTCCTGGCTCTCTCGCAACTGCCCACAGGCTAGGGCTCCGGGGCCTCGCCCGCAGGGGTTTCGGCACAGCCGAAAAAAGGTGAGAGAGATTCGTGTCTGCCCAGGTCAGGAAGGCGAAAAGGGCTCGGGTTCAGCGGCGCGCGTGGTGCTCGTGGAGGCGGATCAGGAGGTCCGAAAACTGCTCGCGTTCGGCGGGCGTGAGCGGGGCCAGCAGCTCGTCCTGGAGGGACATGACGACCTCCTGGAGCCGGGCGAGGTGGTCGCGGCCCCGACCGGTGAGGCGGACGACGTTGCGGCGGCGGTCGGCGGGGTCGGGGGAGCGCTCGACGTGGCCGCGCTCGGACAGCTCGTTGACGACCGCGACCAGGTCGCTGCGGTGGATGCCGGTGCGCCGGCTCAGCTCGGCCTGGCTGGCGGCCCCGCCCTCGCGCAGCGCCATGAGCGCGGCGTAGTGCCACTTGCGGGCGTCCAGGCGGGCCAGGCCCTCGCTGACCATCCGGTCGGCCTGCATCGCGACCAGCGACAACGTACGGCTGGGCAGGGCGCGCAGGGCGGCCGGGGCCGGCTGCCCCGCCATGGGGTCGTGGTCCGTCATGGACAGAGCCTATTGCGTTGGTGACTCCAACGATTTATTGTTAGTCACACAAACGTTAGTCCGACGAACGGATTACCTCATGATGATCGACGTGCTCGACTCCTCCCTCTTCTACGAGGACTCCGGGGACGGCGTCCCCTTCGTCTTCCTGCACGGCAACCCGTCCTCCTCCCGCCAGTGGCGGGACGTGCTGCCCGGCGTGGCCGCGCCCGGCCGCCGCCTGCTCGCCCCCGACCTCGTCGGCATGGGCCGCTCGGGCAAGCCCGACCTGCCCTACCGTTTCGGCGACCACGCCCGCTACCTGGACGCCTGGTTCGACGCGCTCGGACTGGAGGACGTCGTGCTGGTCGGCCACGACTGGGGCGGCGCGCTCGCCTGCGACTGGGCGGCCCGGCATCCCGGACGGGTGCGGGGCGTGGCCCTCATGGAGGCGATCATCCGCGGGACGAGCCTGGACGAGCTGGGCGAGGGCCCACGCCGCCGCGCGGAGACCATCCGCGGCCCCGAGGGCGAGAAGCTGGTGCTCGACGGCGACTTCCTCATCCGCTCCGCCTACACCGGCGGGGTGCTGACGCCGCTGGGCGAGGAGGAGCTGCGGCCCTACCTGGAGCCCTACCCGACGCGCGAGAGCCGCCGGCCGCTGCTGGAGTGGGCGCGCTCGCTGCCGCTCGACGGGGAGCCCGCCGACGTGGCCGAGCGGGTGACCTCCTTCGGCACGTGGCTGGGGACCTCCGGGGAGGTGCCGAAGCTGCTGCTCACCTTCGACTCCTCGCCGACGCTGCTGATCACCCCGGCGGTCGCGGCGTGGTGTGCGGACAACGTCGCGGCGCTGGAGATCCTGCACGTCGGACCGGCCGGGCACCACGCCACCGAGGACAGGCCGGGCGAGATCGCCGCGGCGATCGCCGCCTGGGCCGCCCGCCACGGCCTCTGACGAGGGGGCCGTGCCTGTAGGCTCGCCGGTCGGCGGGCGTGTGGCGCGGCGAGCTGGGCAGTTGCTCCACCACAACCTGGTGAGGCCGGAGGCGTGGATGGCGAGTCTGTGGCGGCGCGTCGTGGCGGTCCGGGCCTGGGGGCGCCGGACGGTCGACCACTGGCGGGTGCGCAGGCTCTCGCTCGACCACCTCATCCGGGGCGTGCGGCGCTACCAGGGCCAGAACGGCGACCGGCTGGCGGGCGCGGTCACCTACTTCGCGTTCCTGTCGTTCTTCCCGCTGGTGGCGCTGGCGTACGCGGTGCTGGGCTACATGGTGGCCGCCAGCGAGACCACCAGGCAGGCCCTGGAGTCGGCCATCACCGAGCGGCTGCCCGGCATCGCCGACCAGCTCAACCTCAAGGCCATCGCCGAGGCCAAGGCGACCGCCGGCGTCATCGGCCTGCTCGGCCTCCTCTACGCCGGGCTCGGCGCGCTGGACGCCCTGCGCGGGGCGCTGCGCGAGATCTACATGACCACCCAGCCACCGCTCAACTTCTTCCTCGGCAAGCTGCGCGACCTGTCCTCGCTCCTGCTGATCGGGATCACCATGATCACGTCCGTGCTGGTCGGCGGGTTCGCCACCAGCGCGACCGACAAGGTCCTGCACCTCGTCTTCGGCAGCGAGTCCGCCCTGGCCACCTTGGGGCTGCGGGTGGCGGGCGTGGTCGCCGGGCTCGCCGCCGACTGGGCGCTGTTCGTCATCCTGCTCGGCTGGGTGGCCAAGCCGGTCCAGCCGTTCAAGGTGATCGCCAAGGGGGCGCTGATCGGCGCGATCGGGTTCGGCGTGCTCAAGCAGCTCGCCACGCTGCTGCTCGCCACGACGCTCGGCAACCCGGTCTACGGCGCGTTCGCGGTGATCGTGGGCCTGCTCGTCTGGATCAACTTCTCGGCCCGGCTCGTCCTGCACGTGGCCGCGTGGACGGCCACGGCCGGCTACTGCCCGCCGCCCGCGCCCACGCCGGTGCCCCAGCCGATCGTCCCGGACGACTCAGGGACGTGAGCCGGCGCGGCGCCGGCGGCGGATCCCGTACGCGAGCCAGACGATCCCGAACAGCAGCCCGCCGCCGATCACCGCCGCCCCGACGGCCTTGGTCTGGTCGGTCTGCTTCTGGGCGGCGGTGTCCAGCAGCGGCGGCTGCCGGGCGGGCGTCACCTGGGTGACCGGGCCGCCGGAGGCCCGCGCCTGCGGCGCGGCCGCCTGCGCCGCGGGCAGCGGGTCCACGAGCTGCCCGACCGGGGTCACCTTGCCCCGCACCGAGAAGCCCCAGTCCAGGAGCTGACCGACCTCCTCCCAGAAGTAACCCTCGTGGCGCATGACGCTCACCATGATGGTGTGGCCGCCGCGGGTGGCCGCGCCGACGAAGCTGCCGAGGGCCTTCGAGGTCCAGCCGTTCTTGACGCCGATCATGCCCTGGTAGCGCCAGAGCAGCTTGTTGTGGTTGCTGATCTGGTACGTCTTGCCCTTCGGGGCGGGGAAGTTCGCCGTCTTCGTGCTGATGTAGCGGAGGAAGTCGCGGTTGGCGAGACCGGCGCGGGCGATGAGCGCCAGGTCGTAGGCCGAGCTGCTCTGGCCGGGCTTGTCGAGGCCGCTCGGCGTCTTGGCGACGGTGTCGTTCGCCTGCAGCCGCTTCGCCTCCTCGTTCATCTCCCGCATGGTCTTGGCGAGGCCGCCGTTGACCTCGGCGAGTGCCATGGCCGCGTCGTTGCCCGAGGTCATCATCAGGCCCTTGAACAGGTCATCGACCCTGTACGTGGCCTTCGGCGTGAGCCCGACCGCGCTGCCCTCCTGGTTGCAGGCGTTCTGGCTGGGCCGGATCCTGAGGTTCTTGTCGAGCTTCGGGATCAGGGTGAGCGCGGTCAGCGTCTTCAGGGTGCTGGCGGGCAGGTAGCGCCCGTGGGCGTCCTTGGCGGCGAGCACCTGGCCCGTGTCCACGTCCGCTATGACGT
The DNA here is from genome assembly GCF_019397265.1 of Nonomuraea coxensis DSM 45129. NCBI lineage: Bacteria > Bacillati > Actinomycetota > Actinomycetes > Streptosporangiales > Streptosporangiaceae > Nonomuraea > Nonomuraea coxensis. The sequence goes on from NZ_CP068985.1 coordinate 992,684, forward strand.
ACGACGTAGCCTTGGTCTTGGGCGGCTTCTTGACGCCCTCGGGGGCGACCAGGCCACGGCTGCCCAGCGCCGGGCCGCCCACGGGGGTGGCCGGGGCGGCGTACGCGGTCCCGCCGGTGAGCGAGACCGAGGTGACGAACGCCGTGATCAGTACGGTTTTGGTCCACATGGCGGGTCTCAGCGTAGCCCTGGATGAATGCCCATGTGGCGACACATCCCCCGATGATCCACCTTCGATACTAGAGAGATGGTCATGTCACGAAAGATCGCCGCGTTCCTCGTCGCTCTCGGCGCGTTCATGATCTTTGAATGGATCAACCTGGGCTACAACCTGGCCGACGGGCACGCCACGAGCTTCTACGTGGTCCACGGCGTCCTGATCGCGGTCAACATCGTGCTCGGCCTGGTCCTGATGTTCCTCGGGGTCCGCGCGCTCAGAGTGCGCTGAGGAGACGCCGGGTGAGCGCGTGCAGCTCGTCCGCCTCCCTCCTGGAGTCGCCGATCGAGGTGAAGCCCAGCTTGCCGTGCTCGGGGATGGCGCCGAGCAGGTGGAAGACGTTGCCGGTGCGGCGTTCGTGGTCGAAGCCGAGGCCGAGGCGCTCGGCCGTGCGCATGACCTCGCCCGGCGTGCGGCCGCGCAGGCAGCCGGCGGCGTAGTTGTCGGTCGCGGTGTAGAACTTCGGCTGGTCGCCGGCCATGAGCAGGCCGGTGTCCTGGTCGTAGACGGCGCCGGTGGTCAGCGTGACGGCGCCGTACGGGTGCGTGGTGCCGCCGATGCGCAGGTTGATCTCGCACAGCAGCGCCGCGTACCCGGCGTCGGCCTTGAGCGCGAAGAAGTCCATGCCGAACACGCCCACCACGCCGCGCTCGGCCAGGATCCGCGCGATGCGCTCGGCCGAGGCGCCCACCTCGGCGCGGTACTCGGACGCCGCGGGGAACGTGCAGCCCTGGTAGACCTGGCCGCTGTCGCCGCCGAGCACCTGGTCGTGCGTGGCCAGCACCCGGGCCTGGCCGCCCGGCGAGATGGCCGCCAGGGCGCTCGGGTAGTACAGCGGCCGGTGCTCGATGTACTCCTCCACCACCGCGCCCCGGTCGCCGATCTTGGTGGAGAAGGTCTCCCAGGTCTCGTCGCCGGCCGAGAAGTCGATCCGCGACCGGTCGGTCTTGGTGACGATGGCGTTGCCCAGCCCCGAGTAGGCGTCGTTGAGCTTGACGATCACCCGCTCGCCCGGCAGGGCCTCGATGGCCTCCTCGATCTCCAGCGGCGTCCGCAGGTCGCCGAAGCCGCGCGCCATGGGCACGCCGGCCTCGTGGCCGATCTCGCGGGCGCCGCTCTTGGAGCCGTAGTGGGCGAAGGAGGTGGCCGGACCGTAGATGGGGACGTTGAGTGACGAGGCGAGCTCCTCCTCCAGCTCGCTCAGCACGAACGGCACCAGCCAGGCGTCGCCGTCGATCGCCGACCGCAGCTGCTCCAGCACGTCGGGACGGCCGAGCAGGGTCCTGGTCAGCGGCTGGGACCAGGGGTCGTCGAGCGTGATCAGCGTGAGCCGTTTGGCGGCGTCGTCCGGGTCGGGCAGGAACGAGAAGTAGTAGTCGACGATGCCGGGATCGATGGGCGCGGAGGAGAGGTAGACCACCTTTACCCCGGGTTCGCGGAGCGTCAGCAGGAGGAAGAGCAGGCGCTCCTCGTAGGACCTGGCCGCCTTGATGCGGCGGAGCTCGTCCTGGGGGAGGGAGAGCGAGGGTACGACCACCAGGGTCCCCTCACTCGGCTCGAAGATGCTCAACCCAGCATACTTCTCCCCGAACGGGATAGTAGTGATCATATTGCGAGTGAAACACCGATTTGCCCCTAAAACAGCCAGCGGCGAAGTGTGATGACCATGACAGAAGGTGACAGGATTCGGAATCGCTCACCACGTTTGGGAGGAGCGACGACGGGTCACCATCTACTGATCCCTTGTGACTATTTCCGGACCAGACGGAACATCACGTAAGGTGAACGGCAGGGGTTACGGACCTGCAGTCGGCTAACTTTTGGTGTATCTGTCGGCGCGAAACCGCGCACGAGCGATAGAGTCGAAGGCATCGCCATCGGGCTCACGGCCGACCGCTGTGCTCCCTGGCTGGACAGCGGCACCCGCGACCGACGCACGCAAGCCCATGCCGACGATCTCTCGCACCCGAACCAGCGGGTGTGTTTTTTGATTCGCCGAGTCGGCCGCTCGACCGAGGCGGCCCACGGCGGGATGACGAGTACGACAGCGCACTAGCCGCGCTGACTTCAGTGATTCAGGGCGCGCGGCATTGGGACGGAGTGGTGACATATGCGGGGACGTGAGCTTCGAGGCGAACTCGACGCGTTCCTGGCCGAGAGCGAGCAGGATCTCGTGGCGTTCCGCCGCGACCTCCACATGCACCCCGAGCTGGCCTTCGCCGAATATCGCACGACACAGCGCATCGCCGAGCGGCTCACCGCCGCCGGGCTGAACCCGCGGGTGCTGCCCAAGGGCACCGGCCTGATCTGCGACGTCGGCAGCGGCGACGGCCCCACGGTCGCCCTGCGCGCCGACATCGACGCGCTGCCGCTGCAGGACGAGAAGGACGTGCCCTACCGCTCGACCGTGGCCGGGGTCTGCCACGCCTGCGGCCACGACGTGCACACGACCGTGCTGCTCGGCACCTCGCTCTTCCTCGCCCAGCAGGCCGCGGCCGGCCTCCTGCCCGGCCGGGTCCGGCTGATCTTCCAGCCGGCCGAGGAGGCCCCGGGCGGCGCGCTGGAGGTCATGGCGCACGGCGGCATCAGCGGCGTCGACCGCATCTTCGGCCTGCACTGCGACCCGCGGGTGGACGTCGGCCAGCTCGGCCTGCGGGTGGGCCCGATCACCTCCGCCTGCGACCGCCTGACCGTCCGGGTCTCCGGCCCCGGCGGCCACACCGCCCGCCCCCACCTGACCGCCGACCTCGTCTTCGCGCTCGCCAAGATCCTCACCGAGCTGCCCGCCGCGCTGTCGCGCCGGGTCGACCCGCGCTCCTCGCTCAGCCTCGTCTGGGGCCGCGTCGAGGCCGGCTCGGCCGCCAACGCGATCCCCGACGACGGCGTGGCCGAGGGCACCGTGCGCTGCCTCGACGAGGAGGCCTGGCACGCCGCCCCCGACCTGATCAAGTCGCTGCTGGAGTCGGTCGCGAGCGCCTACGGCGTCGAGGCCACGATGGACTACACCCGCGGCGTGCCGCCGGTCGTCAACGACGAGGTCAGCGTCGAGATGCTGGGCGAGGCCGCCGAGCGTGTGCTGGGCGCGGGCGCGGTGGTCCCGACCCAGCAGTCGCTCGGCGGCGAGGACTTCGCCTGGTACCTCGAGTCGGTCCCCGGCGCGTTCGCGCGCCTCGGCACCCGCTCGCCCGACGGCGTCACCTACGACATCCACCAGGGCGCCTTCGACGTGGACGAGCAGGCGATCGCCATGGGCGTGCGCGTCATGGCCGCCACCGCCTTCACCGCCCTGTGGGAGGTCGGGCCGCTCGACTCGACGGTCACCAGCGCGCTGGCGTGACCACCGGCAGCTTCAGCGACGACCGGCCGGGCGCGACGGTGAACCTCGTGCCCGGCGGGTAGCGCAGGGTGTAGTCGTAGTCGGTGGACATGATCACCAGGCTCAGCCGGTGGCCCTTCTTGACCACATAGTCCGTCGGCTGGAAGTCCCAGGTGAAGTCGTACTCCTTCCCCGCCCGCAGCGGCTTGGTGCGGTCCGCCCGGTCGCGGTTGCGGACGTCCAGCCAGCCCCGGGTGATGATCTTGTACGGCGTCGTGGCCGTGCCGAGCGTCCGCAACGCCGTGCAGCCCGTGTCGCCGGGAATGCCCTGGCCGTAACACAGCGTCTCGCCGGTCGGCACCAGGGTGCCGTTGGCCCGGACGTCGGCGCCGTGGTCGACGAGCAGCGCCGTCAGGTACGGCGACGAGCCGTCCCTGACCGAGGCCCGCACCGACACCGTCGGCGTCCCCGAGATCCGCACGTCGGCCGGCAGCTCCCCGGTCGTGTACGCGAGCCGGTTCGGATCCGCTCCGGTGGCCTCCACGAGCTGCTCGGCGGTCCTGGTCTTCTGGTCGGTGAACGTCTCGCGCGGCGACAGCGGCCGCGGCAGCAGGCCGAGCCGCCCGCCGGAGCCCAGGTGGAGCGGGACGGCCGCGGTGCCGGGCAGCGGCCACGAGGCGTGCCGCCCCCACTGGCCGGGGCCGCTCTCGACGTCGGCCTGCGGCTCGCGCATGATGCCCGAGTCGATGCCGTGCAGCCAATAGTCGAACCAGCCGTGGAGCTGGCGCAGCCACTCGGCGGTGCGCAGCGAGAACGGGTTCATGTGCGTGCCCTGGTGCAGCCAGATCTTGCGCGGCACGTGCCGCTTGGCCAGGGCGTACCACCATTGGGCGAACTGCTTGGTCTTGACGTTCCAGTCGTTCAGCCCGTGCACGACGAAGACGCTGGCCTTGACCTTGTTCACGTCGTTCAGGTAGTTGCGGGCGTCCCAGAGCGGGCTGTAGTCGCCGGTGATCCGGTCCTGGCCCGCGGTGATGGAGTCGATCAGCCCGCCGCACGCCTCCTGGCCGTTCTCCCTGGTCAGGACGTACTTGGCGAGCACGTCCAGGTCCTCGCCCTGGAAGCCGCCGGGGGCGAGGACGCCGCCGTTGGCGCGGTAGTAGTCGTACCAGCTGGAGATCGCGGCGATCGGGACGATCGTCTTCAGCCCCTCGACGCCGGTCGCGGCGACGGCGTTGGGCAGGGTGCCGTTGTAGGAGACGCCGATCATGCCGACGTTGCCGGTGGACCAGGTGGCGGCGACCGGGTTCCCTTCGGCGTCGAAGCCGCGGGCGCGGCCGTTGAGCCAGTCGATCGCGGCCTTCGGGCCTGCGGTCTCGTTGCGGTCGCCTGAGGTCGGGCAGCCGGTGGCCCGGCCGCTGCCGAGGTTCTCCACCAGGGCGATGGCGTAGCCGCGGGGCAGGAAGTAGTTGTCGTAGTAGCTGTCGAACGGCTCGGCGGCGAGCTTGTTGGCGAGGGCCTTGAGCGTGGGGAGCGGGTTGCCGTTCTCGTCCACGTCCACGGGGTGGTTGGCGACGTCGTTGCCGCCCGCGTAGTACGGGCTGGCCTCCATGATGACCGGGACCTTGAGCCCGGCGTCGGTCTCCTTGGGCCGCAGGATGTCCACGGCGACCCGGTCGGGGGCTCCGTCGCTGTCGCTGTCGGTGCCCGCGACCTCGACGTACACGGTCTGTTTGATGGCGTCGGCCCGTGAGAAGACCGGCTGGGTCGCGTTGTTCTCGACCTTGATGGCGGGGGTGTCTGCCAGGGCTGGGGTGGTGCCGGTCAGCGCCGCGACGAGAAGCGCGGCCAGCGGCACGGCCAGTGCCTTACGGGAGGGCATGCTCGGAATCTCCGTCAAGATCGGCCGTCAGGCAAGAGGTGAATCCATGCCAAAGTTGGGCAAAACATGACCGCCCCGCTAGCGTGTCCCATAGCGCCGACCTCAGGTCACGGTCGCGCTTGATGTCGATAACGGAGCGGTTGCGACCCTGTGTGCCGGTTTGGTCTGCCCTGGTCAAGCAACTATCTTCCGTGCAGGTGCCGTACGTTTAATCGCGCCTGCGATGAACCCGACGGCGGGGAAATGGAAGGGAGTCGCCTTGCTCGGCAAGCGATTCAACAGGATGGCGCTCGGCTCCGTGGCCGGCGTCATGCTCATGGCAGCGGCCGCCTGTGGCGGCGACAGTGGGGGGACCACGGCCAGTGAGGCGCCGAGCAGCGCCGGTGCCTCCAGCGAGGCGGCGAAGGGCCCGCTCAAGGTCGGACTGGCCTTCGACGTCGGCGGGCGCGGTGACAAGTCCTTCAACGACGCGGCGTACGCGGGCCTGGAGAAGGCCAAGACGGACCTCGGCGCCGAGATCAAGGAGCTGAGCCCGGCGGCCGACGGCTCCAACCGCGGCGACCTGCTGCGTCAGCTCGCCGACGCGGGCTACAACCCGATCATCGGCGTGGGCTTCGCCTACGGCGAGGACATCAAGAAGGCCGCGGAGGAATACCCGGACATCCAGTTCGCGGTCGTCGACTCCGCCTCCAACGCGCCGAACGTGACCGGCCTGCTGTTCGCCGAGGAGCAGGGCTCCTACCTGGCGGGCGTGGCGGCCGCGACCAAGTCGAAGGCCGGCCACGTCGGCTTCGTCGGCGGCGTCGAGAACGACCTGATCAAGAAGTTCCAGGCGGGCTTCGAGGCGGGCGTGAAGTCGGTCAAGGCGGACGCCAAGATCGATGTGAAGTACCTCACCCCCGACGGTGACTTCTCCGGCTTCAAGGCCCCCGACAAGGGCAAGCTCGCGGCCGAGAAGATGTACCAGGACGGCGCGGACATCGTCTACCACGCCTCCGGCGACTCCGGCCTCGGCGTCTTCCAGGCGGCGGCCGCGGCCAAGAAGAAGGCCATCGGCGTCGACTCCGACCAGCGTCAGACGGTCAAGGAAGCCGACCTCCAGAGCGTCATCATGACCTCGATGCTGAAGCGCGTGGACGTCGGCGTCTTCGAGTTCATCAAGGCCATCCAGGGCGGCGCCAAGGGCGGCACCGACACCGTCTACGACCTGAAGGTCGACGGCGTGGGCCTCGCCACCACCGGCGGCGAGATCGACGACATCAAGGACAAGCTCGACGCTGCCAAGCAGGACATCGTCGACGGCAAGATCACGGTTCCGGCCAAGCCGTAACCCTGGGCAGGACCGACCTCGAGGGCCCGAAGTCAGCTTCGGGCCCTCTGTCTACCCCCGCCCTGCTCCTAGGAGAGGCGAAATGAGTGCTGACACCCTGGCCACGGCGAAACCCGCCGTAGAGCTGGAGGGCATCACCAAGCGTTTCCCCGGTGTCGTCGCCAACCATGACATCCGCATCACCGTCGAACCCGGGACGGTGCACGCCATCGTGGGGGAGAACGGCGCGGGCAAGTCCACCCTGATGAAGATCCTGTACGGCATGCAGAAGCCGGACGAGGGCACCATCAAGGTGAACGGCGAAGAGGTGAGCTTCCGCTCGCCGAGCGACGCCATCGCCGTCGGCATCGGCATGGTGCACCAGCACTTCATGCTGGCCGACAACCTCACCGTGCTGGAGAACATCGTTCTCGGCGCCGAACCCACCCGGGCCGGCCTGCTCGACACCGGCGCGGCCCGCACCCGCATCGCGAAGTTGGCCGAGACGCACGGCCTGCGCGTCGACCCCGACAGGCTCGTGGAGGACCTCGGCGTCGGCGACCGCCAGCGGGTCGAGATCCTCAAGGTGCTCTACCGCGGCGCCCGCATCCTCATCCTCGACGAGCCGACGGCCGTCCTGGTGCCCCAGGAGGTCGAGGAGCTCTTCCAGAACCTGCGCGAGCTCAAGGCCGACGGCCTGACCGTCATCTTCATCTCCCACAAGCTCGACGAGGTGCTCGACATCGCCGACGCGATCACCGTGATCCGGCGCGGCACCACCGTCGCCGCCATGCCCCGCGCCGAGGTGACCAGCGCCCGCCAGCTCGCCGAGCTGATGGTCGGCAGCGAGCTGCCCACCCCCGAGACCCGCGAGTCCACCGTGACCGACCGGATGGCGTTCCAGGTCGCGCACCTCACCGTGGAGGCCGGCGGCCGGCTGCTGCTGGACGACGTGTCGTTCGACATCCACGAGGGCGAGATCCTCGGCATCGCCGGCGTCGAGGGCAACGGCCAGTCCGAGCTGATCGAGGCCATCATGGGCATCCGCGCCGCGCACGGCGTGATCACGCTCGGCGAGCAGGACGTCAGCTCCTGGCCGACGCTGCGCCGCCGCGAGGCCGGCATCGGCTACATCCCCGAGGACCGCCACCGCCAGGGGCTGCTCCTCGAAGCCTCGCTCTGGGAGAACCGCATCCTCGGCCACCAGACCAGGAAGCCCGCCAGGAAGGGCATCTGGATCGACCGGCGCGCCTCCAGGAGCGACACCGAACGCATCGTCAAGGAGTACGACGTCCGCACGCCGGGCGTCGACACCCTGGCGCTCGCGCTGTCCGGCGGCAACCAGCAGAAGCTCATCGTCGGCCGCGAGATGAGCAGCGAGCCGAAGTTCCTCATCGCCGCGCACCCCACGCGCGGCGTGGACGTCGGCGCGCAGGCCGCCATCTGGGACCATCTGCGCGCCGCCCGCGCCGCCGGCCTCGCCGTGCTGCTGATCTCCGCCGACCTGGACGAGCTGATCGGCCTGTCCGACACCATCAGGGTCATCTTCCGCGGGCGCCTCGTGGCCACGCTCGACCCGTCCGACGTCACGCCCGAGCGGCTGGGCGGCTACATGACCGGCGCCATCGCCGGCACTGAGGAGACGTGATGCCCGCGGGGCTCAACCGGGCGCTGCTGACCGTGGCCGGCGCCGTCATCGCGATCGTGCTGGCCATCGCGATCTCCAGCGTGGCGATCATCGCGGCGGGCGCGAGCCCGCTGGACGCCTTCGCCGCCTTCTTCGACTTCGGCGACAGCGCGCGGGCCCAGTCGAACGGCATCGCGGCCTTCCTCAACCGGGCGGTGCCGCTGTTCATCGCCGGCCTGGCCGTGGCCGTCGGCTTCCGCATGAACCTCTTCAACATCGGCGTGGAGGGCCAGTACCGGCTCGCCGCGATCGTCGCGGCCTACGTGGGCTCCACGTTCACCGCGCCCGCGCCGATCCAGATCGCGGTGATCATCATCGTCGCGGCGGCCACCGGCGGCCTCTACGCGCTCATCCCCGCGGTCATGAAGGTGACCAGAGGCGTGAACGAGGTCATCGCCACGATCATGCTCAACTACATCGCGATCAACCTGACGTCCTACCTGGTGCGCGGGCCGTTCGCGGGCGAGCGCGCGGCCGGGCAGCTCACCACGACCACTCCGGAGCTGCCGGAGTCGGCCATGTTCCCGAACCTCAACTTCGTCTTCGACTGGTTCGGGCAGGTCGCCCCCACCCGGGGCGGCGGCCTCCAGGGCTTCCTGCTGGTCGCGGTCGTGCTCGGCCTGATCGTCTGGATCGTGCTGGAGCGCACCCGCTTCGGTTTCGACGTCAAGGCCAGCGGGCTCAACGGCCCGGCGGCCCTCGCCTCCGGCGTCAACCCCAAGAAGATGATCATCGCGGCGATGGTGATGTCCGGCGGCATCGCCGGGCTCATCGGCCTGCCCGAGATCCTCGGCGACAAGGGCGCCTTCAACTCCAACTTCACCGCCGGTCTCGGCTTCCTCGGCATCGCCGTGGCGCTGCTCGGCCGCAACAAGCCGGTCGGCATCGCGGTCGCCGCGCTGCTGTTCGCCTTCCTCGACCGGGCGCAGGGCTCGCTGCAGTTCGCGGGGGTGCCGTCGTCGGTGGTCACCATCATCCAGGCGGTGATCGTGCTGCTGGTCGTCATCGCCAACGAGGTCACGAACCGGCTGGCGCTGCGCATCGAGGAGCGCCGGGCGGCGCAGCAGCTCGGCAGGGACAATCCGGTTGAGGTGACCGTATGACCAGGGTCGGCAAGTACCACCTGACGCTCATCGGCGTCGCCGCGCTGCTGCTGCTGATGTCGCTGGTGCGCATCATCACCGGTCAGAACGACATCACCTCCTCCGGCACCTTCTACGCGGCCCTGCTCCTGGCCGTGCCCATCGGCCTGGCCGGGCTCGGCGGCCTGTGGGCCGAACGCGCCGGCGTCGTCAACATCGGCCTCGAAGGCATGATGGTGCTCGGCACCTGGTTCGCCGGCTGGGCGGGCTACCAGTGGGGCCCCGTGGCCGCGCTCGTCGCGGGCCTGCTCGCGGGCGCGATCGGCGGGCTCATCCACGCCGTCGCCACCGTCACCTTCGGCGTCGACCACATCATCAGCGGCGTCGCGATCAACCTGCTCGGCCCCGGCGCCACCCGCTTCCTGTCCGAGGTGCTCTACAAGGAGGGCACCCCGGCGGCCTCGGCCGGCGCGGGCATCACCACCTCGCCCGCGATCAGCGGGTCAACGTGGAGCCCCAGCCTGCCGGTGCTGTCCGACGGGCCCGACCTGCTCGGCAAGCTGGAGAGCACGCACTGGTTCCTGCTGTCCGACCTGGCGGGGATCCTGCGCGGCCTCACGCACAACGTCAACATCCTGGTGCTGCTGGCGGTGCTGCTGCTGCCGCTGACGTACTTCGTGCTCTGGCACACCGCCTTCGGCCTGCGGCTGCGCTCGGCGGGCGAGAACCCGTGGGCGGCCGAGTCGCTGGGCGTCAACGTCTACCTGACCAAGTACATCGCGGTCGTCGTCTCCGGCGCCTTCGCCGGGCTCGGCGGCGTGTTCCTGGTCTTCGTCTCCACCAAGTACGTCGAGGGCCAGACGGCCGGGCGCGGCTTCATCGGCCTGGCCGCCATGATCTTCGGCAACTGGCGGCCCGGCGGCCTCGCGGCCGGCGCGGCGTTGTTCGGCTACGCCGACGGCCTGCAACTGCGCGACCAGAAGGCCGTCACCTCGTTCTTCCTGTTCGGCGCGGTGCTGCTGCTCGCCTACCTGGTCATGCGGGCCCGCAGCCTGCTGACGGCCGGGCCGGGCGCCGAGCCGGCGGCCCGCGGCGCGCGGCAGTACACGCTGATGGCGGCCGCCGCCCTCGGTATGGTCGTGCTGTTCTGGCTCTGGCTCACCGTCGATGAGCTGCCGAACGAGTTCGTCTTCATCACACCACACGTGCTCACGCTGCTCGTGCTGCTGGTGGCTTCGCAGCGGCTGCGGATGCCCAAGGCCGACGGCGTGCGCTATCGCCGGGGGGAACAGCATTGAGCGGGCACATCGAATGGGAGCCGCTGCGTGAGGCGGCGGCCGAGGCCATGCGGCACGCGTACGCGCCGTACTCGAAGTTCCCGGTGGGGGCGGCCGCCCTCGTCGACGACGGGCGGATCGTCACCGGCTGCAACGTCGAGAACGCCTCCTACGGCCTCGGCCTGTGCGCCGAGTGCGGGCTCGTGTCGGAGCTGCAGCGCACCGGCGGCGGCCGGCTCGTGGCCTTCACCTGCGTGGACGGCCACGGCGAGCTGCTGATGCCGTGCGGGCGCTGCCGCCAGCTCCTCTACGAGTTCGGCGGCGACGACCTGCTGGTCGAGACCGTGGACGGCCCCAAGGCGATGACGGAGATCCTGCCGTACGCGTTCGGGCCGCAGGACCTCAGCCGGAGCTCGTGATGGACGCCATCGAGGTCATCCGCGCCAAGCGCGACCGCGGCGAGCTGAGCACGGCCCAGATCGACTGGGTGATCGCCGCCTACACGCGCGGCGACGTGGCCGACGAGCAGATGTCGGCGCTGGCCATGGCCATCCTGCTCAACGGCATGAACCGGCGGGAGATCGCCGACTGGACGCAGGCCATGATCCGCTCAGGCGAGCGCATGGACTGGTCGGCGCTGGACCGGCCGACCGCCGACAAGCACTCCACCGGCGGCGTCGGCGACAAGATCACGCTGCCGCTGGCGCCGCTCGTGGCGGCCTGCGGGGCGTACGTGCCGCAGCTGTCCGGGCGCGGCCTCGGCCACACCGGGGGCACGCTCGACAAGCTGGAGTCCGTCCCCGGCTGGCGGGCCTCGCTCTCCAACGACGAGATGCTGGACGTGCTGCGCACGGCGGGCGCGGTCGTGTGCGCGGCCGGGTCGGGGCTGGCCCCGGCCGACAAGAAGCTGTACGCGCTGCGCGACGTCACCGGCACCGTCGAGTCCATCCCGCTCATCGCCTCGTCGATCATGTCGAAGAAGATCGCTGAGGGCACGGGCTCGCTGGTGCTCGACGTCAAGGTGGGCTCGGGGGCGTTCATGAAGGACGTCACGACCGCGCGCGAGCTGGCCGAGACCATGGTCGCGCTCGGCACCGACGCGGGGGTCCGCACGGTCGCCCTGCTGACCGCCATGGACCGGCCGCTCGGGCGGGCGGTGGGCAACGCGCTGGAGGTCGAGGAGTCCGTCGAGGTGCTGGCCGGTGGCGGGCCCGAGGACGTGGTGGAGCTGACCGTGCGGCTGGCGCGGGAGATGCTGGAGGCCGCAGGGGTGTCCGGGGCCAAGGACCCGGCGAAGGCGCTCCAGGACGGCTCGGCCATGGACGCCTGGCGGCGGATGATCGCCGCCCAGGGCGGCGACCCGGACGCGGCGCTGCCGCGCGCGGCCGAGACGCTGACGGTGGAGGCGCCCGCCTCCGGGGTGCTGAGCCGGCTGGACGCCTACGCGGTGGGCCTGGCCGCCTGGCGGCTCGGAGCCGGACGGGCCCGCAAGGAGGACCCGGTGTCGTTCGGCGCGGGCGTCACCCTGCACGCCAAGCCCGGCGACCCCGTGCGGGCCGGTCAGCCGCTGCTGACCCTGCACGCCGACGAGACGTCCCGCTTCGAGCGCGCCCTGGAGGCGCTGGACGGCGGCTACGCGGTGAGCGACGCCGCCGCGGACCACCTTCCCCTGGTCATCGACCGCGTCACCGCCGGATAGGCCGTCGCGGCTGCGGTCAGCGGACCAGGGCGGGGAGGGCCGGGGCCTCGGCGAAGACCTCCTGGAGGACGGCGCGCTGCGTCGGCAGCGCCTGCGCGTGGCGCGCGCGTCCTTCCGGCGTGATGCACACGAAGACGCCGCGCCGGTCGGAGCTGCAGGCGTCGCGCGAGACCAGCCCGGCCTTCTCCAGCCGGGCCACCACCCGCGAGAGCGCGCTCTGGCTCAGGTGCACCTCGTCGCAGAGCTCCTGGAGCCGGAGCTTGCGGTCGTGGTGGACGATCCGGTCGAGCACCTCGAACTCGCTCGGCCCCAGCCCGTGCCGGTCGCCCAGCTCGCGCTCCAGCGCGCACATGGCCTTGGAGTGCATGGCCAGGACGTAGTGCCAGGTGCCGACCACGACTTGCTCGTCCATGCGCGGAGAGTACCACCCGGCAGAAAATCATGCAATGGCATCTAATGCATGTGCATTGGATGTTCGGACAAGGCGTCATAAAGACGGATCCAGGGGCCTGGATGGGCCCGGAAAAACACCCTCCGATCAGCGGAAACGCCGCTTGCGGCAGCGTGCGGTGGGCATCTACCGGGCATGCGACCGTCATCCCCGTCCGGCGTCCGGCCGTCGCGTCTCCGCGTCGCCGTCCAGCTCGCCGGCCTCGCCGCGCTCGTCCTGCTCACGGCGTGCGGCCCGGCGACCCAGACCGCCTTCCCCGGCGGCCCGCCCGTCTCCGAGGGCCCGTCGGACGACCCCACGGCCTCCGGCGGCGCCGACACCCCGACCAGCACCAGCGAGGTGGACGTCGACCGGGGCGGCATGGACCCGGCCGTCGTGACCTCCGTGCGCTACGCCGCCCACGACACCTACGACCGGGTCGTGATCGACCTCGACGGCGACGTGCCCGGCTACAACGTCAAATGGGTGGACGAGTTCGTGCAGGACGGCTCGGGCCGCCCGATCGACGTGCGCGGCGGTGCCTATCTCCAGGTCACGCTCTTCCCCGCGCACGCCCACGACGAGAACGGCGTCCCCACCTGGAAGGGCGGCCCGGTCTACCCGGCCGACCTCGGCAACCTCACCGACGTCGTACGGACCGGCGACTTCGAGGGCCGCGTCGGCGTCGGCCTGGTGCTGGCCAGGCAGGCGGCCTTCCAGATCCAGGAGCAGGGCGGGCCGAACCGGCTGGTGCTCGACGTGGCACACTGACCCCGTGGTGAGAAAGATCGAGGGCCCGGCCCGCATCCCCGTCCCCGGCGGCAAGCTCATCGACGAGCACGTCGGCCGCGTCAACAGCGGCGACGAGGCGGTCTCCATCGCCCACATGACCGCCCCGCCCGGCTGGGAGGAGCCGCCGCAGACGCCGTCGTTCGCCGAGTACACCCTCGTCCTGCGCGGCACGGTGATCGTCGAGCACGACGGCGGCCGGACGGAGGTCGCCGCCGGGCAGTCGGTGGTCACCGAGCCGGGCGAGCGGATCCGCTACAGCGCCGGCCCGGAAGGGGCGGAATACGTCGCCGTGTGCCTGCCCGCGTTCTCGCCCGACAGCGCTGGCCGCGACTGACGCCGCTGGTCATATCATGGCCGGATGAGTCCTCAGCTTGACGAGATCCAGCGGGCTCCCAAAGTGCTGCTGCACGATCATCTCGACGGCGGGCTCCGCGCCGAGACGATCGTCGAGCTGGCCCGGGAGTCCGGTTACGACCGGCTGCCCACGACCGATTCCGACAACCTGCGGCAGTGGTTCGAGGAAGCCGCGGACTCGGGCTCGCTCGTCCGCTACCTGGAGACGTTCGACCACACGGTGGGCGTCATGCAGACGCGCGAGTCGCTGGCGCGGGTGGCCGCCGAGTGCGCCGAGGACCTCGCCGCCGACGGCGTCGTCTACGCCGAGGTGCGCTTCGCGCCCGAGCAGCACACCAGCACGGGGCTGAGCCTCGACCAGGTGGTGGAGGCGGTGCTCGAAGGCTTCGCGCAGGGCTCGGCCGGCCGCGGCATCAGGGTCGGCACCCTGCTGACCGCGATGCGCCACCAGGCCAGGTCCATGGAGATCGCCGAGCTCGCCGTGCGCTACCGCGACGTGGGCGTGGTGGGCTTCGACATCGCCGGGGCCGAGGCCGGCTACCCGCCCACCCGGCACCTCGACGCCTTCGAATACCTCCAGCGGGAGAACGCCCACTTCACCATCCACGCGGGCGAGGCGTTCGGGCTGCCGTCGATCTGGCAGGCCATCCAGTGGTGCGGCGCCGACCGGCTCGGCCACGGCGTGCGCATCATCGACGACATCGCGGTCGGCGACGACGGCGCGGCCAAGCTCGGGCGGCTGGCGGCCTACGTCCGCGACAAGCGCATCCCGCTCGAGATGTGCCCCACGTCCAACCTGCAGACCGGGGCCGCCGCGTCCATCGCCGAGCACCCGATCGGGCTGCTGCGGCGGCTGCACTTCCGGGTCACGGTCAACACCGACAACCGGCTGATGAGCCGCACCAGCCTGTCGCTGGAGTTCGCCAAGCTGGTGGAGGCGTTCGGCTACGGCTGGGACGACCTGCAGTGGTTCACGGTCAACGCGATGAAGTCGGCGTTCCTGCCGTTCGACGAGCGGCTGGCGCTCATCAACGGGCGCATCAAGCCGGGGTTCGCGCAGCTCAAGTGGCAGCCGTGAAGCAGACCTACCGCTCCAGGTCCGCGTTCGTGATGGCGTGGTTCTGGCTGGCGTTCGTCGCCTTCAACGTCTACGACCTGATCAGCAAGTACACCGGCAAGGCGTCGATGGTGGCGCTCGCCGTGCTGGCGGTGCTGACGGTCGTCGTCTACGTCGTCGCGCTGCGGCCCGCCACCGTGCTCACCGAGCACGAGCTGGTGGGCCGCAACCCGCTGCGCACCACCCGCGTGCCGTGGGCGGCGATCGACGACGTCACCGTCTCCCACGCCATCAGCGTCCACCACAGCGGCGGCGACGGCGGCGTGCTGCGCCTGTGGACGCCGATGAGCAGCGCCAGGGAGCGGGCCAAGGCCCAGCGGCGCGGCATGCCGAGCCAGCGGCGGCGGGGCCGGTTCGCGACCGAGCCGACGGTGAGCCGGGCCGAGCAGGCGGCGCAGGAGGCGCTGGCCGGCCGGACGCACGCCGACTGGGTGGGCGACCAGATCCGCGAGCGCGCCGAGGCGGCCCGGCGCCGCACCGGCGAGCAGCCGCAGGTCCAGGTCCGCACCGCGTGGGCCTACGACGTCATCGCGGCGGGGGTCGTGGCCCTCGCACTGGTGGTCGCCGCGATCGTCGTCCCCTGAGCCCCTGAGCCCCTGAGCCCCTGAGGCCCCTGGGTCCCTGAGCCCCTGAGGCCCCTGCGTCCCTGAGCCCCTGAGGCCCCTGCGTCCCCTGGCCGCCGCGGCCCCGGCGGTCAGCGTTCCCTGGAGGGTTTCGACTCGACGAAGCGGGTCATGCCCGCCTGGGCGATGCCGCTCGCCTCGACCTCTTCCGCGGCCGCGGTCTCGGCGGCGAAGGCCCGTTCGACCTCGGCGGCCGGCGGGCGCAGCAACGCCAGGTGCACGGCGGTCGCGGTGCCGGGCTCGCTCCAGCGCCGCGCCCGCGCCACGGCCGTCTCCACCAGCGCCTCCGGGGCGACGAGCTCGTCCAGCAGGCCGGCGGCGAGCGCGTCGGCCGCGCCCAGCCGGACCGAGTCGAGCACCAGCCGCAGCGCCCGGCCGCCGCCGACCAGGCGGGGGAGCAGCAGGCTGGCGGCGTTCGAGATCGACAGGCCGAGGTGGTTCTCGGGGAAGAAGTACTCGGCCGACGCGACGCCGATCCGGGCGTCGAAGCACAGCGTCCACTCGGCGGCCCCGCCCACGGCCAGGCCGTTGACGGCGGCCACGACCGGCACCCGGCTCTCCAGCACCGCCCTCGTCATGTCGTGGAACAGCTCCACCTCGGCGACGAGCGAGCGCCCGGTGGCCTCGTGCAGGTCCTCGCCGGCCGAGAACGCCCGGCCGGTGCCGGTGACCACGATGCCCCTGCCGCTCCCGCCGTGCTCGCGGACGGCGGCGGCGAGGTCGGCGCGCATGGCGGCGGTGAGCGCGTTCAGCTTGGCGGGGCGGGCCAGAGTGATCACGGCCACCTCGTCCCGGACGGTTACCTCGATCATCGGCTCTCCTCAGGAAGGACGGGGATGGCGGGGGCGGCGCGCTGGTCGCGGCCGGGCGGGAGCAGGTGGCGCTTCTCGATGCGGGCCGACGGGGTCAGCGAGAACCCCTCGACGAACTCGACGTAGGCGGGCACCTTGAACCGGGCCAGCCGCCGCCGGGCGTGCTCGGCCACGCTCATGGCGGTCGCCGCGTCGGCGGCGTGGCCGGGGCGGAGCTGGAGGAACGCCTTCGGCAGCTCGCCCCACAGCTCGTCGGGGATCGGCACGAGCGCCGCCTGGAGCACCGCCGGATGCTGGGTGAGCACGCTCTCGACCTCGGCGCACGAGATGTTCTCGCCGCCCCTGCGGACCATGTCCTTGATCCGCCCGGCGTGCGCGATCTGCCCGCGGGCGTCGCGGACGCCGAGGTCGCCGGTGTGGTACCAGCCGCCGCGGAAGGCCGTCGCGGTGGCCTCCGGATGGTTCCAGTAGCCCTTCATCATGGGCACGCCGCGGACCAGGATCTCGCCGGTCTCCTCGTCGAGCGTGACCTCCTTGCCGGGCGGCGGCAGGCCCATCGCGCCGGTCCCGACGCACTCCGTGTCGTCGATCGGGACGAGCAGGTCGGGGCCGGTCTCGGTGGAGCCGTACAGCTCGCGCCAGGGCGCGCCCCAGCGCTCCTCGAACTCCCGGTGCAGGCCGGGGCGGATGCCGGAGCAGAGCACGAGGCGCATCCTGTTCGCCCGGTCCTCGGGGGCGGGCGGCTGCTTGTGCAGCAGGAGCGGCATGGTGCCCAGCACGTACGTGAGCGTCGCCCCGTGCTCCCGCGCCGCCGGCCAGAAGCCGGAGGCGGAGAACCGCGGCAGCACGACCAGCGGGATGCCGCCGACCAGGCAGACCAGCGTCGCCCACTGCGGATCCATGTACGAGAACGCCTGCGCCATCATCAGCACGTCGTCGTCGCGCACCCGTACGGCCTCGGCGAGGATGCGCGCGGTCCGCACCCAGTAGTCGTGGGTGAGCAGGCACGCCTTGGGGAAGCCGGTCGTCCCGGAGGTGTACTGGAAGTTGGCGACGTCATCGGGCGTGACGGCGACGCCGGGCGGAGGCGCGTCGCCGTCGAGCGCGTCGAACAGGTGCACCGTGCCGGGGACGTGCGGGGCGTGCTCCGCGCTGGTCACGGTGGCGACGGCCCCGGAGTCGCGCAGCACGTGCCGCAGGTCGGCGGCCCGGTAGCGGACGTTGACCGGCACGGCCACGCCACCGGCCCTGAGGGTGGCCAGCCAGGTGAGCGGCCAGCCGGGGACGTTGTCCAGCATGATCGCGACCCGGTCGCCGGGCCGGACGCCGCGCGCGGCGAGCGCCCCGGCCAGCCGGTCCACGGCGGCGTCGGCGTCGGCGAAGGTCAGCGAGAGGTGGCCGGGGAAGCGGAGGAACTCGCGGCGGCCGTGTCGGTCAGCGGCCTGCCTCAACAGGTGGGGGATCGTTTCTGACATCCGGCGGCTCCCAGGGGAACGCGGGCAGCAGGGAGAGGTCGGGGGCGGCGGCGACCCGGACGGAGGAGCGTACGGCGGCCAGCCCGATCGTCACGAACTCGGCGCACACCTGCTCCAGCGTGGAGTCCCCGTCGGGGCGGTACCACTCGCTGGTGCCGGTGCACATGGACATGAGGGCGAGGCGGGTCAGCCGCTGGTCGGCGATGTGGAAGACACCGCCGGCGACGCCGTCGGCGATGGCACGCCGCCAGTGGTCCTCGTAGGCGTCGCGCAGGGCGATGATCTCGTCGCGGGCGGGGGAGCCGGGGGTCAGGGAGCGGAGCTCGCCGTCCATGACCCGGGTCGTCATGGGGCTGAGGGCGTGGGTGGCGGTGAGCGAGCTGATCAGCAGGGCCAGGCGGTCGGCGGGGGCGGACACGTCGCGCAGCATGTGCTCGGTGGCGTCGATGAGGCCCTGCTGCGCGCCCCGCATGAGGTCGGCGAGCAGGGCCTCCTTGCTCGCCACGTGGTGGTAGACGCCGGCGTTGGTCATGCCGACCTCGCGGGCGAGGTCGCGGACGCTGGTGGCGGCGTAGCCGCGCCGGGCGAACAGCAGCACCGCCGCCGTCCTGATGCGCCGGTTCGCGTCCGCGTCCCGGTCCTTGAGGTCCATCGCGGCTCCTACCGAACGTTCGGTCGTACATCTGTCGCGAAAATACCTCAATCCATGGCGAATGGCCATAGATCAGAGCCCGAGTGCCACCGTGAGATCGGCCCCGACGGCGTTGAGGGCGGCGGTGGCCGTGGCGCGGGCCTCGGCGACCTCGCCCGTCACCGGGACGACCACCTCCAGGTAGCACTTCAGCTTGGGCTCGGTGCCCGACGGGCGGACCACCACGCGGGCGTCGCCCTCCAGGCGGTAGCGCAGGCCGTCCGTGGGCGGCAGGCCGCCCTCGCCCTCGGCCAGGTCGTCCGCGCCGAGGACCTTGCGCCCGCCCAGCTCCGACGGCGGGTCGGCGCGCAGCCGCTCCATCGCGCCGGCGATCAGGGAGAGCTCGGCGACGCGGAAGGAGAGCTGCGTCGTCGCGTGCAGTCCGTAGCGGCGGGCCTGGTCGTCCAGCAGGTCCAGCAGCGTACGGCCGTCGCGCTTGGCGGCGGCGGCGACGGCGGCCACGGTCAGGGCGGCCCCGATGCCGTCCTTGTCGTGGACCGGCAGCCCCGCGTCGGACCCGACGCTGTAGCCGATGGCCTCCTCGTAGCCGAACACCAGGCCGGGACCGGCCTTGATGATCCATTTGAAGCCGGTCAGCGTCTCGCCGTACCGGACGCCGTGCGCGGCGGCGATCTTGCCGAGCAGGGTGGAGGAGACGATCGTGGTGGCCACCATGCGGTCGCCGGCGGTGTGCGTGATGACGTGCTCGGCCAGCAGGCCGCCGAGCTCGTCGCCGGTCAGCATGCGGCAGCCGCCGCCGGGCAGCGGCACGCCGACCGCGCACCGGTCGGCGTCGGGGTCGTTGGCCAGCACCAGGTCCGCGCCGCGCGCGGCGGCCAGGGCGACGGCGAGGTCCATCGCGCCCGGCTCCTCCGGGTTGGGGAAGGCGACGGTCGGGAAGTCGGGATCGGGCTCGCGCTGCTCCTCGACCGACATCGGCGAAGGGAAGCCGGCGGCCAGGAACGCCTCCGTGAGCGTGGCCGCGCCCACCCCGTGCAGCGGCGTGTACGCCACCCACAGGTCGCGGGCGTCGCCCAGCGGCAGCGCCGTGACCGCGTCGAGGTAGTCGTCCACGATGCCGTCGCCCAGCTCGGTCAGCGTGCCGGGGGCGCCGAGCGGGAGCTGGTCGACCGGGCCGACCGCGTCGATGGCGGCCGAGATGCGGCTGTCGATCGGCGGCACGATCTGCGACCCGTCGCCCCAGTAGACCTTGTACCCGTTGTCGCGCGGCGGGTTGTGGCTGGCCGTCACCATCACCCCGGCGTCGGCCCCCAGCTGACGGACGGCGAAGGCGAGGACGGGCGTCGGCAGCGGCCGGGGCAGCAGGGAGGCGTGCAGCCCCGCGCCGGTCAGCACGGCGGCGGTGTCGCGGGCGAACACGTCGGACTTGTGCCGGGCGTCGTAGCCGATGACGACGTGCTTGCCGGGCCCGAGCACCGCGGCGAGCCCGGCGGCGGCGCGCATGACGGTGACCCGGTTCATCCGGTTGGGCCCGGCGCCCAGCTCGCCGCGCAGCCCCGCGGTGCCGAACTCCAGCTTCGCGCCGAAACGCTCCAGCAGCGCGTCGAGGTATTCGCGCTCGATCAGCGTGGCCAGCTCGGCCCGGGTGTCGGGGTCGGGGTCCTGGGCCAGCCAGGCGCGTGCCTGCTCGATCAGGTTCACAGCTTGTCCACCACCTTGGCCAGCAGCACGCCCATGCGGGCGGCCGTGGCGCGGCCGACCTCCAGGACCTCCTCGTGGTTCAGCGGCTCGCCCGCCAGGCCCGCGCCCGGGTTGGTGACGAGGGAGACGCCGAGCACCTCGAGGTTCGCCTCGCGGGCGGCGATGGCCTCCAGCACGGTGGACATGCCGACCATGTCGCCGCCGAGGGTGCGCAGCATGCGGATCTCGGCGGGCGTCTCGTACGTCGGGCCGCGGAAGGCGACGTAGACGCCGTCGGCGAGGGTGGGGTCCACCTCGCGGACCAGGGCGCGCAGCCGGCTGGAGTAGACCTCGGTGAGGTCGATGAAGGTCGTACCGGTGATCGGGTTCGCGCCGGTGAGGTTGATGTGGTCGCTGATCAGGACGGGGTCGCCGACGTTCTGCGTCTCGGGCCGCAGGCCGCCCGCGGCGTTGGTGAGGACGAGCGTGCGGACGCCGGCCGCGGCGGCGGTGCGCACGCCGTGCACGACGGCGTCCACGCCGAGCCCTTCGTAGAGGTGCGTGCGCCCCAGGAAGACCAGGGCGTGCCGGCCGGCGGCGGTGCGCACGACGCGGATCTTGCCGCCGTGCCCGGCCACCGCCGGAGCCCGGAATCCGGGCAGGTCCGTGAACGGGACCTCGCTCACCGTCTCACCGATCGCGTCGGCGGCGGGCACCCACCCCGACCCCATGACGAGCGCCACGTCGAAGGTGTCGAGGCCGGTCGCGGCGTGCAGCGCCGCGGCGGCCTCACTGGCCAGGGTGTATGCGTCTTTGCTCACATCTCAGTAGTTTAGGAGCAGCCTGTCCAGTACCCGAACGCCGAACTGCAGCGCCTCCACCGGCACCCGCTCGTCCACGCCGTGGAACATCGACGCGAAGTCCATCCCGGCGGGCAGGCGCAGCGGCACGAACCCGAACCCGCGCACCCCCAGGTCGGCGAAGAACGTCTTGTTGTCCGTGCCGCCCGACATGCAGTAGGGGATCGCCCGCGCCGTCGGGTCCTCCGCCTTCAGCGCCGCGATCATCGACTCCACCAGCGCCCCGTCGAACGTCGTCTCCAGCGCGATGTCGTGGTGGATGGACTCGCGCCGCACCTTCGGCCCGAGGAGCGAGTCGATCGTCTTGAAGAAGTCCTCCTCGAAGCCGGGCAGGAAGCGCCCGTCGATCACCGCCGTGGCCTGGCCGGGGATGACGTTGGACTTGTAGCCGGCGGTGAGCTGGGTGGGGTTGGCGGTGTGGCGGAGCGTCGCGCCCACGAAGCGCACCAGCGGCCCGATCCGGTCCAGCACCGGCCGCGGGTCGGCCTCGTCGAACGGGATGCCGAAGGCGTCCGCCACCTCGGTGAGGAAGGTGCGCACGGTCGGCGTGTACGTCAGCGGCCAGTCGTGCTCACCGATCCGCGCCACCGCGCGGGCGACCTCGGTCACCGCGTTGTCGCCGTTGAGCATCGAGCCGTGCCCGGCGGTGCCGTCGGCGATCAGCTTCATCCAGGCGAGGCCCTTCTGGGCGGTCTCGATGAGGTAGAGCCGCAGCGACGGGTCCACCTCCAGCGAGTAGCCGCCGACCTCGCTGATCGCCTCGGTGACGCCCTCGAACAGCTCGGGGTGGTGGGCGGTGAGGTATTTGGCGCCGTGGACGCCGCCCGCCTCCTCGTCGGCCACCCAGGCGAAGACGAGGTCGCGGCGCGGCCGGCGGCCCTCGCGCTTGAGCTGGCGCAGCACGGCCAGCATCATCGCGTCCATGTCCTTCATGTCCACCGCGCCGCGGCCCCAGATGTAGCCGTCGCGCACCTCCCCGGCGAACGGGTCCACCGACCAGTCGGCGGCGTTGGCCGGCACCACGTCCAGGTGGCCGTGCACGAGCAGCGCGGGCAGCGACGGGTCGGTGCCCTCCACGCGGGTGACGACGTTGCCGCGGCCCGGCCCGCTCTCCACGTAGGTCGCCTCGACGCCGACCTCGGCCAGCCGCGCCATGACGACCTCGGCGGCGGCCCGCTCGCCGGGGCCGCTGCCGTCCCCGTAGTTGCTGCTGTCGACGCGGATCAGCTCCACGCAGAGGTCGGCGACCTCCTTCTCGGCGGGCGACAGGGACTCGGCAGATGTCATGGCGTCTTCTCCAGGGTGAGCAGTCCGGACTTGCGGAGGTGGCCGCGCTTGTAGGCGCGGGTGATCAGGGTCAGGTCGGTGTCGGCGATCTCGTCGTACGAGCCGACGACGCCCGTCATGAAACGGTAGAGGTCGGCCTCGTGGGCGGTGACCACCTGGACGACGAGGGAGTGCGTGCCCGAGGTGGCCGCGCAGTAACGCACGTCGGGGTGCCCGGCCAGCCGCTGCCCGACCAGGTCCAGCGCGTACGGCCGGACCTTGAGCCACAGCATGGCCTCCACCTCCAGCCCGAGCAGCGCGGGCTCGATCTCGGCGCGGGGCCGCAGCAGCCGCCGCTCCAGCAGCGAGGCGATCCGGCGGCGGGCGGTCGGGACGGACACGGCGAGGCGTTCGGCGACGGCGGTGTAGGCGATGCGGCCGTCGGCGGTCAGCAGCTCGGCGATCTCCTGCTCCAGAGGTGTCAGCCGATCGACGCCGGGCAGCCCCTCCGGGGGCGGCGGCGGGCTCAGCTCGGCGACCTCCTCCTCGGTCAGGTAGGGCGCGTGCCACTCGGCGACGGTGCGGAAGGTGTGGAGGACGACCTGCGTCCGCGTCCGCAGCACCCCGCCGATGGCGCTGATCTCGGCGGACAGGGTGCGGTGCAGGGCCTCCCGCGACGGCGAGACCAGCTCGCAGCCGAGGTCGGCCGCGCCGGTCAGGGCGTAGACCGAGCGCGTGTCGGGCCGGTCGGCGAGGGCCTCGGCGACCTTGGGCGCGGTGCCGGGCCGCACGTGGACGTGCAGGTGCGCGGGCCGCCCGTGCCCGGTGCGGAGGTCGTCGTGGATGGCGGTGACCCGGACCACGCCCTCGGCGATGAGGCGCTGGAGGCGGCGCGCGACCGTGCGCTCGTGCTCGCCGACCACGCGGGCGATCTCACCCCAGGACGCGCGCGGGCTCACTTGGAGGGCGGCGACCAGGCGCCGGTCGAGATCGTCCACCTGTTGCCCTCTCTGTGTCTGGAAAGTAAAAGAGTAACGAGATATTTGACCGATGTCAGCAAAGGAGCCTTCGTGGCGACTCCCCCTCTGTCGCGATCACCGCTCGGCATCCCCAAGAGCCGGGTCCGTCAGCTCATGGCGGCGAGCGTCGGCAACGTCGTCGAGTGGTACGACTGGTACGCCTACACCTTCCTCGCCGTCTACTTCTCCGCCCAGATCTTCCCCAGCGGCGCGGCCAGCAGCCTGGTGCCGCTGCTCAGCTCGTTCGCGGTCTTCGCGGTCGGGTTCTTCATGCGCCCGCTCGGCGGCCTGCTGGTCGGCGCGTTCGCCGACCGCTACGGCCGCAAGTCCGCCATGACGTTCACCATCGTGCTGATGGGCGCGGGCTCGCTGCTGGTCGGGGTGACCCCGACGTACGAGGCCGCCGGCGTGCTGGCGCCGGTCATCCTGACCCTCGCCCGGCTGGTGCAGGGCCTGTCGGTGGGCGGCGAGTTCGCCGCCGCGACCACGTTCCTGGTGGAGTCGGCCCCGCCCGGCCGCCGCGGCCTGTTCTCCAGCTTCCAGTACGTGAGCACCACCATCGGCCAGCTCCTCGCCTCCGGCCTGGCGGCGCTGCTGGCCACGGTCCTCGCCGAGAGCGACATGAGCTCCTACGGCTGGCGGATCCCGTTCGTCGTGGGCGCCGTGTTCAGCCTCGTGGGCCTGTGGATCCGCAAGGGCGCCGACGAGACCTCGGCCGTGGCGGAGGACATCAGGCGCGGCGAGACCGAGCGGCCCAGGATGTTCGAGTTCCTCAGGCACCACCCGCGCTCGGCGGCCACCATCGTCGGCATCACGGTCGCCGGCACCGTGGCGTACTACACCTGGACCAGCTTCCTGCCGACGTACGCGCAGATCACCGTCGGCTTCGACAAGGCGGACTCGCTCCAGATCGGCACCGTCTCGCTGGTCTTCTTCATGGTCCTGCAGCCGCTGCTCGGCATGTTGTCGGACCGGGTCGGGCGGCGGCCGATGCTGATCGCGTTCGGTCTCGGGTTCATGGTCCTGCCGGTGCCGCTGCTCGGGCTGCTCACCACGTCCTACGCCAGCCTGCTGACCGTGCAGCTCGTCGGCATGGTCTTCCTCGGCTGCTTCACCTCGGTCTCGGCCGCGGTGAACAGCGAGCTCTTCCCCACCCGGGTGCGGGCGGCGGGGGCCGGGTTCCCGTATTCGCTGACCGTGGCGATCTTCGGCGGAACTGCTCCGCTCATCGGCACGGCGCTGCAGGAGGCCGGCAACCCCGGCCTCTTCCCGTGGTACATGTCGGCGCTGGCGCTGGTCTCCACGCTGGTCTACGTCTTCGTGCTGCGCGAGACCAAGGACCAGCCGCTGCGCTGACCGCTCAGAACGAGGTGCAGGGGCGCTCCCGCAGCTCCTTGACGTAGTCGTCGGGGGCGCCCGCCCGCTCGGCCGCCTCCGCGAGGCTCCCGAGGTAGCGGGCCGAGGGCAGGCCGCCCTCGTAGCCGTCGAGCACGTAGAACCAGGCGAGAACGTCGCCGTCGAGCGTCTGGACCCGCAGCCGCACCTTGTGGTAGGCCCCGCGGACTGCGCCCTCCCACTGGTCGAGCGAGGTCTCCTCCCACTCGGGCACGTCGTAGAGCACGACGAACACGTGCGCGTCAGGGTCCTCGACGATCGTGGCGAGCGCTCCGCCCCAGGCCGGGTCGTGCCCGCCGAAGGTCAGCCGCCAGCCGGGCAGCCAGCCGACACCCCGGATGGGGGAGTGCGGGGCGCGCATGGCCATCTGCTCTGGATCGAGGTTGCTGCCGTAGGCGGCGTACACAGGCACAGCAGCCAAGACTAGCGCCTGGAGGGCCGACCCGTTCGATGTCACGCCGTACCATGCGCGAGAATGGACAGGTGACGAGGATCGTGATCATCGGTGGCGGACCAGGCGGCTACGAGGCGGCGCTGGTGGCCGCTCAGCTAGGCGGGCAGGTCACGATGGTCGAGCAGGACGGCCCGGGCGGCGCGTGCGTGCTGACCGACTGCGTGCCGTCCAAGACGCTGATCGCGACCTCCGTCCGCAAGCAGGCGCTGCTCGACGCGCCCTCGCTGGGCATCTCCTTCGACGGCGGCCACGACGGCGACGCCGGCACGGTCGGCGTCGATCTGCCGCTGGTCAACAAGCGGGTCAAGGAGCTGGCGCGGGCCCAGTCGGCCGACATCGGGGCCCGGGTCGAGGCCGAGGGCGTCGAGATCATCAGGGCCCGGGGCCGGCTGGTCGATCCGCAGGTCGTGCGGGCCGGCGACCGCACGATCCGGGCCGACGTCGTGCTCGTGGCCACCGGCGCGACGCCGCGCGTGCTGCCGGGCGCCGAGCCCGACGGCGAGCGCATCCTCACCTGGCGGCAGCTCTACGACCTCGACGAGCTGCCCGAGCACCTGATCGTGGTCGGCTCAGGGGTGACCGGGGCCGAGTTCGCCGGCGCCTACCGCTCGCTCGGCTCGGAGGTCACGCTGGTCTCCAGCCGTGACCGCATGATGCCCAACGAGGACGCCGACGGCGCCGAGGTGCTCGAAGAGGTCTACCGCCGGCGCGGCATGAACGTCATGGGCCGCTCCCGGGCCTCCTCCGTCAAGCGCACCGCCGACGGCGTGGTGGTCACGCTGGAGGACGGCCGCACGGCCGAGGGCACGCACGCGCTGATGACGGTCGGCATGGTGCCCAACACCTCCGGCATGGGCCTGGAGGAGGCCGGCGTCCAGCTCGACCGGGGCGGCTTCATCAAGGTCGACAAGGTCTCGCGCACCTCCGCGCCCGGCGTGTACGCCGCCGGCGACTGCACGGGCGTGCTCATGCTGGCCTCGGTCGCCGCCATGCAGGGCCGCATCGCGGTGTGGCACGCGCTCGGCGAGGCGGTGCAGCCGCTGCGGCTGGCCACCGTGGCCTCCAACATCTTCACCGACCCCGAGATCGCGGCCGTCGGCGTGGCGCAGCGGGCGATCGAGGCCGGCGAGATCGAGGCCAACGTCGTCAAGCTGCCGCTCGCGACCAACGCGCGGGCCAAGATGCAGGGCTTCAACGACGGCTTCGTCAAGCTGTTCTGCCGCCCGCACACCGGCATCGTGCTCGGCGGGGTCGTGGTGGCGCCGCGCGCCTCCGAGCTGATCCTCGCCGTGTCGGTGGCCGTGCAGCAGCGGCTGACGGTCGACCAGCTCGCGCACACGTTCGCGGTCTACCCGTCGCTGTCCGGCTCGGTCACCGAGGCCGCCCGCCGCCTCATGCAGCCGCAGACCGACTCCGGGATCTAGCCCTGCTGCTCGTCGTGGTGATGGCCGCGTGCGGCCTTGACGCGACGGGCGGGGGCGGCGAGGAGCGCCAGCCGCCGGTGAGTGCGAGCTCGCGCGGCTCCAGCGCGACCGCCCAGGCGTCCGGCGGCCCGGCCGCGCCGACCCCGACCGCAGCGACGCGGACCACGACCGCCCCCGAGCCGGCGCACTGCCCGAACGGGAAGCTCCTTCCGGCGATCGACATCCCGCCCGTGCACGCCGACCCGGTGGTCATCCCGGAGGCGAAGCTCGGCGGCACGACCGTTCCCGCCGTCACCATCCCCGGCGTCGACATTCCCGGGCAGCGCATCCCCGCCCAGTGCACCGAGATCGCCCCGGCCCCCGGCGGCTGCCTCGGCGCTGCGTCGATCCCGCCCGTGTCCATCCCGGCCGTGGAGATCCCGCCGGTCGAGATACCCGGCGTCAACGCGGGCGGGATCAAGCTCGACCCGGTCCGGGCCGAGGGGAGGCGGGCCGAGGCGCGGCACGCCGAAGGCGTCTCCACGCCTGAGGTGTGCCAGGTCAAGCCGAAGGGCGGCGGCATCGTGCCGTTCGTGATCAGGCCGTTCATCATCCGCCCGTTCCTGATCAGGCCGTTCCTCATCCGGCCCTTCCTGATCCGGCCGCGCGCCTGCAACGACCGGAACGAGTGCGTCCCGGCCGTCGAGGTGCCCGCGCTGGAGGTGCCGGCGGTCGAGGTGCCCGCGGTGGAGATCCCGGCCGCCGAGCTGAAGGCGTACGAGGTGGGCGAGAGCGAGGTCCTGGAGGGGGACGACTCGATCGCCTTCACTTTCAAGGCCGACGTGCTGTTCGACTTCGACGAGGCGGCCGTCAAGCCCGCGGCCGCCGCCGAGCTCAGGCGCGTCGTCAGGGAGATCGCGGAGAAGGCGGAGGCGGGCGCGCCGATCAGCGTCGACGGGCACACCGACGCCAAGGGCGACGACGCCTACAACCAGGCGCTGTCCGAGCGGCGGGCCCAAGCGGTCGTCGAGTGGCTGGCGACCGAGGGCGGCCTCGAACGGTCGCGGCTGAAGGCGCGGGGATACGGCGAGACCAAGCCGGTCGTGCCGAACACCAGGCCGGACGGCTCCGACCATCCGGCGGGGCGCGCCAAGAACCGCCGCGTGGTCATCTCCACCGCGACCTGAGAACCCGCGTCCCTGGACGGCTCACCGTTGACGTTTGTTGGTATGGGCACCAAACTAACTCACGGAGTTGGCGCAGCCGTTCAAAGGAGCTTCCATGCCCTATCGCCCCCCATTGGTCGCGCACGAGTACTTTGTCGCGGATCCGCCGGAGCTGCCGGTCCGTACGCGAGGCGAGGGCGGCCTGTCGGCGGTGATCTCGGCCGAACTGGTCGCGGCCGACGGCGCCGAGGTGATGCTCAAGGCGGTCACCACGGCGGAGGAGACGCTGGTCGTCCAGGTGGGCGTGGCCGGCGAGGGCGTGATCCGGGTGCGGCTGTCGGAGGACGCGGCGGCCCGCCCCCGCTCGGCGGCGGCCATCGAGCTGGTGAACCCCGGCACGTACTCAGGGGCCCGTGCCGGGGTCGCACCGGGCGAGCCGATCGTCGTGGACGCGGGCCCGCTCCGGGCCGAGATCAGGCTCGCCCCGTGGCACCTGCGCTTCACCGACGCCGCCGGGCGGACGCTGGTCGAGCAGGACCGCGGCCACACCGACATCAGCGGCCGGCTGCGCACGCTGCCGTTCGGCCGCTCCAGCGCGGGCGGGAGCGCCGTCGCCTACCACGAGAGCTTCGCCGCCGCGCCCGACGAGGCGTTCACCGGCTTCGGCGAGTCGTTCACCCGGCTGGACAAGCGCGGGCAGCGGCCGCTCATGTGGAACTTCGACGCCTTCGGCGCGGAGTCGCAGCGCGCCTACAAGAACGTCCCCCTCTACCTGTCCAGCCGCGGCTACGGCGTCCTGCTCGACAGCGGCGCGCCGAGCGAGTTCGACGTCTGCCAGTCCACGCACAGCGTGGTGCAGCTGGTGGTGCCCGACGACGTCCTCGACTACTACGTGATCGCCGGGCCGACGCCGCCGGAGATCCTCGACCGTTACGACCGGCTGACCTGCCGGCCGGCGCTGCCGCCGAAGTGGGCGTTCGGCACCTGGATCTCCTCCGGGTTCTGCGTGGACAGCCAGGAGCGGGTGCTGAACCGGGCGCGGACGATCAGGGAGCGCGGGATCCCGTGCGACGTGCTGCATCTGGACACGTACTGGCAGAGCGACGGGCACTGGTCGGACCTGCGGTGGGACCCGGTCAACTTCCCCGAGCCGGAGCGGATGCTGGACGAGCTGCACGGGATGGGGTTCAAGGTCTGCCTGTGGATGAACCCGTACGTGTCGCACCTGAGCCCGGCGTTCGGGCCGGCTGCCAAAGCCGGATATTTCCTGAAGAACGAGCAGGGTGAGCCGTACGTCGCCGACTGCTGGCACGGCTCCTTCCCCGCCTGCGGCATCGTCGACCTGACGAACCCGGCCGCCGTCGCCTGGTTCCAGGGCCTGCTGCGCGACCTGCTGCGCCAGGGCGTGGACGCCTTCAAGACCGACTTCGCCGAGGGCGTCCCCGCCGACGCCGTCGCCGCCAACGGCATGACCGGCACCGACCTGCACAACGTCTACACCCTGCTGTTCAACGACGCCGTGGCCGACGTCACCCGCGAGGTCAACGGGCACTCCCTCGTGTGGGCGCGCTCGTCGTACCTGGGCGGGCAGCGCCACAGCGCCCAGTGGAACGGCGACACCTACACCAGCTACGCCGCCATGGGCAGCACGATCAGGGGCGGGCTCGCGCACGGCCTGTCCGGCGTGCCGTTCTGGAGCCACGACGCGGGCGGCTTCACCGGCCGCCCCAGCGACGACCTGTACGTCCGCTGGACCCAGTTCGGCGCCCTGTCCCCGCTGGTCCGCCTGCACGGCACGACCACCCGCGAGCCGTGGGAGTTCCCCGCCGTCGAGGAGCAGGCCGTGGCCGCGCTCAGGCTGCGCTACCGGCTCATGCCCTACCTCTACTCGGCGGCCGTCGAGGCCGCGGCCACCGGCGCGCCCATGATGCGGGCGCTCTGCGTGGACTTCCCCGAGGACCCGGTCGCCTGGCAGGCCGACCTCGAGTACCTGCTCGGCCGTGACCTGCTCGTCGCCCCCATGACCTCGCCGGAGGGCGTCCGCCAGGTCTACCTGCCGCGCGGCACGTGGATCGACTACTGGACCGGCGACACCCTGGGCGGCGGCCGGTACGTCACCGCCGCCAAGCCGCTCGACCAGATCCCCCTGTACGTCCGGCACGGCGCGCTCATCCCCGTCACCGACGCGGGCGACACCGTGACCGTGCCGGAGGAGATCACGCTCGTCGCCTTCGGGGGCGGCGACGGCACCACCAGCGTGCACGACGAGGACGGCGTGACGTTCGCCGTCGCCACCAGGCACGGCGACGAGCTGCGCGTCGCCGTCACCGGCCCGAAGCGCGTCACCGGGATCGAGATCGTCCCGGTGGCCGGAGCTCCCGCCCGGGCCGTCCTTCGGTAACACCCCCCTTGGAGGGATCATGGTCAGATTCAGAGGCGCCGCGGTGCTGGCCGCCGCGGTCCTGGTCCTGTCGGCCTGCGGCTCGGGCTCGGAGACCCCCGCGCCCGCGTCGAGCTCCCAGCCGCGCGTGCTGAAGCTCTGGCACTACGAGAGCGCCGACAGCGCCATGGGCAAGGCGTGGGACGAGGCGATCAAGAAGTTCGAGGCCACGCACCCCAACGTGAAGGTCCAGTTCGAGGCCAAGGGCTTCGAGCAGATCCAGAAGACGGCCGGCATGGTGCTGAACTCCGACGAGGCGCCCGACATCATGGAGTACAACAAGGGCAACGCCACCGCCGGGCTGCTGTCCAAGCAGGGCCTGCTGACGGATCTCACCGAGGAGGCCGCCAAGCGCGGCTGGGACAAGCTCCTGCCGGGCGGCCTCCAGACCACCGCCAAGTACGACGACCGCGGCGTCATGGGCTCCGGCAACTGGTACGGCGTCCCCAACTACGGCGAGTTCGTGATGGTCTACTACAACAAGGACCTGTTCGCCAAACACAAGGTCCAGGTCCCGGCCACGTTCGAGGAGTTCACGGCGGCCCTCGACACCTTCGTCAAGGCGGGCGTGACGCCCATCGCCAACGCCGGCGCCGAGTACCCGGCGCAGCAGATCCTCTACCAGCTCGCGCTCACCAAGGCGCAGAAGCCGTGGCTGTCGGCCTTCCAGTCCTACCAGGGCAAGGTGGACTTCCACGGCCCCGAGTTCACCTACGGCGCGCAGACCTTCGCCGACTGGGTGAAGAAGGGCTACATCGCCAAGAACTCCTCCGGCCTCAAGGCCGAGGACATGGGCGTGGCGTTCATGAACGGCAAGTTCCCGATGATGATCAGCGGGAGCTGGTGGTTCGGCCGCGTCGCCTCCACGATCAAGGACTTCGAGTGGGGGCACTTCCTGTTCCCCGGCGCCACGCTCTCGCCCGGCTCCAGCGGCAACCTGTGGATCGTCCCCGAGAAGTCGGAGAACAAGGACCTGGCCTACGACTTCATCGACATCACCATGAGCAAGGACATCCAGAACCTGCTCGGCAACTCCGGCGGGCTGCCCGTGGCCGCCGACCCGGCCGCGATCACCGACGCGCGGAGCAAGGAGCTGATCGAGACCTTCAACAAGCTCACCAGCACCGACGGCCTGGCCTTCTACCCCGACTGGCCGGCCCCCGGCTACTACGACGTCCTCGTGGCCGGCGTCCAGAACCTCATCAACGGCAGCAAGACGCCCGAGCAGGTGCTGGACGAGATCGCCAAGCCGTACGAGGACAACCTCGCCGACATAGGCAACTGAATGAGCGTGCGCACGAGGGGATACTGGCTCTACCTGGTCCCCAGCCTCGTCCTGTTCACGGCCGTGATCGTCGTGCCGTTCCTGATGAACGTGGGCGCGAGTTTCACCCGCTGGTCCGGGGTGGGCACGCCGCGCTGGATCGGGTTCGGCAACTACGCCCGGCTGCTGGAGGACGAGCGGTTCTGGCAGTCGTTCCAGCACAACGTGGGGCTGATCGTGGCGATGGCCGTCGTGCCGACCGCGATCGGCCTCGTGCTGGCGGCGGCGCTGTTCGACTACATCGGCAAGCGGTTCGGGCCGCGCACGGCCTCGGCGCTGCGCGCGGCCTACTACCTGCCGCAGGTCCTGCCGGTGGCGGTGGCCGGCGTGGTGTGGGGCTGGCTGCTGCACCCGTCGTACGGCGCCGTCAACGAGATCCTCGGGCTGGACCTCGACTGGCTCGGCGACCCCGACCTGGCGCTCGCCACGGTCATGGCCGTCATGGTGTGGTTCCAGCTCGGCTACCCGGTCGTCATCTTCATGGCCGGGCTGCAGCGCGTCGATCCGGCCTACTACGAGGCGGCCGAGATCGACGGGGCCTCCTGGTTCCGGAGGTTCTGGCACATCACGATCCCGCAGATCCGGCCGGAGATCTTCGTGGTGCTGCTGACGTGCACGATCGCCGCGCTCAAGGTGTTCGGGCCGATCTTCGTGCTGACGAGGGGAGGGCCGGGCAACGCGACCATGGTGCCGTCGTACTTCTCGTACCTGAACTTCTTCCAGAAGAGCAACGTCGGGTACGGCTCGGCCATCGCCACGGTGCTGGCGCTGATCATCATCGTGGTGACGTTCCTGTTCCTGCGCGTCCAGGAGCGTGAGCAGTGAGGGGGCCGGGGCGCTGGGCGGTGCTGGCCGCGCTGGCCGTGCTCGCGGTCGTCATGCTGTTCCCGTTCGCGCTGGTGGCGCTCAACGCGGTCAAGTCGCCGGCGGAGTACAGCACGGCGGGTCCGCTCGCCCTGCCGGACGGGCTCTACCTCCAGGGCCTGGCCGACTTCTGGAACCGGGTCGGCTTCGGCGGCAAGCTCTGGAACAGCTTCGTCATCAGCGGGTCCGTGGCGGTGCTCGCCGTGGTGCTGTCGGTGCTCAACGCGTACGCGCTGGGCATCGGCCGGGTCAAGGGGCGGCTGTCGATCCTCGTGCTGTTCCTGGTGGCCAACACGCTGCCGCAGGAGGCGCTCGCCTACCCGCTCTACTACCTGGCCAAGGCCGTGGGGCTGTACGACACCCAGCTCGCCGTGATCATCGTCATGACCGTGATCCAGGCGGCGTTCGGCACGTACCTGCTGAGCGCGGTGCTGGGCCAGTTCCCGAAGGAGATCCTGGAGGCCGCGGCCATCGACGGCGCGGGGCGGCTGCGCGCCCTGTGGCAGATCGTGGTGCCGATCAGCAGGCCCACCCTCAACGTCCTGCTGATCTTCTTCTTCATCTGGACCTGGAACGAGTTCTTCCTGCCGCTCGTCTTCCTCATCTCCAACGACACCCAGACGGTGCCCGTCGCCCTCGCCGTCCTCCAGGGGGAGAAGTACATGGACGCCACCATGTCCAGCGCCTCCGCCCTGCTCGGCATCGTCCCGGCGGTCGCCTTCTTCCTGATCTTCCAGCGCACGCTGACCCGAGGTGTGACGGTCGGCGCCATCAAGTGACGGAGTGCCCATGCGTTCACGTGTCCCCTTATCAGCCACCCTGACCCTGGCGGCCTCGCTGCTCGCCGTGCCGCCCGCCCAGGCGGCGGACTTCCCGTTCCAGAACCCGCGGCTGCCCCTGGAGCAGCGGGTGGGCGACCTGCTCGGCCGGCTCACGCTGGACGAGAAGCTGGGCCTGCTGCACCAGTCGCAGGCCGCGATCCCGCGTCTCGGCATCGCCTACCACAAGAACGGCACCGAGGCCCTGCACGGCGTCGCCTGGTCCAACGACCTCAACGACGGCTGGCGGCAGAAGTTCGCGAGCGGCACGGTGTTCCCGCAGGCCGTCGGCCTGGCCAGCACCTGGGACCCGGCCCTCGTCAGGAAGGTCGGTTCGGCCGTCGGCGACGAGGCGCGCGGCTACAACGCCGCCGACCCGGTGGTGTGGGGGACGCAGGTGTGGGCTCCCGTGGTGGACCTGCTGCGCGATCCGCGGGCGGGCCGCAACGAGGAGGGCTACTCGGAGGACCCGCTCCTGACGGGGGCGATCTCCACCGCGTACGGCAAGGGCCTCCAGGGCGACGACCCCTTCTACCTGAAGACCGCGCCGGTGCTGAAGCACTACCTCGCCTACAACAACGAGACCGACCGCGGGATCACCTCCTCCAACCTGACGCCCAAGCTCAAGCACGAGTACTACGAGCCGGCGTTCAAGGCGGCGATCTCGGCGGACGCGGCGACCGGCGTCATGGCCTCCTACAACCTGGTCAACGGCCGCCCGAACCACGTCAACCCGGACCTCGACGCCGTGGTGCGCTCGTGGACCGGCAAGACCCTCTACAACGTCAGCGACGCCTGGGGGCCGCACGCGCTCACCGACCTGGAGCACTACTACGACAACAAGCCCGAGGCGTTCGCCGCCGTGCTCAAGTCGGGGCTCGACAGCTACACC
Source organism: Nonomuraea coxensis DSM 45129 (assembly GCF_019397265.1). Classification (NCBI taxonomy): domain Bacteria; kingdom Bacillati; phylum Actinomycetota; class Actinomycetes; order Streptosporangiales; family Streptosporangiaceae; genus Nonomuraea; species Nonomuraea coxensis. The sequence continues at coordinate 1,026,989 of NZ_CP068985.1, forward strand.
ATCGACGACAGCAACAGCGGCCCGATGGTCACGCATCTCAAGTCGGCGCTGGACCAGGGCCTGATCGCCGAGTCCGACGTGAACGACGCGGTCCGGCACGTCCTGTCGATCAGGACCAGGCTCGGGCACTTCGACCCGGACGGCGGGCCGTACAAGAAGATCACGCCGGCGGTGATCAACAGCCCGGCGAACCAGAAGCTCAACAGGGAGACCGCGGCCAAGGCCGCCGTGCTGCTGCGCAACGCAGGGACGCTGCCGCTCGCCCGGCCGAGGTCCGCGGCCGTCGTCGGGCCGCTGGCCGACCGGCTGCACCGCGACTGGTACTCGGGGCAGTTCCCGTACCAGGTGACGCCGCTGGCCGGGATCAAGGAGCGGGTGGGCGACGTCAGCACCGGGCAGGGGCTGGAGCGCGTCGCGCTCAAGCACCTGGCCTCCGGCAAGTACGTCACCGCCACCGGCACCGGCCCCGACGACAACGCCGCGCTGCTCGACACCGCGCCCACGGCCGCCTCCCAGTGGGACCTCACCGACTGGACCGGCGGCGTCTCCACGCTGCGCAACGCGGGCAACGGCAAGCTGCTCGGCGGCGACTGGCGCTCGCTCGACACCGACGACGCCGAGCCCGACGGCTGGTACGTGCAGCAGCAGTTCGCTCTGGAGCGGCAGTCCGACGGCAGCTACCTCATCCGGTACGCCGGTTATGAGACGGTCGAGGGCTGGTTCGGCCTGTCCGACCCGTACGTGACCGTCACCGCGGACGGCGCCCTCGCCCTCGCCCCGAAGGCCGAGGCGGCGAAGTTCGGCAAGGAGGTCGTCTCCGACGGCATCGCCGAGGCCGCCGCGCAGGCCGCCAAGGCGGAGGTCGCGGTCGTGGTCGTCGGCAGCCACCCGTTCGTGTCCGGCCGCGAGTTCCACGACCGGCCGAACCTGCAGCTCGGCGAGGGCCAGCGGCGGCTCATCGAGGCGGTGCGCAAGGCCAACAAGAGGACCGTCGTGGTGCTGGAGACCAGCTACCCGGTCATCGTGGACGCGCCGACGCTGCTGTGGACCACGCACGCGGGCGCGGAGACCGGGCACGCGGTCGCCGACGTGCTCTTCGGCGACGTCAACCCGGCGGGCCGGCTCACGCAGACCTGGCCGGCGAGCGACGACCTGCCGAGCAGGTTCGACTACGACCTGACCAAGACCGGCATGACCTACCTGTACGGGAAGGAGAGGCCGCTCTACGCCTTCGGGCACGGGCTGAGCTACACGAGCTTCGGCTACCAGGCGCTCAGGGTCCAGGGCGAGCAGGTGAGCGTCAAGGTCACCAACACCGGCCGGGTCCGTGGCGACGAGGTCGTGCAGCTCTACACGCACCAGCGCGAGTCCCGTTTCGTCCAGCCGGTCAAGCGGCTGCGCGGCTTCCAGCGGATCACCCTCAACCCGGGCGAGAGCCGCACGGTCACCTTCCCGTTGAAGAAGTCCGACCTCGCGGTGTGGGACCACACGCGCGGCAAGTGGGTCGTCGAGACCGCCACGCATGACGTGCTCGTCGGCTCGGCCTCCGACCGGATCAGGCAGACGACGACGCTGCGCGTGCGGGGCGAGAGCGTCCCGGTCCGTGACCTGACGCGGATCACCCGGGCCATGGACTTCGACGACTACTCCGGTGTCGTCTTCGCCGACGAGAGCAAGGTCGCCGGCGAGGTCGTCGAGGGCTCGGCGGGCGACTGGGTGTCGTTCACGAAGGCGTCGTGGGGCTCGCGGCTGACGGCGGCGGTGGCGTCGGCGGGCGGCGGCTCGTTCGAGGTGCGCTCCGGCTCGCCGACCGGCCCGCTGCTCGCCACCGTGCCGGTGCCCGCCACGGGCGGGATCTACCAGTACGGGACGGTGAGCGCGACGGTGAAGGCCGGCTCGGGCGCGCTGTACCTGGTGTTCAAGGGCGACCTGCGGCTGAAGGACTTCGCCCTGGCCCGATGAGAACGTTCCGTGGCGGTCACGAGCATGGTCGTGACCGCCACGGAACCCCTTTTGGATAGTAGAGTTATCCAGTAGTCAGATAGTGCTGCTATCCAATAGGGAGTCGTGATGACGGTAATCGTCCTGCTGGTCGCCACCCTGGCGTTCCGGTCGCTGGGCGCGCTGGGCGTGGCCCGGTTCGCCACCTGGCGGGTCAGCGCCGCCCACGGGCTGGCCGTCATGCTGGTCATGACGGCCAGTGCCCACTTCGTCCCGGCGAGCGTGACGATCATGCCGAACCACGCCGACATGGTGGCGATGGTGCCGCCGTTCGTGCCGTTCCCCGCCTTCGTCGTCCACCTGACCGGCGTGCTGGAACTGGGGGGGGCCGCCGGGCTCGTGCTGGAGCGCACCCGCCGGGCCGCAGGGATCTGCCTGGCGCTGCTGTTCGTCGCCATGCTGCCGGCGAACGTGCACGCCGCGCTGAACGACGTCACGCTCGGCGGCGAGCCCGCCACGCCGCTGTGGCAGCGCGTCCCCGAGCAGGTCCTCTACATCGCGATCGCGCTCTGGGCGGCTAACGGGGCTCGTACGCGCAGCCTCGCACGTAGTCCACGATGAACTCCTTCGGGTATGTGCCGGAGCCCGGACGGAACTCGTAGACGCCGAGCATGAGCTGCATCGGGTAGGCCGGCGACTGCCGCACCGTCCGCACGTGCCGCCCGTCCACCTCGAACGACACCTGCTCCGGCGTCCAGTCGGCGGCGTAGACGTGGAACTCGCGGGCGTCGATCGGCAGTTCCTCCACGGTGAAGTCGTCGGTGATCGACGGGTCGCCGAAGGGGTGCACGCCCATGCCGACCCGGGTCCGGTCCCGGCCGACGTCCTTGCCGAAGATCTCGGCGACGCAGATCTCGGCCGAGCGCTCCGGCGCGTCCTCGAAGCCGATCATCCAGAGCGCGACCATGGAGTCCGGGTCGTCGAGGGCCTTCGCCCGCATCTCGATCCGGGCGTACTGCGGGGTGTAGAGCCGCCGCGCGGTCTGCTCCTCGCGGACCACGAGGCCGCCGCGCCCGTGCTGGCCGACGGCGCTGCCCACCGGACCCGAGAACACGCCCGTCTGGAGGGAGGAGACCCGCAGCTCGCCCTCGGCCTCCGGATGCCACGGCGGCTGGTCCTCCTCGATGCGCAGCCGCAGCAGGCCGCCGCCCACCCGGTGGCGGGCCCGCGCCGCCTCCCGGCCGCTCCACTGGGGCAGGTAGGAGGGGATCCACTTCGTCTCGTCCAGGCGGTCGCCGTCGAAAGTGTCCTCGAACTGCGGCACTTGTGCTCCTTTAATTCGTTGTATATCCAAACTATTGACCATCGGCGCGGAGATGTGTGAGCCTTCTGGGGAAGCTCATGCGCGAAGGCGCGGAGACGGTCAGGGTCTCGCACTCTGCTCGTGCATGGCGGTCATCCGACGCCTTGGGGCCGCCCTCCGGCGTGCCCGGAAAGGAAGAGCCGCGCATGCGAAAAAGGTTATTGGCCTGCCTGGCGACGTTCGCCGTCCTCCTGGTGGTGGCCGTCGTCAGGATGACGCCGGTCTCGGCGGTCGCCTCGGATCCGTACGCGTACAAGAACGTGCGGATCGACGGCGGCGGGTTCGTCCCGGGGATCATCTTCAACCCGGCCGAGCGCAACCTCATCTACGCCCGCACGGACATCGGCGGCGCGTACCGCTGGAACCAGTCCACCAAGTCCTGGACCCCGCTGCTCGACTGGGTCGGCTGGGACAAATGGGGCTACAACGGCGTGATCAGCCTCGCCACCGACCCCGTACAGACCAACCGCGTGTACGCCGCCGTCGGCATGTACACCAACAGCTGGGACCCCAACAACGGTGCCATCCTCCGCTCCACCGACAAGGGCGACACCTGGCAGGTCACCGCGCTGCCGTTCAAGCTCGGCGGCAACATGCCGGGACGCGGCATGGGCGAGGCGCTGTCGGTCGACCCCAACGACAACCGCGTCCTCTACTTCGGCGCCCCCAACGGCAACGGCCTCTGGCGCAGCACCGACTACGGCGCCACCTGGGCCAAGGTCACCAGCTTCCCCAACGCCGGCAACTACGCCCAGGACCCCAGCGACCCCAACGGCTACCTCAGCCACCGCCCCGGCGTCGTCTGGGTGACCTACGACAAGCGCTCCTCCACCGCCGGCACCGCCACCAAGACCATCTACGTGGGCGTCGCCGACAAGGAGAACACCGTCTACCGCACCACGGACGGCGGCGCCACCTGGTCGCGCCTCGCCGGCCAGCCCACCGGGTACATCGCCCACAAGGGCGTGCTCGACACCGTCAACGGCTACCTGTACATCGCGACCAGCGACACCGGCGGCCCGTACGACGGGGGCAAGGGCGACGTGTGGCGCTACGCCACCGCCACCGGGACGTGGACGCAGATCAGCCCCGTCCCGTCCTCCTCCAGCGACGACTACTTCGGCTACAGCGGCCTCACCATCGACCGGCAGAAGCCCGGCACGCTCATGGTCGCCACCCAGATCTCCTGGTGGCCGGACGTCATCTTCTTCCGCTCCACCGACTCCGGCGCCACCTGGACCCGGGTCTGGGACTGGACGTCGTACCCGAACCGCAGCTTCCGCTACACCATGAACATCACCGAGAACCCGTGGCTGACCTTCGGCACCAACCCGCAGCCGCCCGAGGTCACCCCCAAACTCGGCTGGATGACCGAGTCGCTGGAGATCGACCCGTTCGACTCCAACCGCATGATGTACGGCACCGGCGCCACCGTCTACGGCACCGAGAACCTCACCCAGTGGGACGCGGGCGGCCAGTTCACCATCCGGCCCATGGCCAAGGGGCTTGAGGAGACCGCCGTGCTCGACCTGATCAGCCCGCCCAGCGGCGCGCCCCTGGTCAGCGGCCTCGGCGACATCGCCGGCTTCCGCCACACCAACCTGGACGCCGTACCGCCGATGATGTTCACCCAGCCGCTGTTCACCTCCACCACCAGCCTCGACTACGCCGAGAAGAACCCGTCGGTGATGGTCAGGGCCGGCAACTTCACCGACGCCGACCGCCCCAACGACAGCCACGTCGCCTTCTCCACGGACGGCGGCGCGAACTGGTTCCAGGGCACCGAGCCGGGCGGCGTCAACGAGGGCGGCACGGTCGCCGCCGCGGCCGACGGCTCCCGCTTCGTGTGGGCGCCCAAGGGCGTCACGCCCGCCTACTCGGTCGGCTACGGCAACTCCTGGCAGACCGCCTCCGGCCTGCCGACGGACGCCGTCGTCGAGTCCGACCGGGTCAACGCGAACAAGTTCTACGGCCTGAGCGGCGGTCGCCTCTACCTCAGCACGAACGGCGGCGCCACCTTCACCGCCACCGCCGCCACCGGCCTGCCCACCACCGGCAAGTTCAAGGCCGTGCCCGGCATCGAAGGAGACCTGTGGGTCGCCGGCGACGGCGGCCTCTGGCACTCCACCAACAGCGGCACGTCCTTCACCAAGGTCAACGGCATCACCAAGTCGGTTAACGTCGGCTTCGGCAAGGCGGCGCCCGGCGGGACGTACCAGGCGATCTACACGGTCGCCACGATCGACAACGTCACCGGCCTCTACCGCTCGGACGACGGCGGGTCGAGCTGGCTGCGCATCAACGACGACAAGCACCAGTGGGGCAACATGGGCGAGGCGCTGACGGGCGACCCGCGCGTGTACGGCCGGGTCTACCTGGGCACGAACGGCCGCGGCATCATCTACGGCGACCGCACCGGCCCCCCGGTCACCGTCACCCCGACGGCGACCGTCACCCCGACCGCGACCGTCACCCCGACGGGGACGGCCACCCCGACCGTGACCCCGACGACCGGCACCGGTTGCACGGCCACGTACAAGCCGGGCAACAACTGGCCGGGCGGCTTCGGCGCCGAAGTCACCGTCCAGAACACCGGCTCCTCGTCGATCACCGGCTGGAAGGTCACCTGGTCCTGGCCAGGCAGCCAGACCATCACCTCCCTGTGGAACGGCACCGTGACTCAGTCAGGCACGAACGTGACCGTGACGAACGTCGGCTACAACGGCAACCTGGCGGCGAACGCCTCCACATCGTTCGGCTTCAACGGCTCCGGCACCGCCACCACCCCCACCCTCACCTGCACCCCCGCGTAGTAAGTGGGCTCCCCGGCACCCACCCGTTGCCCCTTCACCAAGTGGGCCGCCGGGAGCCCACCCCAAAAGGTCCTCGCTCCGCTCGGGCGCCCCTCCCCGGGGATCGAGGCTCCGCCCCGATCCCCGGGCGAGAGGGCTGGAAGCCCTCTCGCGCTCTCCCGGATGCCCAGCACCAGGGGCGCTGGATCAGGAATTCTGCCGCCTTACGGCCCAAGACGTGCCCTCAGGGTCACGAACGCAAGGCTTGAATGCCTCTTATACTCACGAGATCGGTGACTTGCCCGGCTCATGACCACTAAAGTGCCTGCTGGGAATGCTATGGCGCTCGGCGTGGGTCGCTGGAGAGACGAAGGTCGATGATAACATATCTCAGGCTGCAAAACTTCAAGGCTTGGGCGGATAGCGGAAAGATTCAGTTCGGCCCTATCACTGCCTTCTTCGGAAGTAACTCGTCCGGAAAGACGAGCTTTCTGCAAAGCATACTGCTGCTCAAACAGACAGCGGAGTCGGCGGATCGGGGCCGCGTCTTCGACCTGGGCGGGCCGGCATCGCTGGTGAGCCTGGGAACATTCAATGACATCACGTTTCGGCACGATTCTGATCGAACCGTCGGAATTGACATCGGATGGCGTGAGGACGAGCCTTTCCAGATCCGGAACACGGAGACCGAGCGGCGAAGCGCGATCGCCGCGAGTGACGACCTCAGTCTGTCCACCCGGGTTCGCGAGATACGAAACTTTCCGGTCGTCCAACGAGTCGAGTACGGACTCGGCGACCTGCGCTTCTCGCTGACGCGCAGCAGAAGCGGCAAGGACGAGTACGCGCTGGAGTCCAACGATTACCCGTTCAAGCGCGTCCAGGGGAGGCCGTGGCCGCTGCCCTCGCCCGGAAAGTTCTATAGTTTTCCGGACCAAGTGCGAGCGTATTATCAGAATGCTGCCTTCCTGTCTGATCTTGAGCTTCAGTTCGAGAACCTCTGCAGCCGGGTCTACTACCTTGGCCCCTTGCGTCAGGACCCCGCACGTCAGTACATCTGGTCAGGAGGCCGGCCCATTGATGTGGGCCGAAGAGGTGAACTCGCGGTTGAGGCGTTGATCGCCTCGCAGGCCGACGGGAAGACCAATGCGCGTGGATTCGTCAAGCGAAAAGACGGTCCACGCCGTACGAGGTTGATAACTGTGGAAGAGCACGTAGCCTCCTGGCTCAAAGAACTCGGACTGATTCATTCATTCGCGGTGGAATCGGTTGACGACAGAGGGACTCTCTATCGTGTTCAGGTGACGCGCTCGGCCGGGAGCACGCCTGTTCTTCTCACGGATGTCGGCTTCGGCGTCAGCCAGATACTTCCAGTGCTGGTTCTGCTGGCCTATGCGCCGGAAGGGGCCACGGTCATTCTCGAGCAGCCAGAAATCCATCTGCATCCTGCGGTGCAGAGCGGGCTCGCCGACGTGATCATTGAGGCGGCGAAGGTCCGCAACATCCAAGTTGTCGTCGAGAGTCACTCCGAGCACTTTCTCACGCGCCTGCAACGTCGCATCGCCGAAAGGGACGTCGGCAGAGGGATAAGACTCGAGCCCGAGGACTGCCTGCTCTACTTCTGCCAGACGGATGGTGCGGCCTCCAGGATCGACCGGCTCGACCTCGACGCCTTCGGTAACATCACGAACTGGCCGGATGATTTCTTCGGCAACCCGTTCGAGGAGGCCGCCGCCATGAACCGCGCAGCCCGTAACCGAGCGATTGACGAGAAAACCGGTTGAACCACCCGTCTCGTGTCGTCATCGACACCAATGTGCTGATCGTTGCCAATGGTAAGGCCGATCACATGAGCTCTGGCTGCACGAACTCGGCGATCGAGTTCCTGGAGCACGCCGAGAGCCGCGCGATCGTCGTTCTCGACGGCTCTGGGCAGATCTTCGAAGAGTACGAGAGATATTGCTCGTTCAAGGGGCAGCCCGGGCTCGGCGATCACTTCTTCCTCCACCTGCACCGTCGACAGGCAGACCCGCGCCGTGTCCAGAAGGTCCACATTACCCCTGACGGCAACGGCTCATACGAGGAAATCCCTGACGGCTTACGAGCCTTTGATCCATCCGACCACAAGTTCGTGGCGACGGTCATAGCGGACGAGCGAAAATCCGTGATCGTCAATTGCGCGGACTCGGACTGGCGGCAGGCTGCGCAGGAGCTGACGCAAAACAACATCGTGGTCATAGAGATCTGCGGTGGCTGACGCACGAGCCACGCCCCACGAACCTTCGTTCGGTTTCAACGGCTCCGGCACCGCCACCACTCCCATCCTCACCTGCGCCCTCGCCTGAGGGGTGACCCCAGAAGGGCCCTGCTCCGCTCGGAAGCCCTCTTGCCCGGATGCCGGCCATCAGATGCGCTGGACCAGGAACTTGCCGCCTTATGGGCTCAGTAGATGCCCTTCGTGGCGGCTCGTCCTCGGCGCGCAGGAAGTACGGCTCGGCGGCCTGGTAGCGCCCTGGCTGGCGGGGCGGCTTATCGGGCGTGGCCGGAGAGCAGGCGGCGCCACCATTCGAGCGCTTCCGCGCGCCGCCACCGCTCGGCCGTCCAGGACACGGGTGGCACGCCCCGGCGGGGAAGGGTGCGGCGGCGGATCTGGTAGACGCCGCCGCAGGCGACCAACTCGTAGGCGGTCATGCGGCAGGAGCAGGTGTACGCGACGACTCGGCCGGGCGCGAGGCCCTGCCCGATCCATCGCAGCGCCATACGCTCCGGGCGTGGCGCGGCAGGATGCGGCGAGATGCCTGGACAGTCCTCCTCCGCGAGGGCATCAGGTAGAGCCAGAACGGCGGCGGACGCCGTCACCGGGCCATCCATAGGGATGGGCGAGTCCGCTCAGCGATGCTCTCCTGCTCCGCGATGGCCTGGCACAGCTTCACCAGGTCGTCGGCGTCGACCGTACGGTGTGCGCCCGCGTCCTCGACCGCCCGGGGGAACGGTTGCTCGCGGGTCGCCCAGAATCGTCCGGCGTCACTGCGCATGATCCGCCATCCGGCGAACACCGGACGATCGGCGGCGACAGTCCTATCGTGGGTCATGGGTCAGGACCACCATCCTGATCAGGGACCCGTCGGCGATGTAGGGCATCGGCGGCGGGTCCGCGTCAGCAGGCAGTGGTTTTGAGGCTCCTACCTGCGTCACCGGCTTGGACGACCCCAATCCTGATGCGCAGAGTAAACGCGAAATGACACACCGTGTGTTACGCGAGAGCCGTCAGGACAAGCCAAGCCATTCGGCGAAGGCGCACAGTTCGTCACTGCTGGCGCGGTGGAGGCGCAGGAGCGTCTCGACGTCCTCGCGTACCCAGCGGTGCTCGCGTGTGTGTTGCGGCGCGATCCGGCGTGCGCTTCTCAACGCGTCGAAGGCGGCGTCTCTCTTGCCGGCCCAAAGTCGGGCACGCGCCAATTCGATGAAGAAGCCACTCCGGCGTTCGGCGGGCATGCTGGACGGTGGCGCCCAGGTGTCCCCGATGTCGAGAGCAGGCCGCAGATGGCCGTCGCCGAGGCTGACGGCGAACGAGACCTCATGAATGCGCACCGAGTCCGGCCCGAAGGCCGTCCCGTAATAAATGCCCTCGGGGACGATGCCGCCGAGCCGCTGAGCCTCGACCTGATGGCTCAAGGCGTCTTCCACCTGACCGGCGCGGGCCGCGACGACGGCAGCGCGCATGTGCAGCGACCCCAGTACGCCCATGTACTGGAGACTCGTTTCCGTACGCGTGCGAAGGCGGTCGATTTCGCATTCGAGGGCCCGTAGTCCCGCCCCGTAGGTGTGCGTGGCGAAGAAGACTTCGGTCCGTACGTAAGCCACCGACGCCGCGAGCAGCGGGTCATCCACGAGCATGGAGGTTCGGCGCATCAGGTCGATCAGCCGGGCCGACAGGTCCAGGTAGCCGTACTTGTAGGCCACTGCGTCGGCCGCGCGGTACGAGGTGACCAACAGCGGTGCGAGAGCAGATGCCGTCCGACATCCTCGAACGAGCTCCGTGATCAGCTCAGGAAGCACGTGAGACAGCCGGACGTACTGGGATTCCAATCGCCACCGGACCGCTTCGCGTGCGGCGACTTGCAGCTCAGGCAGTGGGCGCACTGGGCCCTCGTCGGGGAAGTCGCAGGTGGTGATCGCCTGGCGCAGGAGGGGGATCGCGCCGTGGACCCGACTGTCTGTGCGGTTGGTGCCATGCAGAAGCCGCGACGGATCGACACCAAGGGCGGCGGCGATGGCATCGAGAACGGTGTCGCCCGGGTTTCGGCTTCCCTGTTCCAGCTTGCGGATCATGCTGAGGGAAACGTTCGCTGCCCGTGCGAGATCGCTCTGAGTCATGCGGCGCGTGCTGCGGATCGCCGCGATGCGATCTCCCGCGCCTGCGCTATTTTTCCTCGCCGAGGGCATCAGGGCTCCGTCCGGTCAGCTCCAGGAGAGCGGGAAGGTCTGCGAGCCCGCTGATTCGCAGATCGGCGGGTACGGCCGGGTCGTCGCCCCAGAGAAGCCCCCACGGCCCCCGTCGGATGAGGCAGGTGACGAGGCCCGCCGCCTTGGCTGGAATGACATCGTTCACAGGATGATCGCCGACGTAGAGCGTTTCACCGGGGGCCACGCCGGCGAGCTTGATGACGCGATCGAAGAAGGCGATATCCGGCTTGGCCACACCCCATTCCGCCGAGGTGGCAATGGCGTCAGCGGGAAGGCGTAGGCCGCGCAGCAGTTCGCCGACCTTGGCTGTCTGGTTCCCGGCGATGCAGACGCGTAGGCCCATGTCCTGCAGGGCCTGAAGCCCATCCCGCACGTCGGGGTACAGGTCGGTGTCGTCCAGATACTCACCCCGGCCGGCGTTCTCACGATCCCTGTACGCCGCCTGGAGGTCGATGCCGGGGCGGATCATGCGGAGCGCTTCGGCGTTGTCCAAGCCCAGCGCCGTCACCGCGCCGACGAGCGCCGACATCGTGTGGCGGGATACCTCGAGCCAGTCAGCCCATGACCCCCAATACCGATCGTCGCTGACCAGCGTCTCGCCGATGTCGAACACCACAGACCGGACCACGTCGACAGCGTAAGCCGCTTGACGGATCTCATGCTGGTGTCTTCACGACTGAGCTTCAGAACGGCTCCCGACAGCGCCCGGCCGATCTTCACTCCTGCGGAATGGACGGCGTTCCTGTCGGGGGCTCGTCGGGGCGAGTTCGACGTGTGACCGCCTCTGCCGACGAATCCTCGAACCTGACTCTCGCCGCCTCGCACGCGGCCCCCGCGCCCGGCCGGCCCAGGACGTGTGCGGGCGTAACGCAGGGACCCCCGGGTAGCGGGCGGGCATGCACACGCTCGTGAGAGGGCTCCTCGCGGGAGCCGCCGGGACCAGCGCGCTCAACGTCGTGACCTACCTCGACATGGCGATCCGCGCCCGCCCCGCCAGCAGCACCCCCCAGCAGGCCGTGGACAGGATGGCGGGCCTGGTCGATGTGGACCTCGGGGAGGGAGAGCGGGCGGACAACCGCAAGGAGGCGCTGGGGGCGCTGCTCGGCTACGGCACGGGGGCAGGGGCGGCGCTCTGTTACGGGCTCGCGGACGCGCGGTGCCGGCCGTCGTGGCCGGTCGGGGTGCCGGCGCTCACCGCGCTCGCCATGGTGGGCTCCAACGCCCCGCTGACGCTGCTGGGCACCACCGACCCGCGTTCGTGGTCGGTCGCCGACTGGATCTCGGACGTCGTGCCGCACCTGGCGTACGGCGTCACCGCGTACGCCGCCCACCGCCTCCTGACGTCCTGACGAGGCGTCACCCCTTGACGGCGCCGACGATCACGCCCTTGGTGAAGTGCCGCTGGACGAACGGGTAGATGATCAGGGCGGGCAGCACCGCGATCACCACGATCGCCATCTTGATGGCCAGCGTCGGCGGGGCGTCCCCGGTGACCCCGGCCGTCGCCGCCGGCAGCGGGTTGGAGTCGACGACGTACTGGCGCAGGATCAGCGCGAGAGGCCACCTGCGGGTGTCGTCGATGTAGAGCATCGCGTTGAACCAGGCGTTCCAGTAGCCGACGGCGTAGAACATCGCGACGACGGCCGTCACCGCCTTCGACATCGGCAGCACGATCCGCCACAGGATGCGCCACTCGCCGGCCCCGTCGATGCGGGCGCTGTCCAGCACCTCGCCGGGGATGTTCATGAAGAACGAGCGCAGCACCACCACGTTGAACGCCGACACGGCGGTCGGCAGGATCAGCGACCAGTAGCTGTCCTTCAGCCCGAGCCCGCTCACCATCAGGTACACGGGGATGATCCCGGGGAAGAAGACGAACATCAGCAGGATGCTGAACAGCAGCGGCCGGTGCAGGAAGGAGCCGGGGCGCGACAGCGAGTACGCCCCCAGCACGCTCACCCCGGTGCTGATCAGCGTCCCGGCGAGGGTCACCCCCGTGCTCACGAGCACGGCCCTGCTGACCACGGTGTCGGAGAAGATCTGCCGGTACGCCTCCAGGGTGATGCCGTCGGGCACCAGCACGAGCCCGCCGGCCCGGTTCACGGTGGCGGCCGGGCTGAGGCTGGTCAGGACGATCGTGTAGAGCGGCCCGAGCACGGCGAGCACGATCAGCGTGACGACCGTGCCCTTGCCGAGCTGCCCGGCGGGGGAGGGCCGCTCCTCCCAGGGAGCCAGCCGGGCCGGCCGCCGCCCCGGCCGGGAGGTCAGAGTGGTCATGATCGCGAGTACACCCCTCGTTCGCCGAGCGCGTGCGCGACCCGGTTCGCCGCCAGGATCAGCAGCAGCCCGACCAGCCCCTTGAACAGGCCGGCCGCCGCCCCGTACCCCAGGTCGCCGGTACGCAGCCCCGACCAGTACACGAACGTGTCGAACACCTCCGACGCCCCGCTGCCGACCGCGCTGCGCTGCAGCATGAACTGCTCGAAGCCGACGTTGAGCGCGTCCCCGAGCCGCAGGATGAGCAGCAGCACGATCACCGGGCGCAGGCCGGGCAGCGTGATGTGCCACAGGCGCCGCCAGCGGCGGGCGCCGTCCACGGCGGCGGCCTCGTACAGGTTGGGGTCGATGGTGCTGAGCGCGGCCAGGAAGATGATCGCTCCCCAGCCGGCGTCCTTCCAGATGGTCTGGGTGGTGATGAGCAGGATGAACGTGTCGGAGTTCGTCATCCAGTCCACGCCCTCGTGGCCGCGTTCGCGCAGGAGCTGGGCGAGCAGCCCGGCCCCGCCGAACATCTGCTGGAAGATCGCCACGACGAGCACCCAGGAGAAGAAGTACGGCATGTAGACCACGCCCTGCACGAACGCCCGCAGCCGGGCCGAGACGATGCTGTGCAGCAGCAGCGCCAGCATGATCGGCACGGGGAAGTAGAAGACGAGCTGGAAGGCGGTGATCGACAGCGTGTTGAGCATCGCGCGCAGGAACTGCGGGTCCTGGAGGAGCAGCGCGAAGTTGGTGAAGCCGATGACGGGGCTCTCCAGGATGCCCCCGGTGTACGGGTTGTAGTCCTGGAAGGCGATGACGTTGCCGAGCGCCGGCACCCACCAGAAGGCGAGCACCAGCAGCAGCATCGGCAGGTTCATGAGCAGCAGCGACCGGTCGCGCCGGAGCTTGGCCCGCCAGGTGAGCTTGTGCGCGTCCCGCGCCGGTGGGCTTTCCACGTCGATCGGCCGTGCGGTCATCACGCCCACGCCGGGCCCCTCACAGCCGCCCGTTCTCGCGCGCGACCTTCATGTAGAACTCGCGCGCCTCGTTCCCGCCCTGGTCCTGCCACTCCTTGACGATCTTCGGCCACTCGGAGATCGGGCGCTTGCCGCGGAAGATCTCCTGCATCTTGTCCTCGGTGGGGGTGACGAGGCCCGCCATCTTGGACGGCGTCTCGACCCTGATGCCGACGAAGGGGTCGTTCTCCAGCAGCTTGGCGGCCTGCGTCTCCCAGTCCCAGAGGGCCTGGACCAGGCCCTCGTACTGGCTCTTCTCGTTGGCGCTGGGCCGGCCGGACAGGAACATGTACGTGGGCGCGACCTCCTTGCGGCCGAGCGCGGTCTGCTTGATCTTGCCGTCCTCGACCGTGTAGTGCTTGCCCTCGACGCCGTTGAAGACCAGCTCGTACTCCTGGGTGCCGAACGGCGCGGAGGTCCAGTTGGCGAGCGCGATGAGCTCGCGGGTGCGGGCGTCGCCGAGGCCCTTCTTGATGAAGGCGAACATGCTGGCGGGCTCGTTGCGCCACACGATGGTCCGCCCGCCGGCCTGGGCCGGGTAGGGGGCGACGATCCGCTGGTCGAACTTGGGGTTGTCGGGCTGGAAGCGGCCCAGGTTCTCGTGCCAGGAGCCGAGGCCGTCGCGGTAGATCACCATCTGGCCGCTGCCGAAGATGCCCTTGTTGTCGGCGTCCTTGTTGGCCACGATGTCGGGGTGCACGTGACCGGCCGCGAAGAGCTTGGTCATGAACTCGATGGCGGCGGCCCATTCGGGGGTCTCGTACTTGTACTCCAGGGTGCCGTCGGGCTTCTTGCGCCACTCGCGGGGCGCGCCGAAGGCCCGCTGCATCTCCTGCTCCATGGCGCCGCCGAAGGCCCAGCGCTTCTTCTTCGGGTCGGTGATGGCCTTGCCGAGGGCGAGCAGGTCGTCGCCGCTCTTCGGCTGCTCCAGGCCCAGCTCCTCCAGGATGTCCTGGCGGACGAAGGTGGCGAACGGGAAGGGGTCGTTCTGCCAGGGGATGCCCTGGAGGACGCCGCCGAAGACGCTGTACTGCCAGGCGGCGGTGTCGTAGTTGGCGAGGAGCGGGAACTCCTTGGCCTTGTCCCCGGCGAGGTAGGGCGACAGGTCGGCGAAGAGCTTGTTGGCGGCCTCGGTGAAGTGCGCGATCTTGATGAGCTCCCACTGCGGCACGCACACCATCTCGGGCACGTCGCCGCTGGCCAGCAGCGTGCTGAGCTTCTGCCCGTAGGTGTTGCCGTCGGAGATGTTGAAGCGTACGGGGCCGCCGAGGCGCTCGTTGACGATGTCGTAGTAGGAGTTGTCGCCGAGACCGGGCGGCACGGTGCCCCAGAGCGGCGTCATGGCGGTCACCTCCTTGCCGCTGGTGAGCGGCTTGGTGGTGACGGCCTGCACCATGGTGGCGGGGCGGCTCAGGAAGCCGGGCGCGACGAACTCGCTGCCGGGCAGGTCGGGCTTGAGCCCGGGGATCTCGAAGGGGACCCGCGTCGGCACCAGGCTCTTCAGCTTGTCGGCCGCGACGGCGGTGCCCTTGGACGCCGACTGCTTCTCGGCGCAGCCGGCGACCAGGATGCTCGCGCCGACGAGGCCGAGGAAGCCGCGGCGGGTGGTGGGGGTGGATGGCATGGCTCGTCCCTTCGACGGGCGGGAGGGCCCGAGGAAAATCAGCCTCAAAGTTAGTTGGTATTCCGACCAAACAAATTAGTAGACTGTGAGCGCGGCCACAAGGGACCGGAGCGGTCACAGGTTGGTGAAGGAGGCCCACGATGCGGCATGCTTGGGTCATCTCATGGCGGGAACGGGGCTGATATTGATCACTTCTACGACCGGCCCGCAGCCGGCCGACTTCGCCGACGTACGGGCCACCAACCTCGCGGTCGTGCTGCGGTTCGTCCGGGAGCACGCGCCCTGTTCGCGGGCCGACATCGCGGCCTCCACCGGGCTCAACAAGGCGACCGTCTCCAGCCTGGTCGCCGACCTCATCGACCGCCGCCTGGTCCGCGAGACCGGCCTCACCGAGAACCGCGTCGGCCGCCCCGCCACCATGCTCGTCCTCGACGGCTCCCCCTACGCCGCCATCGGGGTGGAGATCAACGTCGACCACGTCTCCGCCGTGGCCACCGACCTCGCGGGGGAGCGGCTGCTCACCTGGCGGCGCTCGTTCGCGGCCGGCGACTCGGTCAACCAGGGGGTGGCGAGCGTCGGCGCGATCGTCCGGCGGGTGGTCAACCGCATGGCGAAGGAGGAGCGCCAGGTGCTCGGCCTCGCCGTGGCGGTGCCGGGGCTGGTCGACGTGCAGGGCACCGTCCGCCTGGCGCCCAACCTCGGCTGGCGCGACGCCGACCTCGGCGGCGACCTCGCCAAGGCGCTGCGCGACCCCGGCTTCCCGATCCAGGTGGACAACGACGCCAACCTCGCCGCCCTGGCCGAGCAGCGCTTCGGCGCGCACGCGGGCGCGGCCGACCTCGTCTACCTGACCGGCGAGATCGGCGTCGGCGCGGGCATCATCCTCGACGGCCGGCTGCGCAGGGGCGGCCTCGGCTACAGCGGCGAGATCGGCCACGTCCAGCTCGACCCCGACGGCCCGCCGTGCTACTGCGGGCGGCGCGGCTGCCTGGAGGCGATGGCCGGCATCGGCTCCGTGCTGCGCGGGGCCCCGGCGCCCGCCGAGATCCACCCCGCCGAGATCCAGATCGAGATCGAGGAGGTCGTGCGGCTGGCCCGCGCGGGCGACCCGGGCACGCTCGCCACGCTGGCGGCGGCCGGGCGGAGCCTGGGCCGGGGTGTGTCCATCCTGGCCAACCTGCTCGATCCCGAGGTCGTCGTCCTCGGCGGCCACTACGTCCCGCTCGTGGCCTGGCTGCTGCCGGCCGTCCACGCCGAGCTGGGCGAGCGGGTGCTCGCCCCCGGCGCGGGCGGCTGCCAGGTCGTCGCCTCGACGCTCGGGCAGGACGCCGCCGCGCTGGGCGGCGCGGCGCGGGTGCTCGACTCCGTCGACTCGGGAAGATTGCCCGGAGGATTGTCGCGAATCTCTTGACCTTGGTCACGCGGAAGTGCACCCTTCAGTCAACCCACCGAAATGTCCGCGTAACTTCCCCAGGCCGGTCGTCGAAGCGCTTCGACACTCTTTCGAGGGATGACCATGCACGAACCCCCCTTCCGAGACCCGTCGGCCCCCCTGACCGACCGGATCGACGACCTGGTGCGCAGGCTCACGCTGGCGGAGAAGGTCGGCCTGCTCCACCAGTACCAGGCCCCGGTCGAGCGGCTGGGCCTCGGCCCGTTCCGCACCGGCACCGAGGCGCTGCACGGGCTGGCCTGGCTCGGCCCGGCCACGGTGTTCCCGCAGGCCGTCGGCCTGGCCTCGACCTGGGACCTCGACCTCGTCCGCCGGGTCGGCGAGGCCACCGGCGAGGAGGTCGTGGCCTTCCACCGCAAGGACCCGGCCGGAGCCGGGCTCAACGTCTGGGCCCCCGTGGTCAACCCGCTGCGCGACCCGCGCTGGGGGCGGAACGAGGAAGGCTACTCGGAGGACCCCTGGCTGACCGGCGTCATGGGAGCGGCGTACGCGCACGGCCTTCGTGGGAGCGCTCCCGGAAGGCTCAGGACCGCCCCTACCCTGAAGCACTTCCTCGCCTACAACAACGAGACCGACCGCTGCACCACCTCCAGCGGCCTGCCGCCGCGCGTGCTCCACGAGTACGAGCTGCCCGCCTTCCGCCCGGCCGTCGAGCAGGGCGCGGCCGTGGCCGTCATGCCCTCCTACAACCTGGTCAACGGCCGGCCCGCGCACCTCAGCCCGCTCGTCAACGAGGTCCTGCGCGCCTGGGCGCCGGACGACCTGCTCGTCGTCAGCGACGCGTACGCGCCCGGCAACCTCACCGGCATCCAGGGCTTCCACGACACGCCCGCCGAGGCGTACGCGCACGCCGTCAAGGCCGGGCTGGACAGCTTCACCCAGGACGACGACCGCCCCGAGACCACCCTCGGCCACCTGCGCGACGCCCTCGACCAGGGCCTGCTGGCCGAGTCCGACGTGGACACGGCGGTGCGGCACGTGCTGTCGATCAGATTCAGGCTCGGCGAGTTCGATCCGGCGACGCCCGGGATCGCCGACGGCGTGGTCAACTGCCCCGAGCACCAGGCGCTGGCCAGGGAGGCGGCCCGCCGCTCGATCGTGCTGCTGCGCAACGACGGCCTGCTGCCGCTCTCCGGCCGCCCCAGGATCGCGGTCATCGGGCAGCTCGGCGACACGCTCATGGAGGACTGGTACAGCGGCACCCTGCCCTACTCCGTCACCGCCCGCGCCGGGCTGGCCGAACGCGCCGAGACGGTCTTCTGCGAGGCCGTGGACCGGGTGACGTTCACGGCGGAGGCCGGCCCGGTCAGCGCCGACCCCGGCGGGGGGCCGCTCAGCGCCGGGGCGGCCGAGGCGGGCGCGTTCGACCTGTTCGACTGGGGCGGCGGCGCGTACGCGCTGCGCTCGGTCACCACCGGCCGCTACGTCTCGGTGGACGCCGGCACCCTGGTGAACGACCAGCCGGGGCCGAACGGGTGGGAGGTGCGCGAGACGTTCCGCATGGAGGAGCGCCCGCGCGGCACGCTCGCCCTGCGCCACATCTCGACCGGCGGCTACGTCGGCGCCGCCGGCGACGGCGTGCTGCGCCTGGTGGACGACGCCGACCAGGCCGTCTGGCTGGCCATGGACGTGGTGCGCAGCGGCGTCGAGCAGGCCGCCGCGCTCGCCGCCGCGGCCGACGTGGCGGTCGTCGTGGTCGGCGACCACCCCCTGGTGAACGGCCGCGAGACCGAGGACCGCCTGACCCTGGCCCTCGCCCCCGCCCAGAACGCCGTGCTCACCGCCGTGCGCGCGGCCAACCCGCGCACCGTCATGGTCATCACCAGTGGCTACCCGCTCACCTGGACCGGCGACGAGGTGCCGGCCGTACTGTGGTCCGCGCACGGCGGCCAGGAGTACGGCCACGCCCTGGCCGAGGTGCTGTTCGGCGACGCCGACCCCGAGGGCCGCCTCACCCAGACGTGGTACCGCTCCGAGCAGGAGCTGCCCGACCTGCTCGACTACGACATCATCGCCTCCGACGCCACCTACCTGTACTTCCGCGGCGTCCCGCTGCACCCCTTCGGCCACGGCCTCAGCTACACCACCTTCGACTACGCCGACCTGCGCGTCTCGGTCGGGGACGGCACGGTAACGGCGCGGGCGACGGTGACCAACACCGGCGACCGGCCCGGGGTCGAGGTCGTGCAGTTCTACACCCGCCAGCAGCGCTCCCGCGTCAAGCAGCCGCTGCGCCGGCTGCGCGGCTTCGAGAAGGTACGCCTGGAGCCCGGCGAGAGCCGCGCCGTCACGCTCGCCCTGCCGGTCGCCGAGCTGGCCTTCTGGGACGTCACCCGCGGCCGGCCCGTCGTGGAGCGCGCGCCGCACCAGCTCATGGTCGGCCGCAGCGCCGCCGACCTGCGGCTGAGCGCCCGCTTCGAGGTGGACGGCGAGGTCATACCGCCCCAGCGGGGCCCGCTGCGCGCCGCCGCCCACGACGAGTACGACGCCATCACGTTCGTCGCCGAGACCCGTCAGGACGGCGACGCCGTGCGCGCCGACGCCGAGGGCGCCTGGATCCTGTTCCGCCAGGTGGACCTGACCGGCGTGCGGAGCTGCGTGGCCACGGCCGGCGGCGCGGAGGGCGGCGTGATCACCCTCCGCCGCGACGACCCGCTGTACGGCCCGGAGCTGGCGGCCTTCCCCGTCCCCAGGACAGACCGGTACGACCACCACGCCGTCACCTCCTCCCTTGCGCCCGCCGACGGAGTGCACGATCTTTATGTCGTGTTCGAGAACGACGGCGTGCGGCTGGTCCGGCTCGACCTCGGAGCCGGGGCTTGAGCGGGCGCACCGTCACGATCTCCGAGGTCGCCAAGCACGCGGGGGTGGCGGTGAGCACGGTGTCGTACGTGCTCAGCGGCAAGCGCACGATCTCGGCCGACACCCGGCGGCGGGTGCTCGACAGCATCAGCGCGCTCGGCTACCACCCCAACGCCGGCGCCCGCGCGCTGGCCAGCAAACGGTCCAACGTGATCGCGCTGGTGCTGCCGCTGCGGGCCGGCATGCACGTGCCGGTGCTGATGCGCTTCGCCAGCGCGGTCGTCACCGCCGCCCGCCGCTTCGACCACGACGTGCTGCTGCTGACCGCCGACGAGGGCACGGCCGGCATCCGCAGGGTGGCGGCGAGCGCGCTGGTGGACGCGCTGGTCCTCATGGACGTCGAGCTGGACGACCGCCGCGTCCCGTTGCTGCGCGAGCTGGCCGAGCCGAGCGTGCTCATCGGCTTCCCCGCCCGCCCGGCCGGGCTGACCTGCGTGGACCTCGACTTCCACGCGGCCGGGGCGCGCTGCGCGGAGCACCTGGCCGAGCGCGGCCACCGGGAGATCGCGCTGCTCGGCGCTCCCTCGGTGGTCTACGACCGGGGCACCGGCTTCGCCACCCGGACCCGCGACGGCTTCACGGCGGCGGTGGCCGACCTCGGGCTGGAGGGCGTGGCGCTGCCCTGCGAGGAGACCTTCGACGAGGTCTACGAGACCGTACGCGACCTGCTGCTCGACCATCCCGGCCTGTCCGGCCTGGTCGTGCACAACGAGGCCGCGGTCAGCCACGTGCTGGCCGCGCTGCGCCAGCTCGGCCGCCGGGTGCCGCAGGACATGGCGGTCGTGGCGATCTGCCCCGAGGACGTGGCCGAGCGGGCGAGCCCGCCGCTGACCTCGGTGCTGATCCCGGCCGAGGAGGTGGGCCGGGAGGCGGTGCGGCTGGTCATGGACAAGCTGGAGGGCCGCGTGGTCCCCGACTCGACGCTGCTGGCCCCGCTGCTGGCGGTACGCAGCAGCACCTGACGCGGGGGCCTTCAGCCGCAGGTCAAAGCTGCCCGATATCTCGCCATATGGCGTTGGCTGTCGCCTTCCATGGGGGAGGTCCGCTGTGGCGGGCCGCCGCCGCCCTTCCGACGGGAGGGCCGGCCGCGGCGGGAGGGAAAGCCATGACCACGTCAGTGCAGCCGGCCGGCGGCGGGCAGATGGGCAAGTCGTCCTCGACGGGCCTGGCCGACGTCATCGACACGATCCTCGACAGGGGTCTCGTGATCGACGCGTACGTCCGGGTCTCCCTCGTGGGCATCGAGATCCTGACCATCGACGCCCGGGTCGTCATCGCCAGCGTCGACACCTATCTCCGCTTCGCCGAGGCCGTGAACCGGCTCGACCTGACGCAGACCGAGAAGAGCCTGCCGGAGGCCGTCGCCCAGGTGAAGGGCGGGCCCTCGGCCGAGGCCGGCCCCGCCGACGAGCACAAGGAAGTGATCCAGGGCGTGCTGGAGTCGGCCCGCGAGGAGCCCGCCGACCCCGCCGCCCAGGCGGCCAAGCAGCAGGAGACCCGCGTCGAGCGAGAGGACAGGTAGGACATGGGACGACCCACCAAGGCGCGGGGCGCGCCCGAGGAGGCCACCCGGCGCGAGGTCGCCCTCGGCGTCTACGTCT
The DNA here is from genome assembly GCF_019397265.1 of Nonomuraea coxensis DSM 45129. Classification (NCBI taxonomy): domain Bacteria; kingdom Bacillati; phylum Actinomycetota; class Actinomycetes; order Streptosporangiales; family Streptosporangiaceae; genus Nonomuraea; species Nonomuraea coxensis. The sequence goes on from NZ_CP068985.1 coordinate 1,048,367, forward strand.
ACGGCATCGTGCCCGCGGGCACCAAGGTGCCGCGGGACGAGCGCGGCCTCGGTGACCCGGCCGGCGAGGTGCGCCTCGTCCGCCACGGCGAGATCGGCGCCCTCGTCAGCGAGGTGAACGTCGACCAGCCGCTCGGCAGGCCCGGCGACTTCCTCGCCCACGAGCGGCTGCTCGACGCCGTCTCCCGCACGGCCGCGGTGCTGCCGTTCCGCTTCGGCTCGGTGCTGACGGACGAGAACGCCGTCGTGGAGGAGCTGCTGGCCCCGCACCACGACGACTTCCTCTCCGCCCTCGGCGACCTGGAGGGCTGCGCCGAGTACATCGTCAAGGGCCGTTACGTCGAGGGCGCCCTCATGAGCGAGATCCTGGCCGAGAACCCAGAGGCCGCGGGCCTGCGCGACGCCATCCGCGGCACCTCCGAGGACGCCACCAGGAACGAGCGCATCAGGCTCGGCGAGATCATCGCGGCGAGCGTCGAGGCCAAGCGCGACCTGGACACCCGCGCGCTGCTCGACGCCCTGGCCGGCTGCTACGCGCAGGCGGTCATCAGGGAGCCGTCGCACGAGCAGGACGCGGTCAACGTCGCCCTGCTCATGCGGACGAGTGAGCAGGAGAACCTGGAGCGGCAGCTCGGCGAGATCGCCGGCGGCTGGGCCGGTCGGGTCGACGTCCGGCTGCTCGGGCCGCTGGCGCCGTACGACTTCGTCGTGGCGCAGGCGGCGGAGGAATGAGCCGTGAACCTGTTCGTCGAGCTCCTTTTCCTGCCGCTCGCGCCGGTGCGGCTGGTCGTCAAGCTGGGCGAGATCATCCAGGACCAGGCGGAGCAGCAGACGAGGAGCCCCGCCGCGATCCGGCGGAAGCTGGAGGAGATCGACGCGGCCCTGGAGGCCGGGCGGATCTCGGAGGAGGAGCACGACGAGGCCGTGAGCCTCGTCCTGCGCAGAGCGACAGGGAGGTGACCCATGCCCGCCACGGATGAGAAGCGGGACGGGGGCGCGAGCGCGCCCGCGCTGAACGCGGCCACGGCCGGCGAGGCGGCGCTGCGCCTCATCGCCGACCTCACGGCCAAGGAGATCCAGGGGGTGACCGCGGTCACCCCGGCCCAGGACGGCTGGATCGTCAGCGTTGAGGTCGTCGAGGACCGCCGGATCCCCTCCACCGGCGACATCCTCGCGCTCTACCAGGTGGAGATCGACGACGAGGGCAACCTGCTGGCATACAAGAGGCTGCGCCGCTACCGGCGGGGCAGCAGCGACAACGGGGAGGACCAATGAGAGCGGGCGGCGTGACGTGGACACGGTAGCGAACCGCGGGCCGGTCGTCCGCCCTTCCTACGGGCCGAGCTCGACCGGTCACGAGGCGGCCAACCTCGGCGACATCCTGGAGCGGGTGCTCGACCGGGGCATCGTCATCGCCGGCGACATCCGGGTCAACCTGCTCGACATCGAGCTGCTGACGGTCAAGCTGCGGCTGGTCATCGCGTCCGTGGACACCGCGAGGGAGCTCGGCATCGACTGGTGGAAGCACGATCCGTTCCTGTCCGGCAGGGACCGGGAGCTCGTCGAGGAGAACCGCCGGCTGCGCCGCCGCCTGGCGGCCATCGAGGACCGGACGGCGAACGATGAGTGACACGGGGACCTACCTGTACGCGGTAGCCCGCGACGAGGTGGCCGCCTGCCCGCCGGGCGTCGCGGACGCCGACGTGCGCACGATCGCGCTCGGCGGGCTGGTCGCGTACGTGAGCGACGTGCCCTTGGAGCGCTTCGGCGAGGAGCCGCTGCGCCGCTCCCTGGAGGACATGGACTGGCTGGCCGGCACCGCCCGCGCCCACCACCGCGTGGTGGACGCGGTCGCCGCCGCCACCCCGACCGCGCCCGTGCGCCTGGTCACCGTGTACGACGGCGACGAGCAGGTCCGCGACCTGCTGGAGCGCCGGGCCGCCGACTTCGCCGAGGTGCTGGAGCAGGTCATCGGGCGCAGGGAGTGGGGCGTCAAGGCGTTCGCCGACCCCGGGTCGGCCGAGCAGCCGGACGAACGGCCCGGCGGGGGCGGCTGCGAGCAGTCCGGCAAGCCGGGCACCGCCTACCTCCAGCGGCGGCGGGCGAACCTGCGCGGGCGCGAGCAGAACAGGCGGCAGGCACTGGCGCGGGCCGAGCACATCCACGCCGCCCTCGCCACGGTCGCCGTCGCGAGCCGCCGGCACCGCCCGCAGGACCCGCGCCTGTCGGGGCGCGCGGACTGGATGCTGCTCAACGGGGCCTACCTGGTGGACGAGGGCAGGGTCGGGGAGTTCGCCGAGCTGGCGGGGGAGCTGGGCGGCGGAGGGATCGAGGTGACGGTGACCGGGCCGTGGGCGCCGTACTCGTTCACGGTGATGGAGACCCGGTGACGGGGCCGCTGCTGACGGGGTCGTCCGCCGACGAGATCGCCCTGACCGACCGGCTGCCGGCCGAGCGGGTCTCGCTCGTGGACCTGCTGGACCGGCTGCTCGCCGGCGGGGTCGTCCTGAACGGCGACATCGTGCTGTCCATCGCCGACATCGACCTGGTGTGCATCTCGCTGCGGGCGGTTCTCGCCTCCGCGGACACCCTGGAGGGCGGATGAGCGAGGAGGGCGCCCGCTGGCGCATCGCCGCCGACCCGGACACGGTCCAGCGCGACCTGTCCCGCCTCGTCCTCACCATCGTCGAGCTGGTACGCCAGCTCGTCGAACGCCAGTGCGTCCGCAGGATGGACGCGGGCAACCTGACCGACGAGCAGGTGGAGGCCCTGGGGGTCACGCTGATGCGCCTGGAGGAGGCGATGGGGGACCTGTGTGAGCGCTTCGAGCTGACCCCCGCCGACCTCAACCTCGACCTCGGCCCGCTCGGCACCCTCCTGCCGGCCGACTGACGCCCGCGCGAATGGTACGAATTACTCATGCGAGTAAGCTCCGGCGGACACACCTTCACGGGGGCGGCCCGGAGGGCGCAGATCGTCGCCGCCACCATCGACACGATCGCCGAGCTCGGCTACAACCAGGCGAGCTTCGCCAGGATCGCCGCGCGGGCGGGGCTGAGCAGCACGCGGCTGATCTCGTACCACTTCGCGGGCAAGGACGAGCTGATGGCGGCCGTGCTGGCGGAGGTGCTGGGGGAGCTGGGCCGGCACATGACCGAGCAGGTGGGCGCGGCCACCGACGCCCGGGGGCGGCTGCGGGCCTACATCACCGGGCTGGTCGGGTTCGTGGCCGGGCACCGGGCGCGGATGAAGGCGGTCATGGAGATCTTCCTGCATCCGCGGGGCGAGCGTGCCTTCTACGGCCCCGAGGAGGACGACAGCACGCTCCGGCAGCTGGAGGCCATCCTGCGGGACGGGCAGGAACGCGGCGAGTTCCGCCCGTTCGACACCTTCGTCATGGCCGCGGCGATCCAGCGGAGCGTCGACGGGCTGCCGTTCCTGCTCCAGACCCGGCCCGACCTGGATCTGGACGTCTACGCACGGGAGCTGGCGACCGCCTTCGACCTGGCGACCAGGCGGGCGCCGGACGGGTGACCTAGCATCGGGGCGTGGACTCCCGGACGCAGACGTTCGAGGAGCAGCGGTGGCGGCTGTTCGGGCTCGCGTACCGGCTGCTCGGTTCGGCGAGCGAGGCCGAGGACATGGTGCAGGAGACCTACCTGCGCTGGAGCCGGGCCGCCGAGGCGGTGGAGGAGCCGGCGGCCTGGCTGACCAAGGTCGTCACCAACCTGTGCCTCACCCACCTCACCTCCGCGCGGGCCAGGCGGGAGAGCTACGTGGGGCCCTGGCTGCCGGAGCCGGTGCTCACCTCCGGCGGCCCGCTCGGCCCGCTGGAGACCGTCGAGCAGCGCGAGTCGGTGTCCCTGGGCGTGCTGGTGCTGCTGGAGCGGCTCAGCCCGGCCGAGCGGGCGGTGTTCGTGCTGCGGGAGGCGTTCGGGCACAGCCACGCGGAGATCGCCGGCGTGCTCGGCATCGAGGAGGCGCACTCGCGCCAGCTCCACCGCCGGGCCAGGGCGCACGTGGGCGAGGCGCGCAAGCGCTTCGACAGCGACGCCGAGCAGCACCGCCGCATCGTCCGCGGGTTCCTGGCGGCGGCCGTCGAGGGCGACGTGGCCACGCTGGAGCGCCTGCTGGCCGAGGACGCCGTCGCCTCGGCGGACGGCGGCGGCACGGTGCCCGCGGTGCGCAGGCCCGTGCGCGGGCGCGTCCAGGTGGCCCGCTACCTGCGCGGCCTCCACAACCGGCCCGAGATGGCCGCCGTGACGTTCGAGTTCGCCGAGATCAACGGCGAGCCCGCGGCCCTGGCCTGGTGGCGGGGCGGCGGCGGGCTGTTCGGGATCATCACGGCCGAGCTCACCGGCGGGCGCGTCACCGCGGTCCGGACCCTGGTCAACCCCGGCAAGCTGGCCTACGTCGCCGCGCAGCTCGGCACGAGCGCGCCCGGCATGATCGAGCTGTGAGCACCGTCACAGCGCCGGCCTGTCACGGAACGCCGGGCTGTCCGGTTCAAGTGGGGACTCGACAGGAGGAACCATGACGAACCACATCGTGGTGCTGGGAGCCGGCTACGCGGGACTCGGCGCCGCCAAACGGGCCGCCCGGCGGCTCGGCCGCGCCGACGCGAAGGTGACGCTGGTCAACGCGGCCGACCGGTTCGTGGAGCGGGTGCGGCTGCACCAGCTCGCCGCCGGGCAACCGGCCGCCGACCTGCCCCTCGCCCGGCTGCTCGACGGCACCGGCGTCGAGCTCGTGATCGGCCGCGTCACCGGCCTCGACCCGGAGGCGCGGACGGTGCGGCTGGACGGGCCGCCGTACGAGCTGGGCTACGACGTGCTCGTGTACGCCCTCGGCAGCGCCGCCGACCTCGACGCCCTGCCCGGGGCCCGCGAGCACGCCTACACGCCCGCCACCGGCGAGGAGGCCGTCCGGCTGCGGAAGCGGCTGGCGGCGGAGACCCGCTCGGTGGCGCTGGTCGGCGCCGGGCTGACCGGCCTGGAGACGGCGGCCGAGTTCGCCGGCGCGTACCCCAACCTGCGCTTCGAGCTGTTCTGCGCGGGCGGGCTCGCGGAGGGGCTGCTGTCCGAGCCCGGCCGCAGGCACGTCCGCCGGGTGCTCGGCGACCTCGGGGTGCGGGTGCGCGACCACACCCCGGTCGCCAAGGTCGGCGCCGACGGGCTGCTGCTCGGCGACGGGACGGAGGCCCCCGCCGGCACCGTCGTGTGGACGGGCGGCTTCCGCGTCCAGCCGCTCGCCGCCGCGGCCGGGCTCGCCACCGGCGACGACGGCCGGATCGTGGTGGACGGGCGGCTGCGCTCGGTGTCGCACCCCGAGATCCTGGCGATCGGCGACGCCGCCGCCGCGAACGTGTGCGGCCTCAGCCCGCACAGCATGTCCTGCCAGAACGCCGTCCCCATGGGACAGTACGCGGGCGACGCCGCGGCCCGCCTGGTCACCGGCCGCGAGTCGCCCCCCGCCCGGCTCCGCTACCTCCTGCGGTGTCTCAGCCTCGGGCGGCGCGACGGGCTCGTCCAGTTCACCCAGCCGAACGACCGGCCGCGCCCGGCGGTGGTCACCGGGCGGGCCGCCGCCGTGGTCAAGGAGGGGATCGTGCGCGGCACGGTGTGGGCCATGCGGCACCCCGGGCCGTACCTCTAGACCATCTCCGCGGTGACGGCCCAGCGCTCGTGGTCGCGCCAGGCGCCGTTGATGAACTGGAAGTTCGGTGAATAGCCCTCGCGCCGGAAGCCGGCCCGCTCGGCCAGCTTGAGCGAGGCGGTGTTGCCCGGCTGGATGTTCGCCTCCAGCCGGTGCAGCGCCAGCTCGTCGAAGGCGAACGCGACCAGCAGCCGCAGGCCCTCGGTCATGTAGCCGCGGCCGGTGGTGGAGGCGTAGGCGCTGTAGCCGACGGTGCCCGCCTGGTGGGTGCCGCGGACGATGTTGTTGACGTTGATCCGGCCGGCGATCCCGCCGGTGTCGAGCCGGCAGACCACGAACCCCTCGTGGGCGGGGCCGTCGAACCGGCCGAGGTAGCCCTCGAACTCCTCGGGGGTGGTGACCTGAGGGCCGGGCAGCCATGGGCCGTGCAGGTCGAGGCTCTCCTTGTTCAGCGCCAGGATCTCGGCCGCGTCGTCGGCGGCGAGGTGGCGGAGGCCGACCCGGCCGCCGTACGAGAGGTAGCTCACCCGCCCGATCCTACGGACCAGGAAAGGGAACGCCCCTCGCGGAGTGGTCCGCGAGGGGCGTCGCCGGGTGTCCGGGCGGGTGGTTACCAGTCGCCGCCACCGAAGTCGCCGCCGCCGAAGTCGCCTCCGCCGCCGAAGTCGCCCCAGCCGCCGAAGTCGCCGCCGCCCGCGTCGCCACCGCCGCCGTCGGCGTAGCCCTCCGCGTAGCCGGCGCCGTAGCCGCCGTGGCCGAAGCCGCCGAGCATGCTGCCCATCATGGTGCCGATGAACATGCCGGTCATGATGTCGCCGAAGCCGCCGTAGTAGCCGGAGGCGTAGGGCTGGTAGGCCGGGCCCGCGTCGTAGTAGGGGCGGCGCTGGCCGTCGACCATGACCTCACGCATCTGCGGGTCGAAGCCGCGCTCCACGGCCTCGGCGTCGGCCCGGCAGGCGGGCACGTCGCGGACGGCGCCGCCGGGCGGGGCCCAGCGCACGTCGCGGGCGGACGGGCCGTGCTGCGGGTTGAAGAAGCAGGGGGCGCGCCGCTCGGGCACCGGCTCGTTGTTGACCTTGGCCTTGACCACGGCCAGCGCGTAGCGGCCGTCCTCCAGGGTCTGGGTGACCTCGCGCACCTGGTCGGCCCGCTGCACCGTGGCGAGCTGGGTCTTGGCCTTCTCGTAGGAGTCGAGCGCGGTCTCCCACTCCTGGATGTGCTGACCGCCCTCGCCGGCGAGCTTGACGTCGGTGTCGAGCGCGGTGATCTCCTCGCCCAGCTTGGTGACGTCCTCGTCGACGGTCTGCTTGACCGCGGCGAGGTCCTTGGCGTCCTGGATGGCCTGCTTCTTCTTCTTGTTGCTGGAGTAGAGGAAGTAGCCGCCGCCGCCGACCAGGGCGAGCGCGCCGAGGCCCACCAGCGCGGCGGTGCCGCCGGCGCCGGGGTTGGCCTGGCTGCCGGGGTTGAGCGCGGAGCGGTCGCCGGACAGGGCCAGGTCGACGCGGTTGGCGAAGTCCTTGAACCCGTCGACGACGTCGGAGTTGGCGCTGGTGGCGCGGTTGGACAACTGGGCCACGATGTTCTGCGGCATGGCGGTGGACGCCACGAACATCGTCATGCCGTCGAGCACCACGACGGTGGCGCTGGGCCGGCCGGCGCTCTTCAGTGCCGAGGTGAGCTGGCTGGTGTAGGACGCGACATTGCTCTGGTCGATCGTGCCGTCGGGCAACGCCACGGCGTAGATCTTGCTGTCGGCCCCCTTCAGCGCGTCGTTGATCTCGCTCTGCTGGTCGGAGCTCAAGGGGGAGCCGGACACCGTGTAGAGCGGGTCCTGCTTCCAGTGGGACACGACCGACTGGGCATCAGGGGGAGCCGCCGCGTTGGCGGCAGGGGAGAACGCAAGAACGGCGAACAGACCGGCGATCAGAGCCGCGATCGCGGCCCCTGCTCGGCGCAGCGAATGGGTCATTGGCAGCAAGCCTCCTTCGCCCATGAGGACGAACGGGCGGTCGGCAAAGTTCCTCACTGTGCACGCTACCGGATTCGTCCGGGACGCTCGGGTCTCCGGGCGGCCCCGTCGTCAGGCGTCCTTGATCTCGCAGATCACGGCGCCGGAGGTCACCGTCTGCCCGATGGCCGCCGCGAGGCCGGTGACGGCGCCGGACTTGTGCGCGGTGAGCGGCTGCTCCATCTTCATGGCCTCCAGCACCACGATCGTGTCGCCCTCGGCCACGGTGTCGCCGTCGGCGGCCACGACCTTGACGATCGTGCCCTGCATCGGGCTGACCAGGGTGTCACCGCCCGCGGCCGGCTTGCGGGCCCCGCCGCGCCCGCGCTTCTGGGGCGGCTTGTTCGCCGAGGGCGTAGCGGCGGCGCCGAGCCCGGCCGGCAGGACGACCTCCAGCCGCTTGCCGCCGACCTCCACGGTCACCCGCTCGCGCGCCGCCTCCTCGCCCGTGGCCACGGCCCCTTCGTACGGCTCGACCGTGTTGTCCCATTCGGTCTCGATCCATCGGGTGTGGACGGAGAACGGCTCCCCGGTGAACGCCGGATCCGTCACGACGGCCCGGTGGAAGGGCAGCACGGTCGGCATCCCGTCGATCTCGAACTCCGCCAGCGCCCGCCTCGCCCGGTCGAGCGCCTCGCGCCGGTCGCGCCCGGTGACGACGAGCTTGGCCACGAGCGAGTCGAACGCGCCCGGCACGGTCATCCCCGTCTCGTAGCCGGCGTCCAGGCGCACGCCGGGACCGGCCGGCGGGCGCATCGAGGTCAGGGTGCCCGGCGCGGGCAGGAAGCCCCGCCCGGCGTCCTCGGCGTTGATCCGGAACTCGATGGAGTGGCCGCGCAGCGGCGGGTCGTCGTAGCCGAGTGCCTCGCCGCCGGCCACGCGGAACATCTCGCGGACCAGGTCGACGCCGGCGACCTCCTCGGTGACCGGGTGCTCGACCTGGAGGCGGGTGTTGACCTCCAGGAAGGAGATCGTGCCGTCCTGGCCGACCAGGAACTCGCAGGTGCCCGCGCCGACGTAGCCGGCCTCGCGCAGGATGGCCTTGGACGAGGCGCGCAGCAGCGCCTCCTGATCGGCGGTGAGGAACGGGGCCGGGGCCTCCTCCACCAGCTTCTGGTGGCGGCGCTGCAGCGAGCAGTCGCGGGTGGAGACCACGACCACGTTGCCGTGCGCGTCGGCCAGGCACTGCGTCTCGACGTGGCGGGGCCGGTCGAGGTAGCGCTCGACGAAGCACTCGCCCCGCCCGAACGCCGCCACCGCCTCGCGCACCGCCGACTCGTAGAGCTCGGCGACCTCCTCCAGCCGGCGGGCGACCTTGATGCCGCGCCCGCCGCCGCCGTACGCGGCCTTGATCGCGATGGGCAGCCCGTGCTCCTCCGCGAAGGCGACGACCTCGTCCACCCCGGACACCGGGTCCTGGGTGCCGGCGACCAGCGGCGCGCCGACCTTCTGGGCGATGTGCCTGGCGCGCACCTTGTCGCCGAGCGCGGCGATGGCGGCGGGCGGCGGGCCGATCCAGGTCAGGCCGGCGTCGATGACGGCCTGCGCGAAGGCGGCGTTCTCGGCCAGGAAGCCGTAGCCGGGATGGACGGCGTCGGCGCCGCTGCGGGCGGCCACGTCGAGCAGCTTGGCGACGTCGAGGTAGGTCTCGGCGGGCGACTGCCCGCCCAGCGCGTACGCCTCGTCGGCGACCCTGACGTGCAGGCCGTCGAGGTCCTGGTCGGCGTAGACCGCCACGCTCCCGATCCCGGCGTCCTTGCACGCGCGGGCCACCCGTACGGCGATCTCGCCGCGGTTGGCGATCAGCACCTTCCGCACCGGCGTCCGTCCTTCCCGAGGTCGATGGATCAGCGGCCCAGGTAGGCGCCGCCGTTGACGTGGAGCACCTGCCCCGTGACGTGCCCGGCTCCCTCGCCGGCCAGGAACAGAACGGTATCGGCCACGTCGGAAGGCGTACCGGGCCGGCCGTTGCGGGTGTTGTCCACGCGGGCCCGGATGCCGTCCTCGGTGAGGCGTCCTCCGAAGAACTCGGTGTCGAGGACGAGACCGGGGGAGACGACGTTCGCGGTGATGCCGCGCGGGCCCAGCTCGGCGGCCAGGTCGGCGGTCCAGGACTCCAGGGCGGCCTTGGCGGCGCCGTACGAGCCCGAGCCGGTGCCGCGGGCGGCGATCGAGCCGATGGAGATCACCCGGCCGCCGTCGCTGAGGCGCGGGGCCAGCGCGGTCGTGACGAGCACCGCGGACATGAGGTTGGTGTTGAGGTTGGCCCACCACGCCTCGGCGACGTCCATGAGGTCGCCGGACTGCTTGCGGTCGAGGTTGGTGTTGCCGCCGGCGTTGTTGACCAGCACGTCCACGCGCTGCGGCAGGGCGGCGAGCGCTTCCTGGACGGCGACCGGGCTGGCGGCGTTGAAGACGGCGTGGTCGGCTCCGATGCGGCCGGCGGCCTCCTTGAGCACGTGCTCGCGGCGGCCGGTGATCGTCACGTGCTCGCCCCGGGAGGCGAACGCCGCGGCGATCGCGTAGCCGATGCCGGTGCCGCCGCCCGTCACCACGACTTGGCGCATACCGGACGAACCTCCGTATCAATCCCCGAATATTCCTCGGGTAGACCATAGCCGCTCGGCATAACCAGGACGAAGGCCCGCGGGCCCGCTTAGGGTGATGGCGCTTTCACACGGTCCAGGAGGTATGCATGAGCCAGAGTATGCTCGGCGGCGACCCCGCGGAAATGCAGCAGATGGCCAGCCAGTTCACCCAGCAGTCAGAGGCGGTCCGCACCACGATGACCGCGCTCGACCGCGAGGCGGCCAAGGTCGGCACCGCGTGGACGGGGCCGGGCGCGCAGCGTTTCCAGCAGGCCTGGCAGAACTACCGCACCGCGTTCCAGCGGATGACCGAGGAGCTGCAGGAGGCTTCGCGGGTCATCGGCACCTACCGGCAGAACATCGAGTCCGCCACGAAATGAGCAACGGAACGAGGCCCTGGCGACCCGCTGGGGCTTCCTTCCGTTGAACCCCGGCGGGGCGGGCGATATACCCTCTTTCGACATGATCGGTCGCGCCCTCCTGGCGAGCCTGCTCGCCCTGCACCTCGCCGCCGCACCCGCCGCGGCGGCCACGATCGCGGACGACGACTGCAACCCCAAGAAGGGCACCGTCAAGCTCCCCGCCACAGAGCCGTGGGCGCAGAAGCGGCTCGACATCAAGTCCGCCTGGCGGCTCACCAGGGGCGCGGGCGTGACGGTGGCGGTCGTCGACAGCGGCGCCGACTACCACCCGCAGGTCCAGATCTCCAAGGTCGTGGACGAGACGCACACCGGCTACCGCGACTGCGTCGGCCACGGCACCGCCGTCGCCGGCATCATCGGCGCCCGCTACCTGGCCGGGGTCCCGTTCCACGGCGTCGCGCCCGACGTCCGGCTGCTCATGTTCAAGCAGAGCAACAAGACCGACGGCGTGCTCGCCAACCTCGTCAACGCCATCAACGACGCGGTGGACGCCAAGCCGGACGTCATCAACGTGTCTGTACGCGCCTCCGACAACCCGTCGCTGCGGGCCGCGATCCAGCGGGCGCTGGACAACGACATCGTCGTGGTGGCCGCCGCCGGCAACATCACCAACCAGGACGACGAGGCCGAGCCGTCCTACCCGGCGGCCTACGACGGCGTGCTGGCGGTGGGGGCGGCCACGCCGGACGGCCGCCGCGCCGACTCCTCCAACGCCGTCACCCCGGTCGGCGTGCTCGGCCCCGGAGCCGACATCACCGCACCCTGGCCGGGCCGTTCCTACATGCGCGGGCTGCAGGGCACGAGCTTCGCCTCGCCGTACGTGGCGGGCACCGCGGCCCTGGTCCGGGCCCGCTTCCCCCGGCTCAACCAGGAGCAGGTGCGCCGGCGCATCATCGCCACCGCCGACGGCACCTCCGGCGCCGGCACCGGGACGGGCATGGTCAACCCGCTGCTCGCGCTCACCGCCGTCCTGCCGTACGAGGACGCGAACGGCCCCGTGGTGGCCGAGCCGCCGCCCACCGCGCTGCCGGCGAACGCCGTGGCGAAGGTCCCGCCGCGCGACGAGACGGCGATCGGCATCGCGATGGCGGTGGGGACGGGCGCGCTCATGGTGATGCTGGTCGCGGGCGCCCTCGTGCTGCTGGTCCCGCGGGGACGGGCGCGCGGATGGCGGCCGGGACGGGCGTCCTAACTGTTACTCCACGGTGTCCCAAAGTGTGACTTGTGGGTGAATTGTCAATTCGCTGGTGAAACCTCTGATGTAAATGTGGCAGATGCGGTTGAATGTCCCTTCAAGATCTATCTTTCACTGAAGGGATGGAGATGCACCCCCTGCGTCCGGGTGATCCCGCGAAGCTGGGCGCGTACGACATCGCAGGACGTCTGACCGATGGGCCGCGTGGCGCGGCCTTTCTCGGCAGGGAGTCCGACGACGCGCCCTTAAGAGTGATCAAGTTGTTGCCTTCGGCCCCGGAGGCGGGCAGCGACGATGTCGCTCGGCTCACCGGCGTGCAACGGGTGTCCAGCTCGTCCGTGGCCCGCACCCTTGAGGCCGGGCGCCACGACGACCACATCTACGTGGTCCGCGAGCACGTCGAGGGCCGCAGCCTGGCCGAGGTCGTGGCCACGGACGGCCCGCTCGACGCCGACACCCTGGAGCGGGTCGCGGTGGGTGTGCTCACCGCGCTGACCGCCGTGCACCTGGCGGGCATCACCCATCGAGGGCTGACCCCGCACAACGTGATCCTCGGCCCCGACGGCCCCCGCGTGACGGACGTCGACCTCGGTGAGCCCGCCGGCGAGACCGGCTACCGCGCGCCGGAGCAGATCAGGGGCCTCGCCTACGGGCCGTACGCCGACGTGTTCGCCTGGGCGGCGACCGTCGCCTTCGCCGCGACCGGGCAGCCGCCCTTCGGCCAGGACGAAGAGGCCGTGCTGAACGGCGAGCCCGAGCTGGGCTCCCTCGCCGAGCCGCTGCGCCGGGTCGTGCAGGCGGCGCTGTCCAAGGACACCGGGCAGCGGCCCACCACCTACACGGCGCTGCTGCAGCTCCTCGGCGACAAGCGCGGTGGCGTGGCCGCCCAGAAGCCGGAGTCCGGGCCGGACGTCGTGCTCGACGGCATCCCGCTGCAGGGCGTGATCATCCCCGGCCTGACCGCTCCTGGCGCGCCCGTTCCCGGCCTGCCGATGGACGGCGTGCCGCCCCAGGGGATGCCCGTCGAGGGCGTGCCCCTGCAGCAGAACTTCCCTGGCCAGGGCCTCCCCGGCCAGCCGGGTCAGGGCCAGCCGGGTCAGGGCCTGCCGGTTCCCGGCCTGCCCGCCGACGGGGTGCCGCCGCAGCAGAACTGGGGACCTCCGCCCGTGCCGCCGCAGGGCGGGCTCGCCCCGGCCGGTCCCGAGCCGGTGGAGGGCGTGCCGGTGCCGCCCGAGCCGATGTGGGAGCCGCCGCGCGAGGAGCAGCGGCCGCCGGCGGTCCAGGGACAGACGGTCCCCTCCCACCCGAAGCGCAAGTTCCCGCTCGGCCTGGCCGCCGCCGTGGGCGCGCTGGCGCTGCTGTCCGGCGCCGGTCTGTGGGGCGCCAACCAGTACGCCGCCACGCAGAATTTCGAGACCGTGGCCGTCGCCGGGGGCGCGAAGACGCAGGACCCGGCCGCCGCGGGCAACGTCGTCACGAACAACGACGGCCAGCCCCGGACCCAGCCCAACAACCCGGACCAGACGGGGCAGAACCCGCCCGACGTCACCGTTCCGTGGGCGAAGACGCCGGGGACCACCCAGGAAGACGTCGGCCCCATGACGCTGCCCAGCGACTGGACCTCGCAGGCGCCCACGCCGCCCGAGTACAGCACGGTGCCCTCGCCGCTGCCGATCAACTCCCAGCCGGTCGCGCAGCCGCCGGTCACCACGCAGCCCGCCGCCACGCCGACCGCCGCCCAGCCCACGGTGACCGTGACGAGGCGGGGGAGGCACACGCCGACGCCGTCCAACACGAAGGTGGCCACCATGGGACCGTCGGAGTCGCCGACGCCCGTCCCGACGGTCACCGTCACCGCCACGCCGTCACCGACGCCCACGCCGACGCCGACCGTCACCGTGACGGCGACCCCCACCCCGCCCGTGCCGCCGGCGACCCCCACCAAGGAGCCCGAGCCGGCGCAGCCGACCAAGGCCGCGCAGCCGCACGGGAAGAGCCCGGAGGAGGCCTGCGGTGAGGGCTTCTACATCCAGCGTCGCCAGCACTTCGGCGACGGTGAGACGTTCCAGCTCTACAACAACTCCACCGGTGAGAACTGCGTCATGACGATCAAGAAGGTGAACATCGGCAAGGCCAGTCCGGTGAGCGCCACCCTGGAGGTCCAGGGCGGCGAGACGAAGACCGACAGCGGCAGCTACGAGTTCTACGCCGGTCCGGTCAAGCTGCAGGCCAAGGGCAAGTGCGTGCGCTTCTCCGGCAGCGTCGGCTCCGCGGCGACCAGCGCCGGCTGGGCCAACTGCAGCTGATCACGGCCACCCGCGCGACACGAAGAACCCCCTCCTGGCAGATGCGGGAGGGGGTTCCGTGTGTCAGGGTTCCTCGGGTGAGGGGTTCCGCGCGGCCCGCTGGGACGGGCTTGGCGGGACGGGCCTGGCGGTCAGGGCAGCACGGTCGCCCTGGCGGACTCGGCGGCCTCCTCCGCCCGCTGGATCGCCGCGGTGATCGCGTCGGCCAGCCGGCGCGCGTCCATCCTGGCCCGGCTCACCGGGTGGATGCGCAGGCCGACGAGCACGCCGAGCGCGTCCGTCGTGGCCTCGATCCTGCCCTCGTCGGCGCGGCCGGTGAAGCGGCGTGCGCTCCACTCCGCCACCGCCTCCTCGGCCCGCCGCGCGCCGGCCATCAGCGCGTCCAGCCGGGCCATCGCCTCGTCCATCTCGTCCATCGCTCAGCCCTCCCGCATGACGCGCTCGACGTGCGCCGCGAGCGGGTCGTCCGCGCCCCCGGCGGGCCGGCCGGACAGGCCGGCCGTGAGATCCTCCAGGCGGTCCCCGAGCGCGCCGTGGGCGGCGGCCACCGCCTCCATGACGGCCGCGGCCAGCCGCTCGTGGTCCAGCTCCCGCAGCCCCTTGGGGTCGAGGCGCATCCCCAGCAGCCGTCCGGTCCCCGACACCCTGACCCGTACGGCGCCGCTCGCGTCCGTGCCCTCCAGCCGCTCCCTGGACAGCTCGTCCAGCGCGCCGGCGACCCCGGCGGACCAGGCGTTCATCTCCCGCAGCAGGCCGGGGACGTCGCCCTCCCTGCCCGCCGCGAAGGCGTCGATCTGGCTCAAGCGCCGGCCCCCTTCGGCTTCCACATGTCGTCGGCCCGGCCCGGGTCGGCGAGCGTGGGGGACAGGTGCAGGTCCCGCGCGCCCCGCGTGGGGTCCCCCGAGTTGTAGAAGGCGCCCTTGAGGTCGTTGAGCTTCAGCTCCAGCTTGTTCAGATCGCCCTCGTACGAGTTGTAGATGTCGGCGAACTGCTTGACCAGGTTGCCGAGCGCGGTGCTGAAGACGCCGACCTGGGTCATCAGGGCGACCCTGGCCACGGGATGCGCGGTGCTCATGGAGGCCAGGGACCGCAGGACCGGCGCGGAGGTGGCGTAGAGGCCGAAGACCGACAGGTCGTACTCCAGCACCTCCTTGTACTGGCCGTGCATCGCGCCGCTCAACTCGTCGCCGACCTTGCCGAGCTGGCTGAACAGGCCGTTGACGTTGAATCGCACGTACTGCTGGAGGGCCTCGGCGGCCGTGCCCTTCCAGTTCGGCGAGATCTGGTCGAAGTAGCCGCGCCACAGGTTCGACCTGTTGCCCTCCAAGGCGCCGGACATCTCCTTCCACGTCTCCCGCCGGTCGTAGAAGAGGAAGGGGTTGCCCAGGTTGAGCGTGGCGGCCACGTCGAGGGCCAGCGCGGCCGCGCCGAGGCCGGACATCGCCATCGCGGCCCGGGTGCTCTGGCGCAGCGGGTTGAGCCCGGTGACCAGGCGCTTGAAGAAGCCGGGGTCGCTGCGTACGGCCGCCGCGGCCGGCTTCACCTGGACGGAGCCGGTGACGGCGTTGTTGCGGCCGGCCAGGTAGAGCCGCTGGTCGCCCTGGGGCACGCTCGTCTGCCCGGGCACGACCAGATTGGGCGGCTGGTGGGGCGGGGTGGTCATGCGGCGGCCCTCACTTCGTCCTGCTCGCCAGTTCCGCCTGCCGGTAGTGGTGCGCCGAGAGCGTGACCCTGCCGGCGTCCTTGTGCAGTACGTCGCTCAGGATGCCGGCGCTGTCGTTCCAGGTGTCGGCGATGGTGTTGAACCGGTCGGTGAACATCAGCCCGACGACGGGCACGCCGGCGAGCGGGGCGAGGTTCCAGCCCTCGAAGCGCGGCGTCCGCTGCCTGACGCCCTGGACGCCGGTCGCCGAGCCGGTCATGGTCTCGGCGAAGGCGTCGATCGAGTGGGTACGGGTTTCGTAGGACACGATGATCTTGTATCACCGCGTCCTACGCGATAAATGCCTCTTTAAGCGGTTGACCGTTTATATGCGGATTTTGTTCATATCTGCGTTACCTGTCGTTTTCTCAGTACGACTGATAGCCGCCATGGCTCTCCAGTGACGCGATGCCCGGGTGGTCGCCCAGGCCACCGTACTTGTCGACGATGTAGAGGACGCCGGCGATGATGTTGTCCACCGGGTCCTTGATGTTGTCGTGTCCCGGCAGGTGGTGAGCCTCGAACGTGGACGGGATGGTCTGCATGAGACCCTGGGGGCCCTGGTCGCCGCCGGTGCCGAGGAAGTTGGGGTCGCCGCCGGACTCGTTGTGGATGATCGCCCAGATGCGCTGGAGGTCCACCGGGTCGTTCGGGCCCAGGTCGCTGATGTCCAGGCCGCGTTCCTGGAGGATGGCGGCCATCTCCGGCGACTCGATGACGGTGAGCGCCTCCTTGATCCAGTCGACGGTCTCCTTCGGCGCGGGGGGCACGTCGGGGTACTGGGGGCCGCCCTCGATGCCGTTGCCGTCCGTGCCGGGGTCGCCCGCGGCGGGGTCGTCCGTGCCGGGGTCGGTCGCAGGGTCGTCGGTGGCGGGGCCGGCCGCGCCGGGGTCCGCGCCGGGCTCGACGACGCCGGGAGCGTTGATGTCGGGCTCAGAGGATCCCGGGTCGGTCGACTGGTCGGCGTTGGGGTCAACGCCGGCGTTCGAGGTCGTGTTGGGATCGGTCGCGTTGGGGTCGGTCGTGCTCGGGTCGGCGTTCGGATCCTGCGTCTTCGGGTCCGTGGCGTTGGGGTCCTGAGCGTTGGGGTCCTGCGTCTTCGGGTCCTGAGCGTTGGGGTCCTGAGTCTTGGGATCCTGAGCGTTGGGGTCCTGCGTCTTCGGGTCCTCAGCCTTCGGGTCCTCAGCCTTCGGGTCCTGAGTCTTGGGGTCCTCGGTCTTGGGATCTGTGGCCTTCGGGTCCTCGGCCTTGGGGTCAGTGGCACTGGGGCCGGTGCTCGGGTTGGAGGCCGGATTGGTGCCGGGGTTGTTCGAGGGGCCGCCGGTCGGGTTGGCGCCCGGCTCGGTGGTGGGCTTGTAGCCGGCCCTCTTCTCCCACTCCGGCTTGTGCTTCCCGGGCAGGAAGTCGGGCCCGCCGGGCTTCCTGATGCCCGCGAAGAAGCCGAATTTCTTCTCCCCGACCAGCTTCTTCAGATCGTCCTTGGCCTTGGTCAGGGCTTCCTCGGCCGTCGCGACGGCCCCTTTGGCCGTGCTGACCGGATCATTGTCGTGGAGCTCTTTCTTGATGAAGGCATCGATGAGTGACTGATCTGCCTTCTTGTGCGTCTTGTGGTACTTGTTCTCGGCTTCGACGGCTTTCATGTGCAGGTCGCGGACCGTGGTGTACGCCTGCTCCAGCTTGCCGGCGACGGTGGTGAGGGACGAGGCGCCGGTGGTCATCGCGTCACGCAGGTCGCCGCCGGCCTTGGGGTAGGCGCTCATGTACGTGGCGAAGGCGGTGGCCGAGTCGCCCTTCCAGGCGTTGCCGACCTCCGTCACGTCATCGACCAGCTTGTTGGTCGACGCGGCGACGTGGGCGCTGACCTTGCGCATGGCGGTCGCGAGGTCTCTGATCGCCTCCGGGTCCCCTTTGACCTGTTCGAGTAACTCCGTGAGCTTGGAGACGATGCTCATTTGGTGGGGTCCTTCTCGGCCTCGCGGTAGTTGGTGACGACCTTGTCGAGCGAGCGCTCGACCCGGTCCAGGCGGTCCTGGCCCGCCGCGAGCTCCGCCTTGAACGCCCCCCACACGTCGTCGATCTGCCCGGCCAGCTCGCCGGCTCCCTTCAGCCGGCCGAAGAGGCGGCTGTCCATCTTTTCCGGGGGCTTTTGTGCCTCTGAGTCCTCGAACGTGTTGTCGAAATCGAGCATTTTGCTGACCCGGCGCACCTGACGCCCGCAATCGTCCAGCGCCTGCATGTACACGTCGACGTAACTCATGCCTCTCCCAAGTACGCGGTCTGGATCAACCGAGCGCCTTGCCGGCGATCGACGTAGTAGCCGCGTCCCACGGGCAGCTGTGTCGGCCGGATGTTGCCGAAGAGCGGGCCTTCGTCACGGTTGCCCGACATGATCAGCGCCGGGCTGGCCATCTCCTTCAGCCGCTGGATCGCCGGGTCGT
This sequence comes from Nonomuraea coxensis DSM 45129, assembly GCF_019397265.1. Classification (NCBI taxonomy): domain Bacteria; kingdom Bacillati; phylum Actinomycetota; class Actinomycetes; order Streptosporangiales; family Streptosporangiaceae; genus Nonomuraea; species Nonomuraea coxensis. Next base: position 1,066,680 of record NZ_CP068985.1, read on the forward strand.
ACAGCGACCGGCTGGCGCCGCCGGACTGCCGGGCCACGATCAGGTGCAGGCCGATGTCGCGGGCCTGCGGCAGCAGGTCGGCGAGCGGCGCGAGCGGGCTGTTCCCCGTGGCGACGAGGTCGTAGTCGTCGACGACGATGTAGAGGTCGGAGCCCTGCCACCAGCTTCGCGAGCGCAGTTGCTCGGGCGTCAGGTCCGCCGGGGGAAGCCGCTTGAGCAGCGCCGCGCGGGCGTCGTTCATCAGGTCCATGGCGGCTGTGCTGGAGGCGGCGTAGCCGATGCGGTGGTCGGTCACCGCCGTGTCCAGCAGCGAGCGCCGGTAGTCGATGACGATCATCATGGCCTCGCTCGGCGTCTTCCGCGCGACGACGCCCTCCATGATGAGCCGCAGCAGGTTCGACTTGCCGCACTCGTTGTCGCCGAACACGACGAAGTGCGGGTCGTTGTCGAAGTCGAGCGAGACCGGCGCGAGGTTGTCCTCGTCGAGGCCGATCGCGATCCGGCCCGCTCCCGTCTGCTCGGGCCCCGGCAGGTCGGCGGCGGGCAGCAGCGCCGGCAGCAGCCGTACGGGCGCGGCCGACGGGCCCTGCCACGACTGCCGCACGACGTCGACGAGCGAGCGCATGCCCTCGGAGACGTCCTCGGAGGTGTGCTGGCCGTCGATGCGCGGCAGCGCGGCGAGGAAGTGCATGCCGTCCCTCGTCAGGCCGCGGCCGGGCACGCCTTCCGGCACGGCCAGCGACGCCTTCCTGCTGATCTCCGACTCGTACGCGTCACCGAGCTTGAACTCGATCCTGGTGCCGAACAGGTCCCTGATGCTCGGCCGGAACTCCGACCACTTGTTGGTGGCCGCGATCACGTGGATGCCGTACCCGAGGCCGCGGGCGGCCAGGTCGGTGATGACGGCCTCCAGGTTCTCGAACTCCTGCCGGATGGTGAGCCAGCCGTCCACGACGAGGAAGATGTCGCCGAAGCCGTCGCTGTCGGCGGTGCCGTCGGCGACCATCCGCCGGTAGGTGGCGATGGAGTCGATGCCGCGGTCGGCGAACGCGCGCTCGCGCTGGCGCATGATCGCCACGATCTCGGCCACGGTGCGGCGTACCCGCTCGGCGTCGAGGCGGGTGGCGACGCCGCCGACGTGCGGCAGCCCGGCCAGCGCGCCAAGGCTGCCGCCGCCGAAGTCCAGGCAGTAGAACTGGATCTCGAGCGGCGTGTGCGTGAGCGCCATGCCGGTGATCAGGGTGCGCAGCACGTTGCTCTTGCCGCTCTGCGGCCCGCCGGCCACGCCGACGTGCCCGGCCGCGCCGGACAGGTCCAGCCAGTACGGGTCCCGCCGCTGCTCGAACGGCTTGTCGATGATCCCGACGACGGCGTGCAGCTTGCCCCGGCCCTGCCAGCCGGGCGTGGACAGGCCGAGCTCCGGCGTGACCGACAGCGGCGGCAGCAGGTGCGCCAGCGTGGGGGGCTCGCCGAGCGGCGGCAACCAGATGCGGTGCGCGGCGGGCCCGTGCCGGGCCAGGCGCTGCACCACGATGTCGAGCAGGCTGTTCTGCGGGCCGCGCTCGTCCACCTCGGTGGACGGGGGCGGCTCGACCGGCTGCGGCACGACGGGCATCGGCACGTAGCCGGAGGTGTACTCGACGACCTGGCGCAGGATGGTGCTGCCGTCGCTGGCGCCGGGCCGCCGGGTGTCCGGCTGGTACGGTCCGGACACGTACGCGGCCTTGAACCTGGTCATGCCCGTGGTGTCGAACTTGAGGTAGCCGTTGCCGGGGGCGGACGGCAGCTCGTAGGCGTCAGCCACGCCGAGCACGACCCGGCTCTCCATGGCCGAGAAGGTACGCAGGCCGATCCGGTAGGAGAGATGCGTGTCCAGGCCGCGCAGCCGGCCCTCCTCCAGGCGCTGCGAGGCCAGCAGGAGGTGCACGCCCAGCGACCGGCCGAGCCGGCCGATCATCACGAACAGCTCGATGAACTCCGGCTTGGCCGACAGCAGCTCGCTGAACTCGTCCAGCACGACGAAGAGGGTAGGCAGCGGCGCCAGCTCGGCTCCCTGTTCGCGAGCCCGCTCGTAGTCGCGCAGCGAGGCGTAGTTGCCGGCCGCGCGCAGCAGCTCCTGGCGGCGGACCATCTCGCCGTGCAGGGCGTCGTACATGCGGTCGACCAGCGGAAGCTCGTCCTCCAGGTTGGTGATGACCGCCGAGACGTGGGAGAGCGAGTCCAGCCCGAGGAAGGTCGCGCCACCCTTGAAGTCCACGAGGACGAAGTTGAGGATCTCCGACGAGTGCGTGACCGCCAGGCCCAGCACCAGCGTGCGCAGCAGCTCCGACTTGCCGGACCCGGTGGCGCCGATCACCAGCCCGTGCGGGCCCATGCCGCCCTGCGCGGACTCCTTGATGTCCAGCTCCACGACGCGGCCGTCGGCGCCGAGCCCGATGGGGACGCGCAGCCGGTTGCGGCCGGCCCGTGGCCGCCAGACGATCGCCGGGTCCACGTTCATGGGGTCGCCGACGCCCAGCAGGTCGGTGAGCGTGGTGTTGGCCGCCAGCACGTCCTCGACCTCGCCGCCGCCGGACCCGATCGAGGTGCGCAGCGGGGCGAGCTGCCTGGCCAGGCCCTCGGCCCGCAGGAAGTCGAGCCGGTCGGGGTCGCCGAGCCGGGTGCGGTGCTCCTTGCCGGCGTGGTCGATCTTGACCATGTGGAAGCCGTCGGGCTGGATGTCCAGCCGCAGCGTGCTGCTCTCCTCCACGTCGGGGGTGGAGCCGGACAGGTCGATCACGGTCACGCCCTGGATGGCGTCGCTGCCGAGCTGGGAGTCGTGCGGCACGTGCCCGCCGTCCACGACGAGCACGTGGTACGGCAGCGACTCGGCCGCCGCGCCGGGCCTGAACCGGGCGCGTTCCCTCAGTTCCTCACCGACCAGGCGGTCCAGCTCGCCCATGTTCTCCGTCATGAGCCGCACCTGTCCGGCGGCGTCCATCTCCTCCGGGTGCAGCGCGTGGGGGAGCCATTTGACCCATTCCCAGTGGGGCATGGTGTCCGGGCCCGCGCACACCATGATCCGCATGTCCTCCGGCGCGTGGAACACGGTGAGCTGGGAGACCATGGCTCGCACCAGGCCCCGTACGGTCTCGGGGTCGCCTGACAGCCGGATCCTGGCGAACGAGCCCAGCGCCACCGACACCGGCAGCCCGGAGACCGTGGAGTGCGCCCTGATGAAGCGGCGCAGCGCGCCGGCCGACAGCGCGTCCAGGTCCTCGACGGGCTTGGAGTCCGGCGGGATGAGCTGGACGGCGAGCTTCTGGACGCCGGTGCCGAGGCGTACGGTGGCGAAGTCGTCGTCGCGGGGCCGCCGCTCCCAGAGGCGCGGTCCCATGGCGATCCACCACAGGGCCTCCGGCTCGGGGCCGCTCCACTCCAGGGCCTCGCGCTGCTCCTTGGCGGCGCGCCTGGTCCGCTTGCGCACCTGGCCGAGGTAGCGGAAGTAGTCGCGGCGGGCGCCGTTCAGCCGATACTTGCGCTCGCCCGACTGGCGGCCCAGCTGGCCGATGCTCATGCCGACCATGGAGACCGCGAAGAGGCCGCTGGCGACGTACATGATGGGGTTGGCGTTGCCGAAGGCGGTGAACATGAGCCCCATGGCCGCCGCGCCCGCCACCATGGGCAGGAACGTGAGCACCGCGGTGAATCCCTGCGGCTGGACCTCGGGGATCTCCGGCGGGGATTCAAGCAGGACTTCGCCGCGTGGCGGTTTGGGGCCGGGGCGGCGTTCAGGGCGACGTACGACGACGATGCTCATCGAGACGTTCTTACCAGAAGAGACCCGATATGTTCTCTGTTGTCCGTGACCATTGGTGGGGACGGAGTTAAGAATTGGGACAGATTGTTCAGGGACCTCCGCCTCCGATGCAGGGGCCGCCACCTGGCTACGGAGGCGGACCGCCCGGGTACCCGCCGGGACCGCCCGGACCATTAGGGCCTCCGGGACCTTTGGGACCTCCTGGGCCGCCCCCGGGACCTTTCCAGCAGGGCGCGCTGGCCCAGGTGCCGGTCCCGCTGCCGGCGCAGTGCCACGTCACGATCGTGGGGCCGCGCCGCAAGGCCGACCTGGCCCTGCCCGCCGACATCCCGCTGCCGAACGTCCTGCCCGGCCTGCTGCGCGCGCTGGGCGAGGTGGGCGGCGACGCGGCGGCCGCGCCCGGCTGGTCGTTGCAGCGGCTCGGCGGCCAGCCCCTCGACCTGGGGCAGAGCCTCGGGGCGCTCGGCGTGCTCGACGGCGAGATCCTCTACCTCAGGCCGCGTGAGGCGGTCCTGCCGCCCGCCCTGTACGACGACGTGGCCGACGTGGTCGCGACCGGCGTACGCGAGGGGCGCGGCGCGTGGACCTCCAAGCACACCAGGACCATGGGCGCGAGCGGCGCGGCCGCACTGCTCGCGCTGGGCGCGGCCGGCCTGACCGTGTCCGGCATGCCGCCGCTGACCGTCACGATCGTGGCCGGGCTGCTGGCGCTGCTGCTGGTCGTCACCGGCGCGCTGCTGTCGCGGGCGGTCGGCGACTCGATGGCCGGGGCGCTGGTCGGGCACGCGGCGCTGCCGTACGGGTTCGTCGCCGGCCTGTTCGCGCCCGGCACCGCCGCCGGCTTCGGCTCCCCCCACTTCCTCGCCGCTCTGGCCACGACGGCGCTGGTGGCCGGGATCGCCGGCGCGCTCGTCGCCGACGGCGTGCCCGGCTTCCTCGCCGCGGCCGGCTCCACGACCGTGGGCGGCATCTGCACGGCAGTGATCATGATCTGGTCGCCGGCGCCCGCGGGCGTGGCCGCCTTCGCCATGGCGCTGCTGCTGGCGCTGAGCCCGCTGGTGCCCACGCTGTCGTTCCGGCTGGCCAAGGTGCCGCTGCCGGCGATGCCGACCACCGCCGAGGAACTGCGCAGCGACAACCAGCGCCTGGACACCGGCGGGATCCAGGAGCGCACCCGCGTCGCCCAGGGGTACGCGACCGGCATGATCGCGGTCATCGGCATCTGCGCGCTGGTGACGCTGTCGCTGCTGGTGACGACCGACGGCTGGGTGGCCGACGCCATGACCGTCTCGCTGTCGCTCACCCTGATCATGCGGGCCCGGGTGTTCCGCGGGCGCGGCCAGCGGCTGTGGCTGATCGGGTCCGGGCTGACCGGGTTCGCCCTGCTGGCGATCTCGCTGTTCGGCCAGGGCGGGATCGTGGGCTCGCTGGCCGTGGCGATCGGGATCCTGTGGCTGGCGCTGACGACCGTCGGCATCGGGCTGTGGCTGGCCACGGGCAAGCCGTCGCCGTTCTGGGGGCGCGCGGCCGACATCCTGGACATCGCACTGATCGTCCAGCTTTTCCCGCTCGCGCTCGGCGTCCTTGAGGTCTACACGTGGGTACGCGGGCTGTCCGGCTGAGGAGGCAGGAATGCAGGAGTTCGGGGACTTCGCCAAGATCGACGTCGACAAGCTGATGAAGGGCATCGACAACCAGCTCGCTCTCCTGGAGAAGTTCCAGGAGAGCGTGGGCGACTGCGTGGGCCGCGCCGAGGACGAGAACGGCTTCGTCACCGTCGAGTACGGCCAGGACGGCGTCCGGGTGCTGGAGCTGCACCCGAAGGCCATGCGGTTGTCCTCGGGGGAACTGGCCGAGCTGATCAAGGCCACGCTGGCCGAGGCCACCGCCGACTTCCAGCGCGCGTTCTCCGAGATGATGGCCGACGTCCTCGGCCAGGACGTCGACCTGGCGAGGTCCCCGGAGGCCCTGCTGGACGACGTCAGGCAGGCGGAGGAGCTCCAGGAGCGGGCGTTCACGGACGTGATGGGCGAGCTCGACCGGATCCGGCGGCGGCTGGAGCTCTGACGCCCGTCACCGACAGCGATCTTTCGTGCAAAGTCATGGCATGTTAGGGCATCTACCAGCGAATTAACCAGAAGGACGCCTCGGCGCGATCAATCCGTTATTTGGTATTTCTGGGATTAACGGGGTGGTTGGTGACTAACATGCCACTTGATGTTGTCTGCGGGGGTAGTCCGTCCTCACGGGGGAGACCGCTCGCCGCGACTGACCAAGCAGGACGACCTTTGGAGGTCCAGTGGCACTGTACGGGGCCAGTCCGCAGCAGCTGACGACGGCGGCGGGCTATTGCGAGAACACCGTCCAGTACATCGAGGGCATGCGTAAGCGCGTGGAGGCGATCAAGGCCGGTCTCGCCTGGCAGGGCGGCGCGTACAAGAAGTTCAGCGAGGCCATGGTGCAGTGGGACATGGACTTCGCGGCTGTCAACAAGATCCTCGACGGCATCAAGCAGAAGCTGATCGACAACGCCGGCGGCTACCGCAACGTCGCCGGTGAGAACGAGGGCATCGTCGGCGGTTTCTACGCCGCGGGCGCCGGCGCCAACAACATCGACCTGCTCATCAACGCCAGCGAGAGGTGACCTGATGTCTGTTCAGCCCGAGGACTACACCTACGTCAACTTCTCTTCGCTGGAGAAGGCCTACGAGGACCTCAAGGGGATCGTCACGGAGCTCGACCGCATCACCGACGACCTCTACGCCGACATCAAGAAGACGCTGGGCGGAGCCTGGGAAGGCGAGGCCGAGCAGTACTTCGACCAGAAGCGCGCGGAGTGGAACGCGATCGAGAAGCACATGGGCGAGCAGCTGTTCAAGGCCGCCGTCGCGGTCGAGACCGCCAAGGGCAACTACCAGCAGGCCGAGGCGCGCAACATCAGCATCTGGATGGACTAGCCCGGCTCGTTCTTCTCCTTCTCGGCCATCGCTCGGCCTGCGGCGCGGTGGCCGAGAGCTCTGTCGTTTGAGGGTGAGGCATGACGCAGAAAGACGCGATGGAGGGTGGCCCGGACCCTCTGGCCCCCGACAAGAGTCTCTTCGAGGGCGACGACGGGGACGCGAGGGAGAACTCCCCGCAGGCCATCCGCAACATCGCGAAGGAGCTGAGGACCGCCTACGAGGCCATGCTGGGCAAGGGCGGGCGGCCGAACGGCAACATCAACCAGCTGGGCACGGACAACGAGCTCGGCGCGGCCCAGATCGGGCAGTGGCCCGACGCTCTGGCCCTCGCGGACACCGTCGGGTCGCACAACGCGGGCGTGAAGTTCGCGGAGGTCTACCAGAAGTTCATCGACGCCTACAAGAACGTGATCGAGGCCGTAGAGCTCAGCGCGGAGAACCTGGACCGCGCCCGCCGCGGGAACGAGGGTGACGCCTGATGAGCGAGCGTGAAGTCGTCGTCATCCTGTCGTTCGACAGGATGCCGAGGGGCGAGAAGCCGCCCGAGGGGGCGACCGGCGACCAGATCAAGCAGTGGCTCGCCAACACCGACCCGGGCTCGGTCACGGGTGCGGGGCAGACCTACATGGCCGCGTCCACCAAGGTGGACGCGGCGATCGGTACCCTGGAAGAGCACGTGGCCAAGATCGCTGCGACCTGGAAGGGCCCGGACGCGGCCAAGGCCCGCCACGCGCTGGAGATGCTGCACGCCTCGGGCCGGGAGCTGTCGACCAAGCTCGGCCTCATGGGCGGGGCCCTGCAGAACTACGCCGAACGCCTCACGGAGACCAAGGGCAAGGTCAATGAGCCGGTGCTCACGGGCCAGGTCAGCAAGACCGCCCTGGAGGTGGAGAAGGCGGAGACGGACCAGGCTCGGAAAGCGCTGTACGAGCTCAACAAGGAGATCGTCAACCTCTACAACGTCCAGGTTCCTCACGACGTCTCCTACGAACTGCCGACCGTGTCGCTCTCGTCGCCGGTCAACCCCAAGAACGTGACGTACCCGGGCGGTTCGGAGACGGCCATTCCCAGCGCCGGATCCAACCCCAGCGGCTCCGGCCCGAGCTCCTTCGCCCCCGGCTCCACGAACGACCCCAGCAGCACGAACCCCGGCGGCACGGATCCCAACGGCTCGAACCCCAACGGCTCGAACCCCAACGGGTCCGACCCGAACGGCTCCAACCCAGGCGGCTCCGACCCGAACGGCTCCAACCCAGGCGGTACTGACCCCAACGGCACGAACCCCGGCGGCACCGACCCGAACGGCTCCAACCCGGGCACGAACCCCGGTGACGGCACCGTTCCCCCGGTCATCGGCGGCTCGGACCGGACGACGACCGACGGCCCCGCCGGCACCGACCCGGCCCGGACCGACGCGGCGAGCTTCACGCCTCAGGGAACTCCCACGCTGACGCCGACCGCGTCCACGTTCACCCCGTCCCCGTTCACCCCGTCGCCCTTCGGTACCACGACGCCCGTCACCTCGATCAGCCCGCCGCCGAGCATCGGCTACACGCCGGGCGGGGCCACGCCAGGCGGCATCCCCTCCGTGATCGGCTCGCCAGGCATCATCGGCGGCCAGTCGCCCGCGGCGGCGGCCGGCGCGCGCGGCCTCGGCGGGCTCAACTCCGGCATGCCGTTCATGCCGATGATGGGCGGCGGTGTCGGAGGCGCGGGCGAGGGCAGCGGCCTGGAGCGGACCACGTACCTGGCCGAGGACCCGAACAGCTGGGTGACCGGACATGACACGACGGATCCGGTGATCGGCTGATGGGCAACCCCTACATCCCGGGACTGCCGGGCCTCACCGCCGGCGGCAAGCCGTCGTCGGGCATCTCCTTCACGAAGGATGAGCTGACCAAGGCGGGCGGGAAGATCAACGAGCAGACCGAGCTTCTCGGCCAGGTGGAGGGACGGTCCAACAACCTGCCCGTGCCCTGGCCGCACTTCGGGGTGCTCGGCTGGGGCGTCCAGAACGTGCACGAGAAGGCCATCCAGAGCCAGCGTGAGGCGCTGGCGCGGGCCAAGGAGGCGCTGGCGACCTGGGACCCAGCCCTGCGCGCCGCCGACAAGAACTACACCAACGCCGACGACTCCAGCGGCGACCCCAACAATCTCCCGAAGACCGGTCTTCCGAACACGGGGCTGCCGAACACCAACCTCCCGAAGACGAACCTGCCGAAGACGGATCTCCCGAACACCAACCTCCCCAAGACGGATCTCCCGAAGACGAACCTGCCGAACACTAACCTCCCCAACACGAACCTTCCGAATACCAACCTCCCCAACACCGACCTCCCTGGCAGTAACGTGCCGAACCCCAACCTCCCTGGCACTGACCTGCCGAACCCCAACCTGCCCGGCACGAACATGCCCGGCGCGAACCTCCCCGGCACCGACCTGCCGAAGACGAACCTGCCGGGCATGGACCCGGCCGACACCCGCGTCCCCGACCTCGACGCCGCGCTGAACAACCCGAACAAGACCGACCTGTCGTCGTTCCAGCCCACGCCCACGGCCACGCCGCAGACGCCCACGTTCGACCCCAGCTCCAGCGGGCTGGGCACCCGCACGGGCGTCCCGGGCTCCCTCGGCCTGCCCGGCACCGGCACAGTCCCGGGCTCGGGTCTCGGCACCGGTCTCGGCCCAGGCGCCGCCGGCGTCGGTCTCGGTGGGAGCGGCATGATGCCCGGCAACGCGGCCGCCGCCGGAATGCGCGGCGCCACGGCGGGCATGTCCGGCATGCCCATGATGCCGATGATGCCCATGAGCGGCGCCGGAAACGCCAACCAGGAACGCGACCGCGACAAGACCGTCGGCCTCGGCGAGGACGAGGGCGTCTGGGGCGGTGACGAGGACATCGCGCCACCGGTGCTCGGCCAGGAGGACGACCTGCTGTGAGCGTCTTCAAAGAGATCTCCATGGGCGCGGCTAGCACGGCCATCGTTTCCGCCTTCTTCGTCGGACAGCCTTGGGCCTTCTATGTCGCCGGCGCCATCGGCACCCTGGTCTCGGACCCGGAAGGCATGGACACGGCGGCCGAGAACTGGCGCACGACCGACCACCACAAGGACGGCCTCGTAGAAGAGCTCAGCACCCTGGACACCCGGCTCACCGAGCTGAAGACCCAGCTCCAGACCGATGGCACATGGAAGGGTGAGGCGTTCAAGTCCTTCGAGGCCGTGCACACGAGCTATAAGGACTCGCTCAAGCAGCTCAAGGAGGTCCGCAACGCCACTGGCGACGGCGTCAGCTCGACGGCCACCTTCTACAAGGTGTCCACCGTCGTCTGCAGCGCCATCGCCGCGGCCATGGCCGGGCTCGCCATCTACAAGGTGGCCTCGAAGGCCAGTCCGCTCACCGCCGCCTTCTCCGAGGGTATAGCCGCCGCATTCGGCAAGATCACCCTCAGCGCGATCAAGAAGGTTATCGGCAAGCGAGTGATGGTGATCGGCGGCCTCATCTTCGCTCTCTACTCCGCCAAGCAGGCGAGCGAGATGGCCGGCAAGGTCTTCCCCACGCTCAAGGCCATCCCGACCGAGATGTCGATGATGCAGAAGGGCGGAGGGACGCCTTTCACGCAGGACGGTCTGACGTACAACGAGGACGCCGGCTCGCTGATGCCGAAGATGGACGAGGCCACGATGAAGAAGTACGGCGGCGGCCTCCCGGCCTAGTGTCACCGGTCAGGAGGGTCGCACCTCGGGACAGTGCACGCGCTCCGGCCGTCCCCTCCGGCCGGTCCCGCCGCCGGCCTGTCATCCGGCGGCGGGACCGCCCGCCGTCAGCGGGTGGGCGTCTGCGGCTGGATGCCCTGCACCTCCTGCACCGGCATCCGGGCCGCCGCCGGGTCCAGCACCGGGCCGTCCGGGATGAGCCGCAGCAGGTGGGCGGGCACCGGCGCGACGTCCGTGGCCTCGTAGCCCAGCTTGTTGACCAGGTCCGCCGACACGAGCTGATACCTGCGGCCCTGCTCGGTGATCAGCGAGTACTGCTGGACCGCCGAAAGCTGCCCGTCGCCGGGCAGCGTGCCCGCCAGTACCGCGCTGCCGGGCGGCAGCAGCACCTGGTCCACCTTCTCCGCGCCCGCGCTCGCGGACGGCACCGGGATGGCGTACGTGCTGCCCATGGTCAGGATCGCCCGGGCCGAGCCCTTCTGGGTGTCCCGGTAGACGGCGCAGAGCGGGGTCGAGATGCCGGGCGTGCGGAAGCGCGGCATCGTGTCAGGCAGCCCGCTGTTGAGCATCTGCCGCCTCGAGACCGGGGCCGCGTTGACGCTCGCCGCGTCGATCAACGTCTCGCGTACCGGCTGCCGGCCGTAGGCGGCCTTGCTGGCCGGGTCGAGGAGCAGGAGCATCGCCTGCGTCTGCTTGATCGGCGCCATTCCGTCGGCCATGAGCACGTACCAGCGCTCGTCCGCGCCCGCGATCGGCGGGACCTTGTACACCTGCCCGACCCGGAACATCTTGCCGCCCGGGCCCTTCATCTTCTTGCCCCGCTCCGGGATCGCGGGGCCGGCGAAGTCTACGCCCGCGGGGATCGCGTTGATCCACGAGGGCGGGACGCGGCGCGGCGTCTGGTCGGTGAGCCGGTCCACGTTCGTGACGCGCATGCGCTGGTTGGCCCAGAGCACCCAGGTCTGCCGGCCGTCGTTGACGAGCAGCGCGTCGCCGCCGACGGGCGTGCCGCCGACGTCCACGCCGCCCACGAGCGTCACGAACGCCTTGCGTGTCCCGGAGGCGTCGGCTCCTTCGGTCACGCACGTCGACCAGGGGGCCTTGACCAGCCGCTCACGCTTCGGCAGCGTGTCCGGCGCGCCCTGGATGCCCACCTTCTGCCCGCGTGCGAAGCCGGCCAGCGACTCGGTGGAGACCGTCCTGACCTTGACGTTGTCGGAGTCCAGGAGGAGCCGGGCGGAGACGTAGTTGGCCACCGGCTGGAGCCGGCCGGTCTGCTGGTTGTAGACGTACGAGGCGCCGGTCTCCTCCTCGATGAGGAGCTGGCCGGGTTCGGTGAGTTTGGTGGCGTTGCCCGGCTTGAGCAGCCCCCAGATCCCGAACGCGGCCAGGATCAGCACCGCGATCAGGATCCCCGCGAACGTGGCCACGTTCTGCCTGCGCATGGGCGACTCGGGGATGTCCGGCTCCCCTTGCAGCAGAGCGAGACCCAGGCGCTGTGTCATGAGGCGATGCGCCTGATAAAGATCCTTCTGCGTCTGCATAGCGCATCATGTTACGCATGTTGACAGTGGGTCTTCTGTACGGAAAAGAAACATTGAAGTAAGGTTCTTGATCGAGCGCCGACGGGGAGGTCTCGTGGGAGAAGTCATCCAACCGCCCAAGAACTGGCCCGGCCTGGAAGCCGAGCGCGACGGGGTCACGTACACGCCGAGGAAGATCGGCAACATCGCCAGAGAGCTGCACAAGGCGATGGAGGCCGTCGGCGGGGGCGGCTACAGCAACAGCCCGGGGTCGCTCCAGGACTTCGGCGCCAAGGGCGACCTCACCTATGAGGCCGGCCTCCTCAAGCAGGTCGGCCGGTGGGAAGCCGGCCCGAGCTTCGCCGACACCCTCCTGACCGCTCACCGGGAGCTCTTGACCGTCTATCAGGACGCTCTCACCAACATGGCCGCCGCCATCGCCCTGGTGAACGAGGGAGCGGGCAACTTCGGGATCACGGAACTCGGCAACCAGGGCGGGAGCTGAGCGGCATGGGCGGCGAGAAGAAGAAGACGCACCTGCTGAAGCCGTACTGCGGTCAGTGGACGGTGCAGACGGACGGCCGCAACGTCGCGGGAGTCGTGAACTTCTTCAACATGTTCCAGCCCGAGCGCATCTCCGATGCGGCGGAGGCTTACAAGAACGCGCAGAAGGCGGTCAGCGGCCTCCAGGACGCCGTGCAGGAACACGCCCGGGCGCTGACGGGGGTGTGGGAAGGGAAAGCCTCCGTCGAGGCGCAGAAGGCCCTCAGACTCCTCTGGACCACGCTGGCCAACCTGTCGGCAAGGCTCGACGAGATGCACCAGCCCGTCGCCGACTTCTCCACCGTCGTGCGCAAGCACAAGGAGTTCATCGACGACACCACCAAGGGCGTGTTGCAGACCTGGGCGAACCAGAACGACATGCTGGGGAGCTCGGACGACAGCATTCCCGACATCTACAGCACCTACACGGGCGTGTTCGACAAGGACAACCCCGATCAGGCCACCACCGACTTCGGGTCTCAGGACGAGCTGGCCGGCCTCCACCTGAGGACGTTCGCCAACGACCTGGCGTACGTTCACGCGAAGATCCCGGACACCGTGGACAAGACCCTCATGGACATCACGCCCTCGTCGGGGCAGATGCCCACGCCGCCGCCGGTCACATACCCGGGAGGCGTGGACCCGCGGCTCCCCAACAATCTCCACCCGAACGGGCCGGGCAATCTCCCCGCCACCCCGGCCGGCTACAACCCTTCGCTGCAGGACCCGGACAACCCTCGCCTGAACCCCACGGACCCGAACGCCGGCAACCCGCCCGGCATCGGCGACCCCAACGGGCCGAACGGCAATGTGCCCGGCACCGGCCCGGGCACCGGCACCATGCCGAACATCCCGAACACGAACATCCCCGGCACGAACGTCCCGGGCCTCAACTCGCCGAACGGCTCCACCCCGGGATACGACCCGGCCGCGAACCTGGACCCGTCCGGCACCAACGGCAACAACGGCACGAGCCTCCAGGACTTCAACCCGTCGAACCCGAACGGCTACAACCCGAGCGCCAACCCGAACTCCACGAGCAACCCGGGCACGTACGGCAACCCCGGCGGCTCGACCTATCCGGGCAGCACCGCGTACGGCACGCCGGCGGCGTACCGGTCGGGCACCACCGCGGGCATCCCGGGCACAGCGACGGGCGGAGGCAACGTGACCGCGAACCCGGCCGCCACCACCGCCGCCACCCGCGCCGGGACGACAGGCACCGGCATGCCCTTCCTCCCCATGGGCGCCGGAGCGGGTGCCGGGGCGGGGGGCCAGCAGTCCGAGAAACGGGAGTCGACCACCTGGCTCCACGAGGACGACGACGTCTGGGGTACCAACCCCGACGGCACCGTCAACAGCCAGATCGGCTGACCCCACCCGAAAGCAGGGCAGCCTGCTGCCCGGCGGAGACGGCCCGTCGAGTCGTTCAGACAGGGTCGGGGAGGGCCGCCTGGATGGGGGTGATGGTGCCGGTCGTCACCAGGAAGCCGCGACCGGGCGGCCCGCCCACCGTGCCCCGCGGCAGCCGGATGTTGAACAGGTCCCCGTCCGTCTGCCCCTGCACCGCGAGCAGCACCCCCGTACGGGACTTGCGCGCCTCGGCGACGAACCCGCGGTAGGCGACGGCCAGGTCCCCGGTCGTGCCCGCGACGAGGAGGGCGTGATCGCCGTCCCGCCCCGAACGCAGCACCTCCTCCAGCGCCGTCCCCAGCGGGGAGTCGGCGTTGACGAGCTCGGCATCGTCCACGAGGACGACGTAGTCGTGCAGGTCGGCGACGAGTTCGGCCAGGTTGCCCGCGTTGCCGTCCAGCACCGCAAGCACCCCGTCCAGTCCCCGCAGCGGGCTGCGGCGGGGCGTGACGGCGATGACCGGCGTCCCCCTCTTGATCAGGGACCGGGCGGCTGTCAGCAGTGCCGACGAGCGCCCCGAGCGGGCCGGCCCCGCGATCACGGCGGCCGGGCCGTGGGCGAGCAGATCGAGCCCCAGCGGCGCCAGCGCGTCGCCCCCTGCGCCCACAAGGGCCCACAGCGGCGACGGCGGCCTGAACGACGGATCCAGGTCGAACGTCTCGGCCACGGTGATGCGCATCGGCAGCGCGTCCACCCGCAACGGCGGCTGCCCGGGCCAGCGCCACCCGCCCCGGCCCGCGCCCGACGAGACCGCGTGCCCCGCCCCGCCCACGCCCGCGCCGGCCCCTGTGCCTGGCTCCGTGCCGGTGGCGGGTTCGTACGGGGCGGGGACGGCACGGGCGAGTGCCTGCAGCGCCGCCACTTGCGCGGGCCCGGCCGGATCAGGGGAGAGCAGAGCGATGTGATGCTCGACGATGCCATGATCGCCGAGGGACAGGGCCCGCCCCGGCGGCACCGAGGAGGGCAGCCCCTTCAACGGGAACCCGGCGAGCCCGTAGTCGGCGGAGTCGGACAGCCGCAGCAGCAGCCGGTCGTCGAACACCGTGGACACCTGACCCAGCAGCCCTGACCGGTCACTGGTGATCACGGCCCGCAGCCCCACCGCCGGACCCTCGCGCAGCAGTTGCAGCAGCGCCTCGATCAGCCGCCCGTAGTCGTAGCTCTCGAAGGCGGCCACGAAGCCCTCCCACCGGTCCAGCATGAACACCAGCCAGGGCAGCCGATGCCCGGCCTGCCGGTATTCGGCCAGCGAGGCGTGGCCCGCCTCGGCGAGGAGCTGCTGGCGGCGGCCGACCTCGGCGCGGAGCCGGGTGAGCAGGCGTTCGACCCGGTCGAGCTGGTCCCGGGTCACGACCGCGCCGCAGTGCGGCATCGCCACCAGCGGCAGCAGCGCGCCTGACCCGCAGTCGATCGCGTGCAGGTGGACGTCGGCGGGAGAGACGTGGGCGGCGATGGAGCCGGCGATCGTGCGCAGCGCCGTGGATCGGCCGCTGCGCGCGGCGCCCGCGATGAGCAGGTGCCCGCCGTGCGCCAGGTCCAGCGTCAGCGGCTTCCTGTCCTGCGCCCACGGCCGGTCGGTGATCCCGAACGGCACCGGCTCCACCTCGGTGAACGGCCCCTCCTCCGCCCATTGAACGCCCGCGCCGAAGCCGGTGACCGAGGAATCCGCAGAGCGGGCGGAGGATCGGGCGCCGGCGGCTGCCGGGCCGGCGGCGGGCGGGGCGCCGAACCCGGACGGTGGGTTCGGCTCAGGCCGGGACACAGGGGGTGCTCCGGTCACGGACGCCGGGTGGACGTTCGCCCTGCCGGGGCGGCCGGAGCTGTCGAACAACGGTTGCCCCGAGCCCTTCACACTGGCCCGCGCCTGAAGCGGGTCACCCCGGAAGGGCACCCCCGACGCCTGCAACGGCGCCCCGCCAGGGCCGCCGGGACCGCCAGGGCCGCCGGGACCGCCGGGACCGCCGTCCGCAGGCACACCGCCGGTGTCGCGCTCCGATCCTCCTGCAGTGCCGTCGTGCCCAGGTGCTCGGGTGGAGGTGTGGTGCCCGGGGGCTCCGGTGCCATGGCCCCTCGGCTCAGCGGCGTTGCCGTCCGAGGAGGGTGCCCAAGCGGTGTCGCCTGGCATCCCGGCTCCGGAGACGGCGCGGTGGCGTGGCGTCGGCAGGGGGAGGACGAACAGGGTGGGGAGGGGGTCGAGCCAGGGGCTGGGCTGGGGTGGGACGCCGGTCAGCCGGGCCGCCTCGATCAGGGCGTCGGCCACCAGCGTGAGGTCCGTGACCGTGGACTCCTCCTCGGTCCTCGCCGCCCGGGGAAGGGCCCGGCCCAGGGCGCGCCAGCTCACGTCGATCACCCGGACGTCCGCGGCCGGTGTCCCGCCTCCGGCGGCGGGCAGAGGGCTGCGGCCGCCGACGCGGGCCGTCTGTACGGCGACCGCCGCCCCCACCCCCGAGCGCACGTAGCACCGGCCAGGGGTGTTCTTGGAGATCTGGGCGGCGTCGGGCAGGTCGATGACGTCGGACGACTCGGCGGGCTCGGTCACCCGCAGCGCGATGCGCAGCGACGTGTTGGCCTGGATGTCGGCGGTCACCACCCCGGCGGGCCGCTGCGTGGCGAGGATCAGGTGGATGCCGAGCGAGCGGCCGCGGCGGGCGATGTCGACCAGCCCGGTGACGAAGTCGGGCAGCTCGGCCACCAGCGCGGCGAACTCGTCGATGATCAGCACCAGCCGCGGCAGGGAGACGGGCCCGGTGTAGTCGTCGAGGTCCTTCGCGCCCGCCTGGAACAGCAGGCGTTCGCGGCGGCGGATCTCCGCGGCGAGCGAGTCGAGCGCCCGCTGTGTCAGATGGCCGTCGAGGTCGCTGACCATGCCGACCGTGTGCGGCAGGCGTACGCACTCCTTGAACGCGGCCCCGCCCTTGTAGTCGATCAGCACGAACGTGAGCTGGTCGGGCCGGTTGGCGACGGCCAGCGCGCAGATGAGCGTCTGCAGCAGCTCGGACTTGCCGGCGCCGGTGGTGCCGGCGATCAGCCCGTGGGGGCCGTCGAGCCCGAGGTCGACCGAGAACGGCCCGTCGGGGCCGACGCCGATGAGCGCCCGCGTGGACCCGCGGGGCCGCCAGCGGGCGGCCAGCTCCGGGCCTGACGGGCTGGGCAGGCTCATGAGGTCGAGCAGGCGGACCGCGTCGGGCAGGTCGCCACCGGGGGCGTCGCGGCTGACGTCGCGGATGGGGGCGAGGGCGCGGGCCAGGCGGTCGCACCAGGCGGGGGAGACGGAGTCGCCGAGCACGGGCCCGATGACGTCGAGGCCGCCGCCGCGCAGGTGGACCAGCCCGTCGGGGCCGCACGCCGCCACCGTCTGGCACTCCTCGGGCAGCAGGCGCTGGTCGTCGTCGATGGCGAGGGTGTAGACGCCGGAGCGCGGCCCCTGGCGCAGCACCTGCGGCATGTGCGGCAGGCCGCGCAGCACCTGGGCGCCGTCGAGGATCACCAGGATGTCGTAGGGGCGTACGTCGTAGGAGGAGAAGGCCGGTTTGTCGGCGCCGGTGCCGCCGAGGTCGTCCCAGCCGGTGGGGATCTTGCCCAGCTCGGGGATCTTGGTGTTCTGGCGTTCGTCGATGAGGGCGGCCAGCTCGGCGACGCGGCGGGTGGCCGACTCGGGATCGACGCCGATCAGCGCCAGGCACTCCTCGCCGCCGCGCGGCCCGCAGTGGGGGAGCCAGCGCAGCCAGCCCCAGCGGCGCTCGGCGTCGGGGTGCGCCGAGATGAGCACGATGGCGAGGTCGCGCGGGCTGTGCAGGGTGGCGGCCTGGGCGACGAGCCAGCTCGCCAGGCCGCCGGCGAACGCGCGGGGGCCGGTGACGCCGGCCACTCCGAGCCGCCGCATCGGCAGCGCGACCGGAACCGAGCGGCACGTCGGCGGGTCGAGCGGCCCGCCCTGCTCCTCCGTCAGCTGCAGGTCGGCGGGCAGGTCGGCGAGGCCGACCCGGAGCCGCAGCGCGTCGGAGTCGTGGATGCGGCGCTCCCACAGCCGCCGGCGCGGCCCGGTGGCCGTGAGCAGCACCTGGGCGGGGTCGGGCGCGTCGGCGCGGCGGGCGGCCTCGTCGGCCACGCGGGCGCGCTCGACGGCGGCGTCGTATTCCGCGAGCCGTTCGCGGTGCTCCTTGAGCGCCTTCTTGTGCTGCTTCTTGCCGTGGCGGCGGTCGCTCCACCACTGGCCGATCATGATGACCGGCGTCATGAGGGCGACGAGCAGGTAGTACCAAACCTGGAGGGCCAGGGCGAGGGTCACGCCCAGCACGGCCGGCAGGAACGCGGCCAGCAGCTGCAGCCGCATCCCCTCGCTCCTGGACGGCTCCTTCGGCCGGACGAACGCGCGCTGGGGCTCGGGCCTGCGCAGCCGCGGCGGCCGGTTGTAGGCCACGCCGCCCTCGCCGAGCGGCGCCAGGTGGGCGTCCTTGGGCTCGACCGCGGTCAGCACGAACACCGACGAGCCGCAGGTGAGCACCGCCTGGTCGAGCCAGGCGACGGGTTCGGTGAGCGGCCGGCCGTCGAGCTCGGGCACCTCGGTGTAGCCGGCGGCGTGCTCGGCCGCCTCGCGCTCGGCGACCCGCGCCGTCAGCTCGGCCACCTCGTCGGCCCACCGCCCCTTGAGCTTGGGCTTGGGGGCCTCGTCGCGGGCCCGCCAGGTGCGCTCGACGGTGATCGCGTCGGGCGTCACGCGGACGGTGACCGCCTCGGGCGCGAGCGCGGGATCGGGGACGGCGATCGCGCACATGGGGTCGGCGCCGATGACGTGCGCCCCGAGCCCCAGCCGGTGGACGGCCCCCGCCCCCGGCCCGCCCACCACCCGCACCTCGGCCACCCCGCCTGGCTCCTCGACGACGGTGGCCCTGGCCAGGCGGGGATCGAGGGTGACCTTGTCGCCGTCGCGCAGCACGGACGCGGCCCTGGCGCGCGGGTCGAGCGGCCGCCCGTCGCGCCACACGACCGGCTCGTGGCCGGTGAGCGGGCCGGCGGGCTCGGCCCGGCGCGGCGGCGGCACGCGCACGGCGTCGGCGCCGGTCGCCGGCCCGTAGGGGGCGCGTGGCCTGGACAGCCGGACGACCTGCGCGAGGGGCGCGGGGTCGCCGAGCGCCGCGCCGACGGCGGCCACGGTGGCGTCGTCGTCGCCGTCGATCACGACGTCGCGCTCGCCCTGCCCGCCGAGCACGGTGAGCATGATCCGCATGGCTTGGGTCCCCTCGCTCGACACCGGACGGCGTGGATGCCGCGGCACGGACGCCGGACGGCATGGCTGCCGGGCGCCAAGGTAACGCCCGCGGCGAGATTAGACCCGCCGGTTGACGTCACCGGCATGAGAACGCGGTTCTGTGGATAAACGCGCGCGAGCCGAGTGACCTATGTGACGGAAGTGGCGGCAATAAGGGGGAAAATGCCGTTCCGTCAACCGGATAGAAACAACAGGCATCGTTGACCGCCGCTTGACATCTCGCCACCTGCGAAACGAGCATTGGTCCTCGCATTCCGGCCACGCCGCCCCGACATGCCCCACATAATGGCGGGGATTCCTTAATTCACTTTGGGAGCCCCCCACCCATGAGGACCAGTGAAAAGCCTGCCGTCAACGCGGCGGCGGGGTTGTCCGGCCCGGCCTCGCGCAAGCTCCCCGTGCCACCCAGAGAACGCAAGCCGGCCCTGGCCGCGCTCGCCGTCCTGCTCATCCTCGGCGGCGCGCTCGCCACGACCCTGCTCGTGCTCAACAGCGGCGGCCGCGTCTCGGCCATCCGGGTCGTCCAGCAGGTCGGCGCCGGTCAGAAGTTCCCGCCCGAGGCGCTCGAAGAGGTCAAGGTCGCCGGCGAGGGCGTCGACTACGTGAGCTGGTCGCAGCGCGAGCTGGTGACGCGCAGCTTCGCGACGGTCACGATCCTCCCCGGCACCCTGCTGACGAACCGGATGGGCGCCCGCGCCAGCACCGAGCTGGGCGAGGGAAAGGCCACCGTCGGATTGTCGTTGAAACCCGGCCAAATGCCGGCGGGCATTCAGCAGGGCGACCGCGTTCAGGTCATTTACGTGCCCAGCCGGACCAGTCAGGGGCAAACCCGCGTGCTCGCCGCTAATGCGCTCGTCTTCTCCGCCGGCGGCGACAAGTCCAGGTCCGGAAATTCAGGCCAGATCACGGTGGTGGTGGATTCATCGGCCGCACCGGAAATAGTGGGTTTCGCCTCCAGCGGCGAGATCGCCGTCGCCGAGCTTCCGGGAGCGCGCTGACGTGGGACTGATCGTGCTGGCCGCCGACAAGGGCGCGCCGGGCGTCACCACGGCCGCGACGGCACTGGCCGCCGTGTGGCCGCGGCCGGTGCTGCTGGCCGAGTGCGACCCGGCCGGCGGCGACCTCGCCTACCGCCTGCCCGCCGCCGACGGCGGGGTGCTCAACCCCGGCAAGGGCCTGCTCACCCTGGGCGCCACCGCCCGGCGCGGCCTGGAGCCCGCCCAGATCCACCAGCACACGCAGAAGATCATCGGCGGGCTCGACGTGCTGGCCGGGCTCACCCACGCCGAACAGGCCGCCGGGCTCACCTGGCTGTGGGGCCCGCTCGGCCGGGCGCTCGCCGCGATCCCCGACGCCGACGTCATCGCCGACTGCGGCAGGCTCGGCGCCCACCCCCAGCTCGGCGACCTGCTCGCCGAGGCCGAGCAGGTCGTGCTGCTCACCCGGGCCACCCTCGACCACGTCGCCCACCTGCGCGAGCGCCTGCAGGTCACCAAGGCACACGGCGTCGTCGTCATCGCCGACCCGCGCGCCTACCGCGCCTCCATCGACGACGTACGCAGGATCGTCGGCCCGAGCGTGCAGTTCGTCTACGGCCTGGCCCACGATCCCAAGGGCGCCGAGCTGCTGCGCGGCCAGTGGGGCGGCCGGCTCGACCGTTCCCTCCTCATCCGTACGGCCCGCGACCTCGCGGCGAGGCTGGTGAGCCACCGATGATCGATCACCTGCTGGTCAAGCGCTTCCGCCAGGAGGTCGGCGACCGCCTGGCCCACCAGCGCCGGCTCGACCAGGCCAACGGCCTGCCCGCCATGACCGGCGAGGACGAGCGCCAGTTCGCCAGGGCGCTGATCTCGCAGGTCCTGGAGGAGCACGCGCGCGGCGAGATCGGCTCCGGCCGCACGCCGCCCACGGTCGAGGAGGAGGAGGCGCTGGCGGCCGGCATCCACGCCGCGCTGTTCGGCGTGGGCCGCCTCCAGCCGCTGCTCGACGACGCCCAGGTCGAGAACATCGACATCAACGGCTGCGACCGCGTCTTCGTCAGCTACGCCGACGGCCAGGAGCTCATGCACGACCCGGTCGCCGAGTCCGACGAGGAGCTGGTCGAGCTGATCCAGATCCTGGCCGCGTACTCGGGGCTGTCGAGCCGGCCGTTCGACACCGCCAACCCGCAGCTCGACCTGCGCCTGCCCGACGGCTCGCGGCTGAGCGCGGTCATGGACGTCACCGTACGCCCCGCGATCTCCATCCGCCGCGCCCGCCTCGGCAAGGTCTTCCTCAGCGACCTCGTGGGCAACGGCACGGTCGGCCCCGACCTCGGCAGGTTCCTCAGCGCGGCGGTCGCCGCCCGCAAGAACATCATGATCGCCGGGTCCACCAACGCCGGCAAGACCACCCTCCTGCGGGCGCTGGCCAACGAGATCCCGCCCGCCGAACGCCTCATCACCGTCGAACGCGCCCTGGAGCTGGGCCTCGACCAGTTCCCCGAGCTGCATCCCAACGTCGTCGCCTTCGAGCAGCGCCTGCCCAACTCCGAGGGCCAGGGCGAGATCTCCATGGCCGAGCTGGTCCGCCGCTCGCTGCGGATGAACCCCAGCCGCGTCATCGTCGGCGAGGTGCTCGGCGACGAGATCGTCACCATGCTCAACGCGATGACGCAGGGCAACGACGGCTCCCTGTCGACCATCCACGCCAACTCCAGCATGGAGGTCTTCAACCGCATCGCCACGTACGCGCTGCAGGCCGGCGAGCGCCTGCCCATCGACGCCACCCACATGCTCATCGCCGGCGCGATCGACTTCGTGGTCTTCGTCGAGAAGCGCAACGACTACCACCGCGGCGGCACCCTGCGCCGCTACGTCTCCAGCGTCCGCGAGGTCAACGGCTGCGACGGCCGCGTCCTGTCGAGCGAGGTCTTCGCGCCGGGCCCCGACGGCTCCGCCGTGCCGCACGCGCCCGTCTCGTGCCTCGACGAGCTCATGGCGCACGGCTACACCCCGGGGGGATGGTGACCGATGGGCCTGACCGTGGACCCGTTCGCCCTGCTCGCCGGCGCCCTCGCGGGCGGCGGCCTGTTCCTGCTGGTCCTCTCCCTGTACGGCCTGCGCCCCCGCCCGCCGCAGCCCAAGCGCCACCTGGTCAGGATGCTGACCACGCGCGGCGCGGTCGCCGCCGTGAGCGCCTCGCTGGTCCTGCTCATCACCCGGTGGCCGGTCGCGGCGGTGGGCACCGTGCTGCTGGTGTTCGCCTGGCGTGGGCTGTCGGGCGGCGCGGCCGAGGAGCGGGCCGCGATGCGCCGCCTCGAAGGGCTCGCCGCCTGGACGGAGTCGCTGCGCGACACCATCGCGGGCGCGGCCGGGCTGGAGCAGGCGATCCCGTCGTCGATCAGGGCCGCCGCGCCGACGCTCCGCCCGCACCTGCGCGCCATGATCGACCGGCTGCACACCAGGATGGCGCTGCCCGAGGCGCTCGCGATCTTCGCCGACGAGCTCGACGACCCGTCGGCCGACCTGGTGGTGGCCGCGCTCATGCTCAACTCCAAGCTGCGCGGCCCCGGCCTGCGCGACGTGCTCGGCGCGCTCGCCGTCTCGGCCCGCGAGGAGCTCGACATGCGCCGCCGCGTCGAGGCCGAGCGCCGCGCGACCCGGCGCAGCGTGCAGATCGTGGTGATCACCGCGCTGGGCTTCGCCGCGCTCCTCGTGCTGTTCAACGGCGACTACGTCGAGGAGTACGACGACCCGCTCGGCCAGGCCGTCCTGGTGGTCGTCGCCGCGCTGTTCGGCGCGGGGTTCGCGTGGATGCGCCGGCTGGCCGGGTTCGACAAGCCGACGCGGCTGCTGACGGGAAGGGGCGGCGATGGTTGAGGGCGCGCTGGCCGGAGCCGCGCTCGGGCTCGGGCTGTTCGTACTCGTACGCGCGATCTTCCCGGCCCGTCCCGGGCTGGTGGCGCGGCTGCTCGCGCTGGACGCCGTCCGCGAGGACGCCGGCGCGCCGCGCATCCAGCTCATGCTGCCCGAGGAGGAGGTCGGCGCGTTCCGCCGCAACCTCGGCGTACGGCTGGCCGCGCTCTACGCCGCGCGCGGCTGGGAGGTCAGGTCCGTGCGATCGGACCTGGCGCTGCTCGGCCGCTCCTTCGAGGCGTTCCTCGCGACCAAGGCGCTCCTCGGCGCCGCCGGCCTGCTGGCGTTCCCGCTGCTGCTCGGCTGGCTGGTGCTCATGGGCTGGGGCAGCTCGCCGGCCATCCCGTTCTGGGTGGCGGTGCTGGCCGCGGTCGTCTTCTTCTTCCTGCCCGACCTGCAGATCCGCAAGGAGGCCGCGGCCCGCAGGCGCGACTTCCGCCACGTGGTCGGCGCGTTCCTCGACCTCGTCTCCATGAACCTGGCCGGCGGCCGCGGCGTCCCCGAGGCGCTGATGATGGCCGTCACGATCAGCGGCGAGCAGCCCAACTGGGCGATGGGCCGCATCCGCGACGCGCTGAGCGGCGCGCGGATCGTCGGCATCACCCCCTGGCAGGCGCTCGGCCAGCTCGGGGAGGAGATCAACGTCGACGAGCTGCGCGACCTGTCGGCGGCGCTCGGCCTGGTGGCCGACGACGGCGCCAAGGTGCGCTCGTCGCTCACGGCCAGGGCCGCCACCCTGCGCCGCCGGGAGCTGGCCGAGATCGAGGGACGCGCGGGCGAACGCTCGCAGTCGATGCTCGTCGCCCAGCTCCTGCTCTGCGCCGGTTTCGTGATCTTTCTCAGTTATCCCGCCGCGATGAAGATGTTGGGGGTCTCATGAACCATCCCTGGATCGTCTATCTCCGTGCGTGCCTCGCCGTACGCGTCCACCGGGCCAGGACCGCGCCCACCCGGGGCGCCTCCGCCGTCGAGTGGGTGATCATCACCGCCATCATCGCGGGCGTCGCGCTCGGGCTGGCCACGTTGATCAGAACGCTGGTGGAGCAGCAGCAGGGCCAGATCGAGCAGAGCTTCGGCGGCGGTGGCGGCGGTGGCGGCGACGAGTAGCCCGCGCCGCCGCCGCCCGGCCCGGGAGCGTGGCGCCAGCGCGGTCGAGCTGGCGCTGCTCATGCCGGTCATCCTCGCGGTGGCCCTGCTCATCGTGCAGGTGGCGCTCTGGTTCCACGCGCGTCAGGTCGCCGAGGCGGCCGCCCAGGAGGGGGCGCGCGTGGCCAGGGCGTCGCCGATCGACTCGGCCGCCTGGGAGGGCGCCGCCACGGCCAAGGCGACCGAGATCGTCCGCGCGGTCGGGCCGCGGCTGCTCGGCGGCGCGACCGCCACGACGTCCGAGAGGGAGCCCGACGAGCGGTTCGTCACCGTGACGGGCAGCGCCGTGCAGGTCATCCCGCTGCTGCCGTCGCTGACGTTCACGATCAGCGCGACGGCGGGCGGGCCCGTCGAGTGCTTCCGGCCCGACAACGGGGGCGAGGACTGCCAGTGAGAGCCGATCGCGAGCGCGGGTCCATGGCCGTGGAGACCGTCATGCTGGCCCCGGTGTTCCTGCTGTTCCTCATGTTCCTGGCCGGGGCCGGGGTGCTGGTGGAGTCGCAGGGCCGGGTCAACGGCGCGGCCAGGGACGCCGCCCGCGCCGCCTCCGTGCAGCGGACGTTCGACGACGCCCAGGGGGCCGCCGACGCCATCGCCGAGGCCACGCTCACCGGCCCCTGCGGGTCGCCGGCCGTGTCCCTGGGCGGCTCCGCGTGGGAGCAGGGCGGGCAGGTCGAGGCCGTCGTCACCTGCGAGCTGGACCTCGACTTCCTCGGGTTCGGCGCCAAGCGGCTCACCGGCACCGCCGTCGTGCCGCTGGAGCGGTTCAGGAGGGTCGAGTGAGCGAGCGGGGGTCCATGTCGGTGTTCACCGTGCTGTTCTCGGTGGTCGCGTTCCTCCTGGCGGGGCTGCTGGTGGACGGCGGCGGGGCGATCAACGCCCGGCTGCGGGCCGCCGACGTGGCCGAGCAGGCCGCGCGGGCCGGCGCCGACCAGATCGACGAGGACCTGCTGCGCACCAGCGGCGAGACCCGGCTGCTCGGCGAGGACCGCGTGTGCGCCCGCGCCGGCGAGATCGTCGCCTCCCAGGGCGGCGACGTGCGCGCCGGCCGCTGCTCGGTGGAGCAGGAGCAGGTGACGGTCAGTGTGTCGGTGCGCTGGGAGGCGTTCTTCCTCGGCGCGATCGGGTTCCCCGGATCGGAGATGACCGGCGAGGCCACCGCCGCGCCCCAAGCGAGATAGACCGAAAGGCTCCACTCAGTGGCACGCGGAACGCGCGAGGCACGACGCTGGGCGGGCGAAAGGAGAGGCGATGCCGACGCGAGAGCCAGCGCGTCCCCACGGGCGTCCCGCGGGGCGTGCCCACGGGCGGCACAGCCCCGCGCGCATCCCGGCCAGGCGCGGCCCCGGCGACGTGCTCGCCGGGCTCGGCGCGCTGGTCCTGCTGGTCGCGCTCGTGGGCGGGGTGCCGTACGCGCTGCTCAGGTTCGTCGGGCCGCCGATCGACCCCGCCCAGTTCGACGTGCGGACGCTGCTCAGCCAGGCCGGGCCGAGCACGATCACGGCGGTGCTGGTCCTGCTCGTGTGGCTCGCCTGGTTCCAGCTCTTCGTGTGCGTGCTCGTCGAGGTGTACGCCGGCGTCCGCAGGATCGGCATGCCCGCCCGCGTGCCGATGTCCGGAGGCACCCAGGCGCTCGCCAACAAGCTCGTCGGGGCCGTGCTGCTGCTGTTCACCACCGGGGCCATGGTCGCGCCGATCGCGAAGCTCGCGCCGGCGCCCGCCCCGCCGCCGATGACCGCGGTGGCGTACTCGGCGCCGATCGTCGAGAAGGCGACGCTCGACACCCAGCAGACCAAGAAGGTGTACGTGGTGCAGCCGCCCCACGGGCGCCACCACGAGAGCCTGTGGGAGATCGCCGAGAAGTGCCTCGGCGACGGCCGCCGCTACCACGAGATCTACCGGCTCAACCAGGCCAAGGAGCAGCCGGACGGCTCCCGCCTGCGGATGGCCGACCTGATCAGGCCCGGCTGGGTGCTCGACATGCCGGACGACGCCCGCCACACGCACACCGTCCCCGCCGGCCAGCCGCGCGAGCAGACATTACGCGACCATCCGGGCCGCGCCGAGGTCCCCCGCTCGGTGGAGCAGCGCGCCGACCGGGCCGAGCGGCAGGCCGAACAGAAGAAGGACGTCGAGCGCCGCACCGAGAACAGGGGCGGCGCCAAGCACCGCCTGCCCGAGCAGGAACGCCGGCTGCCCGAGCAGGAACGGCGGCGGGAGCAGCCGGTGGCGCGCGAGGCGCAGTCCGGCACGCTCATGGACTATCTCGCCCCGGCCTCGCTGGCCGCCGCCGGGCTGCTGTTCGTGCTCTCCCGCCGCCGCCGCGAGCAGCTGTGGAACCGGCTGCCCGGCCGCCGCATCGCCCGCCCGCAGGGCGACGCCGCCGAGGCCGAGGTCGCGCTCCGGCTGGGCGGCGACGCGCCGGGGGCCCGCATCCTCGACATCGGCCTGCGGCTGCTCGGCGCCGAGCTGGCCGCCCGGCACCGGACCCCGCCCACGGTGTACGCCGCCCACCTGTCCGCGCGCACGCTCGACCTGTGGGTGCACCCGCCCGACCCCGACCCGCCCGCGCCCTGGGTCGCCCAGGACGGCGGCCAGGTGTGGCGGCTGCCCGCCCACGAGGGCCGGCTGCTGGAGGACCAGCCGGGCGGCGCGCCGTACCCGGGGCTCGTGTCCATCGGCGTCAACGCGGGCGGCCGGGTGCTCGTGGACCTGGAGGCGGCGCAGGGCCTGATCAACGTACGCGGCCCGCAGACCACGGCCGCGCTGGCCGCGATCGCCGTCGAGCTGGCCACGAACCGCTGGTCCGACCGCATGCGGGTGACGCTCGTCGGGTTCGGCGAGGAGCTGACCGCCATCGCGCCCGACCGGATCAGGGCCGTCGGCGGCCTGGCCGAGGTGCTGCCCGAGCTGGAAGCCGCCGCCGCGCCCCGCGAGCAGGTGCTGACCGGCCGGGTCACCGGCAGCCCGCGCGAGGCCCACTACCTGCTGTCGGCGGTCGCGCCCACGCACGAGGAGGCCCGCCGGCTGGCGCTGCTGGCCCGCAGGGACACCGCCGGGTACGTGGTGGCCGGCGACATCCCCCACGCCACCTGGACCCTGGAGATCACCGACGACGGCAAGGCCCGCATCGCCGAACTCGGCTTCGAGGTCGAGGCCCAGCTCCTGCCCCGCCGCCACTACCGGGCGCTGGTCGACCTCTTCCGCACCGCGGGCCGCATGGAGGGCGAGCCGATCCCCGAGCCGGAGCCGCTGGTGGGGCTGCACCCGCCGGCCGTCGAGATCCGCCTGCTCGGCCCGGTCGAGGTGCGGGGCCTGCGCCCGCTGGAGGAGGGCCGGCTGGCGCTGGCCGCCGAGATGCTCGTCTACCTGGCCACACATCCGGGCGGCGTACACCCCGTCGTGCTCGGCGGCGTGCTGTGGCCGCGCGGCGTGCAGGACCTGGTCAGGGACGCCACGATCGCCCGGGTCGCGGAGTGGCTGGGGCCCGGCCACCTGCTCACGGACGAGGCCGGGCGGCTGCGGCTGGGGCCCGAGGTGCGTACGGACTGGATGTTGTTCCGCGAGCTCGTCCGCCGCGCCCGCGACGACGCGATGGCCCGGCCCGTCCTCCTGGAGAAGGCGCTCGGCCTGGTCAGGGGCCCGCTGCTGGCCGGCAGGCCGCCCGGCAGGTACGCCTGGCTGGCCGCCGAGGCCCTGGAGTACGACGTGGCCGCCGGCGTGGCCGACGCCGCCCACCAGCTCTGCGAGCTCCGGCTCGCCCAGGACCGGCCGGACGCCGCGGTCGCCGCGGTCCGCCAGGCGCTGCTGCTCGCCGCCGACGACGAAGGGCTCTGGCGCGACCTGCTGCGGGCCACGCACGCCACCCAGGACGGCGTCGGGCTGCGGGCCGTCGTCGAGGCGCTGACCCGGCGGGCCGCCTCGCACCCGTACGGCGGCGCGCTCGCCCCGGAGACCGAGGCGCTGATCGAAGAACTGCTGCCCACGTGGCGCATCCACGTCGTGAGGGAGTCATCCGCATGAGACGAGCAGCGATGGCGCTGGTCCTGCTGGTCCTGCTGGTCCTGGCGGGCTGCGGCCAGCAGGAACGGCCGTACTCGCCGGGGGGCGAGCCCTCGGCGGGCGGCGGCGGCACCGCGCGGGCGGCGGCGCCCGAGACGACCCCCGACGAGACGACCCCTGACGAGACCGCCGCGGCCGAGGACGGCAAGCAGACCGTCACCATGGGCGGCGGCAGGTTCCGGGTCGAGATCGACTGGCCCGCCGAACGGGATCCCCTGGTGAAGCTGATGGCCGGCTACATGGTGGCCATGCGGAAGGCGCTCGTCGCCGGCGACGAACGATACCTGCGGGACGTGGAGTTCGAACTCTCCGCCGCCCCGGCCGCGTACGACTGGTTGAAGTACCACACCGACAGGGAGCAGACGGTGCGAGGCGTCACCCGGCTCTACGACCTGCGCGTCGCCGCGAAGATGGGCAAAGGCGCTCAGGTCAACGTGTGCGTGGACGAGACGGGCGCGCGGGTCGTCTCGTCACGTACCGGGAAGGCCGTCTCGCCCCGCCCCTCATGGGTCCGCGCCCCCTACCTCCAGGCCCTGATCGCGCACCGGGGCGACGACGGCGTGTGGCGGATCAGAGGCATCCGCTACGACTTGAAAGGGTGCCCGGCATGAACCCCCTCCTTCCCGTGGCCGTCGCGGGCCTGCTGATGCTCGCCGGCACGACGGCGGCGCCCCCGACGGGTGACACGATCGACCAGGGGCGCACGAAAGGCGTCGTGCTCTCCCACTCCAAGATCGTCATCTCGGGCGACGGCGCGCGCGGCGGGAAGTCCGACGGCTACGTGCTCAAACGGCCCTGCTGGTACGAGCCGGGCCTGGACGCGCAGGAGATGCTGAAGACGCAGGAGGATCTGCGCGCGTACTTCTTCAGGTTCAGCAAGGACGCGACCGCGGAGAAGTTCGAGAAGTTCCTGGAGCAGTTCAGGGAACGGATCGGGCAGCAGGGCCGCTGGTGGGGGCCGGCGTACAACGCGGCCGACCCCAAGGGCGAGGCGTGCTTCGGCGCGCTCGACCCGTTCGTCTTCGTGCCGCCGGGCACCACGCCGCCGTCCGGGATCACCGTCCAGGAGCTGGCCGAGATCGCGCGGGCCGCGTTGACCGTGCCCGAGCCGACGGTCCGGCTGAGCCCCGACGCCAAGAGCTACGTCAACCTCCCGACCTGGGTGTGGCTGGAGGGCATCGGCGCGCCGACCAGGTCGGTGACGGCGACGATCCCCGGCGTGATGAGCGCGACCGTGGTCGCCACCCTCCAGGAGATCAAGATCGACCCGGGCACCGGCGGCGACCGGGCCGAGGTCACCGTGAGCGGCTGCGGCGCCCAGGGCAAGCCGTACGTGAAGGGCGGCACGTTCTCCTGCGGCGTGCGCTATCTGCGCTCGTCCGTGGACCAGCCGCAGGAGAAGTACACCCTGACCGTCACCACCGTGTGGCCCGTCACCGTCCAGGGGGACGTGGCGGCGCAGTTCGCCCCCGTGGAGGTGGGCACGACCCGCGACGTGCCGGTCGGCGAGATCCAGAGCAACGTCCGGCCTCAGTGACCGGAACCGGCCTCCTCCTCGAAGAGCTCGTCCACGCTCGCGACGGTGAGCGCCTTGTCGACCCAGGCGAGCAGGAGCTCCGGGTCCTCGCAGGTGTGGATGCGTTCCCGCGCCTCCTCGGGCACGGTGAGCCCCCGCCCTTCGAGGATGCGCAGAACGGCCTTGGCCTCCCCCTGTGCGATCCCCTGCGCGATGCCGTGGTCGACCCACTCGCGGACCAGCTTGCTTCGAGGCTCGTAGTAGGTGCCCATGGTCATCGAGATCTCCTTGAACTTGGCGACGACGAACTCCGGCAGCACCGAGAGCACGAGGTCAGAATAACTTTTGAGCTCCTCGGGCAGGTGCTCATGCGCATCGTGGAATGTCTGCAGGACCTTGAAACCCTCCTCGGTCGGGCCGTGCACGATGGCGGAGAGAGCGGTGAGCTCCGGCTCGGCGATGGCCCTTTCGAGGTCGGTGATCATCGGAACCTGTTCAGGGCCGATGACGATCGGCCGGAGGGACCATCCCGGGTGACCCATGTCGATGGGCCGGCCGCACCTGACCGCCACCCGCGTGTCCGGGCAGAAGACGAGCAAGGTGCACGGACATTTGAGCCGAGCCCGTAGCGTGGCCAGGTAGACGGGCCAGGACCAGGTCTTCTCTTCGCGGTAGGCGCGCTGGACTTCCAGCACGATGCCGGACAGCGGCTTGCCGCCGGCCAGGACCACGACCGAGTCCGCGCGGTATTCCGTCGGAACGCAGTCGGTGAAGTCGGGGCTTTCGAGCCGGGCCTCGTCGAAGGCGGGCACCGACACGCCCATCTCGGTGAGCAGCGTGGCCACCAGCGATGGGCGGTTCCGTACTAGTTCGAGCAGGAACTCATGTTCCTGGGTGGGGGACATGCCGAACACATTACCTAATGTGATTGATCCATTACATGAAGTTATCCTTTCGTCCTGATTCGTGGGCGAGCAGCCATTCCTTGACCGGGACGCCGTAGTAGTAGCCGCCGTAGCCGCCCGTGCTCGGCAGGACCCGGTGGCAGGGCACGAACGGGGCGATGAGGTTCTGGGCGCAGGCGGAGCCGGCCGCGCGGGCCGCCGTACGGGGGAGGCCGGCGCGTTCGGCCAGCTCGGCGTAGGAGACGGTGGTGCCGGCCGGGACCTCGCGGAGCGCGGCGTGCAGGCGCCTGCGGGTGGGGGAGCCGGGCTGCTCGACCGGTACGTCGTCCAGGGCGCCGAGGTCGCCCGCCAGGTACGCGCGCACCGCGTCCACGGCCGGCCCGAGGTCGTCCACCACCTCCAGCCCCTCCGCGCGCAGCTCGGGAGCGAGCCGGGCGAACATCTGCTCGGGGTCGGCCGTGAAGCCGGCCGCCACCAGCACCTTGTCGCGGGCCAGCAGCGCGAGCGGGCCGATCGGGGTCGGGACGAGCTGTGCAGCGATCATGATGAGCTCCAGAGGTGCAGCGCGGCGTAGGCCCGCCAGGGCCGCCACCGCTCGGTTTCGTCGTCGGCGATGCCCAGGGCGGCCATCCGCTTCCTGAGCACCAGGTCGCCCGAGGGCCAGGCGTCGGGGTCGCGCAGCGCCCGCAGCGCGACGTAGCCGGCGGTCCACGGGCCGATGCCGGGCACGTCCAGCAGCGCCGCCACGGCCTCGGCGGGGTCCTGGCCGCCGTCGAGGTCGAGGTGGCCCTCGGTGATCCGGGCGGCCAGCTCCTTGAGTGTGGTGATGCGGCGGCCGGTGAGGCCCAGCCCGGTGAGGTCGGTCTCCAGCAGGTGCTCCGGGGTGGGGAAGAGGCCGCCGGGCGCGGCGGCGCGGGCGACGATGCGGCCGAGCAGCGTACGGGCCCCGGCCACGGAGACCTGCTGCCCCACGACCGCCCGCACGGCCAGCTCGAACCCGTCGAACGTCCCCGGCACCCGCAGCCCCGGCCGGGCCGCGACCAGCGGCCCGAGCGAGGTCCGGCCGAGCGCCTCGGAGATCGCCTCGGGGTCGGCGTCGAGGTCGAGCAGCCGGCGGCAGCGGGCCACGACGCGGGCGAGCTGCCGCGTGTCGGCCACCGCCACATCGAGCGCGACGTGGCCGGGCCTGGGCGTGAGCGTGATCGTCCCGCCGGGGACGGCCCGCGCGTACGAGGTCCGGTCCGCGCTCTCCAGCCCCGGGATCGCCCGGGCGGCGAGGAACGCGAGGACCGCGTCCACGTCGTACGGCTCCCGCCGGTGCAGCCGCAGCCGCAGCGGCGCGGCGGCCCCGGCGGCGTCCGGCACGGCGGCCGGCCGGCCTCCGGCCGTGGCGCGCAGCTCGCTGGGCGTGAACCCGTACGTCTCCCGCATCGTCGCGTTGAACTGCCGCACGCTGCCGAACCCGGCCGCGAACGCCACGTCCGTGATCGGCAGCGCGGTCTCCGTCAGCAGCTGCTTGGCCAGCAGCAGCCGCTTCGTCCGCGCCACCGCCAGCGGTCCCGCCCCCAGCTCGGCCACGAACAGCCGGTGCAGGTGCCGCTCGGTGATGTGCAGCCGCCTGGCCAGCCCGGCGACGCCCTGCTCGTCGGCCGCGCCGTCGTCGATGAGCCGCAGCGCCCGGCCCACGAGGTCGCCCCGCAGGTCCCAGCCGGGATCGCCGGGCGACAGCTCAGGACGGCAGCGCTTGCACGGCCGGAACCCGGCCGCCTCGGCCGAGGCCGCGTGCCGGTAGAAACGTACGTTCCTGGACGCGGGCGTACGCGCCGGGCAGATCGGCCGGCAGTAGATGCGCGTCGTCGTCACCGCCGTGTAGAAGCGCCCGTCGAACCGGGCGTCCCTGGCGGAGACGGCCCGGTAACAGGAGTCGAAGTCCAGCTCCAGTGGAGACATACTTCGACGGTACGCGCTGCCAGGAGGCGGCGACCGGCGGTTTTCGGACCTGATCGTCCGCGACGTGGAGCTACTTGGAGGAGACGCCGACCCCCAGGTCGAACTCCCGGTAGACGCGCGCCCAGAACCCGTCGCGCAGCCACACCCGCGCCTCGGGGAAGGGCCGCAGCGAGTGCCCGAGCTCCTTCTCGGCCTCGATCAGCAGCTCGGTGTCGATGACGGTCGGCAGGATCGGCCCCGGCAGCAGGTCGCGGATGTTGTCCCGGCCGCGGGTGAGGATCCACTTCTGGGCGACGTGCTCGCCGACGTCCTCGACGCGCGGGCGGCTCGGGCCGAGCTTGGCGACCTGTCCGGGCTTGGCGTGCGGTTTGACCGGCGCGCGGCCGGCGAAGACCTGGGCGGGCGACGGCGTGACCGGCGGGGCGACCGCCACGGGCTGCGGAGCACGGCTGAAAAAGGGCCTCAGGAAATCAGCGGAGATCACTTCGACGGTGTCGGACTCCCACACCAGGCGTTCGGCCTGGTTGGTGCCGTATGGGGGCTCGACCCCCCACAGGTGGATGCGGACGCCGTACGCCTGCGCCGCCTCCACCGCCGGGACCATGTCCTCGTCGCCGGCCAGCAGGATGGTGTCGGTGACCGCGTGGTGCCTGGCCAGCGCCTCCAGATCGCTCCTGATCTGGGCGTCCACGCCTTTCTGCTGGCCACGGGCGTTGAGGTTGCCAAGCCGTACCTTCACCCAGGGGAGCTGGGCGATGACCCGCTGATCGACGGTGGGCACCCGGTCGCGGGCGGCGTCATACCAATAGATCCGCAAGAGTTCGCCAGAAATACGTTCCTCTGCATGTTTCTGCAGACTCTGGATGAGCTCATCTGCGGCCACCCGATATTCCTTGCGTTCCTTCGCGCCCAGCAGCACTTCACCGGCCGCCGCGTAGAGATAACCGACATCCACCAGGACTGCGTACTTGGCTGCCACAGGATGCGGCATGAGGTCTGGGATGGCCATGTCGTCCTCCAGGCCGCGGTGTTAGTTGATCGGCTGACTATATACGCCTACTTTCTCTAGATAGTCCCAACTCCCGGGGAACTTGACACCCGATTCCCAGGATCTATCTAGGGCAGGGCGCTCATCCGCCATGCCGACTTCCCTGGGACGACAGGCTTACGCATCCCTCTAGCTGGGTTTCGCCATGTTTGGGGCGGGGGCTGGGAAGCGGGCTCCGGTGGGGCCTGCCGGGTGGCCAGCGCGACCACCAGGGCGGCGAGCTCCTCGGGCGTGGCGTCGCCGCGGACGACGCGCAGCGCGGGTGCCGGTCGCGGGGTCACAGCGGGATGTTCCCGTGCTTCTTGGGCGGGAGCGTGGCGCGCTTGTTGTGGAGGGCGCGCAACGCCCGGACGACCTGCGGGCGGGTTTCGGACGGCCGGATCACCGCGTCCACGTAGCCGCGTTCGGCGGCGATGTACGGATTGGCCAGCGTGTCCTCGTACTCGGTGACGAGCCTGGCGCGCTGGGCGTCGGGGTCCTCGGCGGCGGCGAGCTCGCGCCGGTAGAGGATGTTGACCGCGCCCTGCGCGCCCATGACCGCGATCTGCGCGGTGGGCCAGGCGAGGTTGACGTCCGCGCCGAGGTGTTTGGAGCCCATGACGTCGTACGCGCCGCCGTACGCCTTCCGGGTGATCACCGTGACCAGCGGGACGGTGGCCTCGGCGTACGCGTAGAGCAGCTTGGCGCCGCGCCGGATGATTCCGTTCCATTCCTGATCGGTGCCGGGCAGGAAACCCGGGACATCGACAAAAGTCAGGATAGGAATATTAAACGCATCACATGTTCGAATAAAGCGGGCTGCCTTCTCGGATGCGTTGATATCCAGACACCCCGCGAAATGCATGGGCTGGTTGGCCACCACACCCACCGGCCGGCCGTCCACCCGGCCGTAGCCGACCACGATGTTCGGCGCGAACCGCCCGTGAACCTCCAGGAACTCCCCGTCGTCCAGCACCCGCTCGATCACCCGGTGCATGTCGTACGGCTGGTTGGGCGCGTCGGGGATCAGCTCGTCCAGCTCGGGATCGGGATCGAGGTCCGCGGCGGCCGGCTGGGCCGGGGGCTCGTCCAGGTTGTTCGACGGCAGGTACGACAGCAGCGCCCGCACGTAGTCGAGCGCGTCGTCCTCGTCGGCCGCCTGGTAGTGGGCCACGCCCGACCGCGTGTTGTGCGCGTGCGCCCCGCCGAGCTCCTCGAACGTCACCTCCTCGCCCGTCACCGTCTTGATCACGTCGGGCCCCGTGATGAACATGTGCGACGTCTGGTCCACCATCACCACGAAGTCGGTCAGCGCGGGGGAGTAGACGTGCCCGCCGGCCGCCGCGCCCATGATGAGCGAGATCTGCGGGATCACGCCCGAGGCGTGCACGTTGCGCTTGAAGATCTCGGCGTACAGGCCGAGCGCGACCACGCCCTCCTGGATCCGCGCGCCGCCGCCCTCGTTGATGCCGATGATCGGGCAGCCCGTCTTGAGCGCCAGGTCGAGAACCTTGACGATCTTCTCGCCGTAGACCTCGCCGAGCGAGCCGCCGAAGACCGTCACATCCTGGGAGAACACGCAGACCTGCCGGCCGTCGACCGTGCCGTGCCCGGTGATCACGCCGTCCCCGTACGGCCGCCGCTGGTCCAGGCCGAACATCGTCGAGCGGTGCCGGGCGAAGGCGTCGAACTCCACGAACGAGCCCTCGTCCAGCAGCGCCAGCACCCGCTCCCTGGCGGTCATCTTGCCCTTGGCGTGCTGCTTGTCGACGGCGGCTGCCGACCCGGCGTGCACCGCCTCGTCCAGCCGGCGCTCCAGGTCGGCGATCTTCCCGGCGGTCGTATGGATATCCGGCTTGTCCGGCTGCTCCCGTGGTGACTCGGCGGCTGCGCTCATGCGCGCAAGGCTAGTACCTCCTCCTAGAGTGGATCCATGACGGATGCCGTACGCACTCACGGCCTGTTCAAGAGGTACGGGCAGCAGATCGCGGTGGCGGGGGTCGACCTCGTCGTCCCGGCCGGCAGTTTCGCGGGCCTGGTCGGACCCAACGGCGCGGGCAAGACCACCACCCTCAGCATGATCACCGGGCTGCTCCGCCCCGACGGCGGCACGGCCGAGATCGACGGCTTCCACGTCTGGCGCGACCCCGTCGAGGTCAAGGCCCGCATCGGGGTGCTGCCCGAGGGGCTGCGGCTGTTCGAGCGGCTGTCCGGGCGCGAGCTGCTGATCTACTCCGGGCGGCTGCGCGGCCTCCCCAAGGCCGAGGTCGAGCGCCGGGCCGAGGAACTGCTCGACGTGATGGACCTCACCGGGGCCGCGGACAAGCTCGTCGTCGACTACTCCACCGGCATGCGCAAGAAGATCGGGCTGGCCTCGGCGCTGCTGCACAACCCGTCGGTGCTGTTCCTGGACGAGCCGTTCGAGGGCGTCGACCCGGTCAGCGCCAACACGCTCACCGAGGTGCTGCGCGGCTTCACGGCCTCCGGCTCCACCGTCATCTTCTCCAGCCACGTGATGGACCTCGTCGAGCGGCTGTGCGACTGGGTGTCGGTGATGAACCAGGGGCACATCGTGGCGCAGGGGCCGCTGGAGCGGGTCCGCGACGGGCGGCGGCTCAACGAGGCGTTCCTGGAGCTGGTCGGCGGCACCGGGCACGCCCACGG
Source organism: Nonomuraea coxensis DSM 45129 (assembly GCF_019397265.1). Lineage (NCBI taxonomy): Bacteria > Bacillati > Actinomycetota > Actinomycetes > Streptosporangiales > Streptosporangiaceae > Nonomuraea > Nonomuraea coxensis. Next base: position 1,103,069 of record NZ_CP068985.1, read on the forward strand.
CGGCGCCCTGACCTGGCTCGGCGCCAAGGCCCGCCCCCCGGAACCGGCCCCCGCCCCCGCGCCTGAGCCCGCTCCCGTCCCTGAGCCCGCTCCCGTCCGCGAGTCCGGGAAGGACGCGCCGTGAGCACGGTGGCGCTCTTCGCGCGGCTGAAGCTGCGCCTGCTCGCCGGCAACCTGCGCGGCGACCTCCAGCGCAAGCTCGGCTTCCTGCTCACCACCGTGGTCGCGCTCGGCACGGCCGTGCTCGGCTTCCTCCTGATGAGCCTGCTGCGGCTCGCGCCCCGCGACCTCGCCGTCGAGCTGGTGATCGTCGCCTTCGCGCTGTTCCTGCTCGCCTGGATGATCGTGCCGCTGCTGGCCTTCGGCCTGGACGACACGCTCGACCCGGCCAAGCTCGCGCTGTTCCCGCTGCCCGCGCGCCGCCTCGCGGTCGGCATGTTCACCGCGTCCGTGACCGGCGTGTGGCCGCTCGCGATGCTCGCCGTCACCGCCGGCGCGCTCATCGCGCTGCCGGCCGGGATCGGCGGCGTGCTGCTCGGCGTGCCCGCCGTGCTGCTGCAGTTCGCGCTCTGCGTGGTGACCTCGCGCCTGATCACGACGGCGCTGTCCAGCGGGCTCCGCACCCGGCGCGGCCGGGACGTGCTGGCCGTGGCCGCCCTCTTCGTCGTGCTGCTCGCGCAGCTCCCCAACCTGCTGATCAACCGGGGGTTCGGCGACCCGGCGGCGCTGCTGCACGGGCTGGCCGGCGTGCTCCGCTGGACCCCGCCCGGCATGGCGGCGCACGCGATCGCCGACGGCGGCCTGGCCGGCCTGGCCGAGCTGGCGTTCCTGGCGCTGCTCACGGCGGCGATCGGCTGGCTGTGGATCAAGGCGCTGAGCCGGGCGCTGGTGACGCCGGACGTCTCCACGCAGGCGGCGTCGGTGCGCAAGGACAGCGGCTGGATCGACCGGGTGCTGCCCGACGGGCCGCTCGCCGCCGTCGTGGGCAAGGAGCTGAAGTACATCAGGCGTGAGCCGCGGTTCCGCGTGGGCTGGTTCAGCGCGGTCGTCGTCACGCTCGTGCTGTCGTTCTCGCTGGGCCGCACCGCCGGTGAGGGCGGGCCGGGCCCGGCGCTGCCGATCGTCATCACCGCCTTCGGCGCGCTGATGATCGCTCTCCAGTCGGGCAACACGTTCGGCTTCGACGGCCGCTCGCTCTGGATGAACGCCGTGACGTTCGGCTCCGAACGCGGGCTCGGCACCGACCTCGCCGGCCGCCACCTCGCCAACGCGCTCATCGCGACGCCGCTGCTGGCCGTGATCGCGGCCGCCACCGGGCTGTTCACCGGGCATCCCGGCTCGATCCTGCCCGCGATGCTGGCCGGGTGGGGCGCGCTCGGCATCGGGCTCGGCGTCGGGTCGGTGACCAGCGTGGTGCTGCCGTACGGGGTGCCCGAGCGGATGAACGCCTTCAGCAGCGCCGCCCCCGGCCAGGGCGGGCAGGCGTTCGCGTCGTCGATGGGGGCGATGGCCGGCATCGCGCTGCTGTCGCTGCCGTTCCTGGTGCCGCTGGCGTTCGGGCTGCTGTGGGTGAGCGTGGCGGCCCCCTTCTACGGGCTCCTCGTCGAGGTCCTCGGCCGCCGCCTCGCGGCGCGGATCGGCTTCGCCCGCCTGCCGGAGCTGATGGCGGCCGTCGCGAAGGCGTCCTGACCAGTGGTCTAGTCCAATAAGTGAGACCGGTCTACGGCCGGGAAAACCGACTCGCTACCCTTCGAAGCATGATTGACCAGGGGTTCGAACGTCGCAGCGCGGCCGTGACGGAGATGCCGGACGAGCTGCGCCACGATGTGCGGCTGCTCGGCAAACTGCTCGGCCAGGTCCTCGCCGAACAGGGCGGCGAGGACCTGCTGGCCGACGTCGAACGGTTGCGCAAGGCCGTCATCGCGGCGCGCAGGGGCGAGGTCTCGGCCGACGCGATCACCGACATGGTCGCCGGCTGGGAGATCGAGCGGGCGGTCGAGGTCGCCCGCGCCTTCACCTGCTACTTCCACCTGGCCAACCTGGCCGAGGAGCACTACAGGATCCGCACGCTGCGCGAGCGGGACGCCGAGGGCAGGCTCCAGCGCGAGTCGCTGGCGCAGGCCGTCCACGAACTGGGTCACGAGCGGGTGACCGAGCTGCTGGACGGTCTGGAGCTGCACCCGGTGCTCACCGCGCACCCGACCGAGGCGCGCAGGCGGGCCGTCGTCACCGCCATCCAGCGCGTCAGCCACCAGCTCACCGAGCACAACACGCCGGGCCGCGGGGCCACCGAGCGCGCCGAGAGCCGGCGCCGCCTGCTGGAGGAGATCGACCTGCTGTGGCGCACCGCCCAGCTCCGCTCCACCAAGCTCGACCCGCTCGACGAGGTGCGCACCGCCATGGCCGCCTTCGACGAGACCCTCTTCCGCATGGTGCCCCAGGTCTACCGGGCGCTCGACGCCGCGCTCGACCCGGCGACCGGCACCCGCCCGCCGCAGGCCAGGCCCTTCATCCGGTACGGGAGCTGGATCGGCGGCGACCGCGACGGCAACCCGTACGTGACGGCCAAGGTCACCCGCGACACCATCCAGATCCAGTCCGACCACGTGCTGGCCGCGCTGGAGGCCGCCTGCACCCGCATCGGCCGCACGCTGACCGCCTCCGCCCAGTTCGCGCCGTGCTCGCCGGAGCTGAAGCGGGCGCTGGCGGCGGCCGTGGCCGCGCACCCGGAGGTCGTCTCCGAGCTGGCCACCCGCTCGCCGCGCGAGCCGCACCGGCAGTGGCTGCTGTTCGTGGCCGCGCGCATCGCCGCCACCCAGCGCCGCCACCTCGACCTGGCCTACCGCTCGCCCGCCGAGCTGCTCGCCGATCTGCGGCTGGCGCAGGAGTCGCTGGCCGCCTCCGCGCCGCGGCAGGCGTACGGCGAGCTGCAGCACCTCGTCTGGCAGGTGGAGACGTTCGGCTTCCACCTGGCCGAGCTGGAGGTGCGCCAGCACTCGCAGGTGCACGCGAGCGCGCTGGAGGAACTGCGGGCCGGCGGCGAGCTGTCCGAGCGCACCGAGGAGGTCCTGGCGACCATCCGGGTGATCTCCTGGATCCAGGAGCGGTTCGGCGTCACGGCCTGCTCCCGCTACGTCGTGTCCTTCACCCGCTCCGCCGAGGACATCGCCGCCGTCTACGAGCTGGCCAGGCACGCGCTCGGCGACGGCGCGCCGGTGCTCGACGTGGTGCCGCTGTTCGAGTCCGGCGAGGACCTCGCCAACTCGCCCGGCGTGCTCAGCGGCATGCTGGAGATCCCCGAGATGCGGCGCCGGCTGGACGACAACGGCCGGCGCATGGAGATCATGCTCGGCTACTCCGACTCGGCGAAGGAGCTCGGCCCGGCCGCGGCCACCCTGCGCCTGTACGAGGCCCAGGAGGCGCTGACCGCCTGGGCCGCCGAGCACGACGTCAACCTGCGGATGTTCCACGGCAGGGGCGGCGCGCTCGGCCGCGGCGGCGGCCCGGCGAACCGGGCGGTGCTGGCGCAGGCGCCCGGCTCGGTCGCGGGCCGGTTCAAGGTCACCGAGCAGGGCGAGGTCATCTTCGCCCGCTACGGCCACATCGCGATCGCCCGCCGTCACCTGGAGCAGGTCACCAACGCGGTCCTGCTGGCCTCCTCGCCCACGGTGAGCGCCAGGACGGAGGCCGCCGCCGAACGCTTCCGCGGGCTGGCCGAGCAGGTGGCGGTGGCCTCGGAGCAGGCGTACCGGGCGTTGACCGAGGCTCCCGGCTTCCCCGAGTGGTTCGGCCTGGTGAGCCCGCTGGAGGAGATCGGCACGCTGCGGCTCGGCTCCCGCCCGGCCCGCCGCGGCCTCGGCGCGCCGCGCTCCCTCGACGACCTGCGGGCCATCCCGTGGGTGTTCGCCTGGGCGCAGACCCGGGTCAACCTGCCCGGATGGTACGGTCTCGGCTCCGGCCTGGCCGCCGTCGGCTCGCTCGACGAGCTGCGGGCGGCGTACGCGGAGTGGCCGCTGTTCAACGCGCTGCTGGACAACGCCGAGATGTCGCTGGCCAAGACCGACCGCTCGATCGCCAAGCGCTATCTGGCGCTCGGCGGCCGCGAGGACTTCGCCCGGCAGGTCCTGGAGGAGTACGACCGCACCCGCGACCTGGTGCTCAGCGTGACCGGCCACGCCCGGCTGCTGGAGAACCGCAAGGTGCTCTCGCGTGCCGTGCAGCTGCGCGACCCGTACGTGGACGCGCTGTCCCACCTGCAGCTGCGCGCCCTGCGCGCGCTCCGCACCGAGAACCCCTCGGAGCGCGAACGCGAGCGGCTGTCCACCCTCCTGCTCCTGTCGGTCAACGGCGTCGCCGCCGGCCTCCAGAACACCGGCTGAACGCCATGGGTTCCCCTCCCGTGGGGGCGACGATAGGGCTGCGTGGCCGGGCGGGGAGGGAGCCTGTGGTGCCCTCTCGGTGACTGTCCGGTTACTCAGCCGGCCATGCCGGTGAAGAACGCGACGATGTCCGAGGTGAGCGGCTCGGTGGCGGTGTGGGCGGTGTAGTGGCCGCGGGCCGGGGCGGGGAGCGTACGCCAGGAGACGATGCGGCTGTGGTCGCGGTCGGCGAAGCGGCGGATCGACTTGAAGTCGCCCTCGGCCATGGCCAGCGCGAGCGGCACCGTCGTCGGCTCCTTCGGCTGCTCCATGCGGGCGTTCTCCCAGTACAGCCGCAGGGCGGAGCCGGCGGTGCCGGTGAGCCAGTGGACGGCGGCGTTGGCGAGCACGAAGTCGTCGTCCAGGTCCTCGTCGAAGAGCTGGGTCAGCCAGCCGACGAGCCCGGCGGGGGAGTCGGCGAGGGCGTGGGCGAGGGTCTGCGGCTGCTGGGACTGCAGGACGTTGAAGGCGCCCTTCTCCTTCCAGAACCAGTCGAGCACGGCGAGCCCCGCCTGCTCCTCCTCGCTCAGCCCGGCGAACTCGGCCGGGTCGCCGGAGGGGAAGGAGTAGACCTGCGTCACGTGCACGCCCACCACGCGCTCGGGGGCGAGCCTGCCGACCTCGGGGGAGATCATGGAGCCGGCGTCGTTGCCGACCGCGCCGAAGCGGTCGTAGCCGAGCCGGGACATCAGCTCGGTCCAGGCGCGGGCGATGCGCTGGTTGTCCCAGCCGAGTTCCTGGGTCGGGCCGGAGAAGCCGTAGCCGGGCAGGGAGGGGATGACCAGGTGGAAGTGGCGCGACAGGGGCTCGATCGCGTCGAGGTACTCGACGATCGAGCCGGGCCAGCCGTGGGTGAGCAGGAGCGGCAGGGCGTCGGGGTCGGCCGCGCGGACGTGCAGGAAGTGGATGTTCTGGCCGTCGATCTCGGTCGTGAACTGGGGGTGGGCGTTCAGCCGGTCCTCCAGCGCGCGCCAGTCGAACCCGTCGCGCCAGCGGGTGACCAGGCGCCCACCCGCTCGACGGTCACGCCCTGGTCGGCGCCGGGGATCTCGTCGGTGAAGCGGGTGAGGGCGAGGCGGGCCTGGAGGTCGTCGAGGTCGGCCTGCGGGACGGCGACGCGGAAGGGGGTGATGGTCGTCATGACGGGATCCTCTCGGAACGGTTCGTTCTGTTCCAATAGTACCAGAACGGAACGCTTCATTCCACCAAGATGCGCTCCCCGCCCGCGTACACGTTGCACCGCTCCCCGCGCAGGAACCCGACCAGCGTGATCCCGAACTCCCTGGCCACATCCACCGCCAGCGACGACGGCGCCGAGACCGCGCACACCACCGGCACGCCCGCCGCCAGCGCCTTCTGCATGATCTCGTAGCTGGCCCGGCCGCTCACCACCAGCACGTGCCCGGCCAGCGGCAGCCGGCCGCCCAGCGCGGCCCAGCCGGTCAGCTTGTCCACGGCGTTGTGGCGGCCCACGTCCTCGCGGACCGCCACCGGCTCGCCCGCCGCCGTGAACAGGCCGGCCGCGTGCAGCCCGCCGGTCTTGCCGAACACGCCCTGCCCGCGCCGCAGCGCGTCGGGCAGGGCGTACAGGACGCCGGGGGTGAGCCGCAGCTCGTCCCCGGGCAGCGGCCGGCAGCGGTCGTGCAGGGCGTCGAGGCCGGCCGAGCCGCACACGCCGCACGCGCTGGAGGTGACGAAGTGCCGCTCCAGCGCGGGCAGGTCGGGAACGGCGCCGCGCAGCCGCACGGTGACGGTGTTGTAGCGGGCCTCCGGCGGCAGGTCCTCGTCCGTGCAGTACGCGATCGACGCGATGTCCCCCGGCCCGGCCAGCCCCTCACCGTGCAGGAAACCCGCGGCCAGCTCGAAGTCGTGGCCGGGCGTGCGCATGGTGATCGCGACGGTCCGCTGCTCGCCGCCGGCCCCGGTGACCCGGATCTCCAGCGGCTCCTCGGTGGCCAGATCGTCGCGGCGCTCCCGGACCGCCGAGCCGTTGAGCTCGCGGATCCGGGCGCGCGTCGTCGGGCCGGGCCGGGTCTTCACAACGCCCGCACGGTGACGAGGGCGTTGTAGTCGGGGATGCGCGCCTCGGGCGAGCGGCGGCTCTCGTCCAGCAGCACGTTGCCCTCCGGCCAGTGGACCTGGAGGTTGCCCGGCTGCAGCGGGGCCCGCAGCACCCTCCCCTCGTACGTCCGCTCGCCCGAGCGCAGCTCGACCCGCGCGCCGTCGGCCAGGCCGAGGCGGTCGGCGTCGTACGCGCTCATCAGCACCGCCTCGCGCGTCGCCCCGTTGAAGCCGTCGCGCCGCTCGTGGACCATGCTGTTGAACTGCTTGCCGCGCCGCGTCGCCACCATGAACGTCCCGTCGGGCCGCTCCAGCGCGGGCAGCGTGACGGCGGAGAACCGGCCGCGCCCGTCGGGCGTCTGGAAGCTGCCGTCGGCGAACAGGTGCCGCCCGCCGTACTGCACGTTGTCGCCGAAGCGGGAGAGGCCCGCGATGCCCGCGTAGAACGGCACCGCCCGCTCGATCTCGGCCCGGATCTGCGGCGTCCCGGTGAACCTGACCCGGTCCGCGACCTCGGGCCGCACCCGGGAGGCCAGCTCCGTGAAGATCTTCCACTCCGGCCACGCCTCGCCGACGCGCGGCCCCTCCACCTCGGGGGAGAAGATGATCCGCCGCTCGGTGGAGGTCTCGGTCACGCCGCCGACCATCTCGTAGCGCGTCTGGGCGGGCAGCAGCAGCACGTCGCCCGCCCCCGGCACCAGCATCTGCGACGACAGCACGATGTCCACGTGGACGCGGAGCGGCAGCCGTTCCAGCGCCTCCCGGCAGTAGGCCGGGTCCGGCAGCACCTCCAGGAAGTTGCCGCCGGAGGAGATCAGCGCGTCCAGCTCGCCCCGGTGGGCGGCGTCGATCATGTCGGTGGCGGTCAGGCCGGGGGAGCCGGGCACCTCGAAGCCCCACAGCTCGGTGAACCGGGCCGCGTTCTCCGGGGTGACGGGCAGGCCGCCGGGCAGGCCGGTCGCGTACGCGCCCATCTCGGCCCCGCCCTGCACCCCGCTGTGCCCGCGGATGGGCATCAGTCCGCAGTGGTCACGCCCGAGGAAGCCGCGGGCGAGAGCCAGGTTGACGATCGCGCGGACGTTGTCCTCGCCGTAGGCGTGCTGGGTGATGCCCATCGACCACACGAGCACGGCCGAGCGGGCCTCGCCGAGCAGCCGCGCCAGGCGGAGCATGTCGTCCCTGGAGGCCCCGGACAGCGCCTCCAGCTCCTCCCACGACTGCTCGGCGACGGCCCGGCAGGCGTCCTCGAAGCCGGTCGTCCGCTCCTCGACGAACTCCTTGTCCACCCAGCCGTTCTCGACCAGGTGCTTGAGCACGCCGTTGAGGAAGCCGATGTCGCCGCCGACGTTCACGCCGAAGAACTCGTCGGTGATCTTCGTGCCGAAGACCGCGGACTCGGCGTTGGACGGCACCCAGTAACGTTCCATTCCCGGCTCGCGGTAGGTGTTGACCATGGCGATCCGGGTGCCGGCCTTCTTGGCGTGGTAGAGGTACTTCATCGCGACCGGCTGGTTGTTCGACGGGTTGGAGCCCACGAAGACGATGAGGTCCGAGCCGATCCAGTCGGTGTAGGAGCAGGTCGTGGCCGCCGCGCCGATGGTCTCCTTGAGCGCGACCGTCGAGGGCGAGTGGCAGATGCGGGCGGCGTTGTCGACGTTGTTGCTGCCGAGCGCGCGCACCGCCTTCTGGGCCGCGTAGTAGTTCTCGTTGGGCACGCCGCGGCTGGTCAGGTAGGTGCCGGACCGCTTGCCGCGCAGCCCGTCCGCCGCCACGCGCAGCGCCTCGTCCCAGGACACGCGGGTGAACCCGGGCTCGCCGGCCCGCCGCAGCATCGGGTAGGGCAGCCGCCCCAGCTCCCGCAGCTCGGCGCTGCGCCGCCCGGCGAGCGCGGAGACGTCGCCCAGCAGCGAGACGTCCAGGGCGGGCATGGTGTTGAGCGGCAGCAGCCGCAGCCGGATGTTGCACAGGTGGATCTCGTTCATGGTCCAGTCGCGCATGCCCTGCGTGCCCAGGGCGCACCCGTCGCAGGTGCCCTGGTTGAGGATGCGCAACGCGTAGCGTCTGTTCCCCTTGACCGACTTGAACGCCTTCCACAGTTCCAGGTAATTGTTCGGCTTGCGCAACCCCAGGCCGAACGGCCGCCACGAGGCCCAGTTGCGCGGGTCCAGACGCTTGCTCATCAGATACCTCCGAGGAGACCCCCGCCTTCAGGCGGGGGAGGAATCGGACTCCTGCGGAGCAGGGCAGGAGCAGGCGATACGCCGTCAGGCGGACCGCCGTCATCTTTCTTAATCGGCCGGTGCGCGAGTGATCTCGCACCTAGGATCGAGGGGTGGCGCAGCTGGTGAAGCGGGCCTACAAGTACCGCTTCCATCCGACCCCCGAACAGGCCGAACAGCTTGTCCGGACGTTCGGCTGCGTACGCCTGGTCTACAACAAGGCTCTGGAGGAGCGGACCCGCGCCTACACGCTGGAAGGCCGCGGCGTCTCCTACACCGAGTCGTCGGCCGCGCTGACCGGGTGGAAGAAGACGCCGGAGCTGGCGTTTCTGTGTGAAGTGTCGTCGGTACCGCTCCAGCAGACGCTGCGGCACCTGCAAGCAGCGTTCGCGAACTTCTTCGCCAAACGGGCCGGGTACCCCACGTTCAAGTCCCGTAAGAGGTCGCGGGCGTCGGCTGAGTACACCCGCTCTGGGTTCCGCTGGCGGGATGGCCGGCTCACCCTGGCGAAGATGGATACACCATTGGACATCGTGTGGTCGCGTCCGCTGCCCGGAGGCGCTGAGCCGTCCACGGTCACGGTGTCCAGGGATGCGGCCGGGCGGTGGTTCGTGGTCCTCCTGGTCGAGGAGAAGATCGCGCCGTTGCCGCCGGTCGAGCAGTCGACGGGCCTGGACGCCGGTCTCACTGCCCTGCTCACGCTGTCGTGCGGCGAGCAGATCGCCAACCCGCGTCACGAGCGTCGCGAGCGGCGTAGCCTGACCAAGGCACAGCGGGCGCTGGCCCGTGCCATCTCCGATGCCGGCTGGCGGGAGCTGCGGCGCATGCTGGAGTACAAGACGGCCTGGTACGGCCGCACGCTGGTGGTCGTAGACCGTTTCTTTCCCTCCTCCAAGTTGTGCTCGGTCTGCGGGGCCCTGCAGGAGGAGATGCCGTTGAGCGTCCGTGAGTGGGTCTGTGCCTGTGGCGCGGTCCATGACCGCGAAGTGAACGCGGCCCAGAACATGCTGCTCGCCGCCGGGCTGGCGGAGAGCTGAAACGCCTGTGGAGCTGGTGTAAGACCTCAAGCGGGAGTCCTCCTCCCGGGCGGGCGATCGGCGGTGAAGCAGGAAGACCGGCCGGTGACGGCCGGAATCCCCCTCGTGCACGAGGGGGAGGATGTCAAATCGCCATCCTCTCTTCCTGCAAAGATAGGGTGCATGTCCGGATCGCGTTACTCCGACCTCGACCGTCCGCCGCTCTCGGAGGCGGCGCTCAACCGGGCGCTCGTCCGGCCGGGCGGCCTGTGGACGGGCGTCACCGTCGTGGAGAGCACCGGCTCCACGAACGCCGACCTCGCCGTGGCCGCCCAGGAGGGCGCGGAGGAGGGCGCGGTGCTGGTGGCCGAGGCGCAGGAGGCCGGCCGCGGCCGGCTCGGCCGGGTGTGGAACGCTCCGCCGCGCTCGGGGCTGACCTTCTCGGTCCTGCTCAGGCCCGAGGTGCCGGTGGCGGCGCAGGGCTGGCTGCCGCTGCTGTACGGCGTGGCCGCCGCCTCCGCCGTACGCCGCCTGGCCGAGGTGGACGTCCGCCTGAAGTGGCCCAACGACCTGCTCGTCGGCGAGCGCAAGCTGGCCGGCGTGCTGGCCGAGCGGGCCGGCGGCGGCGTGGTCGTCGGCATGGGGCTCAACGTGTCGCTGCGCCCCGCCGAGCTGCCGGTCGCCACCGCCACGTCGCTCGCCGTCGAGGAGGCGGCGTGCCTCGACCGCGATCCGCTGCTGCGGGCCGTCCTGCGCGAGGTCGAGGCCCACTATCGCGAGTGGACGGCGGCGGGCGGCGACGCCGAGGCGTGCGGGCTGCGCTCCGCCTACCTCGCCGCCAGCGCCACCGTCGGCCGTCAGGTCAGGGTTGAGCTGCCCGGCGGGTCGGCGCTGACCGGCCGGGCGAGCGGCGTCGACCACTCCGGCTGCCTCCAGGTCGAGGGGCCGGACCGGCTCCACACGCTGAGCGCCGGCGACGTCGTGCACGTGCGCCCCGCGGAATGAGGCGTCGGCGTGGCTCCCGGGCGGCGTTGGTGGCACGATTTGGGCCATGACCCTTCCCGACCACCATCTGACGCAGGGTGAGCGGCGGATCCGGTCCTTCCACCCCCACTGGAAGCGGCTCATCGGACCGGCCGTCGCGCTCGTGCTCATCGCCGCCGCCTCCGGCGCGGCGCTGTGGTTCATCCCCCCGGACTGGGAGTTCGCTCTCTACGCCAGGGCCGCCGTCGCCGTCATCGCGCTGATCCTGCTGACGATCTGGTCGTTCACGCCCTATCTGCGCTGGAAGAACACCGCGTACGTGCTCACCACCCACCGCTTCACGATCAGCCGTGGCGTGCTCAACAAGTCCACCGACGAGATCCCGATCGCCAAGGTCAACACGGTCAGCTCCGACCAGACCCTGGTGGAGCGCATGCTCGGCTGCGGCACCCTGACCGTCGAGTCCGCGAGCGACCGGGGCGAGATCGTGCTGCGCGACATCCCCCACATCCAGGACGTCCGCCATGACCTGTTCCGGCTCGTCGAGGACGCCTCGGACGGCGAGATCGACGGCCGTTGAGCAGCCAGGGGCGGCCGACGGCCGAGGAGGTCGAGCGCCTGCTCCTCGGCCTGCCGCCGCGCCACACGCGGGCCGGGGTCGCGGAGCTGAGCGGCGTGCCGCAGGAGCTCGCCGCCCGCATCTGGCGGGCGCTCGGCTTCGCCCAGCGCGCCGACGACGCCGTCGCGTTCACCGACGCCGACGTCGAGGCGCTGCGCCGGGTCCGCCACCTGCTCGACACCGGCCTGCTGGACGAGGAGACGGTCGTGCGCATGGCCCGCGCGCTCGGCCAGACCACGGCCCGCCTCGCGCAGTGGCAGGCCGAGATCATGACGAGCGCGATGCTGCCGCCGGAGCCCGCCGACGACGACCTCGCCAGGATGCTCGACGCCACGCGCGGCCTGCTGCCCGACTTCGAGCGGGTGCTCGTCCACGTCTGGCGGGCCCAGCTCGCCGCGGCCGGCACCCGGCTGCTGGCCCTCGCCGACCTCAGCGACGAGCCGCTGCTCACGCGGGTGCCGATGGCCGTGGGCTTCGCCGACCTCGTCTCCTTCACCAGCCGCTCCCGCGAGCTGGACGAGCGGGAGCTGGCCGCGCTGGTGGAGGGGTTCGAGTCGCGGGCCTCCGACGTGGTGGCCTCGCACGGCGCGCGGCTGGTCAAGACGCTGGGCGACGAGGTGCTGTTCACCGCGCCGGGCGCGGCCCAGGCCGCCGCCATCGCGCTCGACCTCGTGGAGGCCGACGAGCTGCGGATCGGGCTGGCGTACGGGCCGGTCGTGCCGATGATGGGCGACGTGTTCGGCACCACGGTCAACCTGGCCGCCCGGCTCACGGCGATCGCCCACCCCGGCGCCGTGCTCGTGGACGCCGCGCTCGCCGCCGAGCTGGGCGACCGGCCGCGCGGCCTCGCCCTGCACCGGATCAGGAAACGCCCGGCCAGGGGCCTCGGCGTGGTGCAGCCCTATGTCTTGCGGAGATCATCCTCCTGACACAAGATGGCTGGCATGCCGTACGAAGTGCAGGGCGTCGTCGCCCGGGGCAAGGGCCAGGAAGTCTCACTCGAAACCGTCGTCGTCCCCGACCCCGGACCGGGCGAGGCCGTCGTCGACGTGCAGGCCTGCGGGGTCTGTCACACCGACCTGCACTACCGGGAGGGCGGGATCAGCGACGACTACCCGTTCCTGCTCGGTCATGAGGCGGCGGGGGTCGTCGAGGCGGTCGGCGAGGGCGTGACCGAGGTCGCGCCCGGCGACTTCGTGATCCTCAACTGGCGGGCGGTGTGCGGCCAGTGCCGGGCCTGCCTGCGCGGGCGTCCCTGGTACTGCTTCAACACCCACAACGCCCGGCAGAGGATGACGCTCAAGGACGGCACCGAGCTGTCGCCGGCGCTCGGCATCGGCGCGTTCCTGGAGAAGACGCTGGTGGCCGCGGGCCAGTGCACGAAGGTCTCGGCCGAGGCTCCCGCGCAGGTCGCGGGCCTGCTCGGCTGCGGTGTCATGGCGGGGCTCGGCGCGGCGATCAACACCGGCGGCGTCACCCGCGGCGACAGCGTGGCGGTGATCGGCTGCGGCGGCGTCGGCGACGCGGCCGTGCTCGGCGCCTCGCTGGCTGGTGCGTCCAAGATCATCGCGGTGGACGTGGACGAGCGCAAGCTGGAGTGGGCGCGCGGCTTCGGCGCCACGGACACGGTCAACTCGCGGGAGAACGACCCGGTCGAGGCGATCCGCGAGCTGACCGGCGGGTTCGGCGCGGACGTCGTCATCGAGGCGGTCGGCCGGCCGGAGACCTACGAGCAGGCGTTCTACGCCCGTGACCTGGCCGGGACCGTGGTCCTGGTCGGCGTGCCGACTCCGGAGATGCGCATCGACCTGCCGCTGCTGGACGTGTTCGGCCGCGGCGGCGCGCTGAAGTCCTCCTGGTACGGCGACTGCCTGCCGAGCCGCGACTTCCCGATGCTCATCGACCTGTTTCTGCAGAACCGGCTGCCGCTGGACAAGTTCGTCTCCGAGACCATCGCGCTCGACCAGGTGGAGGAGGCGTTCGCCAAGATGCACCGCGGCGAGGTGCTGCGTTCGGTGGTGACGTTCCAGTGATCGACCGGGTCATCACCTCCGGGACGTTCTCGCTGGACGGCGGCACCTGGGAGGTCGACAACAACGTCTGGCTGGTGGGCAACCACCGCGAGGTCGTCGTCATCGACGCCGCCCACGACGCCGAGGCGATCGCGGCGCGGGTCGGGGGGCGCGAGGTCAGGGCGATCGTGTGCACCCACGCGCACAACGACCACATCAACGCGGTCCGTGAGCTGGCCGAGCGCACCGGCGCCCCGATCCGGCTGCACCCGGCCGACCAGGTGCTGTGGGAGCAGGAGTACGGCGACAAGCTCGGCTACGAGCCGCTGGCCGACGGCGAGCGCGTCGAGGTGGGCGGCTGCGCCCTGGAGATCCTGCACACCCCCGGGCACTCGCCGGGCGCGGTGTGCGTCCACGGGCCCGAGCTGGGCGTGGTGTTCAGCGGCGACACGCTGTTCAAGGGCGGGCCGGGGGCGACCGGGCGGTCCTACTCGTCGTTCGAGACGATCATCGACTCGATCAGGAAGCGGCTGCTGACGCTGCCGCCGGAGACGGTGGTGCACACCGGCCACGGCGACTCGACCTCGATCGGCGCCGAGGCCCCGCATCTGGAGGAGTGGATCGCGCGCGGCCACTGACGATCACCGGGAGGTAGCTCACTGTGGCGGAGGTTACATAGGCAAGCCTAACCTCGGTGGGCTACTCTTAGGCGTGCCTAACCTAAGGCGCCCGTTCCCGTTGAGAGGCCATCCCCGGACATGTATGTGTGTGTTTGTCGTGCTGTGACAGAAAATGAGGTGCACGACTGCATCGCCGCCGGGGCGAAGAACGCGAAGCAGGTTCGCGACACCACTGGTGCGGGTGGTGACTGTGCCCGTTGTGTGCGGAAGATCTGTGCCATCCTGAAGCGGTCTGAGGAATTGACGACCGCATAGCCGGATAGCAGGGGGCCCCGTCATGCAGGGCGACAAGCAGATCATCGAACTGCTCAACGAGCAGCTGACCGCCGAGCTCACCGCCATCAACCAGTATTTCCTGCACTCCAAGATGCAGGAGAACTGGGGATACACGAAGCTGGCCGACCACACCCGCGACGAGTCCTTCGAGGAGATGCGGCACGCCGAGCGGCTGACCGACCGCATCCTCTTCCTGGAGGGGCTGCCCAACTACCAGCGGCTCGGCACCCTGCACATCGGGCAGACCGTCGAGGAGCAGCTGCACGCCGACCTGGAGGTCGAGCTGGGGGTCGTCGAGCGCCTGCGCCCGGCGATCGCGCTCATGCGCGAGAAGGGCGACATCACCTCGGCCAACATCTTCGAGGACATCCTCCGCGACGAGGAGGAGCACATCGACTACCTGGAGACCGAGCTCGGCCTGATCAACAGCCTCGGCATCCAGCTCTACCTGGCCCGTTACGCCAAGACGGAGCCCAAGGACAAGGAATTCTAGCCCGCCGAGTGGTTCGCCCGAATCTCCGCGAAGTGGCCCGCTCCGGGGGATCGTCCAGCTCCTAGGGTGGTCGGCATGACGAGCAAGAACGTTTCCGGCCTGCGGATCTTCCTGGCCGGCGGCGCGGGGGTGCTCGGCCGGCGCGTCATCCCGCTGCTGGTCGCGGCGGGACACACCGTGGTCGCCACCACCCGGCACGAGGCGCGTACGGGCCTGCTGCGCGACCTCGGCGCCACGCCCGCGCGCGTGGGACGTCCTCGACGCCCCGGCCCTGGCCGCGGCGGTCCGCGACTCGGGGGCGGACGTGGTCATGCACCAGCTCACCGACCTCGCCCACGGAGACCTGGCCGGCAACGCCGCGCTGCGCCGCGACGGCACCCGCAACCTGGTCGACGCCGCTCTCGCGGCCGGGGTGCGGCGGATCGTGGCGCAGAGCATCTGCTGGACGTACGTGCCGGGTGCGGGCCCCGCCCGCGAGGGCGAGCCCTTGGACCTCGGCGCGCCCGAGCCGCGCCGGACCACCGTCGCGGGCGTGGCCGCGCTGGAGTCGGCGGTGGCCGAACTGCCCGAATGGGTGGTGCTGCGTTACGGCCTGCTGTACGGGCCGGGCACCTGGTTCGAGCCCGGCGGCGCGCGCGCCGCCGAGGCGCGGGAGGGGAAGCTGGTGGCGAGCGCCGACGTGACCAGCTTCGTGCACGTGGACGACGCCGCGGCCGCCGCGCTGGCGGCCCTGGGCTGGCCGCCGGGCCCCGTCAACGTCTGTGACGACGAGCCCGCCGCCGGGCTCGACTGGGCGCCCGCCTTCTGCCGGGCGGTCGGCGCGCCGGCGCCGCCGGTGTCCGGCACGCCGGCGAACCCGGCCGCGCGGGGCGCGGACAACGGGCACGCGCGCGGCGACCTCGGCTGGACGCCCGCGTACCCGTCGTGGCGGGAGGGATTCGCGGCCCTCGCCGGGGATCGCGATATTCCGGACACCGGCTATTCTCGGCGATTCTCGGACAGCAGGGTTGGGCATTCCGGCGGCGGGCATGATGAGTCGATCCACTTTCGCCGGAAAGCGCGGTAGTTTAATCACGACCAGCCGCCTTTTAGTCGTGTTTGCCCAGGTCAATGGATAGGTCAACGACGAGTCAAACCGCGCGCTGGAGCCGGGAAACGATCGCTTAAGGTCCTACGATCGCTTTATGACCTGCGTACTTCTCGCCGAGGATGACACCTCGATCTCCGAGCCGCTCGCGCGCGCCCTGCGTCGCGAGGGCTATCAGGTCGAGGTGAGTCCCGATGGCCCGCAAGCCCTGGAGCGGGCCCTGTCGGGCGGCATCGATCTCATAGTTCTGGACCTTGGGCTGCCGGAGATGGACGGCCTGGAGGTGGCCCGCCGCATCCGCGCCGAGGGCCACGGGACCCCGGTCCTGATCCTCACGGCGCGCGTCGACGAGGTGGACACCGTCGTCGGCCTCGACGCCGGGGCCGACGACTACGTGACCAAGCCGTTCCGGCTGGCCGAGCTGCTGGCCCGGGTACGCGCCCTGCTGCGGCGCGGCACCTCCGAGACCCCGGTCGTGCAGGGGGTGCGCATCGACGCCGACTCCCGCCGCGCCTGGATGGGCGACAAGGAGCTGCACCTCACGACCAAGGAGTTCGACCTGCTGAGGGTGCTGGTCCGCGACGCGGGCAAGGTGGTCACCCGCGAGCAGATCATGCGCGAGGTGTGGGACACCAACTGGTGGGGCTCCACCAAGACCCTCGACATGCACATCTCCTGGCTGCGGCGCAAGCTCGGCGACGACGCCGCGAAACCGCGCTACATCACGACCGTCCGGGGAGTCGGCTTCCGGTTCGAACGCGAGTAGGCGGATGCGCCGTCGACTGCTCACCTCCACCCTGGTCGTCGCGGTCATCGCGGTCCTGTTGCTGGGGGTCCCCCTGGGCGTCGTGGTGAGCCGCCTGATCGTCGACGAGGCGGCTCAGGAGCTCGGGGCGGAAGCCAAACGTCTCGTGGGAGAGGTCGAGTACGCCCGCGTCCAGGAGACGCCGCTCGACCCTCAGCAACTGGAACAGAAATACCCGGGCAGATACATCCAGATCTGGGAACGCGGAACCCCCCTCCGGGTGACCGTCGTCGGCACCGCACCGGCGTCCGGTCACCTCATGACGGAGGACGCCCAGACCAACACCGGCGTCTACGTACGCATCAGCCGCGACCGCGACCAGGTCGAGCGGGACGTACGGGCCCGCCTGCTGCTCATCGTCGCCCTCGCCGTCGCCGCCCTGGCGGTGGCCGTGAGCCTGGCCGTCGTGCAGTCCCGCCGTCTGACGCTGCCCCTGCGGGACCTCGCGAAGATCGCCGAGCGGCTCGGATCGGGCGACGCGCGGCCGAGCAGGCACCGCTACGGCATCCCCGAGCTGGACCGCGTGGCCCAGGTGCTCGACCGCAGCGCGGCCCGCATCTCCGACCTGCTGACACGGGAACGCGAGTTCGCCACCGACGCCTCCCACCAGCTCCGCACGCCGCTCACCGGCCTCACCATGCGCCTGGAGGAGATCGTGGCCGCGGCCGACGAGCCGGAGGTCGTCCGCGAGGAGGGCGAGGCGGCGATCGTCCAGGCCGAACGGCTGACCGCGGTCATCGACGAGCTGCTGGCCGCGGCCCGCCGCCAGCGGCACGCCCAGGCCGAGCCGGTCGCCATCGACGAGGTGCTGATCCAGCAGGTGAGGGAGTGGGAGCCGGTGTTCAAGGACGCCCACCGCGAGCTGCGGCTGGAGGGGACGCGCGGGCTGAAGGCCCTCGCCACCACCGGCGGGTTCGGACAGGTGGTGGCCTCGCTGCTGGAGAACTCGCTGCGGCACGGCGGCGGCAGGGTCACCGTCACCAGCACCAGCGGCGACAACTACGTGGTCGTCGAGGTGGCGGACGAGGGTCCAGGCATCGCCGACGAGATCGCCCCCAAGATCTTCGAGCGGAACGTCAGCGGCGGCGGGGGCACCGGCCTCGGCCTCACCCTGGCGCGGGCGCTGGCCGCCGCGGACGGCGGGCGGCTGGAGCTGGTGCGGCGGCGGCCGGCGACGTTCGCCGTCTTCCTGCGGCCGGCCGAGGACGACGGCCGCGGCAACCGGGTGGTCAGCGGTCCTGCGTGACGCCCTGCTCGGGCAGCTCGACCGGAATGGGCTCGGTGGCCTCCAGGAACACCCACTTCTTGTAGGACCAGTAGCGGAAGAGGGTGCCGAGCCCCACGCCGACGATGTTGGCGATGTTGACCGACAGCGTGTCGTTGAGGCCGAGCGTGTAGGTGGTGAAGCCGATGGTCAGGATGCCCAGGAGCAGGGCGATGCCGTTGAGCAGGAAGAACAGGAAGTATTCGCGCCCGAGCCCGGTCTGCTCGCGGTGGCGGAAGGTCCAGTAGCGGTTGCCGAGATAGGCGAACGTGGTGGACACGACCGTCGCCACGAGCTTGGAGGTCAGCGGGCCCAGGCCGATCACGATGTGGCAGAAGTTGAGCAGGCCGGTGTCGATGACGAAGGCCACCGCGCCGATGCTGCCGAACTTGGCCAGCTCGTGGACCAGGGACGAGAACCGCTCGTAGAGGCGCTTGACGACTTCCACGGGTCTGTTTCGATCCCTTCTCGCTGCCGGGCTCTTCGCGGCCTGGCTTTTCGCTGCTCGTCAGCCGGGCTCGATCTGTCCAGCGTACCGGCCGGGTCGTAGGGCCGGTGTCAGACGGATGAACTTACCCGGTGACGGCGTATTCATGAAATATCCAGCGATGTTGGGCGTATTCATGACCTGAGGACTACCCTGCGAGGCGGGCCGCTGGGCGGCCGCGCCCGCGAGGGCACCCGGAACGGCCGCCCAGCGCCCCCTCTGCGGCGTGGGCCCGCAGACCGCTGGTCCGGACGTGCCGGTAAGCTCACCTGGCGTGAGTGCTTACCGCCCCATCGGTCCGGTCGTCGGCATCGTCGGCGCAGGTCAGCTGGCCAGGATGTCCCAGCCGCCCGCCATCGCGCTCGGCGTCGAGCTGCGGGTGCTGGCCAATGCCCCCGACGAGAGCGCCGCCCGCGTCATCGTCGACACGCGCATCGGCGACTACCGCGACCTCGACGTGCTGCGTGAGTTCGCGCAGGGCTGCGACGTGATCACGTTCGACCACGAGCACGTCCCCACCGAGCACATCGAGGCGCTCATCGCCGACGGCCACCCCGTGCACCCCGGCGCGGCGGCGCTCGTCCACGCCCAGGACAAGGCGGTCATGCGCGAGCGGCTCAGCGCCATCGGCGTGCCCTGCCCGGCCTGGGCGCGGGTGTCGTCCGCGGCCGACGTGACGGCCTTCGCCGAGCGGAACGGCTGGCCGGTCGTGCTCAAGGCGGTGCGCGGCGGCTACGACGGCCGCGGCGTGTGGGTGTGCCGTGACGAGGCCGAGGCCGAGGAGGCCATCGCGACGGGCGTGCCGCTCATGGCCGAGGCGTTCGTGCCGTTCGAACGGGAGCTGGCCGTCGTGGTGGCCCGCTCGCCGCACGGCCAGGGCGTCAGCTACCCGGTCGTCGAGACCGTCCAGCAGGACGGCATCTGCGTCGAGGTGCTCGCCCCCGCGCCCGACCTCGACCCCGAGCAGGCCGCGCAGGCCCAGCGCATCGGGCTCACCATCGCCCACGAGCTGGGCGTCACCGGGCTGCTGGCGGTCGAGCTGTTCCAGACCTCCTCCGGGCTCGTGGTCAACGAGCTGGCCATGCGCCCGCACAACAGCGGCCACTGGACGATCGAGGGCGCCCGCACCTCGCAGTTCGAGCAGCACCTGCGGGCCGTGCTCGACCTGCCGCTCGGCTCTCCCACGATGACCTCGCAGGTCGTCGTCATGGCCAACCTGCTCGGCGGCGACGACCCCGACCTGTTCAAGCGCTACGAGCACGTGCTCGCCCACGACCCCGGCATCAAGCTGCACTTCTACGGCAAGCAGGTGCGGCCGGGCCGCAAGATCGGCCACGTCACCGCGCTCGGCTCCAACCTCGACGAGGTCCGCGCCCGCGCCCGCCACGCCGCCGTCCACCTCATGACAGGGGAGTACACGTGAGTGAGCGCAGCGAACGAACCATCAGACACAGCATCGTGATCGTCACGTTGCCGACGAAGGAGGCAGCGTGACGATCGGGATCGTCATGGGGTCGGATTCCGACTGGCCGGTGATGAAGGCGGCGGCCGAGGCGGTCGCCGAGTTCGGGGTGCCGTTCGAGGCCGACGTCGTCTCCGCGCACCGCATGCCCACCGAGATGATCGACTACGGCCGGCAGGCCGCCTCCCGGGGGCTCCAGGTGATCATCGCCGGCGCCGGCGGGGCCGCGCACCTGCCCGGCATGCTGGCCTCCGTCACGCCGCTGCCGGTCATCGGGGTGCCGGTGCCGCTGAAACACCTCGACGGCATGGACTCCCTGCTGTCGATCGTCCAGATGCCGGCCGGGGTGCCGGTGGCGACGGTCGCGGTGGGCGGCGCGCGCAACGCCGGGCTGCTCGCCATCCGCATCCTCGCCGCCGCCGACCCCGCCCTGCGCGCGCGGATGGAGGAGTTCCAGCAGCGGCTGAAGGAGCAGGCGTACGCGAAGGGCGAGCGCCTGCGCGCCGAGGCCAAGGAGCTGTAGCCGGGACGTCCGCCGGGCTGTAGCCGGGGCGTGCGCCGGGCTGTGGCCGGAGCGGGCGACGAGCTGTAGCCGGAGTGGCCGCCAGCGGTTATCGTGCCGGGATGGACGCCGTGATCCGGGCGCACGCCGCCCGCGTCCGGGCCGCGGATCCGCTGGTCGCGGGCCAGGACGAGTTACGGGGCAAAGGCCACATCGAGGCACGTGACGCCGTCGGGCGGATCAGTGTCGAGCACATCGAGCCCGGCAGCATACGCGCCTCCTGGTCGCCCTCGGTGGTGCACCGCCTCCAGGCGCGCGTCGCGGGGCCGTCCCCCGAGGCGGCGCTCGGCGGGCTGCTGGACGCCTGGCTGGCCGGGATCCGGCTCGACGAGCAGGGGCAGTCGCTCACCGTGACCTGGCCCAGCCGCGACGTCGCGCCGGTGCGCGCGCTCGCCGCCCGCAACTTCGCCCCCGTCGTGGCCCAGGCGGTGCGCGCCGGGATCGCGGGAACGGCGCAGGGCGCGGGCGTCCGCCGGGTCACGCCCGACGACCTGGAGACCCTGGCCCGCCTGTACGAGCGCCTGGTGGCCTACGACGCCCACTTCGGCTGGGTGGCGGTGCGCGCCTCGACCGCCTCGCGGATCAGGGCGTTCCTGGCCTCGGAGGTCATGCCGACGGAGTGGTGCTGGCTGGCCGAGGGGACCGACGGCGCAGGGCGTGCGGACCATGCTGCTCCACCACGCCCTGCCGAACCCGCTCTCGACCCCGTTCTGGTCGCGCCGCGGCTACCGCCCGCTCTACACCCAGTGGGTACGCCACCTGGGGGTGTGACGGCGGCCCGGCCCTGCGCCCCGGCGTCAGGGGCGGCCGAGCGCCCGGTAGTGCCACCCCGCCGAACGCCACGTCTCGGCGTCCAGCGCGTTGCGCCCGTCCACGATGCGGCGGGCCGCGACGACCCCGCCGAGCTGCTCGGGGTCGAGCTCCACGAACTCCTGCCACTCGGTGAGCAGCAGCACCACGTGCGCGCCGCGCACCGCCTCGACGACCGACTCGCCGTAGCTGAGCTCGGGATGCGCCTTGCGGGCGTTGTCGAGCGCGATCGGGTCGTAGACGGTGACCCGGCCGCCCTGGCGGCCGATCGTCACGGCGACGTCCAGCGCCGGAGAGTCGCGGATGTCGTCGGAGTCCGGTTTGAACGCCGCCCCCAGCACCCCCACCACGCACCCGTGGAAGGATCCGCCCGCCAGCTCCCTGGCCAGGTCGACCATCCGGGCGCGGCGGCGCATGTTGATGGCGTCCACCTCGCGCAGGAACGTCAGCGCCTGGTCGGCCCCCAGCTCCCCGGCGCGGGCCATGAACGCCCGGATGTCCTTGGGCAGGCAGCCGCCGCCGAAGCCGAGCCCGGCGTTGAGGTAGCGCCCGCCGATGCGGTCGTCGTACGACAGCGCCTCCGACAGCTTCTGCACGTCGGCGTGGGCCGCCTCGCAGACCTCGGCCATGGCGTTGATGAAGGAGATCTTCGTGGCCAGGAACGCGTTCGCGGCGGTCTTGACCAGCTCGGCGGTGGCGAAGTCGGACACCACGATCGGGACGTCGCCCAGCGGCTCGTAGACCTCGCGCAGCACCTTCTCGGCCCGCTCGCTGCGCACGCCGAACACGAGCCGGTCGGGGCGCAGGGTGTCCTGGACGGCGTGGCCCTCGCGCAGGAACTCGGGGTTCCACGCCAGCTCGGCCAGGACCCCGGCCGGGGCGAGCCGGGCGAGCTTGTCGGCCAGGCGCTCGGCGGTGCCGACGGGGACGGTGGACTTGCCGACGACCAGGCACTCGCGATCGAGAAGCGGGGCGAGGGACTCGACGGCGGCGTCCATGAAGGAGACGTCGGCGGCGTACTCGCCGCGCTTCTGGGGGGTGCCGACGCAGATGAAGTGCACGTCGCCGAAGGCGGCGATGTCCTCGTAGGAGGTGGTGAAGCGCAGGCGCCCGGAGTCGAGGCCGCGGCGGAGCACGGGTTCGAGGCCCGGCTCGTGGATGGGGAGCTCGCCGCTGTTGAGCCGCAGGACCTTGTCGGCGTCGATGTCGAGGCCGAGGACCTCGCAGCCGAGGTCCGCCATGCAGGCCGCATGCGTGATCCCCAGGTATCCGGTCCCGATCACCGTGAGGCGATATGGCACGAGGGTGCTCCTTTCGATCGCGCACGCATGCTATCGGCCCCCCCGCTGCTCCGTACGTGCCACCTGTGTCTGGCCGCAAACCGTACCGGTTGGTAACAAGAAGCTCGGACGTCCTAGTATTTGAGCATGAGCTTCCCTCTGTACGCGCCGGCCGAAGAGCACGACATGCTCCGCGAGACGGTCCGAGCCCTGGCCGACGAGAAGATCGCCCCGCACGCCGCTGCGGCCGACGAGAACGAGGAGTTCTCCTGGGACGTCTACAAGGCGCTCGTCGCGGCCGACCTGCATGCCGTCCACGTGCCCGAGCAGTACGGGGGCGCGGGGGCCGACGCGCTGGCCACCGTGATCGTCATCGAGGAGGTGGCGCGCGCCTGCGCCTCGACCTCGCTGATCCCGGCGGTCAACAAGCTCGGCACCGTGCCGCTGCTGCTGTCGGCGTCGGAGGAGCTCAAGATGCGCTACCTGAAGCCGATGGCGCGGGGGGAGGCGATGTTCTCGTACGCGCTGTCGGAGCCCGAGGCCGGCTCGGACGCGGCGTCCATGAGGACGCGGGCGGTCGCGGACGGCGACTCCTACGTGCTCAACGGCACCAAGATGTGGATCACCAACGCGGGCGTCTCCGAGTACTACACGGTCATGGCCGTGACCGACCCCTCCGCCGGCGCGCGCGGCATCTCCGCCTTCGTCGTGGAAAAGTCTGACGAAGGCGTCTCCTTCGGCCCGAAGGAGCGCAAGCTCGGCATCAAGGGCTCGCCGACCCGCCAGGTCATCATGGACAACGTCCGCATCCCGGCCGACCGCATGATCGGCGCGCCCGGCACCGGCTTCAAGACCGCCCTCGCCACCCTGGACCACACCCGCATCACCATCGCCGCCCAGGCCCTCGGCATCGCCCAGGGGGCCCTCGACTACGCGATCGGGTACGTCAAGGAGCGCAAGCAGTTCGGCCGGCCGGTCGCCGACTTCCAGGGCGTGCAATTCATGCTCGCCGACATGGCGATGAAGCTGGAGGCGGCGCGGCAGCTCACGTACCACGCGGCGGCCAAGTCCGAGCGCGCCATGAACGGCGAGCCCCAGAAGGACCTCACGTTCCTGTCCAGCGCCGCCAAGTGCGCGGCCTCGGACGCGGCCATGGAGATCACGACGGACGCGGTGCAGCTGCTGGGCGGGTACGGGTACACGAAGGACTTCCCGGTGGAGCGCATGATGCGCGACGCCAAGATCACCCAGATCTACGAGGGCACCAACCAGATCCAGCGCATGGTCATGGCCCGCCAGCTCCTCAAGTAGACGTTGACGTGCGGAAACCCGGCGCTCCCCATGGGGTGGGCCGGGTTCGCCGAAGCGCCGGCCGATCATCGATCGCGGCCTGTTCCGTGATCTTTACGCGGCGGCTCAAGGGTGCGAGCATCACGCGGCATGGATGTCGATGAGTTCTGGGACCTGATCGAGCGTTCCGGACGCGAGACCGACACGAGGAGAACGCGTGTCGCGTGGTTGGTGGACGAGCTTTCTCGCCGACCGGCCGAAGAGATCATCGACTATGACGTCTGGTGGACGACGACTGCCAACCGCGGCTGCACCATCGATCTCTACGCGGCGTACTGGTGCGTGTTCGGTTCGGGCTCATTGGATGGCTTCGAGTACTTCGTGAGCTGGCTCATCAGTCTGGGGCGCGAGACGTTCGAGGCCGTCGCCGAGTGCCCAGATCGGCTGATCGAGCAGCCTCAGGTGCTTCGCCTGCTGGACCCGGTGGCTTTGTACGTCAACTTCATCAAGCGTGGGCCGCGGTATCCGGAGGAGACGTGGGAGGAGCATCCCGAGTTCGAGTCGTTGGCCTACGTGACGTACGAGGCTTATGAACGGGTGACCGGGAAGGACTCGGCCGCCCTCGGCGAAGCCGTGGCTGCTCGGGGCGTCTCAGGCGATTTTCCCCTGATCCCGGTGCTGGGCAGCGTTCCCCACGGAGAGCAGTGGGACTTCGACGATGAACGGGAATTGGCTCGCAGGCTCCCGCGGACAGCCCACTTCCGGGATTGGTGACGGGTCGCTCTACACCGGTGTGGCGGGCGGATGCGGGCGGAAGAACGCTCCGCGGGCGCGGTCATGAGAGTGCATTTCGTGAGGTGATGCCCCCTTTTGTCGTTGGGGTGGGGGTAGGTCGGCCGCCGGTCGGAGGTTCGCCGTTCGGGCTATGGGCGAGGCCGGGGGGTCAATCCCGACTCGGTCCCGACGAGGATGCCGCGGTCGGCCAGGCGTTTGAGCTTGGCGCGGACGTCCCGGGCATAGACTCGCGTACCGCACTCTCAAAGGCTCGCCGACATGGAAACGCATTGGCGATTCCAGCGGATGCCAGGACGTCGGACCGATCTGCAACTCGGACTCTCGATCCAGGACCAGAATATTACCCGCGATCGTCACCATGAAGCGCATGCGGATAGTTCAATAACGTGCGTTCAAGCAGGACTTTTCCGCCCTTTGGTGCCTGAGTGGATCCACCACGGATCCTCATCGGTACGACCGTGATTCCAGGTGAATGTCGATGAGTACTTTGGGGCGAAACCGGTAACCTTGAAGGGCTTTCCAGCGTCGGACTCGCGAATTCGATGAATGTGGCTCACTCCGCTGGAGACAACCTCCACCTCCAGCTCCCACTCATAGGTGAACCTGCCCGGGAAGGCAATGATCGTGAACACCGTCGGCGCCCCCTTCTTGAGAGGCTCCGACATCTCTTCAAAGTACGACGACGTCAGATCCTGCAGCGTGTTCCCCTCCTTCAGCCTTCTTGCGATCGGCAGTGGAGAGTCGAGCCTGATGCCGACCTGAACATTTTCGGCAGTACCTTGACCAGGCACTTCAAAAAGGGATCCGGACAGTACCGGGCTTCTTCTTAAGATTTTTGCCTGCATGCCGACCACGGTGACCGAACTCGTCAAGCCGCTCTCAATGACGACTTTGACAACCTGCCGCCCGGCAAGTGTAGCATTAGGCCCATTATGATAAATTTCGTCCTTCAGGTGAATCCCGACGGTCGGATCTACTTTTTTCTCCGTTGCCCCGGCCCACCAATCATCCAGACCTGTGACCGAGGCGTGTATCTTGAGCTCATCCGAAAATGCATTCTTGATGACAGGAGCTGAATCTGTCAGGGCGATCGTTATGGCGCTTCCCGCTGCCGCCACCGCCAGTCCGCACACGGTCGCCATAAATCCCTTAGCGCGGGAGGACGTCGCCTCTTCGGCTGAGCCTTGAGCGGACCTTGCTCCCGTAGCCGCCTTGGACGCGTTACGTCGTTTGCGTAATCGATTGGCCATCATCAAATCGTCCACGTTTCTTGAGTGACGTCTTGCCGTGCCGCCACATATGCCCTGTAGATTTATGCTGAGTCGGCAACCAGAACTGCACGCGAAGCCTCCCGGTTATCGGGATGGTAGATGATTTCGTGGATGATGGCTACATTCTTCAATCGCTTCTTGCAAGACAATTGGCTTATGTCCCCCCTGACCTGCAGAGATACCGCTAATGGCGCGAGACTCCTCAGACACGAGATCCGTGCCGGACGGCGCGGGGTCAGTGGTGACGCCTGTCGGCGGCCAGCTTGGTTGTTGCGCCGACTGTCGCCCCGGAAGGCTCGCCAATCCTGCACCCGTTTGATATCCGCCTCCAGCGTCACCCCGTCGATGCTCCCCAGGATTTCCTCCCGCATCTGGATGTACCGGTTTCGTGCCGGTTGGTATAGCCGCTCCCTAAGTGGTCCTACCCGTAAGTCCTGCGGGGTCAGTGGCTGAGGTAGAGATCGCAGGCGCAATCCAGGGCGTCTTGGGGCGTACCCGCCGACATGCCGGATGGCAGGATCTGATTCTCGTACCTGCCACTGCTGGCAAGGTAGAGCCCGAAGCCCCAGATGGACGCCGATCCGCCGTAACGGAGCCGGATGAGGGACAGCCGGTCTCCGTCGGCCAGTTCACCTTCGACGTAGGCGAACTGGCCGTGGTAGCGGACATGCACGTCTGCCAGCTGGGGCCAGCGGTCGCGGGCGTGCTGGCGTAGTCGCTGGGCCAGGGAGGTCTTGGTCGACTCCGGAATGGCGGGCATGAACCCTATCTTGCCGTCCGGCGTGTCGATCCCACCCCGGAAGGCGCACAGGACCACACTGGTGCCCCCCTGAAAAGATCACCGAAAGCGTTCCGCGTGCCCGTCCTCCGCGCCCGCCAGATCATCGTGACCGCCGCCGAACGGCGACGGCTCAAGAAGCTGGCTCACTCGCACACCGCCCCCCACCAGCAGGTCATCCGTGTCCGGATCGTGCTGGACGCCGCGCACGGCTATTCCAACGCCCGTATCGCTCTGCGGCAGCACGTCCACCTCGATACCGTCCGCCGGTGGCGTGACCGCTACGCCGACCAGGGCCTCGACGGGCTCAAGGACCGGCCCCGCAGCGGCCGGCCGCCCCGCTTCACCCCCGTCCAGCGAGCCGAGGTCACGGCACTGGCCTGCCAGTTGCCGGCCGAGACCGGAGTGCCGCTGTCTCGCTGGAGCAGCACCGACCTGGCGGCCGAAGCGGTCGGCCGGAGCATCACCGACACGATCTCCGCCTCGACCGTCCGCCGGATTCTGGCCGCTGACGTGCTCAAACCCTGGCAGCACGCCTCCTGGGTGTTCATCCGCGATCCCGACTTCGCCGCCAAGGCCGCCCGTGTGCTCGACCTCTACCAGCGCATCTGGGACGGCCAGCCCCTCACCGGCAACGAGTACGTGATCTCCTCCGACGAGAAGACCTCGATCCAGGCCCGCTGCCGCTGCCACCCCACTCTGCCACCCGGCAGTGCCCGCACGATGCGGATCAACCACGAATACGACCGGGGCGGATCGCTGGCCTACCTGGCCGCTTACGACGTCCACCATGCGCGCGTGATCGGTCATTGCGCGGCCACGACCGGCATCGTCCCGTTCATGACCCTCGTGGAGAAGGTGATGACCACCGAACCTTACGCCTCCGCCAAGCGGGTGTTCTGGGTGGTCGACAACGGCTCCTCCCACCGCGGCAAGGCAGCCGGCGACCGGCTCACCGCCCGGTTCCCCAACGCGGTGATGGTCCACACCCCCGTACACGCGTCCTGGCTCAACCAGATCGAGATCTTCTTTTTTCCGTCGTGCAGCGCAAGGTCGTCACACCCAACGACTTCACCGGCCTTGACCAGGTCGAAGACCGGTTAATCGCCTTCGAGCGCCGTTACAACGAGACCGCCCGGCCCTTCAGATGGAAGTTCACCCCGGCCGACCTCGAAGACCTGCTGGCCCGGATCGAGCGACACGAACAGAAAGAGCACCACTTCCAACAGCCCGCTGGCTGCGGTCACCAGCCTGTCGCACTACCAACGGCCGTGTGAACCCTCGAATGACTTACGAACTGGACCACTAAGCTGCAGGTCAGGAACTCCTGTTGCCTGGGTCGGGCGGATCAGCGCCCCGGAGCGCGGTTCGCGAGCCCATGCCCGGGACGTCCGCGCCAAGCTCAACCGCCTGGCCGGGCGCGGCATCCCCGTTGGGACCGAGCCGGGATTGTCCATCCGGCGTCGCCCATAGCCCGAACGGCGAGCCTCCGACCGGCCGATCTGTCCCCACTCCAACGACACAAGGGGGCATCGGCTCACGGAATGCACTCCCAGAAGGAGGTTCGTGAGTTCATGCCCGTGATGCCGCAGTGTGGCGGGTGAATCTGTAGTGTTATGCCTGCCTGCCTGGTGGGCGTGGGTGTGCTACTTGGCGAGCGTCATCGAGTCTCGGACGCGAAGAAGGCGGCTGCATTTTTCAGGAAGATCAACTTTTCGCGCAGCTCCGCGTTCTCCCGTTCCAGCTCCCGAATCCTGGCCCGGTCCGGCCCTGCGACCGGCGGCCGCTCCTCCTGCTGTGCGCTCGCGAACCGGTGTCGGTTCACCCAGCTGCCCAGGGTGCTGGCGTTGATGTCGAACTCCCGCGCCACCGACGCGACCGTCCGATCGCCCTCCAGCACCATGCGGACGGCTTCTTCCTTGAACTTCGGGGAGAACTGCCTGCGACGCCTCGTCACGTACCTACCTCTTCCAGACTTCTGTCAGCTTATGTAGCCGACTGTCCGGAAACTGCCGGGCACCTCAGTAGCTTCTGGCCTTGATCAATGCTTCTTGGCACGGCGCATGGGGGTAACAAACGGAACTGCTGGAATGTCGCTCAGGGCGCTTGGTTTCACGAGGGGTGGCCGGCTCAGGTGCCGAGGGCGCGCACGACGACGCCGACGAGCCGCTGCTGGGTGACCAGGCCGTAGTCCCGCGAGTCGCGGCTGGCGTCGGGGTTGTCTCCCAGGAGCGCCATCCAGCCTGGAGGAACCTGTGCGTTCGACGGCGACGGTACGTGTTCCGGTACGCGATCCCCCGGCACCGCGGCCAATCGCTTGATGACGTAGCCGCTGCGCGGTCGCGGGCCCGCCATTCGCGTGTCCGGCGTGACCACAACGATGTCGCCCACTCTCAGGCGGGACAGGGATGCCCGGCGCACCAGCAGACGATCGCCAGGAAGCAAGGTGGGCGCCATGCTGAAGCCCGAGACCGTGGCCAGGACGAACCTGCGCCGCAGCAGCATGACGAAGGCCGCCACGCCGGCACTTATCAGGACTGCTGCAATCACGGCCTGCACGGAAAGCGCCTCACTGATCGGCGAGTTGCACCAGCGGGTATTCGGAGCATCAGCATGAGACCGCACGAAAGCAGCCACCGGCCCGGCCGGCGGCCGCTCCGCCTACGTGTCAGCTAGCAGCTGTACTGGGCTCCGTACACGTTGCAGGGCCCGCAGGTCGTCTGGTTGCTGTCGCAGCCGCGGTCACACCACCGGGAGACAGTTCTGTTGCCGCTGCAGTAGCAGAATTCCTTCCAGGTCGTGCACGCGGCCTGAGCTGTGATTTTCGGGACGAAGGCGGACAACATCCGGTCGCCGAACGTTTGGAAGAGTCGCAGCATGCTCTACTCCCTCGTGAAGAGTCGGGCCGCTCTTCGACGTGCCGGTAGGCATCGTCTGATCTTGACCCGTTTTGATCTACAGTAGAGATCAATTCGGGCTCTGGTCAATCGCGGTAGCCTGCGGCCTGGAGGGAGAACAGCTCGGCGTAGGGCCCTGGCGCCTTGACCAGCTCGTCGTGCCGGCCGGCCTGCACCACGGCGCCGGCGTCCAGGACCAGGATCAGGTCCGCGTCCCGGATCGTGCCGAGCCGGTGCGACACCAGCAGGCTGGTGCCACCGTCGCGGAGCCGCTGGAAGCCCTGGTGGATCTCGTGTTCGGCCTCGGGGTCGAGGCGCGCGCTCGGCTCATCGAGGATGAGCAGGTCACGACCGCCGCGCAGGAAGCTGCGCGCGATGGCGACACGTTGCCACTGCCCGCCGGAGAGCATGGTGCCGGGTGTGGTTCCGTTCAGTTCGTCGCCGGCGAAGTAGGTGCGGCTGAGCAGCGTGTCGTACCCGTGGGGGAGCCTGTGCAGGATGTCGTGCACACCCGCGTCCTTCGCAGCGGTCTCGATGCGTGACGAGTCCGTCAGGGCCTCGACGTCACCGATGCCGATGTTCTCCGCGGCCGACAACTCGTAGGAGACGAAGTCCTGGAAGACCCCCGCGATCCGGGCGCGCAGCTGTACCGGGTCGAGATCCCGCAGGTCGACGCCGTCCCAGAGGATCGCGCCACGGTCGGGGTCGTAGTAGCGGCACAAGAGCTTGATGATCGTGCTCTTGCCGGCTCCGTTGAAGCCGACAAGGGCGACCGCCTGACCCTTCGGGATCGTCACGGTGACACCGCGCAGCACCCAGGGGAGATCCTCCCGGTACCGGAACCAGACGTCACGCAGCTCGATGCCGTGCCGCAGCGGCGCCACCGGACGGGGCCGGGCCGGCACCGGCAGATCCGGCTCCGCTTCCACGACGGCGAGGTAGTGACCGAACATCAGCAACTGTGTGTGCGCTCCGGCCAGATCGCGCACCATGCCGAGCAGAGCCGCCTGCACCGCGGCGACCGCGGCGACCAACATGGACACGTCGCCGACGGACACCCTTCCGTTGGCCGCGGCGTTGATCACCCAGACCAGGCAGCCGCCCGCCGTCGCGGTCGAGAGCATGGTGAGCAGCGCCTCCGTGCGCAGAGCCCGCCGGTCCATCGCCCGCTGCACCCCATTCGCGGCACGGCGTTCGCGGAGCATCCGTCCCCTGAGAAAGGAACCGACGCCGAACAGCCTGACCTCGGTCGCCGCCTCGACATCGGAGAGCAGCTGGCCGTAGAACAACTCGCGCCGCTCGAGCGGTCCCACGGTGTTCATCGCCTCGGCCCGCCGGCGCGCGAGAGCGAACTCGGCGCCGACGGCGGGGAGCGCGCCGACCAGGACGACGATCGCCAGAGCAGGGCTGATGGTGACCAGTGAGACGACGAACCCCACGCTCAGCAGGACCTGCTGGAGCAGGTTCAGGCTCACGGCCATGATCTCGGCGGGTCCGGACCCGCCGGCGTGACGGGCGAAGCGCAACCGATCCGCGAACTGCGGGTCCTCGAACCGCCCCAGGCCGATCAACCTGTTGACCGCGGCGTAGAGCTGGTCGAGGGCGGCGAGCGCGATGGTCCGTCCCTGCTCGGCCCGCAGGTAGCGCAGCACCTGCACCAGCAGCGCCGTGATGACGCCCGCGATGACCAGTCCGATGATCGGCCACGTCAGGTCCGCGGGTCCGCCGGGCGCGCTCAGCTGATCGAAGACGACCTTCGTCAGCCACGCCACGGCGACGGGCGCGCCCGCTCCGAGCACCGTCAGCACGAGCTGAGCGACGGTCGTACGCGCCGAGACCCGCCAGGCCAGCCGCCAGGCGGCGACGGCCACCCGGATTCCGGGCGTCACAGGACCGCGGACTCAGGAAGGACGTCTACCTGGAAGCCGGTGACCGAGAGGACGCCCTTCTCGCCCATGAGGCAGAAGGCCGGGTATCCGCGGAGGCCGAACGCCGTTGACATCTCACCGTCGACATCCGCCTCGATGACGATCTGCGCGACCCCGCTCAGCTCCTCACGCAGGCCCTCGAGTTCCTCGGGCGAGCCCAGCAGCACCGCGATGACATCGTCGCGCCCGCCCGACAGGCCGGACGCGTACCGGATGAAGGCGGGCTTCTGCTCCACACAGGTCGGGCAGCGCGGCGAGAAGAAGGCCACGACCATCCCCTGCCGGAGATCATCACGGGTCACCGTCCGGTCGTCGCCCGTCACTGCGCGGAATTCGCCGACCCGAGTCCCGGCGGGCAGGGTGACCTCTCCCTGGGCGGGGGACTGCGCACGTCCTTGGTTGATCAGCTCGGTGTGCTCCCGAAGGCGCCGGATCACTGCGACGGTGAGCACGAGATTGAGAAGGGAGATGGCACAGACAATCGCTAATGCGGCCCACACGACTGGCATGGCGACATCCTCAACGTTGATCCTTTTCGGAGCGGCCAGGATAGTACAGGCATATCCGCGCAAGGAGGGTCACGTGAGTCCGTCCCGATCCGGCCGGACCGCGGCACCGGGCACCGCCGCGCGGCTGTCCGGCTGGCCTGAGCAACGCGATCATGTCCTCGAACGCCGTGATCAGGATGCCGGCGACAAGTCCGACGACCTGGCCTCCCTGGGCTCGGTCCGGTCCGCGGCGGCCGAGCTGCGCGCCGCCCACCCGCGCATCGACCTGCTGATCAACAACGCGGGGCGCCCCGACCTGGACGGAGAACTCCTGGCGCACATCCTGCTGGGCAGCCTTCAGAGCGAACCGGTCCTGCGGCTTCTGGAACGCGGAGAGGTGTCGCGGCTCGCCGCGTCGCTGCGCGTCACGGCGGCCGGGATGCTCACGGCCCCTGCCGCCTCCTGAAGCGCGGAGAGGGGCGGTGGAGTGCGTACCTGTGCGTCAAAGCCTCTGCGAAGCTGAGCGCCATGAAGCAGCCGACGAGCAAGAAGTGATCTGCTCGATCCAATGAGCTGTCGTGCTCCACCCGGCGGTCATCCAGGCATGCCTCATGGGGTGGTCAGGGTCTGGAGGTCGCCCCGGATCAGCAGCTGGTTGGCGAACATCGCGTTCGTGGTGTCGTTAAGCGTCAGGACGGCCCGCAGCACGGTGTGGTCGTCCGAGCTGACCCGGTCGTGGGCGATCTCCGGGGCGTGCTTTCCGTACGTCCCGCCGGTGCCCATGCTCCCCGTCGGGACGAGGCGGGTCGTCAGGGCGCGTTCGACGCCGGCGGCGGCGGATGCCGCCGGCAGCACGCAGATGACGTTGACGGGCCGGTCCTTCAGGTCGGCCGGACGACGCAGGCCCACGCCGTACAGTGTGACGGTCCCGCTGGGCGGGGACGGGGTCATGATCGTGGCCGCGGCGACGTCGCCGAGGCAGGAGGCCATGGCCGCGTGCGCCGGCTTGTCGGCCAGCGAGGCGTCCCCGCCGAGGGCGGTCGTGAGCAGGTCGGGGGTCGAGGCCGCGGCCACCAGCGAGTCGGTGACCACGACCTGGTTGAGCTGGTTGGTCACGCCGGGAACGATCGTGCGGGACAGGTCGATCTCGTCGCCGGGGGAGAACGAGAGCCCTTCGTGGCCGCTCATCTCACGAGGCTTGGCGCCGAGGGCGGTCAGCTTCTCGCGTACGGCGTCCGCGTCGACGTCGCCGTCGAACCGGAACGCCGTCCGGGGAGGTGCGCCGATCGAGATCGCCCGCGTACCGGCGCTGGGGGTCATGCCCGTGGCCTCCGGCAGGGCCGCCGCGGCTGTGGCGAGGCCGCCCAGGCCGGAGACGGCCGCGGGTAACCAGCGGCGAGTCTTGTCGTCACCCGCCTTGACGCCCAGGTCACGCCACCAGGCCGGTTCGCCGTACTCGAAGTACGCGGCGGCGGGTCCCTCGGCGGAAACGGCGGCCATCGCGTCCATCAGGCCGTCTTCGCCGGCGTTCTGCCCGCATCCGGTCAGGACCAGCAGCGCTGTCAGTGCCACGCTCACTTTTCGCATGGCGCGAGCGTAGTTGGCTCAGTCGTTCAGGTGGGCCAGGGCGGTGCTGGTGACGCGTACGGCGTCGTCGATCCAGGCCGGGACGGGTTCGCCGATGATCGGCCGGACGAGGCCATAGGGGGAGTCGCGGCAGGCCATGGCGATCACCTCCATCCCGTGCGGGGTGATCCGGCCGTAGCGGCGTTCGGTCAGGCGTCGCAGGTGTGCGACGACGGGGTCGTTGAGGTGGCGGAGCTCGTCCTGGAGCTGGGGCGGGCCGGTGGCGACCAGGTCGGCGTGGCGGAAGACGGTCATCATGCGGGCGTCGCGCGGGTGGCGGCGGCAGAAGGCCGGGATCCACAGCGCGGTGCGCACGATGGCCTCGATGGGTTCGCCGGTGTCGGCGGCCGTGGTGAGCCCGGCCTGGAACGCCTTGACGGCGCGGATCCAGGCCGTCCCGAAGAGGACGTCCCTCGACGGGAAGCGGTGGTAGATCGAGCCCGAGGGGGCGCCGAGCAGGGCGGTGACGTGGCCGACGGTGGCCGAGCGCCAGTGCTCGTACGCCGCGTCCCGCGCCGCGTCGAGGATCTGCTCGTGGGTGAACGAAGGACTCCTGGCCATCGCCGTGAGTTTATCCGTTACGGTTGTTCTAGAGAACGTTCTCTAATTGGGGGATGGATCATGAACAGAAGCGCCTTGAGGGCCGTCGTGCTCGTCGTCGCGGTGGTGTCCTGCCTGCCGTACCTGATCTTCAAGGTGGCCTGGCTGGCCGGGTCCACGGTCGGGATCACCGACGCCGGAGGCCAGGCGCTGATGAACGATCCGCGGCACGTGGCCGGCAACTACGTCACCGTCGCCATGGACCTGGCCGCCATCGCCCTCGCGGTGGTGCTGGGACGGCCGATCGGCCATCGCCTGCCGGCCTGGCTGCTGCTGGTGCCCGCCTGGGGCGCCACCGGGCTGCTGGCGCCGATCGTGCTCGGCCTCCCGGCCGGGCTGCTGGTCCAGGGGGTCACCGGTACGGCGGTGCCCGCCGGCAGCGGCGACGGACTCGCCGGGTGGGTGTTCGTCATCATCTACGGAGGTTTCGGGGTGCTGGGCTGTTGCCTCGCCGTCCTCGTCCTGCTGCACGCCATGGAACGCTGGCCCCGGACCTTCGCCACCGGTCCGTCGCCGACGAACCGGACGATCGCGGCGATCTGCGGGGTTCCCCTGCTCGGCTACGCCCTGGCCCTGGTCGTCTGGGCGGTCGCGGGTCCCGGGGCCGGCGGGCCGGCCGGGTTCGAGAGCCCGGCGCAGCGGACGGTGCTGGCCGTCACGGGCCTGCTCGTCGCGGTCGGGTACGTCACGCCGCGGGCGCGCGGCTTCGTGGGCCGCCACCCGGGCTGGGCGGTCGTGTTGACCTGGACCGGGTGCGGCGTGGCCACGCTGTCCGGGCCGACCTTCGTCGCCCTCAGCCACGACGGCATCGTGCGCGTCCCGGTGCTGGCCGCGGCCGTGGCGTCGGTGGTGGCGGGGCTGCTGTACTCGATCGTCCTCCTGCGGTCCGCGGCGTCGTACGGCCGGGCTCCCGCTCCCGCGCTCTCGTGACGAGGCTCAGCCCGACGTCCCCTCCTCAAGGATGGAGACGATGGAGAAGAGGGTGAAGCAGACCGCGCCGAGGCCGACCAGGACCCGCGCGGGGATGAAGAAGGACGGGTCCGTGACCGCGGCCTCGAAGAGGAAGGCCCCGAAGAACAGGCAGGTCAGC
The DNA here is from genome assembly GCF_019397265.1 of Nonomuraea coxensis DSM 45129. Lineage (NCBI taxonomy): Bacteria > Bacillati > Actinomycetota > Actinomycetes > Streptosporangiales > Streptosporangiaceae > Nonomuraea > Nonomuraea coxensis. Next base: position 1,138,367 of record NZ_CP068985.1, read on the forward strand.
GCCGTGACCACGGGGATCATCGGGATGCGGTTGGCCAGGGGGAAGGTCCGCCGCCAGACCAGGGCCAGGAGCAGGGCCTTGGACAGGATGCTGTAGCAGACCAGCCCCAGGCCGATGAGGATGCAGCCGGGCGCGATGCGGTAGGGGTGATCGGAGCTCGCCAGGACGTAGACGCCGAGGAGGATGTCGATGGTGCCCATCACGATGACGAGCCAGCCCCAGCGGTAGCGCTCGGGCTCACCGAAGCTGTTGCGCACCTGGCGGACGATGCTGGCGACCAGGGCGATCAGGCTGGCGCAGATCGCGGACAGGCCGAAGAGGACGTGACCGGCGGTGTAGTAGGCGCCGCCCTCCGGGGTCGTGCCGCCGCCCTTGGCCATGAGGACGAAGGCGTACACGAAGCCGGCGAGGGCGCAGAGGGCCGGGACCGCGATGAGGACCTTGCCCACCACCGGCGAGTACGCCTCCTCCGGAGGCTCGTCCTCCGCGGTACGGGCGGCGTTGACCGGGATGAGGGTGAAGCGGGTCGAGGAGGTCGCCACGGTGCTGACGCAGGCGCTGATCAGGCCGATGCCGACGATCACGTGGCCGGCCACCACGTATGGGGGTTCGTCGCCCCGCGTGAGGATGACGACCCCGTAGACGACGGCGATGAGAGCGGAGAGGTAGCCGGTCAGGGGCAGGATGACCTGCCAGGCCCGGCTGTAGCGGGAGATCAGCTGGCGGATGATCGTGGCCGCGGTGGTGAAGAGCGCGTAGCAGATGGCGGCCAGGGCGATGGTCACATGCCCGGCCACGAAATGGTCGGCGTCCGGGGCGCCCGCCAGCACATACCACCCGAAGGCGCCGCAGATGACACCCATCACCAGCGGGATGGCGCGGAAGACGACGCTCATCGCAACGTTCACTGTTATCCCCCGATGAACAGTTGTGCCGGCTCCCCCGAACCGAGTTCTTCCTCGCTCATGCCCCACCCGGTACTTCGAACACCGAACCGATCCCGCCGGACCTCCTGGTTCGCGTTCGGACACGGCGGGCGGCGCCGGTCAATAAGATCACTGCTGCTGCGGTGTGACGGCGATGGCGACGGCGACGGGAGCCCTCGATGAGCGACCCCGGCGGTTTCGGCCCCCTGACGATGGACGAACGCGACCCGATCGGCCCCTACCGGATCGTGGGCCGGATGGGCGCGGGCGGCATGGGGGTCGTCTACGCGGGGGTCGCGGCCGACGGCGCCCGGGTGGCGGTCAAGGTCATCCATCCGGGGCTGGCGGCCGATCCGCAGTTCCTGGCCCGGTTCGTCCGGGAGGTGGAGCTGCTGTCGCGGGTGCGGGGGCGCTGCGTCGTCTCGGTGCTGGACGCCGACACCACTGCGATGCCGCCCTGGCTGGCCACGGAGTTCGTCCCTGGGCCGACGCTCAGCACGTACGTCCAGCAGAACGCGCCGCTGCCGCCCGGCCCGCTGCTCTCGTTCGGCGTGGACATCGCCGAGGCGCTCACCGAGATCCACCGGGCCGGCATCGTGCACCGCGACCTCAAACCCGGGAACGTCATCCTCGCCGGCTCCGGCGCGAAGGTCCTCGACTTCGGCATCGCGCGGGCCCTCGACGAGAGCGGGCTCACGGGCACCGGCGCGCTGATCGGCACGCCCGGCTGGATCAGCCCCGAGCAGTACCGGGGCGACCAGGCGGACGCCGCCGCCGACGTGTTCGCGTGGGGCGCGCTGATGACGTACGCGGCCACGGGGCGCCCGCCCTTCGGCACCGGGGCTCCCGACGTCCTCGCCTACCGGGTCATGGGCGTCGATCCCGACCTGTCCGGGGTGCCGGAGGAGGTCCGCGAGCTCGTACGGAGCGCGCTCGCCAAGGACCGTACGGCACGGCCGCCCGCCGAGGAGGTGCTCGCCCGGATCGCCGCGATCCGGTCGGGCACGGGCCCGACGCCGGTCACCCTGCCGGTGACGCGCACGAAGGTCATGCCGCCTCCGGCGGTGCCCGCCCAGCGGGTGACGGTGCCGGGATGGGCGGCCGGGGTGGTCGCCGCCGCCGTCGTGGCGGTCGTGGCCGGGGGAGCGGTGCTGGCGGCGAGCTCCGGAGGAGGGCTGCTGACGGCGCTGCTGGGCCCGGGCGGCGGCCCGGCCGCGACGACGTACGAGGAGAGCCCGGAGCCGGACACGAGCGACGAGACCACGACCGCCGCCACCACCACGGACGACCCCACGGACGAGCCGAGCGACGACCCCACGGACGAGCCCACGGACGACGCCGAGGACGAGACGGCGGCCCCGGAGAAGACGCCCGCCCCGCGCCGACAGCCCACCGCGGGCGCGCGGCGCTCGACCGCCTCCGTCCCGTGCGCGTCCGAGGGCTCGATCCTCCGGCAGGCCGCCGCGCTGAACGGCGGCAGCCTGCCCTCGGACGCCGCCGTCGAGTCCCGGCTGTGCGTGGGGAACTGGGTGGCGGCCAGGATCGCCTCCCCGAGCGTCGGCGGCATCGACCTGATCGCCACCCGCGACGCCACCCGCTTCCTGGACGGCGACATCGGCAGCAACCTCTGCTCGCGCGACTACGGCTCGAAGCTGGTGACGGCCGCGCCGGCCCGCATCACGTCGTTCCTCTGCCCCAACGGCGTCGACTGACCCGGGGCGACGGGGGTCAGGCCTGCGGGGCGGGTTCGACGACGAGCCGGTAGTCGACGCCCGTACGGAAGGTTCCCGACGAGCCGCGGATGGTCAGCGTGTGGGGTCCGGTGGGCAGCGGCGCGAGGCGTACCCAGAGGCCGCAGGCGTGGGTGGTCCCCGTGCCCGCCGAGTCGGTCACGGTGACGCCGGCCTCGTCCAGGCGCTCCGGCTCGACCGGCTTGCCGTCGAGGACGGCCTTCCCTTTGGCCGTGGCCATGAACGTGGCGCAGTCAGCGGCGTCGCCGAGCAGGTTCACCAGCGGGAACGCGAGCGGCCGGCCCGCCGGGATCCGGCAGCTCCGCCGCACGGTGCCGCCGTAGGTGCCGGCCAGGAACCAGAGGTCGTCCGGCTGGGCGTGGTCGCAGAACTCGCCGGTGGTGTCCTGTACGGGACTGGCGTCGTCGTCCGCGGAGTACGCCCACGTCCACCAGCGCCCCTGGACGCTCGTCTCCGGCGGGACCACGCCGGGGGACCGGCTCTCCGGGGTCAGGCCGCAGGCGGGAGCGAGGGCGGCGAGAGCCACCAGACAGGCCCCGGCTGATCGGTTGATCATCTGAGGATGATAAGGCCGCCTGGCGGACGAGGCCGGACGGGTCGCGTACGGAAAAGGCTGAACTGGGCCTGTCTCCCGTATATCCGGTGTGAGATTCTTCCGAACGGAAACCACGGGGGGCGTATTGAGGGGTCTCCGATCTTGATCGGGAAATGGCCGGCCGACTCGCGCTCGAAGGTCACCGTACGTGACGGTTGATGGGGGCGTCGGACCCGGACATGCGAAACCCGTGGCTCTTGTGGATCATGACTGTTCTCTACGCAGTCAACCCCCAAGGAACCACGGGCGTGCACAATCCTATCGAGACCTCCACCGAGGCGACACTGCTGCTTGATCTGGAGGGCCTGCACGTGGTCAAGGTCGAGCGCGACCACGACGGCCATCGGATCGTCCACGTCGTCACCGCCGACGAATCCGCCCGTGCCTGCCCGGCCTGCGGCGTCTTCTCCGTCACCGTCAAGGAACGGGTGGCCACCCGGCCACGGGACCTGCGCGCGGGCGACTCCCCGTACACCCTGCTGTGGCACAAACTCCGGTGGAGCTGTCGCGAGCCGCTGTGCCCTCGAGGCTCGTTCACCGAGCAGATCCCGCAGGTCAGCGCCGGAATGCGGACGACCGCCCGGCTACGCCGCGCCTGCGGACGCGCGATCGCCGACGGCGGCCGCACCGTCACCCAAGCCGCCCGCGACCACCGTCTCTCCTGGCCCATCGCGATGCGCGAACTACGCGCCTACGCCACCGAGGTACTGCCCGACCAGCCCGAACCCACCCCCGTGATCGGCATCGACGAGATCCGCCGAGGCCGCCCCCGCTGGGAGCAAGACCCCGACACCGGGAAATACCGGCTGATCGCAGACCGCTGGCACGTCGGCTTCACCGACCTGGCCACCGGCCAGGGACTGCTCGGCCAGGTCGAAGGCCGCCTCTCCACATCAGTGGCGGCCTGGTTGAACGCCCGCCCAAAGGCATGGCGAACGGCGCTCACCCACGTGGCGATCGACATGTGCCAGACCTTCCGCTGCGCGGTCCGCGCCGCCCTGCCCCACGCGATCATCGTGGTCGACCACTTCCACCTCGTGCAACTGGCCAACGGCAAGCTCGCCGACCTGCGCCGCCGCCTGACCTGGAAGATGCGTGACCGTCGCGGCCGAACGGGAGATCCCGAATACGACCACCGGCGGCTGCTGCGCTCCAACCGCGAAGACCTCACCGACGAGCAGATCGCCATCCTGGAACGCGACCTGACCAGGATCGGAACCTACGGCCGACACATCCTGGCCGGCTGGCACGCCAAGGAGAAACTGCGATACCTGCTCGCACTGGCCCGCACCAACCCTGCCCGCTCGACGATCGCCCACCGCCTGCACGCCTTCTACATCTGGTGCGCCGACCATCCCTACCTGCCCGAACTCGTCACCCTCGCCGAGACCGTCGCCTCCTGGTGGAAGGAGATCGAGGCGTTCCTGCTCACCGGGATCACCAACGCCAAGAGCGAGGGCACCAACCGAGTCATCAAGCTCGAAGCCCGCTGCGCATACGGCTTCCGCAACCCGGCCAACCAACGCCTCCGGTCACGCTGCGCAACCACACGAGAGAGTCGAAACCGCGCCATTCCCGCTTAACTTCCGAGAGCCGTATTGAGCAGGGTCACATTTCTGGGGACCGGCAATTTCCAGGCCGCCGAGCGCTATTGGAATGGATTCGTCCTGGACGATCATATTCTGGTCGAGCCGTCGCCCACCGCGCTGCCGCACCTGCGCCGGTGCGGGATCGACGTGGCCGGGCTCGACGTCGTGGCCATCTCGCACTTCCACGCCGACCACACCTTCGGCTGGCCCTTCCTGCTGCTCGAACTGCTGCACCGGCACGCCGCCACGCCGCTCCACGTGGTGGGGCCGCCCCGGGTCGAGCAGTTCCTCCGGACGATGATGGACGTCGCCGGCGTGCCCGGCATCCACGAGGAGGCGCACGAGAAGCTCGACATCCGCTACGTCGAGGTGGACTGCTCGTGGCAGGTGGCGGGCCCGCTCAGGTTCCGGGCCGTGGAGGTGGACCACGTGGCGCATCTCGACTGCTACGGGTACGTCTTCGAGCGCGCCGGCGCGACGGTCGGGTACTCCGGGGACACGCGGCCGGGCGCCGGCCTCGACGCGCTCGCGGCGGCCAGCGACGCGCTCATCCTGGAGTGCAACGGCCCGCACCATCCCGCCGCCGGGCACATGGAGGTCGGGCACGTGGAGGCGTTGCGCCGGCGGTTTCCCGATGTGCCGTTCGTGCTGACGCACCTGGGGGCGGGGGTGGAGGCCGGGCACATCGAACGCTGCCTGGTGCCGGACGACTTCCAGACGGTGGAGATCTAGCCGGGGCCGGTCCGTCCGGCGGCGGACCGGCTGTCCTCTTCCCCTGTTATGGTCATGTCCAAACTCATGATCAAGTTGAGCCTTCAGTCAGGATTGGGAGGGGTCATGCGGACCACGAGCAAGATCGCCATCGTCACTTCGGTGCTCGTCGCCTCGGGCGCGGCTCCGGTGGCGGCGAGCGCGGCAGCGGCGCCCGCTTTTGTGGCCTACCACAACGTGGGTGCCGCCGAGAGCGTCAAGCAGGTACGCCGCCTCAAGGAACAGGGCTATCGCCCCCTTACCGTAAACGTTTCCGACGGGGAGCGGTACGCCGCCGTCTGGGTCAAGGGCGGCTCGCCGGACTGGGGCATCTGGCAGGGCATGTCGGCCTCCGGCTACCAGCGGCGTGTGGACGCCGGCGTGAAGGAGGGCGTCCAGCCGGTGTCGGTGTCCGCCACGGGCCCGGCCGGCTCGGCGGTGTTCACGGCGGTCTTCGACAAGAAGGGCGGCACCTTCCAGTCCCGCCATAACCTGACGGGGAGCGAGTTCGCCGCGGCCAACAAGCACGCCGTCGGCCAGGGGCTCGCCCTGACCTCCGTGGACGCCTACGGCACGCCGGACGACGTCCGTTACGTGGCGGTATGGGCCCCGAACCCGGGCGGCGCCTGGTACTACACCTACGGCAAGAGCCGCTCCCAGCACGAGGCCGAGTTCCACGCCAGGAAGGACAAGGGCTTCCGGCCGGTCAAGGTCGCCGTCGCGCCCGACGGGACGTACACGGCGGTGTGGCGCAAGGACGGGCTCAAGTCCTGGGCGCACTTCGTCGATATGAGCGCGTCGGGCTACCAGGCCCGGTTCGACCAGCTCAAGGGCAAAGGGCTGTACCCCGTCCAGGTGAACGCCGAGGGCGGCAAGTACACCGCCGTCTGGGAGTGAGGCTCACGGGACGCGGACGCGGACGTTCCCGGTGCCGCTGCGGGCGACGATGACGGCGGACGCCTTCGGGTCGCTCCTGAGGTCGGAGGTGACGGAGCCGTCCCTGCTGCGGGCGGTCACCGCGTACGAGCCCTTCGGCACCGTCGCCGTCACCCGGCCGTCGGCGGACTCCAGGTCCAGGTCGGCGGGGGCGGTGACGAAGGTGACGTCGATCGCGCCGTCCACGGTGCGGGCGCGTACGGCCGCCGAGGTCAGGGCGGTGCCGGTGATCGGGCCGTCGCTGCGCAGGCGCAGGCGGCCCGAGGCGCCGTCGACCTGGATGTGCTCGCGTGAGACCGCGTCCACGTCCTGCCCGAGGTTCTTGAGCGTCACGCCGTCGGGGGCCTCGACCGTGACGTGGACGGCGGGCGGCACCTCGACGTGATAGCGGGCGCCGCAGTCGCCGACGATCATGCTGCAGTCCGCGCCGAGCCGCAGGACGCCGTCGCGGAGGGACCAGGTGGCGTTGCCCTCGCCGGCCGCCTTGCCGCGGACCCAGCGGTCCACCCGCACCGAGCCGGCGGAGCCGGGCAGGACGCGGACGCCGCCCAGCGAGGAGACGATCTTCAGTGTGGTCCCCGTGACGGGGAAGGCGCGGCTGGAGCGGACCTCCTCGGCGTCCAGGTCGAGGCCGCCGCAGCCGGCCGTGGCGAGGGCCGTCAGGGCTGCGAGGGCGGTGGAGGCTGCGAGCGCAGCGAGTCGCGTCATGGGACCGATCCTCGCGGCGGGCGCCCGCCGCCTCATCGGCCATCTGACCGACCGCCATCGGCCAGATGACCCCAAAGGAGCTAGAGGGCCGCCAGGAGCGCCCGGACGTGCCGCAAGGGGTCGGTGAGGTCCAGCGGACGCACCACGACGGTGTCCGCGCCGGCCGCCGCCAGCGCCTTGACGCGGCCGGCGGCCTCCTCGGCCGTCCCGGTCGCCATCATCACGTCCTCGGGCGCCACCCCCAGGAAGGCGGCCTGCCCCTCGACCAGCCCGCGGTCGACGGTGTGGCCGTCGCCGACGCCGAGGAAGGTGAACATCACCACCTCGTGCCCGTCACCGGCCCCGATGGTCTCCCGCAGGGCGGTGAGCTGCGCGGGCCCGACCCCTTCCGGCAGGATCGTGCCCTCCGCCACCCGCCCGGACAGCGCCAGCGACCTCGGCCCCTTCACCCCGGCCAGCACCGGCGGGACGGTGGCGGGCGGGTGCACGAGCGAGACCCCGTCGAGCCGGACCTCCCGGCCCTCCAGCGTCACCGTCTCGCCCCGCAGCAGCGCCCGTACGGACGTGATCGTCTCCTCCAGCAGCGACAGCGGCGACGCGGGGGCCGCTCCCACCTGTCGCATCCATTCGCGTACGCCGTGCCCGATCCCGGCGGCGAGCCGCCCCGGGTGCAGGCGGGCCAGGTTGCCCAGCTCCATGGCCAGCAGCATCGGGTTGCGCAGGGGAGCGGGGGTGATGCCGATGCCGACGCGCAGGCGGGAGGTGACGGCGAGGGCGGTGGCGGCCGAGGTGAGCCCGCCGGCCCAGCCGAGGTCCTCGACCACCCACAGGTCGTCGGCGGAGCTGTCGTCCAGCTCCCTGGCGAACGGCACGAGCCGCTCGGGCGGCAGGCCCCGGTCGAACATCACGCCCAGTCTCACGGCTTCCTCCAGCAGTAGCGGAACACCCGGCCGACAACCGAGTATCCAGCACGGGAGGAAGGTGGCTCAGGCCGCCGTCCCGAGGGCCGTACGGGCCGCGTTCATGGAGTCCGTGGTCTCGAAGTGCCGGTCGAGGTTGGTGATCGTCAGCAGGTGCTTGATCATGCCAGGGGCCAGCACCAGGATGAGTCGCCCGCGCACCTGCTGGATCCGGTTGAGCGTGGAGACCAGGACGCCCAGCCCGACCGAGTCGCAGAACGGCACCTCGGTGAGATCGAGGACGAGATTAGGAGGGTCGGCCTCGGCGATGGCCTGCTCCAGCTCGGCCCGGACCCGGGGAGCGGCCGCCACGTCGAGATCGCCGACGATGTGCAGAACGGTGCAGGGGTCCTCCCGCCAATGTTTGACCACCATGGCCGTTTCCTGCCCGACGTCCGAAAAGATATGCCTATTGCTTACATATGTTCTGCATAGCCGTTTTCGTGGTTGGTGTAACGGCGGGTTTCGGCGCCGGGTCGGCCGAGGTCTTCTGCTTGACGATTTTCGGCTGGTCGCTGCCGACGATCACCTCGATGCCCTTCACATCCGCCTTCTTCAGCTCCGCGCCGGGAACGGCGGCGGCGACCACGCGGGCGGCGGCCTCCTGGCCCTCCGGATAGCGGATCAGGGTCCGCTTGTAATCCTTCTTGTCGGTGTTGCCGGGCTCGTCGGGGACCTTGAACCCGTACGCGACCAGCCCCGCCTTCGTCCGCGCCCCGAGCCCGGTGATGAGCGTGCCGTTCTTGACCTTGAGCGTCACGCTGCCGGGCGCGACCGCGGAGGGCTTGGCCGAGGGTGTGGCGGCGGCCGTGGGCGTGGGCTTGGTGACGTCCTGGTCGTTGTCGATCCTGGTGAACAGGTCCTTGGCGGCCTGCTTGTCCCACAGCACCGCCGACTCGCCCGTGGGGGCGCGGTAGTTCACGTCCGCCAGCGGCACGTCCACGAAGCGCACGTTCTGCAGCGAGACGTCGCGCAGCTGGGTGGCCAGGTCGACCAGGCCGTCGTCCGGGTCCACCTTGACCGTGCCCAGCGTGGAGTTGACGAACGAGGCCAGCTTGGCCGGGTTGCTCAGCGTCTCGGCGCTCAGCGCCCGGTTGAGCAGGGCCGAGATGACCTGCTGCTGGCGGTCGATGCGGTCGAGGTCGGAGCGGGCCGTGGCGCGGGTGCGGGCGTAGAGGAGGGCCTGCACGCCGTCGAGCTGGTGGGTGCCCGCGGCCAGGTTGAGCGCGATCTTCTGGTCGTTGATCGCCACGGGCGTGCAGACGGTGACGCCGCCGAGCGAGTCGACCACGTCGATGAAGCCGAGGATGTTGACCTCGATGTAGCGGTTGATCCGCAGGCCGGTGGCCGCCTCGACGGCCTGCTTGGCCAGCTTGGGCCCGCCGAACTGGTAAGCCGAGTTGATCTTGTGGTCGCCCTGGCCGGGGATCGTCGTCCAGGTGTCGCGCGGCAGGCTCACCACCGTGACCCGGCGGTGGTCCTCCGACAGATGGATCACCATCATCGTGTCGGTGCGCTGGCCCACCTCGCGGCCCAGCTTGAGCCGGTTTTGCTGCTGCCGGCTGAGGTCGTCACGCTTGTCCACGCCGACGAGCAGGATGTTCTCGGCGCCGCCGCGCGCCGCCGACTCGCCGACGCCGGCGTCCACGGTGCCGATCTGCCGCGGCGTCGCCCACACGACGCCGGTGGTGACCAGCACGCAGGTGGACAGGAACCCGGCGACCAGCACGTTGCGCCGCCGCGCCTTCGCGCTGCGCCTGACCGGCCTGCGCGCGCGGTCGGGCGTGAGCCTGACGCCCCCGTAGGCGTCCCCGCCCACGAGCACTCCGGCGTCCTCCTCCTCGCCCGGGTCGTGCATGCCGTCCCCCTCGTCACCCCCGGTATCGGGCTTTCGATTGCCCGACTCCCTCGCCGGTACAGTAGCGTGAGCCCCGCCATGAAGCAGTTCCCCGACTCGCCGCACGCGCCCGCGGAGACGCGCGCCTGGCCCCCCATCTCCGTCATCATGCCGGTCCTCAACGAGGAGCGGCACCTTCGTGAGGCCGTCGACATGGTCCTCGCGCAGCACTACCCCGGTGAGATCGAGGTCGTGCTCGCGGTGGGCCCGTCCCAGGACCGCACCCAGGAGGTCGCCGACGCCATCGCCGCGTCCGACCGCCGGGTCACCGTGGTGCCCAACCCGACCGGCCGCACCCCCAACGCGCTCAACGCCGCGATCGCCGCCTCCCGCAACGGCATCGTCGCACGAGTCGACGGGCACGCCATGCTGCCCTCCGACTACCTGCGCATCGCGGTCGAGACCCTGGCCGAGACAGGCGCCGACAACGTCGGCGGCGTCATGGCCGCGGAGGGGATCAGCCCGTTCGAGCAGGCCGTGGCCTGCGCGATGACCTCCAAGATCGGGGTGGGCGCCGCCGCCTTCCACGTGGGAGGCACGGCGGGCCCCGCCGACACCGTCTACCTCGGCGTCTTCCGCCGCTCGGCGCTCGACCGGGTGGGCGGCTACGACGAGCACTTCCAGCGCGCCCAGGACTGGGAGATGAACCACCGCATCCGCCAGAGCGGCGGCTTGGTGTGGTTCCAGCCGCGCATGCGGGTCTCCTACCGGCCGCGGCCCAACGTCAAGGCCCTCGCCAAGCAGTACTTCCACTACGGCCGCTGGCGGCGGGTGGTCGCGCGCACCCACGAGGGCACGATCAACCTGCGTTACCTCGCCCCGCCCGCCGCGGTGCTGGCGATGATCCTCGGGCTGGTCGTGTCGCCGTTCTTCCCGCTCGGCCTCGTCGTCCCCGGAGGCTACGCCCTCGCGATCGTCGCCGGGTCGGCCGTGACCGGCAGCCACCTGCCGATGGCCGCCCGGCTGCGGCTCCCGCTGGTGTACGCCGCCATGCACTGCTCGTGGGGCTGGGGCTTCCTCACCAGCCCGCGCAGGCTGGCCCGCCCGCCCCGATCGTCATGACCCCGTGAGGACCCGCTCCACCGCCGCGTTGAAGCGGGTCAGCGCGTCCGGATACTCCGGCCCGAGCAGATAGCTCCTGAGCTTCACCCGCGCCCGGGCCAGGGTGTCCTCCCCGTCCAGGAACTCCGCGAGGCCGGCCAGGTCCTCGCCCAGCAGCACGCCCGCCTCCGTGCTCGGATAGCGCTCGTGGAAGGCGTGCTCGGGCAGCCCCGCGACGTTCGTCACCGCGTACGGCTTCTCGCTGGCCAGGAAGTCGGCGACCACGCTGGAGATGTCGCTGATCAGCAGGTCGCACTGGTTGAAGCAGTCGTACAGGTGCGGCTCAGGGCCGGTGACGACCAGGTGCCTGACGTGCGTGGCCGGCCCCTCGGCCCGCGACGGGTGCCGGGCCTTCGACTTGGCCAGCTCGGCCTTCTCGATCATGGCGACGATCCGCCGGTGCGCCCGCAGGGCCGCCTTGTCGCGGTGCCCGGTCAGCGGGTGCGGCTTGTAGATGACCCGCAGCGGCGGATCGTGCTCCAGCAGCGCCCGCACGATACGCGGGCCGAACGTCATCAGCGAGGTGTGGAACAGGTCGTCGTTCCAGCCCTCCCAGGTGGGCGCGTAGAGAACGGTCCGGTACGGCAGCCCCGGCCCCCGCGTCGAGATGCCCTGCAACTGGGGCCGGCCGACCTCGTGGACGCACTCGTCCCGCACGCCGACCTTGGCCTTCCTGTAGCGGTCGCGGCCGGCCGGACCGGCCACCCACACCTCGTCGTACACCCGCGAGAACGGGTTGAACGAGGCTTCCTTGTCGCTGTCGCCGTGGTTGAGGAAGGCGCTGCGGAGCGTCGGGATGCGCAGCATGTGGACGTTGCGGCCGACGTTCGCGACGTACAGGCAGAGCTTGGCGCTGGACAGGGCGCGGAAGCTCATCAGGTCGGCCGACGACGGGATGCACACCATCGGCAGCGACGACGGCTCCAGGTGCCGGGCCATGCCGCGCTCGCGCAGCACCACGATGGCCCGCCGGTCGATGCGCTCCAGCACGGGCAGCCACATGCGGGCCTGGTAGGCGGCGGCCGTCGCGCCCGAGAAGTACAGGATGACCTCCGGGCGGTAGGCGGCCACCTGCGCCCCGACGACCTCCAGCACGCGGACCCGGTCGGTGAGCGGGCGGGTGCGGCGCACGTACGGGAGGAGCGCCAGCGCGCCGGCCGCGCCCAGGGCGAGCGCCAGGGCCGCCCCGCAGCAGGCCGCGACCGCGCCCCACACGGCCCCGAGCACCGGCAGCGCGTCCAGGTAGAGGAAGCGCGTGCCGCGCGGGTCGCCCAGCCAGTGCGGCGGCAGCTTGGGGATGCGCAGCGCCGACACGTCGAGGTTGCGGGTCGTGACCGGCATCCGGCTGAGCGTCTGCCTGAGCAGCAACGCGAGCCCCGTGTGCAGGGCCCGCATCCCGTGGATGCCGAACATCGCGACCGCCAGCGCCAGGAACCACACCGAGTCCGGCCCGGCCGCCCGCGCCACGAGCAGCAGCGCCGCCGTCTCGCGGGCCGCGAAGCGCACCGTGACGCCCAGGTGCACCTGGCCGAGCAGCTCCAGCGGGCGGCGGGCCAGGCGCGGCGCGGCGTACTCGGCGGCGTAGGACACCAGCGCCGCCGCCCCGAACACCAGCGGGGCCGGCCAGAGCGCCGCCGCCAGCAGCGCGGGATAGGAGGCCAGCAGCGCCGCGATCACGATGAGTCTCCTCATCAGATACCTCCGAGGAAACCCCCGCCCTCAGGCAGGGAAAGGATCGGACTCTTGCGGAGCAGGGCAGGAGCAGGCGTTACGCCGCCGGGCAGACCGCAGTCTTTTGGATTCGGCCGGTGCGCGAGTGATCTCGTACATAGAATCGAAAGGTGGCGCAGCTTGTGAAGCGGGCCTACAAGTACCGCTTCTACCCGACCCCCGAGCAGGCCGAAGAGCTTGTCCGGACGTTCGGCTGCGTGCGCCTGGTCTACAACAAGGCCCTGGAGGAGCGGACCCGCGCCTACACGGAGGAAGGCCGTGGGGTCTCCTACACGGAGTCGTCCGCGACGTTGACCGCGTGGAAGCAGACGCCCGAGCTGGCGTTTCTGCGCGAGGTGTCGTCGGTGCCATTGCAGCAGACGCTGCGGCATCTGCAGGCGGCGTTCGCGAACTTCTTCGCCAAACGGGCCAAATACCCCACCTTCAAGTCCCGTAAGAGGTCGCGAGCGTCGGCCGAATACACCCGCTCTGGGTTCCGCTGGCGCGACGGCAGGCTCACCCTGGCCAAGATGGGCGCGCCGCTGGACATCGTGTGGTCGCGCCCACTCCCCGAAGGGGCCGAGCCGTCCACGGTCACCGTGAGCCGGGACCCGGCCGGGCGCTGGTTCGTGTCCCTCCTGGTCGAGGAGAAGATCGCGCCCTTGCCGCCGGTCGAGCAGTCGACGGGCCTGGACGCCGGCCTCACCGCCCTGGCGACGCTGTCGTGCGGCGAGCAGATCGCCAACCCGCGTCACGAGCGTCGTGAGCGGCGCAGGCTGGCCAAGGCGCAGCGGGCGCTGGCCCGCAAGCAGAAGGGGTCGAAGAACCGGGCCAAGGCCCGGCTGAAGGTGGCACGGGTGCACGCCCGGATCGCCGACCGGCGCCGGGACTACCTGCACAAGGCCACCACACGGCTGGTTATCGAGAATCAAGTGATCGCCGTGGAGGACCTGGCCGTCCGCAACCTGCTCAAGAACCACGCGCTGGCCCGTGCCATCTCCGATGCCGGCTGGCGGGAACTGCGCCGCATGCTGGAGTACAAGACGGCCTGGTACGGCCGCACGCTGGCGGTCGTGGACCGTTTCTTTCCCTCTTCCAAGTTGTGCTCGGTCTGCGGGGTGCTGCGGGAAGAGATGCCGTTGAGCGTCCGCGAGTGGACTTGTGCGTGTGGCGCGGTGCATGACCGGGAGGTGAACGCGGCCCGGAACATGCTGCTCGCCGCCGGGCTGGCGGAGAGCTGAAACGCCTGTGGAGCTGGTGTAAGACCTCAAGCGGGAGTCCCCCTCTCGGGCGGGCGACCGGCGGCGAAGCAGGAAGACCGACCGGCGACGGTCGAAATCCCCTCGTTCACGAGGGGAAGGATGCCAAGTGATCGCACGGTAACAAGCTCAGGGTCAAGTGCCGTCCACGTACCCGTCTGTCGTGTGCCCTGATAGCGGCGGATTAGGCCCTTATGCCGCTGCTACGCCTCTGCGGCCAGTTTGAACAGCAGCTCGGCGATCCGCAGGTCGGCCGGATGGGTGACCTTGATGTTGCGCTCGCTGCCCGCCACCAGGTGGATCGGCACCTCCGGCAGGTAGCGCAGCACGACGCCGCAGTCGTCGGTCGCCGGGCGGCCGGCGAACCCGGGGTCGGCGAGCGCCCGCTCGTACGCCTCCCTGATCACCGACAGCTTGAAGCACTGCGGCGTCTGGCTGCGCCGCAGCCGCGCGCGGTCCAGCACCTCGCCGACGACCTCGCCGTCCCCCGCGGGCGCGGCCACGAAGACCGTGTCGGAGCTCGGGATCGCCACGTTGACGGCCTTGTGGGTGCGCAGGGCCCGGACGCACTCGGAGATGATCCGGGGCTCCAGGAGCGGCCTCACGGCGTCGTGCAACAGCACGTCACACTCCTCGGTGCCGAGCGCCCGCAACGCCCGCCACGTGCTCTCCGTGCGGCTCGCGCCGCCCTCCACGATCTTGGTGACCTTGCGGTAGCCGCCCCGCTCCACGATCCGCTCCACCCGGTCGGTGTAGCCGGGCGTCATCAGCACCACGATCTCGTCGATCTCCGGCGCGCCCTCGAAGACCGCCAGCGAGTGCTCGAGAATCGTCCTCCCCGCCACCTCGACGAGCTGCTTGGGCAGGGCGAGGCCCACCCGCTGCCCCACCCCGCCCGCCAGGAGCACGCCGACCGACCGCGCATTCATACCGCGAGCGTAAGGCAGGTCCGGCGGGAACCGGGACGTGCCGGTAACGGTGCTGTTCCGTGATATCGCGTTGACCGGTCGCTACGCTGAGGCTACGCACCCCCTCAAGTCCACGCACCTCCGCCCGACCGGTAGGAGACCTGCGCTTTGCCCGACTCGATGACCGCGCACGACAACCCGACGCACGTCGACCCGGCGACGGCGGCCGTCGTCCTGGCCACCACGCCGGCGAGCAGGCTCTCCTGCTCAGACGGCACGCTGCTCGACCGCCTCGGCACGCAGCTCGACCTCCTGCCCGTCCGCGACGTGCAGGTGCTGACGCCGGGCGGCGGCCTCGCGGCCGACCTCCGGGGCGTCGCGAAGATCGCCAGGACGGCCGTGAGCGCCGTCGCCCTGGTGCCCGCCGACCTCGTGGCCCACACCGAGGCCCTGGCGCTGCTGCTGGACCACCCGGCCCACG
The DNA here is from genome assembly GCF_019397265.1 of Nonomuraea coxensis DSM 45129. Lineage (NCBI taxonomy): Bacteria > Bacillati > Actinomycetota > Actinomycetes > Streptosporangiales > Streptosporangiaceae > Nonomuraea > Nonomuraea coxensis. The sequence goes on from NZ_CP068985.1 coordinate 1,153,937, forward strand.
ACACCGGCGCGCTGGTCGCGCTGGACCCGGCCGCGGGCCCGCTCCGGCCGCCCGTCCGGGTCGAGGGCGGCGCGGTCGTGGCCGCCGGCAGCTCGTTCCACACCGTGCCCGAGGCCAACGCCACCTTCCGCGGCCTGCTCCAGGCCGCCACGCCCGACCTCGGCACGCTCGCCGAGGTCGCCGAGGAGCTGGCCGAGCTGGCCGACACCGGCAAGCTCGGCCCGGTCACCCCGGTCGAGGCCGTGGACCTGCTGCTGGTCGGGCTGGTCCGCAGCGGCGTGAAGGTCCGCGCCGCCCCGCTCGGGCCGCTGCACGCCGACCGGGTCGCCGGCCAGCACGCCGCCGACGTGGCCGTCGAGCGGCTGGCCGACGTGGACGAGAACCGCGTCAGGCTGGACACCTCGGTCAAGGACGACGACGGCTTCTTCGCCACCTTCCTCGTCTCCACCTGGACCCGCCACCTGATCAGGCCGGCCGCCCGGCTCAAGCTCACCCCCAACACGGTGACCGGCATCTCGGTCGGGCTGGCGGCGCTCGCGGCGGTGTGGTTCTCGGCCGGCACGCAGGGCGCGCTCCTGGCGGGGGCGGTGCTGTTCTACCTGTCGTTCGCGCTCGACTGCCTCGACGGCCAGCTCGCCCGCTACACCCGTACGTTCTCGCCGCTCGGCGCGTGGGTGGACGGCATGGCCGACCGGCTGAAGGAATACGTCGTCTACGCCGGCCTGGCCCTCGGTGTCCCCGGCCCCGGCATCTGGCGGCTGGCCGTGGCCGCGATGATCCTCCAGGTCGTCCGGCACGCCATGGACCACTCCTTCGCCGGCGCGGCGGCGGGCGCCGCCGGGGCCGGCGCGTCCTGGGCCCGGCCGGCGCGCTCCCTGCGCGAGTCGGCCGACGCCGCCTCGCCCAGGGGCCTGCTCGCGCTCGCCCGGCGGGTCGAGCGGATGCCGGTCGTGCGCTGGCTCAAGCGGATGATCGTGCTGCCGATCGGCGAGCGGACCGCGCTCATCTGCGTCACCGCCGCGGGATGGGGGGCGCGGACGACGTTCGTGACGCTGCTGGCCTGGGGCGGGGTGGCGATGACGTACCAGTTGCTCGGACGGATGGCGAGGTCGGCGCGATGAGGAACCCGAGGGGGCGCCCGGGGAGCAGGCCCGTGCACATGGCCCCGGTGCCGAGGAGCGCCGTCGTCGCCCAGCGCGACGACGGGCCGCTCTCGCGCGCGATGGGCCTGCTCGTGGCCGGGCAGCTCCCGCCGCTGCCGCCGGTGCTGGCCGGCACGTTCGTCACCGGCGTGCTGCTGCTGCTCGGGGTGGCCGGCACCGACGGGCTGGCGGTCTTCGCGCCGGCCGTCACGCTGCTGCTGGCCGGGCCCGGCAGCACGCACCCGCACGACGGCCGCTTCGACTGGCTGGTGCCGCCGATCCTGCGGCTGATCGAGTACACCTTCGTGGCCGCCGTCGGGTTCGCCCACGGGCTGCACCCGCTGCTGATCATGGTGCTGCTCGGCGCGCTCGCCTTCCATCATTACGATCTGGTCTACCGCCTGCGGCAGCGGGTCCACGCGCCCTCGTGGCTGGCCACGCTCGGGCTCGGCTGGGACGGCCGGATGATGGTCGTCTCCCTGGTCGCGCTCATGGGGCCGCTGACCGCCGGCTACGCGCTGCTGGCGCTCTACCTGTGGGGGCTGTTCGGCTGGGAGAGCCTCACCCGCTGGCTCGCCCCGCCCCCCGTCCGGCTGGAGACGGCCGATGCGGGAACGCGAGACTGACCGCGGATTACCCGCGGAGGGCCAAAAGGCAACTAACCTTTGGCCCACACGTAGTCATGCTCGACTGAGGAGTGCACGTTGCTGGGAATGGTGCTGGCCGCTGGGGCCGGACGACGCCTGCGGCCTTACACCGACACGCTGCCCAAGGCGCTCGTGCCGGTCGACGGTGAGACCACGATCATGGACATCTCGCTGCGCAACCTGGCCGAGGTGGGCCTGCGGGACATCGTGATCGTCGTCGGTTACGCGGCGCAGGCCGTGCACGAACGCAAGGCCGGCTTCGAGGAGAAGTACGGCGTCAAGCTCACCCTGGTGCACAACGACAAGGCCGAGGAGTGGAACAACGCCTACTCCCTGTGGTGCGCCCGCGACCACTTCGCGCAGGGCGCGCTGCTGGTCAACGGCGACACCGTGCACCCGGTCTCGGTCGAGAAGACGCTCCTGGCCGCCCCCGAGACCAGCGACATCCTGCTCGCCGTCGACAACGTCAAGAAGCTCGCCGACGAGGAGATGAAGGTCACCCTCGACGAGGGCGGCTCGCTGCGGCGCATCACCAAGCTGATGGACCCGGCCGAGGCGTACGGCGAGTACATCGGCGCCACCCTGATCCGCCCCGCCGCCGCCGAGCGGCTGGCCGACGCGCTCAAGGCCACCTTCGAGCGCGACCCGCAGCTCTACTACGAGGACGGCTACCAGGAGATGGTCGAGCGCGGCGAGACCATCCACGCCGCGCCCATCGGGGAGGTCGACTGGGTCGAGGTGGACAACCACGACGACCTGGCCAAGGCCCGCACCATAGCCGTTCGCTACTGAGAGGGCGGGCATGCCGCTTCTGGCGAGGATGTTGCCGGCGCCGCTGACCATGCAGGTCAGGCGGGGCGCCGTGGCGGAGCTCGGCGCTCTGCTGGCCGACAGCAGGGTGGCGACCTCCGGCCGGGTCGCCGTCGCCGTCGGCCCGGGGCAGGGCGACCACATCGAGAGCCTGATCTCCCCGCAGCTCGACGAGGCCGAGGTGTTCCGGGTGTCCGACGGGACGGTCGACGCGGCCGTCTCGCTCGGGGCCTCCCTGCGCAAGAGCGCGTTCGAGGTCGTGGTCGGCGTGGGCGGCGGCAAGACCATCGACGCCACCAAGTACGCCGCCTCGCTGGCCGGCATCCCGATGGTCGCCGTGGCCACCAACCTCTCCCACGACGGCATCTGCTCGCCCACCGCCTCCCTCGTCTACGAGGGCGGCAAGGGCTCGTTCGGCGTGCCGATGCCGCTCGCCATCCTGGTCGACCTCGACTTCGTGCACGCCGCGCCCCCGACGCTGGTCCGGGCCGGCGTGGGCGACGTGGTGAGCAACCTGTCGGCGATCGAGGACTGGCAGCTCGGCAACGTCGAGCGCGGCGAGCCCATCGACGGCCTGGCCTGCTCGATGGCGCGCACCGCGGCCGAGGCGCTCATCGGGCGCCAGGACGGCATCGAGTCCGACGCCTTCCTGACCGTGCTGGCCGAGTCGCTGATCCTGTCGGGCATGTCGATGGTGATCGCTGGGTCGTCCCGGCCCGCGAGCGGCGGCGACCATGAGATCCTGCATGCCGTGGATCAGCTCTTCCCCGGCACCTCCAACCACGGCGAGCTCGCCGGCATCGGCTCCGCCTTCTGCTTCTTCCTCCGAGAGGACGAGGCGCGGGCGAGGCAGGTCGTCGACTGCCTGCGCCGGCACGAGCTGCCGGTGGTGCCGGGCGACATCGGGCTGAGCACCGAGCAGTTCGCCGAGGCCGTGGCGCTGGCTCCGTCCACCCGTCCCGGCCGCTACACGATCCTGGAGCACCTCCGCATGCAGGACAACGAGATCCGTGAGCGGGTGGCGGACTATGTCCGGACCTTCGGTAGCTGACCTGCGGCGGGTGGCCCAGCCCGCCGGCCATCTCGAGCGCAGGAACGGCGAGCACTGGGCCGGCGTGCTCTACATGCGCCGCCTGTCCATCTACGTCACCTGGCTCATGGCGCGGACCCGGGTCACCCCCAACCAGCTCACCTGGGTGATGACGGTGGCCGGGGTGCTGGCCGGGTTCGTGCTCGCCCTCCCCGGGCTCTGGGCGGCCGTGGCGGCCGCCCTGCTCATCCAGGTCTACCTGCTGCTCGACTGCTCCGACGGCGAGCTGGCCCGCTGGACCGGCCGCACCTCGCTGATCGGCGTCTACCTCGACCGGGTGGGCGCGTACTTCGCCGAGGCGGCGGTGCTGGCGGGGCTGGGCTGGCGGGCCTCGGCCGTGCTGCCCGACTGGTACACCGTGCTGGGGGTGGCCGCCGCGCTCGGCGCCATCCTCATCAAGGCCGAGACCGACCTGGTCGAGGTGGCGCGGGCCAAGGGCGGGCTGCCGGCGGCGGGGGAGTCGGGCGCGGTGCAGTTCCGCTCCGGGCTGCTCGGGCTGGGGCGGCGGATCCTGTCCGCCACCAAGTTCCACCGCATCGTGCAGCCGATCGAGCTGTCGCTGCTGGCCCTCGCGACCGCCGTGATCGACGCGGTGCGCGGCGACCTCGCGGCGACCCGGGTGCTGCTCGTGGCCTGCTTCGTCGCGGCTTGCCTACAAGTCGTCCTGCATTTGGTCAGCATCCTGGCGTCGCGGCGGCTGGCGTGATCCGATGTCGGAACCGGAGCGGCCCCTCGTCCGTCGTATTGATCGGACGTCGTCGGTTCGGTGGGGGTTCACCCCCGGTTCCGATACGCTTAGCTCACCCTAGATTCAGGACAATGCGACCAGACTCGGTGATCATGAAAGAATGCTCCGCCCGTGTTCTCAACGCGTCAGGACAGTGATTCGTTGAAGATCTCGTGCGTCATCCTCACCATGGGCAACCGGGTCGCGGAGCTGAACCGGGCGGTCGAGTCCGCGCTCAACCAGATCGACGGCGACGTCGAAGTGGTGATCGTGGGCAATGGCGCCGACGTGCCCGAGGTGTCGGCGACGCCACCCGAGGGGTCGTCCGCGGTCGTCAAATCGATCCGGCTCGACCGCAACACCGGCATCCCCGCCGGCCGCAACCGCGGCGTGGAGGAGTGCTCCGGAGACGTCGTGCTGTTCCTCGACGACGACGGCTGGTACGCCGACCAGAAGCTCGTCGCCCACGTCCGCGACCGCTTCGCCACCGAGCCCGACCTCGCGGTGATCTCCTTCCGGGTGATGGACCCCGACGGCGGCATCGGCCAGCGGCGGCACGTCCCCAGGCTGCGGGCCGGCGATCCGCAGCGCTCCTCGCCCGTCACCACGTTCCTCGGCGGCGCGTCGGCCATCAGGCGCTCGGCGTTCCTCCAGGTGGGCGGCCTGCCGGAGCGGTTCTTCTACGCCCACGAGGAGACCGACCTGGCCTGGCGGCTGCTCGGCGAGGGCTACCGCATCGAGTACGACGCCGAGACGGTGATGTACCACCCCCAGGTGCCGCCCACCCGGCACACCGAGTTCTACCGCCTCAACGCCCGCAACCGGGTCTGGCTGGCCCGGCGCAACCTGCCCTGGCCGCTGGCGGTGCTCTACCTCACCAACTGGATCGTGCTCACGCTCATCCGCGAACGCCGCTCGCCGGCCGCCATCAAGGCGTGGTTCCGCGGCTTCGCCGAAGGGCTGCGCACGCCCGCCGGCGAGCGCCGGCCGATGGCCTGGCGCACGGCGTGGCGCATGGTCAAGCTCGGCCGCCCGCCGATCGTCTGAGCCCGTCCCCGGCCCGGCCGCGGTTCACCGGTCTCAGGCGCGCGACGCCTCGCGGAAGGTCATCTCCGCCCGCGCGACCGTCGTGCTGAACAACGCCCGCTTGGGCAGCCCCAGCTCGCTCAGCTCCTTGGCGATCGGATGGTTGCCCAGGCGGATCAGCGCCCCGCCCGGCCGCACCCGCGCGCCGCGCGCCCGTACGGACCAGGGCACCCGCCGGGTGACGCCGTCGCGGTGCGTGTAGGCGTCCATCGGCGCCATCGCCGTCGCCCCCGGCACCGGAACGCCGGGCTTGATCAGCAGGTCGAGCACGAGCCGGCCGTCCTTGCGCAGCACACACCGCTTGTACGGCGACCGGAGCCGCAGCTCGATGTCCGCCAGCTCCTTCGGGAACCCCCACAGCGTGCGCCCCGCCTCCAGCGTGAACCCCTGGTCCACCGGCAGCCAGTGCACGAACACCCCCGCCCGCCGCAGCTCGGCGGGCCCCGCCGAGCCCGCCACGCCCGGCGGCCGGACCAGGAACGCCATGCCGAACTCGTGGTAGGCGTCGAGGTCGCCGTCACGGTAGTCGACGAACATCAGCACGCAGACGGCCTTGCCGGGCAGCGCCTCGGCCACGTCGAGGCCGGAGTAGGCGATCACCGCCCGCGCGGCGTCGGCACGAACCGGGTAGACGGCACTGCACACCTGCGCGTCCCGCACCCGGACGGGGAACTCCACCGTCCGGCCCTGGATCAGTTGCGATGCCATGGCTCCAGTACATCAACCCCCGTGCCGGGCCGCCATTCCCGCCGCGCCCCTGATGCCTACCTCCGGCGCGAGAACGCGGGCGGCGTCGAGGCCCGCCCACGACTCGGCGCGGCGCACGAAGGCCGCCGCGTGGTCGGGCCAGTGGTGGCGCCCTCGGCCATGCGCAGGGCGTGGCGGAGCGGCACGTAGCCGTACCAGTCGAGCAGGCCGGCCCGCTGGGCGTCGCGCAGCAGCGGGCGCACGCCGGGCGCGGCCGGTCCGATGAGGTCGAGCCTGACGCCGTACGGGGCCAGGCGCCCGGCCAGGGCGATCAGCTCCGCCACGCCGCGGTCGGGGGCCAGGCGGCCGAGGTGCACGACCCGGGTGTCCCCGGGCGGGGGCGGCTCGGCGGCGACGAACGTGGCCTCCGGCACGTCCGCCGCGGTGACGATCCGGTGGCGCCGGCCCGCACGGGCGAGGCGGCGGGGCGTGACCCGCTCGCGTACGTCCCAGGCGACCGGTGGACGCCGGTGCGGCAGCGCCCGCAGCAGCCGGTGCTCGTGGACGACGAGCAGGTCCGCGTCCCTGAGGCCGCGCCTGAGAGCGGCGTGGGCCCGCCGGAGCGAGGCGTGGCGCGGCACGTCCACCGGCGTGAGCCCCGCCGCCGGGGTCACGTTGTGGTAGGTGAACGGCGCGACGTAGGTCACCTCGTGGCCCGCGTCGAGCAGCGCCCGGATCTGCCGGTGCATGATCCGGGCGTCCTCGGGATGGTGGACGGTGGTGGCGACACATGCGCGCATGTGTCGATGCTGCGCGCCCACCCGGTCACGGGCGTGAACGCGGGTGGAACGCTCGCCTAACTTCCGGCGCTCAGCTTCGTCGAGGGCCGCCGGTAGAGCCAGGTCAGGCGCGGCTCAAGCACCCACTTGAAGAGCGTCCTGGTCTCCGGCAGGCACAGGATGATCGCCAGCGCGAAGCAGCTGCACGCGATGGCCAGCACGCCCAGCGGCCCGAACAGCCACGGGAACTCCAGCCAGCCCATCTCCTTGGCGATCAGCACCGGGATGCCGTGCAGCAGGTAGCAGTAGAGCGTGCGGGTGCCGAGGTCGGAGAACCACGTCTCGCCCCTCGGGACCAGCGCCAGCACGGCGAGGCACATCGCGAGGGCGCAGATCAGCAGCGCCGTGCGCAGGCCGAGACCCATGTACCAGGACAGGTTGAGGTCGGCGTAGCTGTTCTTGTAGTAGAACGGGCCGAGCTTGGCGTGCGGGGCCACGAGGATCGCCACGGCGGCCGCGCCGAGGATCGTGAACACCGACACGATCTTGATCCAGCGCCGGTTGAGCATCTCGAAGTGCTCGGGCTGCATCACCAGGCCGATCACGAAGAACGGCATCAGGCCGAAGAAGCGGTCCATGCTGAAGTCGCCGGAGATCTGGGAGAACCCGGCGAACAGGTAGATGGCGATCGCCACCGGCACCGGGTACTTCATGCGCTTCCACACCGGCGTGGACAGCCGCCAGAACAGCAGGGCCAGCAGATACCAGTTGAGCCAGGCCGGGTCGATGATGGTCAGGCTCCACTTGCTGCCCAGCGCGGTGCGGAGCGCGGCGTAGCCGACCTCGACGATGACGTACGGGACCAGGAACGTGTCGACCAGCTTGTTGGTCTTGGCGTTGGAGTTCCAGAAGTTCCTGGACAGGTAGCCGCTGATCAGCACGAACAGCGGCATGTGGAAGGTGTAGATGAAGATGTAGAGCGCCCGTGAGCTGTCGGCGGCGAGCGTGGGCACCAGGGAGTGGCCCACGACGACGAGCGCGATCAGGACGAACTTGACGTTGTCGAGGAACGGGTCGCGGCGGCGGCGCGGCGGCTCCGCCTCGGCCCGCGGCCGGCCCTCCGGCTCGGCCCCCTCGCCCACGCCGACCGCGGCTCCGGCTCGGGCCCCGGCCGCGGTCCCGGCTCCGGCCGTCGCGGTCGCGTCCGGACCGCCGGCCTCGGACCCCGGCACTCCCGGCCGCCCGACGGGAAAGGCAGGAACACCAGGCGCAGGCGCCCCCGCATACCCGGCCGCATCCCCGTACCCCCCCGATGGGCGGGCGGGGGCGCCGGGCGCCTCTCCGTATCCGGAAGGGGCGGCGGGTCTGGCTCCAGGCCCTGTAGGGCCGGCCGGCCCACCCTCGTATTCCGCAGGGGCGGTGGTGGGACGTTGGAAAGCGGAGCCGGGGCCCTGGGGGTCGGTGCGGTCGCTCCAGAACGCCTCCTCCGGCAGGGGCCACCGCGCGCCAGTCTGGGCGGGACCGCCTTCCCCGCCCGGAGCCGGCTGGCTCCCGGTAGGCGGGACCGGTGGGGAGAATCTGGTGTCAGACACGGGGGAGGTCGCTCAGCTTCGCTAGGGGCCGGGGAGCACGGCGCCAACGAGACGTGATGATCCGGTTACGATCCGGTGTCGCGCTGCGTCGCCGACCCGCAACACATTATCCCGCCCGTACGGTTCCTGTCTCCGACAGCCGTCCAGAACGCCCGGTTACACAGGGAATTTGGAGCCTCAGGTGCAGACGTTCTTCTGGTCGGCGGCGGTGATGGTGCTGTTCTTCACACTGTCCGGCAGCTTGGTGACCTTGACCGAGTCGAAGTCCTCACCCACCACGAGCTGGATGACCGGCACGCTCTTCGGCGCGCTGCCGGCGGCGGTGCCGACGGCGGCGGTCGCGGCCGTGTACGCCGACGGGTTGGTCGCCTTGACCCGCCCGGCCGCCGCCGTCGGCTTGGGCAGGACCGCGCCCGCCAGCGTGGCGGCGTAGTCGGGGGCCGTCTCCGACGTCTTGGCGTAATGGACCTCGGACTTGGCCAGGCCGATGCCGCCCGGCGCCTCGTAGTTGCCGAGGCCGACGACGGTGAAGCCCTGCTCGGCGAGCTGGTCGGCGACCTCGCGGGCCTTGCCGACGGTCTTGGTGCCGTTGAGGACCTGCACCTTGACCTGCTCGGGCTTGACCGACACCTTCGGCCTGCCGGTGCCCGCGCTGGAGGAGGGCGACGGGGTGGCGACCTCGGTGTCGGTCTTGATCGAGGTGAACAGCTTGGTGGCGTCGGGTTCCTTCCACACCACGCGGTTCTCGTCCTGCGGGTCGGGCATCCACGGGATGGTGGTGAACTGCACGCCGCCCGCCGTGAGCTGCTTGGCGCTCATCGCGATCTGGATGAGCTGCTGGGGGTCGTTGGCGAGCTCGGGGTCCATGGTGACCGAGCCGGCGGCCGCGCCGATGAAGTCCGTGAGCTTGCCGGGGTCGGTGAGCAGCTCGCTGCTGGTGGCCTTGGCGACGACCTTGCTGAGGAAGATCTGCTGGCGGCGGATGCGCTGGATGTCGCTGCCGTCGCCGTACTTGCGCAGACGTACGTAGCCGAGCGCCTTCTCGCCGTCGAGCAGGCTCTTGCCGGCGGGCAGGGCGAGTTTGCTGGCCTTGTCGTTGACGGCGGTCTTGAGGCAGATCTCGATGCCGCCGAGGGCGTCCACGATGTTCTTGAAGCCGCTGAAGTCGACCTCGACGAAGTGGTTGACGCGGATGCCGGTGAGGGTCTCGATGGTGGAGATGGTGCAGGCGACGCCGCCCGAGTTGTACGCCGAGTTGATCATGTCGCGGCGCGGCGGCATCTCCTGCTTGGTGGTCTCGTTCTTGCACTTGGGGATCTGCACCATGGAGTCGCGCGGGAAGCTGATCAGCCGGGCCCGGTCGCGGTTGGGCGAGATGTGCATGAGGATGATCGTGTCGGTGCGCTTGCCGCCCGCGTCGGCCAGCCGGGCGGTCTTCTGGCCGTATCTCGCGTTGCCCGCGCCCGCCCGCGTGTCGGAGCCGACGAGCAGCACGTTGAGCGCGCCGGTGTCCGGGGGCCGGGGGTTGATGATGTCGTCCTTGACGCTCTTCTGGGTGATGTTGCCGAAGGCGTCGCGGACCATCGCGTAGGCGGTCAGCGAGCCCGCCACCATGACCGCGGTGACGCCGATGCTGACCCAGGCCAGCACCCGCATCTTGTTGCCGCCGCCCCCGCTCCCGCCGCCGCCGGCGCGGTGGCCGCGCGGCGGTCCGTCGCCGGGCGGAGGGGGAGGCGGCGGTGGCGTGGGGCTCGCGCCGCCGGCGGCGGCGGCCCTGCGCGCCATCCTGCTGCCGGGCTGGGTGGGCGCCGAACGGTAGCCCTGCTGTGCGGTGTCGACTACCGGCGCGATCCTGTAGTCACTCATACGCCCCCTGGCCTCGTTTCTCGCGCCCGTGCGCCGGCTTGGTCCTGCCGCGCCATGAGACTAGGTGACGTTCCGCGTGTCCGGTGCGACGACCGCCGGAAACGACCGTGACCCGGGCGTGATGTTTCCGCGGAAAGCATACTCAGGACCGGACATAAGGGGGAATATTATGGCCCAACTCTTTCCCGCTCTCCGCGTTCGGCCGCAGGTCAGGGCGGATGCTGAGGGCCGCGGCCAGGCAGGCCAGGGGGACGGCGGGCAGCACGTACCGGTAGTCGAACTCCGCCGCCGCGGCCGGGGTGACCAGCAGCACGACCGCCGCCGACCAGGGCACCGCCCAGTACGCGCCGCCAGGGAGCCGCCTCCCCGCCCGCCTGCGCCCGAGCGCCGCGACCGGGGGCACCAGGAGGGCCGCCAGGAGCACCGGGCCGGGCAGCCGCGCCATGCTCTGGTAGGCCCGCAGCCACCCCGCGTAGGGCTCGACGATCTCCGTGCCGATCGCGCCCCGCTCGTAGCGCTTGGCGAACTCCGCGCCGACCTGCGCCGGATAGCGGCCGGGCGGCCCCGGGGGCGTGACCGGGAACTCGTAGTAGCCGTAGATCTCCTGGTCGGGATAGACCGGCCGGTCCCAGCGGAACGTACGGGCCAGCTCGGTCAGGACCGAGCCCGCGTAGTCGAGCGGCTGGGTGAGGATGGCCCGCGCCGCGAAGCGGGCGGCGAGGTCGTCGGTCTCCTGGGTGAAGGTGATGCCGGGCAGCCGCACGATGGGGGCGTCCTTGGCCCAGATGTACTCCTGCGACGGGGGCCGCCGCTCCGGCGGGCGCGGATCGCACAGGACCTTGAGGTCGGCGGGCGGGTCCATCCTGGCGCAGTCGGCGAACGACATCGTCCGGGCGTACAGGAAGACGCCGTTCGCGCCGACCAGGCCGACCCGCTGGTACGTGGCGTAGAACCAGGCCCCGTACGCGATCACCGGCACCAGGGCCGCCGCCAGCAGCGCCCCGGCGGGCCGGAACCGCCGCCGCAGCAGGAACCAGGCCGCGAGCACCACGATGAGCGGCTGCCCGACGGTCCTCGTCAGGGTGGCGGCGGCGAGCAGCAGGCCGATGGCGGCCGCCGTGCCCGTACGGCGGGTGGAGCACAGCGCCACGGCGGACACCACCAGGAACATGAACAACGTGTCCGACACCAGCAGGTGCTCCAGCTCGACCTGGTAGGCGTCGAGCAGCACCGGCACCGTGGCGAGCGTCGCCGCCCAGCGCGGCGCGCGCCTGGCCACCCGGTAGACGAGCACGCCGGCCGCCAGGCCCATCAGGTGCTGGACCGCCGCCACGGCGGCGAAGGAGTGCAGCGGCTCCAGCAGCTTGAGGAAGATCGAGTAACCGGCGGGGCGGACCAGGTCGGGACGCGGGCGGAAGACGGTGACGACGTAGGTGTAGGTGTCGGGGAACCACAGGGCCGGGCGGTAGCCCAGCATGGCGAGGGCGCGCAGCAGCGTGCCGAGCGCGAGCACCACCAGGAACCAGCGGTGCCGCCGGGCCAGGGACCCCAGGTCGCGCGGCATCCGCCGCCGTCCTCGCCCCCGCACCGCGGGGCCGCCCGCGTGAGCCTCCTCCGTCACGCGCACGTCCTCCCGCTCTGATCCCGGCACGTGCGTACGGTACCGGTTCCACGCCCCGTGACCGGATACGCTCGCTGCTCGATGGAACGTCGTCTCCTCCCCGGCCGGGCGCTCGCCGCGCTGTCCGTCGCGCCCGCTCTGGCCGTGGCGGGCTGGCTGCTGGCCGGGCTGCCGCTGCTGCTGCTCGGCCGGTTCGCGCCGCTGCCCGCGCTGCTGCTCGGCCTGCCCGCCGCCGCCTTCCTGACCTGGGCGGGAACACGGGCGCGCGCCGGGGAAGGCGTGGGGGAGACCGCCTGGTGGCAGGTCGCGGCGGTGACGGCGATCGCCGTGGCGTCGGGCGTGTTCAACGCCGTCCTGCACAGCGAGCAACTGGCCGTCCGGCGCGACCCGGCGACCTACGCCCAGTACACCGCCTGGATCGCCCGCCACGGCGCGCTGCCGATCGACGTGCGCCCAGAGGCGTTCGGCGGGGCCGATCCCGCCCTGGTCTTCGAGAGCGCCGGGCTCTACCGGGTGGACGGTGGCGTGGAGCCGCAGTTCATGCCGGGGGCGCCGATGCTGTTCGCGCTCGGCGACTGGCTGGGCGCGCCTTTCGTGATGCCCGCCGTGCTGGGGGCGCTCGCCGTGCTCACCGTGGCCGGGGTGACCGCCCGGCTGGCGGGGGCGCGGTGGGCGGCCGTCGCGGCGGCGGCGTTCGCGGTCAGCCTGCCGGTCCTCTACACCTCGCGGACCACGTTCAGCGAGATCCCGTCGCTGATCCTGCTGTTCGGCGGGCTGGCGCTCACGTACGACGCGCTGGAGCGGCCCGACGGGCGGGCGGGATGGTGGCGGGGCGCGCTCGCGGGGCTCGTCTTCGGGCTGGCCGTGCTGGTGCGGATCGACGGGCTGCGGGACGTGCTGCCGGTGCTGGCCTTCTCCGGGCTGCTGGTCGCGATGCGGCGGGCCGGCCGGCCACGGGGGGCGCTCGGGCCGCCGCTGCTGGCCGGGCTGGCGGCGGGGGCGGGGCTCGGGATGCTGGCGGCGTACCTGCTGTCGCGGTCCTACCTGGACTACCTGTCGGGTTCGGTACGGCCGCTGCTGCTCGTCTGCGCCGCCGTGCTCGCGCTCACCGCGGCGGGCACGGCCGCCGCGCCCCTGCTGGCCCGCCTCAGGCCGCCGCGCTGGGCGCCGGCGGCCGGGGCGGGGCTCGTCGTGCTGCTCATGGCCGCCCTGTACGCCCGCCCGTGGTTCCAGACCGTCACCCGCGACCCGGTGACCGGCGACGACCGGCGCACGTTCGAGATGATCGAGGTCATCCAGCGGGCCAACGGCCTGCCGGCCGACGGCCGCCGCCTCTACTTCGAGCAGTCCCTGCACTGGGTCGCCTGGTACGTCGGCCTCCCCGCGCTCGTGCTGGCCACGCTCGCGGCGGCGCTGCTCACCCGGCGGCTGCTGCGCGACGGCACGCCGTTCGCCTGGCTGCTGCCGCTCGCGGTGATCGGGTGGACGACGGTCACCACGCTGGTCCGGCCCGAGATCACGCCCGACCATCCCTGGGCGGCCCGCCGCCTGGTCCCGGTCGTGATCCCGGGGCTGGTGGTGCTGGCCGCGTACGGGCTGGACCGGGTGCGCGCGTGGAGCGGCGGCCGGCGCTGGGTGAGCGCGCTCGCGGTCGCGGCCGTGCTGGCGCCGCCCGCCGTGACCTCGATCGGCACCGCGTTCACGCCGATCGAGCGGGGGGAGGCGGCGGCGGTGGCGGCCATGTGCGCGCGGCTGCCCGAGCGGGCGTCGGTGCTGATCGTCGAACGGGTCACCGGCGAGCGGTTCACCCAGGTCGTCCGGGGGATGTGCGGCCTGCCGACGGCGCGGGTGGCGCGGCCCGCCGGCATGGACGTGGCACGCGACGACGAGACGCGGCGGCTCGCGGAGCGGGTGCGGGCGGCCGGCCGGGTGCCGGTCGTGCTGGCCGCCGAGGCCGACCAGGTCGCGAGGTACGGCGCCCCCGTGCACGTCTTCGCCCTCGCCGCCCGCCAGGACGAACGCTCGCTCCTGACCCCTCCGGACGGCACGTGGTCGCTGCGGATGAACGTGTGGATGGCGGTCATGGAGGGAGCCGATGTGCACTCTTCTCCTGGCAGGGCACAGTAACCTCGATCCCTGTGAGCACGCTAGAGACCCCCAAGAGTGGACCTGCCGTGGAAGAAGCGCCTTACGTCACCATCGTCCTGCCCTGCTACAACGAGCAGGACCACGTCATCGACGAGGTCGAGCGCATCACCAGGGCCATGGACTCCAGCGGCTACACCTACGAGCTGGTCGCCATCGACGACTGCTCCACCGACGCCACGCTGGCCCGCCTGCACGAGGCCGCGCCCGCCTACCCCCACCTGCGGGTGCGCGCCTTCCACCGCAACGGCGGCTCCGGCACCGTGCGCCGCATCGGCAGCCAGGAGGCCAGGGGCGAGATCGTCGTCTGGACCGACGCCGACATGACCTACCCCAACGAGCGCATCCCCGAGCTGGTGCAGATCCTCGACAAGGACCCCACGATCGACCAGGTGGTCGGCGCGCGCACCAGCGAGGAGGGCTCGCACAAGCTGCTGCGGGTGCCGGCCAAGTTCGTGATCCGCAAGGTCGCCGAGATGCTGGCCGGGCAGAAGATCCCCGACCTCAACTCGGGGCTGCGCGCCTTCCGCAAGTCGGTGGCCAAGCCCTACCTGCGGCTGCTGCCTCCCGGGTTCTCCTGCGTCACGACGATCACGCTGTCGTTCCTGTCCAACCAGCACGACATCCACTACCTGCCCATCGAGTACGCCAAGCGGGCCGGCACGTCGAAGTTCAGCTTCGTCTCCGACGCCTACCGCTACATCCTCCAGGTGCTGCGGATGATCATGTACTTCAACCCGCTCAAGGTGCTCATGCCGCCCGCGCTCTGGCTGGTGGGCATCGGGTTCGTCAAGGGCGTCTGGGACATGTTCGAGCACCCCTTCTACTTCCCCGCCAACACCGTCATGATCTTCCTGTCCGGGTTGCTCATCGGGTCCGTGGCGCTGCTGGCCGACCTGATCGTGCGCTCGCGGGGGGAATAGGCGCGTGCGGATCGCGATCGTCGGGCCGACCTACCCGTACAAAGGGGGCGGCGCGCAGCACACCACCGAGCTGGCGCACCGGCTGGCCGCGCTCGGGCACGACGTGGTGATCGAGTCCTGGCGGGCCCAGTATCCGTCGTTCCTCTACCCGGGGCAGCAGACGATCTCCGCGCCCGAGGGCACCCCCTATCCCGCGACCGCGCGCCGGCTCGACTGGCGCCGCCCCGACGGCTGGTTCGCCGCCGGGCGGCGGATGCGCGCGGCCGACCTCGTGGTGCTGGCCGTGCTGAGCCCGGTGCAGGTCCCGGCCTACCTGGGCATCCTCGCCGGCCTCGGCCGCCGGACCCCCGCGCTCGCCCTCTGCCACAACGTGCTGCCGCACGAGCGCAAGCCCTACGACAGGCCGCTCATGAAGGCCCTGCTCAAGCGGGTGGACGCGGTGCTCGCCCACTCCGAGGAGCAGGCCGGGCTGGCCCGCGCGCTGGCTCCCACGCCGGTCCGGGTGGCCGGGCTGCCGCCGCATCTGCCCTCGGCCGGGGCGGCGGGGGACGCCGAGGTGCGCGGGCGGCTGCTGTTCTTCGGCATGGTGCGCCCGTACAAGGGGCTGGACCTGCTGCTGCGGGCGCTGCCCGACGACGTCTCGCTGACCGTCGCCGGGGAGTTCTGGGGCGGGCTGGACGAGACCGAGGCGCTGATCCGCGAGCTCGGCCTCGGCGACCGGGTGGAGCTGCGGCCCGGCTATGTGCCCGCGGACGACGTGCCGAAGCTGTTCGCCGCCGCCGACGCGCTCGTGCTGCCCTACCGCAGCGCCACCGCCAGCCAGAACGTGTGGCTGGCGCACGAGCACGGCGTCCCGGTGATCGCGACACGGGTGGGCGCGCTCGCCGACCACGTCACCGACGGCGTGGACGGGCTGCTCGTCGAGCCGGGCGACGCCGGCGCGCTGCGCGCGGCCATCGAGCGCTTCTACGTCTCCGGCGAGCCGGAGAGGTTGCGGTCGGGGGTCAAGGCGGTCGATCCCGAGCCGTTCTGGTCGGCGTACACGGCGGCGCTGCTCGGCGCCTCGACCGGCCGGGCCTGACGGCCCAGCAGGAACGACAGGCCCGCGAGCGCGGCGTCGGCCAGCGTGAACGCGAGCCGCGACACGATGGCCACCGCCAGCGCCGGCGCGGTGCCGATGACCGGGCCGAGCACCAGCACCAGCGCGCCCTCCCTGATGCCCACGCCGGCCGGCACCACGACGGTGAGGATGCCGGTCGCCCAGGCGAAGGCGTAGGCCCCGGCGTCCACGAGGTAGAGGTCGGTCCGGCCGGTGAGCAGCCAGATGTGCACGCCGTAGACGAACCAGCCGAGCACCGTCCAGGCCACCGCGACGACCACGGTGCGGCCGGGCAGCACGCTCTCCAGCGGCTCGCGCCGCGCCAGGCGCAGCGCCAGGTTGAGCCCCCAGCTCAGCACCTTCGGATGCAGGCACACGATGATCACGGGGACCAGCAGCACGAGGTACCACGCCTCGCGCACCGCCTCCAGCGACCCCAGCGTGGCCGCGGCGACCGAGATCGCCACGCCGATGTTGATCACCAGCCCGAGCGAGATGGTGGCGAACGTGCGCCGCGGCGGGCTGCCGTGGTCGCGGCCGAGGTCCATCATCGCCGCGTACGCCCACACCGCCCCCGGGATGTACTTGCCGAGCTGGCCCACGAACATGATCCGCCCGGCGATCCGCAGCGGCACCCGCGTGCCGAGTCCCGCCATGATCTCCCGCCAGGCCACCAGCATGAGGAACTGGCCGAGCATCACCGCGAGGAACGACCCGAGCACCGCCCACGGCGACAGCGCGGCCAGGGCCGTGGTGGTCTCGTGCCAGTTCCGGGCCAGGCCGTAGCCGAGAAAACCGACGGCGACCAGGGCGAGGACGATGCGCAGCAGGCGGCGGAGCATTCGCTCAGGCTACGCGCGTCACTCCCGTGAAGGCCAGAGACCCGCGTCGGACGTCAAGGCCCTCCGAAGGTGGGTACTGTGGGGCCCCGTGGGGAAGCAACGCGTCGCGCAGCTCGCATACTCGGAGTTCCAGTCCGCCATGCTCGACGAGGGCAAGCGGCGGCGGAAGGCGGCGAAGATCATCGCCGTGCTGGAGCACTTCCGGGGGCCGCTCGGCGGGCTGACCGTGGCCGACATCGGCTGCTCGGCCGGGTTCATCGCCGACGAGCTGGCCGAGGCCGGGGCCAAGCACACGATGGGCGTCGACATCGACGTGCCGGGGCTGCGCAGGGCCGCCGACCGGTTCGGCGGGCGGGTGGCGTTCGTGTGCGGTGACGGCACCGCGCTGCCGTTCCCCGACGGCTCGGTGGACGTGCTGGTGTTCAACCACATCTACGAGCACGTGGTCGACCCCGACGCGGTGGTGGCCGAGATGCACCGGGTGCTGTCCGACGACGGGGTGCTCTACCTGGGGCTGGGCAACCGGCTCGGGGTCATGGAGCCGCACTACAAGCTGCCGTTCCTGTCCTACCTGCCGCCCGCGCTCGCCGACCGCTACGTGCGCGCCTCCGGGCGGGCCGACCACTACTACGAGCGGTTCCGCACCCGGCGCGGGCTGCGCAGGATGCTGCGGGCCTTCCACGTCTGGGACTACACCTTCCCGGTGCTGGCCACGCCCACGAGGTTCGCCGGGGGAGAGCTGTTCCCCGGCGTGCTCGGCAAGGTCGTGCGGGCGGTGCTCGCCAGGACGCCGCGGGCGGTGCTGCGGCTGCTGCTGCCGGTGGTGCCGACGTACCTGTGGGTGGCGACCAAGCGGCCGGCGCGGCCGGTGGGCGCGGCGCTGCCGCAACCGCCCGAGCGGGTCCGGCCGCTGTGAGAGCCGAGGAGAGCCCGGCGACGGCCACCGGCGGAGTGCTGCAGAGGCGCCGGCCGCGAGGGGTGCGGGGGCTGGTCCGGGTCGCGTTCCTGCTGGTCGCGCTCGGGTTCGGCGGTTGGGCCGTGGCGCGGGAGTGGGACGGCGTGGTGGCGGGGTTCGCCCGGCTGTCCGCGCCCGCGCTGGCCGGGTCGCTGGTCGCCGTGGTGGCCGCGCTGCTCGGGGCCATGCTCACCTGGCGCACGCTGCTGGCCGACCTGGGCTCGCCACTGCCGCTCAGGCCCGCCGCCAAGGTGTTCTTCGTGGGGCAGCTCGGCAAGTACATCCCGGGCGCGCTCTGGCCGGTGCTGGCGCAGATGGAGATGGGCCGCGACCTCGGCGTGCCCAGGGCGCGCAGCGCGGCGGCGTTCTTCCTGATGATGCCGATCCAGCTCGCCACGGGCCTGCTGGTGACGCTCGGCACGCTGGGCTGGGACCGCTACGGCTGGCTGCTGCTGGCCCTGCCGGCGCTGCTGGTGCTGCTGGAGCCCAAGGTCATCAACGCGGTGATCGCGTTCGGGCTGCGGAAGCTGAAGCGGGAGCCCCTGGAGCGGCCGCTCACCCGGCGGGGCATGCTCGCCGCGCTCGGCTGGGCGCTGGCCGGGTGGATCGCCTACGGCGTGCACCTCTACTTCATCGTGCCGCAGGCCGGGCTGGTGTTCGCGGTGGGGGCGTTCGCGCTGTCGTGGTGCCTCGGCATCCTGACCTTCGTCGTGCCGGCGGGCGCGGGGGTGCGGGAGGTCGCCATGGTGGCCGTGCTGGCGCCGCACGTGACCGACGGCGCGGCCATCGCGGTGGCCCTTTCGTCCCGCATCGTCATCATTCTGGGTGATCTGACCTGCGCCGGCCTGGCCGGAATCGCGGCGAGACGCTCCCGGGTGTGATTTGCACCACGATTAAGGGGACGTTGGTCATAAGGTGAACTCCAGAGGGGGACGTCCGGTCCCACGTTGATCTTGAGGGGAGAAGATCTACGTTGCCTCGTGTGCTCGTCGATGCGGCGGCCGTCCCCGCGGACCGCGGCGCCCTGACCCGCTACGTGGACGGGCTGGTCGCGGCTCTGCACCGGGTCGGCGCCGACATAGCCGTCGCCTGCCAGCGTGCCGACGCCGAGCGTTACCGGCGCCTGGCGCCCAGCGCGACCGTCATCCCAGGACCCGTCTCGATCACCAACAGGGCGGCCAGGCTCGCCTGGGAGCAGAGCAGCCTGCCGCTGCTCGCCCGCCAGGCCGGCGCGGACGTGATCCACGCCCCCTACTACTCCATCCCGCTCGGCTCCGGCGTCCCGACCGTCGTGACGGTGCACGACGCGACCTGGTTCGCCGAGGCCGACCAGCACGGCCCGCGGGCGTCGTTCTTCCGCTCGGCCACCCGCACCGCCGTGCGGCGGGCCAAGCGGGTGATCGTGCCGTCCAAGGCCACCAGGGACGAGCTCGTCCGTGTGCTGTCCGCCGACCCCACCAGCATCGACGTCGCCTACCACGGCGTCGACCTGGCGCTGTTCCACCCGCCGAGCGAGGACGAG
Organism: Nonomuraea coxensis DSM 45129; assembly: GCF_019397265.1. Lineage (NCBI taxonomy): Bacteria > Bacillati > Actinomycetota > Actinomycetes > Streptosporangiales > Streptosporangiaceae > Nonomuraea > Nonomuraea coxensis. The sequence continues at coordinate 1,173,470 of NZ_CP068985.1, forward strand.
ATCCGCCGGGCCGCGCTGCGCCTCGGCCTGCACGGGCAGCCCTACGTCGCCTTCCTCGGCAACCTCGACCCGCGCAAGAACGTGCCCAACCTCATCCGCGGGTTCGCCTCGGCGGTCAAGACGCTGGACAAGCCGCCCGCGCTGGTGATCGGCGGCGGCGTGCACGAGAACGACGTGGACGCCGCCTGCCGGGAGGTCGAGGCCACCGTCCGCGTCATCAGGCCCGGCTACCTGCACGGCCCCGACCTGCCCGGCTTCCTCGGCGGCGCGCTCGTGGTCGCCTTCCCCTCGCGCGGCGAGGGGTTCGGGCTGCCGGTGCTGGAAGCCATGGCGTGCGGCGCGCCCGTGCTCACCACGCACCGCACCTCGCTGCCGGAGGTGGGCGGCGACGCGGTCGCCTACACCGAGCCCGACGCCGACAGCATCGCGGGGGCGCTCGGCCAGCTGCTCGCCTCCGCCGAGCGGAGGCGGCAGCTCCAGGAGGCCGGCCTCGCCCGCGCCCGCGAGTTCACCTGGGACGCCTCGGCCGAGGCGCATCTCAGCTCGTATCAACGCGCCATGGAATAGTTCGGTAACCTCACGGAATGATGGAGAGCTCTTTGCCAGGCCTCGAGGCGATCCTCCTGGTCGGGGGGCAGGGCACGCGCCTGCGTCCGCTGACACTGGGCACGCCCAAGCCGCTGCTGCCGACTGCCGGGGTGCCGTTCCTGGCCCACCAGCTGGCCCGTGCGCGATCGTTCGGCGTGCGCCGGATCGTGTTCGCGACCTCCTACAAGGCGTCGATGTTCGAGCCGGTCTTCGGCGACGGCGCGGCGTTCGGGCTCTCCCTCAGCTACATGACGGAGGAGACGCCCCTCGGCACCGGCGGAGCCATCCGCAACGCGGCCGAGGCGCTCACCGCGGGGCCGTCCGACCCGGTGCTCGTGCTCAACGGCGACATCCTCTCCGGGCACGACATCGGCGAGCAGGTCCGCCTGCACCGCACGCGGCAGGCCGCTGTAACGCTCCATTTGACGGAGGTCGACGACCCCTCCCGCTTCGGCTGCGTCCCGACGGACGACAGCGGGCGGGTCACGGCCTTCCTGGAGAAGACCCCCGAGCCGGTCACCAACCGCATCAACGCCGGCTGTTACGTCTTCACCCGCTCGGTCATCGACACCATCCCCAAGGACGAGGTGGTGTCGGTGGAGCGGCAGACGTTCCCCGGGCTGATCGAGGCGGGCGAGCTGGTGCTCGGCTACGCCACCCGCACCTACTGGCTCGACGTCGGCACGCCGGCCGCGTTCGTGCAGGGCTCGCGCGACCTGGTGCTGGGCCGGCTGGAGTCCCCGGCGCTGCCGGGGCCCGCGGGCGAGTTCCTGGCGCTGCCCGGCGCCGACGTCGCGCCGACGGCCAAGGTCGAGGGCGGCACCACGGTCGGCGCGCGGGCGGTCGTCGAGGCCGGTGCCGTCGTGGTCGGCTCGGTGCTGGGCGACGACTGCGTGATCGAGGCGGGCGCGCAGGTCATCGACTCGGTGCTGGGCAAGGGCGTGCGGGTGTGCGCGGGCACGGTGGTGCGCGGCGCGGTGATCGGCGACGGCGCCGTGGTCGGTCCTGGCAACGAGCTCCAGGACGGCGTGCGCGTCTGGCCCGGCGTCGAGCTGCCCGAGCGGGCGGTGCGTTACTCCAGCGACGTCTGACGCGCGCTCCGCCCCGCTACGTCAACGGCGTCCGACGTCCGTTCCACCCTGCCGGGGGCGGCAGACTGGACGGGTGAGGGAGCGCAGGTGGGCGCCGGATGGGCCGCTCGACGTCGGGCTGGCGCTGCAGCCGCACCGGCGCGGCGGCGGCGATCCCGCCTGGCGGCGCACCGCCGACGGGGCCGTGTGGCGCACCTCCAGGACGCCCGCGGGCCCCTGCACGCTCCGGGTGAGCGTAGCGGGCGGCGAGGTGCTGGGGCAGGCGTGGGGCCCCGGCGCGGACTGGGCGCTGGAGACCCTGCCGGCGCTGCTCGGGGCCGAGGACGACCCGTCCGGGTTCAGGGTGCGGCACGAGGTGCTGGCCGACGTCGTACGCCGCCACCCCGGCCTGCGCATCGGCCGTACCGGCCGCGTCATGGAGGCCCTGGTGCCGGCCGTGCTGGAGCAGAAGGTGGTGGGCCAGGAGGCGTGGCGGGCCTGGCGCGGCCTGCTCCACCGTTACGGCGAGCCCGCCCCCGGCCCGGCCCCGGAGGGCATGCGGGTGATCCCCGAGCCGGCGGTGTGGCGGCAGATCCCCTCCTGGCACTGGCACCGGGTGGGCGCGGAGGCGGTGCGGGCCCGTACGATCGCCACCGCCGCCTGGCACGCCGACAAGCTGGAGGCGGCCCGCACCACGCAGGAGCTCGACCGGCTGCTGCGCGCGCTGCCCGGCGTCGGGGTGTGGACGTCGGCCGAGGTGCGCCAGCGCGCGTTCGGCGATCCCGACGCGGTGAGCGTGGGCGATTTCCACCTGGCCAAGCTGGTCGGCTACGCGCTGACAGGGGAGAAGACCGACGATCCCGGCATGTTGCGGCTGCTGGAGCCCTATGAGGGGCACCGGCACCGGGCGACGGTGCTGGTGTGGCTGTCGGGGCGGCGGCCGCCGGCTCGGGGGCCGCGGATGCCGGCGCGCGATTATCGGGCTTTTTGACCCGCCCTGGGTGCATGTGGGGAACTCAGCGCCCCGTACTGTGCCTGTATGGACCTCGTCAACGATTCCGCGCTCCGCCGCGCTCTCGCCCGCGCCCGCGACGGCAAGACCCTCGACGTCACCGAGGCCACAGTGCTGCTGCACGCGCGGGACGAGCACCTCGACGCCCTCCTGGAGCACGCCTCCCGCGTCCGCGACGCCGGCCTTGAGTCCGCCGGCCGGCCAGGGGTCGTCACCTACAGCAGGAAGGTGTTCATCCCGCTGACCAGGTTGTGCAGGGACCGGTGCGGCTACTGCACGTTCGCCACCGCGCCGCACAAGCTTGAGTCGCCCTTCCTGAGCCCGGACGAGGTCCTGGAGATCGCCAGGCAGGGCGCGGCGATGGGATGCAAGGAGGCGCTGTTCACGCTGGGGGACCGGCCGGAGGACCGCTGGCGCCAGGCCCGCGAGTGGCTGGACGCGCACGGCTACGACGACACGCTGTCGTACGTGCGGGCCATGGCGATCAGGGTCCTGGAGGAGACCGGCCTGCTGCCGCACCTCAACCCCGGGGTGATGAGCTGGCGGGACCTGCAGCGGCTCAAGCCCGTCGCGCCGTCCATGGGGATGATGCTGGAGACGACGTCGCGGCGGCTGTTCGAGGAGAAGGGGCAGCCGCACCACGGCTCGCCGGACAAGGACCCGGCGGTGCGGCTGCGGGTGCTGGAGGACGCCGGACGCAGCAACGTGCCGTTCACCACCGGCATCCTCATCGGCATCGGGGAGACCATCCAGGACCGGGCCGAGTCGATCTTCGCGATCCGGCGGGTGGCCCGCGAGTACGGCGGCGTCCAGGAGGTCATCGTCCAGAACTTCCGCGCCAAGCCGGACACCGCGATGCGCGGCATGCCCGACGCCGACCTCCAGGAGCTGGCCGCCACCATCGCCGTCACGCGCCTGGTGCTCGGCCCGAAGGCCCGCGTCCAGGCCCCGCCGAACCTGGTGGACGCCGAGTACGCGCTCATGCTCCGCGCCGGCATCGACGACTGGGGCGGCGTCTCCCCGCTCACCCCCGACCACGTCAACCCCGAGCGGCCCTGGCCGCAGATCGAGGAGCTGGCCGCCCGCACCGCCGCGGCCGGGTTCGCGCTGCGCGAGCGCCTGACCATCTACCCCGAGTACGTGCTGGCCGGCGAGCCCTGGCTGGACCCGCGCCTGTCCGCGCACGTGGCCGCGCTCGCCGACCCGGAGACCGGCCTGGCCCGCGAGGACGCCGTGCTCCAGGGCCGCCCGTGGCAGGAGCCGGACGGCGGCTTCGTCCCGGCCGGGCGGGTGGACCTGCACGTCGAGGTGGACACCGACGGGCGCACCCACGACCGGCGCGCCGACTTCGACCACGTCTACGGCGACTGGGAGGCGCTGAAGGACCGCCTCGGCACGGCGACGCCCACGACGCCCGGCGACGTGCGGCAGGCGCTGCGCAGGGCGGCGGCCGACCCGGCCGGGCTCACCGACGACGAGGCCGTGGCCCTGCTCGGCGCGGACGGCGAGGCGCTGGAGGAGCTGGCCGCCATCGCCGACGACCTGCGGCGGCAGGCGGCCGGCGACGACGTCACCTACGTCGTCAACAGGAACATCAACTTCACCAACGTCTGCTACACCGGCTGCCGGTTCTGCGCGTTCGCGCAGCGGCGCACGGACGCCGACGCCTACACGCTGAGCCTGGACCAGGTGGCCGACCGGGCGCAGGAGGCGTGGGAGGCCGGCGCGACCGAGGTGTGCATGCAGGGCGGCATCCATCCCGACCTGCCGGGGGCCGCCTACTTCGACATCGCGAGGGCGGTGAAGGCCCGTACGCCGGACATGCACGTGCACGCCTTCTCGCCGATGGAGGTCATCAACGGCGCGTCCAGGACGAACCTGTCCGTACGGGAGTGGCTGGAGGCCGCCAAGGAAGCCGGCGTGGACTCGCTGCCGGGCACGGCGGCCGAGATCCTGGACGACGACGTGCGCTGGGTGCTCACCAAGGGCAAGCTGCCGGCGAAGGAGTGGATCGACGTCATCACCACGGCCCACAAGGTGGGCATCCCGACCACGTCCACGATGATGTACGGCCACGTGGACAACCACCTGCACTGGGTCAGGCACATCAAGCTGATCAGGCGGCTGCAGGAGGAGACCGGCGGGTTCTCGGAGTTCGTGCTGCTGCCGTTCGTGCACACGAGCGCGCCGATCTATCTGGCCGGCATCGCCCGCCCCGGCCCCACGGCGCGCGAGAACCGGGCCGTGCACGCCCTGGCCAGGATCCTGCTGCACGGCGCGATCGGCAACATCCAGTGCTCGTGGGTCAAGCTCCAGGACGACCTGTGCCGTCAGGTGCTCCAGGGCGGCGTGAACGACCTCGGCGGCACGCTCATGGAGGAGACCATCAGCCGCATGGCGGGCTCGGAGAACGGCTCGTACAAGACGATCAGCGAGCTGCGGGCCATGGTCGAGGTCACCGGGCGGCCGGTGCGCCAGCGCACCACCGAGTACGGCGTCCCGTCGGCGGAGCGGCTGGCCGCCTCGGCGGCGAGCGACGGCGTCTGCCAGAGCGTACGGCGGGTGTTGCCGCTCGCTTAGTTGTAACTTGTTCTAACAACGGGTTGCGCCCTGACTGCGGGACCCTGACAGAATCGGCACGTGCGGTTGGGTCGGCATCGCGCCGCGCTCTCCACCGAGCAGCGGCGCAAGAAGGCGTTACGGCGTGGTGTGCTGGCCGGGCTCGCGGCCGTGGCCATCGTCGCCGCCTCGCTGACCGTGGTGCTCGGCGGCGCCGGCGCGCTCTGCTCGACGCGGGAGCCCGTTCTGGTGAGCGTCGCGGCGGCGGTGGACGTGGCGCCCGCCGTCATGGAGGCGGCCGGGCGGTTCAACGACACCAAGGCGTCCGTGGGCGGCCGGTGCGTGCTCATCCAGGTGACCGAGCAGCCGCCGGCCACCGTCCTGCGCACCCTCATCGGCGACCGCGCGGGCGTGCTGCGCGAGCGGCCAGACGGGTGGATCGCCGACTCCTCGGCCTGGATCCGGCTGGCCCGCCAGCGGGGGGCCAGCTCGCTGCCGGCCGGGGAGAGCGTCGTCGCGACCTCGCCGCTGGTGTTCGCCACGCGGCAGTCGCTGGCGCGGCGCTTCTCCGTGGGCAACACCGAGATGAACTGGCGGATGGTCTTCCCGTCCACCGCGCGCGGGCGGCTGACGCCCACGGACGGCGAGCCCGACGTCGTACGCGTGCCCGATCCCTCGCTGGCCGGGGCGGGCATCGCGACCGTGGCCGCCGCCCGTGACGTGGTCGGCACCGGGCCGGAGGCCGACAAGGCGCTGACCGCGTTCGTGCGCTGGGCGCAGGCGGGGTCGGCGCCCGACTACCGCAGCATGCTGGCGGCGGTCGACGACCGTACGTTCTGGCAGCGGCCGGTGGTCATCGTGCCGGAGCAGTCCGTGTGGAACCACAACCAGCGGCCCTCCGCCGACCCCGTCGTGGCGCTGCATCCGCGCGAGGGGACCATCGACCTCGACTACCCCTACGTCGTCACCGCCACCGACCCGGTCGTGGCCGAGGCTTCCACGGCGTTCGCCGACTGGCTGACGGGGCCGGAGGCGCAGCAGATCGTGCGGCGGGCCGGGTTCCGGTCGGGCGACGGCGAGGAGGGGCCGCTCTCGCCGGGGCCGCTGCTCCCCACCGCCGCCCCCAAGGTGCGTACGTCGGTCACGCCGCAGGACATCGACGAGGCGCTGCGCGCCTGGAGCAGGCTCGCCCCGCCCACCAACATCCTGGTGCTGGCCGACACCAGCAAGCACATGGCCGAGCCGCTGAAGGGCAGCACCCGCGTGCAGGTGGCGCTGGAGGCCGCCAGGATCGGGCTCCAGCTCTTCCCGGTCTCCACGCACATGGGGCTGTGGGAGTTCGCCGGCGGGCTGGGTCAGGTCAGGGGCTACCGGGAGCTGGTCGGGCTCGGGCCGATCAACGAGCCGGAGAGCGGGCAGGTCGTCAGGCGCAGCCGCCTGGAGGAGGCCACCGCCACCGTCACCGCCCATCCCGGACGGGCCAGCTCGCTCTACGACGCCGTGCTCAGCGGTTTCCGCCGGGTGAGCGGCGAGTACCGCGAGGAGATGAACAACACGCTGCTGGTGATCACGTCTGGCAAGGACGACGGCAAGGGCATCAGCCGCGAACGGCTCGTGGACACGCTGCGCCGCGAGTGGCGGCCGGACCGGCCGGTGCAGATCATCGTCATCGCCTTCGGCTCCGGTGTGGACCGTGCGGCGCTCGGCGAGATCACCGCCGCCACGAACGGCTCCCTGCACGAGGCGCAGCGGCCGGACGAGATCATCGACGTCTTCCTCGCGGCGCTGGCCCGCCGCCTGTGCCACCCCACCTGCAAGCCCCCCGCATGAGGAAGGGGACGCCCCTCATGGAGCGTCCCCTTCCCGGATCAGCGGGTCACACGCGCTGCCAGAGCGCCGGGACGTTCGGCGGCTCCCAGCCGGCGAGCGAGGTGTGGGCCTGGACGCACCGGTAGGTGAGGCCGTTGTAGGTCACCGTGCTGCCGACCGCGTACGCGACGCCCGCGCGCCACGTGCCCGAGGGGGCGGTGGTGGTCGGCGTCGGCGTCGGCGTCGGGGTGGGCGTCGCGGTCACGGTCGGGGTGGGGGTCGGGGTGCCGCCGCCCCCGCCGACCTGGAGGTCGATGCAGGAGTAGAAGGCGTTGGCGGTGTCGGAGATGTTCCAGATCGCGAGGACCTTCTGGCGGCCGGTGAAGCCGGACAGGTTCACGGTGTGCGAGACCGTCGCGGGCGGCTGCTGGTTGCCGCCGCTGAACTCGGCGACCTTGGTGCTGCCGATGTAGTACTGGTAGTTCGCGGTCGCGTGCCGGGCGGTGAACGTCCACGTGAAGGTCACCGTGGTGCCGACCGACGCCACCGGCCAGGGCTTGCTGTCGTCGTTGAGCTGGGCGAACTGTGCCAGGCCGGCGTTGCAGGTGCGCAGGCCCTTCGGCCCCTCGACGCTCTGCGGCTCGTAGACGATGTTGCCGCAGTCGGGGACCTTGCCGGCGGCGCAGTTCGCCTGCCGGCTGGGGGGCGAGTTGACGTACCCGTGGGCCAGGGCGGGCCCGGTGTTGAAGAGCGTGGCGGCGACGGCGACCGCCGCCACGGCGACAAACGTGAGCATCCTTCGCATGAAAGCGGCTCCTTTACATGGGGGGATGCTCCGAATGTAAAGGAAAGTTTCCTAACGGTAAATGGTTCTGCTGACCGGGCGTCGAAGCTCCCGGTCAGTGCCGTCAGCGCGTCACGATGAAGTCGGCCGGATCGCGCGGCGCCCGGTCGCGCGGCGGCGCGGCGGCGTGCCCCACGGCCACGCAGCCCATCGGGTCCCACGCGGCCGGCAGGTCGAGCACCTCGCGCACCACGGGCCGGCAGAACATCGTGGACGACACCCACGCCGAGCCCAGCCCCTCGACGGCGAGCTGGACGAGGAAGTTCTCCACCCCGGCGCCGGTCGCCACCACGAACATCTCCCGCTCGGCGGCGTTGCGCCGCTCGTCGCGATAGGTGTGCGAGCCCTCCATCACCAGGCACGGCACCACCAGGTAGGGCGCGTTGCGCAGCACGTCGCCCCTGCGCACCCGCTTGGCGATCGACTCCTCGCCGAACCTGTCGCCCCGGAGGTCGGCGATCCACGCCTCGCGCATCGCGTCGAGCAGCTTCGTCCGCGTCTCGGCGGACTCCACCAGCACGAACCGCCACGGCGTGGTGTGGTGCGGCGCGGGCGCGGCGATGCCCGCCGCGACCGCCCGGCGCACGGCCTGCGGATCGACGGGCTCGCCGGAGAACTCCCTGATCGTACGGCGGGCGAAGACGACGTCCCGCGAGCCGTAGCGGAACAGGTCCTCGTCGGCCGGGCGCACCAGCGGCGCGACCCCGGGGCCGTCGTCGTCGGTCACCAGGTGGGCGAGGCCGCGTACGATCGCCACCGGCACCCCGTCGAGCTTGCCCTTGACCAGCTCGGCCGCGCCGGCGATCTCGTCGGCCAGCGCCGTCACGGTGGCGCTCAGCTCGTTGCCGTACGCGTCGGAACGGCCCCGGAAGTCGTCGAGCGGACGCACGCCCGCCGCGCCGATCGCCACGTCGGTCAGCCCGTTGCGCCACGGCCGGCCGAACGTGTCGGAGACGATCACCCCCGCCCGCACCCCCGTCCGCTCCGCGAGGCCCGCCCGGATCCGCCGGGCCGAGGCGTCCGGGTCCTCGGGCAGGAGCAGGACAGTGCCCGGCTCGGTGTTGGAGGCGTCGACCCCGGCGGCGGCCATCACGAAGCCGTGCCTGGTCTGGGAGATCACGGTGTCGCCGCGCCTGGCCACCACGCGCTCGGTCTCGTCGGCGATGGCCTGCGCCCGGTCGGGAGCGTGGCGGACCCGGCCCTCGGCCTTGCTCACGATCTTGGAGGTGACCACGACGATGTCGCCTGCGTACAGGGGGGCGCCGGAGAGCAGGTGCGCGAGGTCGTCGCCCTCGCGCACCTCGCCGATGCCCTGGACGGCGATCACCTCGACGGTGGGGGGCTTGGGGGGCTGCGGGGGGATCGTGGTCATCGGGACAGCTCCAGTGCCAGGTCGAGGGCGGTGCGGGCGATGCCGGCCGCGGCCTCGGCATCGTGCATGAGGATGGGGCGGGCCACGACCCGGACGCCGTCGAGCGCCACCCCGGCGTCCTCCTCGGCCACGAGCCAGCCGTCGATGAGGTCGGAGCCGTACAGCTCCAGCACGGCCTGGGCCGTCGTCTCCACGCCGATGGCGGTCAGGCAGGCGTCGGCCATGCCGCGCACCGGCGCCCCGCCGATGATCGGCGACACCCCGACGACGGTCTTGGGCAGCAGCGCCTCGCGGATCCCCGGGACCTGGAGGATGGTGCCGATGCTGACGACCGGGTTGGACGGCGGCAGGATCACCACGTCCGCCTGCCGGATCGCGTCGAGCACGCCCGGCGCCGGCTTGGCCCGGTCGACCCCCACCAGCGCGAACGACTGCGCGGGCACCGAGGCGCGCAGCCGTACCCACCACTCCTGGAAGTGCACGGCCCGCCTGCCGTGCTCGTCCTCGATCACGACGTGGGTCTCGCAGCGGTCGTCGGTCATCGGCAGCAGGCGCACGCCCGGTTGCCAGCGCGCGCACAGCGCCTCGGTGATCTGCGAGAGCGGATAGCCGGCCTCCAGCATCTGCGAGCGGACGATGTGGGTGGCGAAGTCGCGGTCGCCGAGGCCGAACCACTGCGGCTCCACGCCGTACGCGGCCAGCTCCTCCTTGACGACGTGGGACTCCTTGGCCCGGCCCCAGCCCTGCTCCTCGTCGATGCCGCCGCCCAGGGTGTACATCACGGTGTCGAGGTCAGGGCAGACCCGCAGCCCGAACAGGGTGATGTCGTCACCGGTGTTGCCGATCACGGTGATCGTGGCGTCCGGCTCGGTCGCGCGCAGGCCGCGCAGGAAACGGGCGCCGCCGATGCCGCCGGCGAGTGACACGATGTGCATGTGCCTCAGTCTTCCACTGGCCTTTGACCGGGCCTTCACCGGTCGCCGACAGGCCCGGGCCAGGGGCACGGATTTCACCGCCTGCAACCGTGTACTTGCAGGTATAGGCCGAATTGAGATGTAAGGGGTTGCTGGGACGCCCGACGCCTGACGTGGCAATGTGGCAAACTCCCTTCGGGCCAAAGGGTCCGTTGGGGGTAACTTGTGAGCAAAATTGACGTCGCACGGCTGCGGGAGCCGGCCGCCTGGATCATGCTCGTCGCCGGACTGACGAGCGTGCTGCTGGCGATCGGGCACCTCCTGATCGGCTCGTCGTCCAGCTCGTCCTTCACCGGTCGCGCGGCCTCGAACTTCTTCGGACTCACCGACCCGGTCGTGACCGCCCTGCTGCTCGGGGCGGTGCTGCTGGTCACCAAGATCGGCGCGCCGTCGGACAAGGCCAGGCCGATCACGTACGGGGCGGCCGTCGGGCTGCTGCTCGCCTCCCTGTTCGGGATGCTGGCGCTGCTGCTCGGGCTGTTCGCCGGGGACGGCGCCCGGCCCACGGTCGAGTTCGTGCTCCTCGGGGTGCCCCGGCTGGCGTTGACGGTGGTGGCGCTCGTGTACCTCATCCCGCAGGCGCTGCCCGCGCGGCCGGTCGCCCAGGTCTACCAGGGCCACTTCGGCCAGCCCCAGCCGGGCTTCGGCGCCCGCCAGGACGCGGCCTTCGGCCATCAGGAGCAGCCCTTCGGCCGCCAGGACCAGGCGTTCGGCCAGCAGGAGCAGCCGTTCGGCCAGCAGGAGCAGCCGTTCGGCCAGCAGGAGCAGCCGTTCGGCCAGGACCAGGCGTTCGGCCAGCCCCAGCAGGCCGGCTACGGCCAGCAGCCCCCGGCCCAGCAGCCCTCACCCGCCCCCCAGGACCAGCCCGCCCTCGGCTACAGTCCTCAGCAGGACCAGCCCGCTCCGGGCTATGGCGCCCAGGAGCAGCCCGCTCCCGGTTACGGCCCTCAGGACCAGCCCGCCCCCGGCTACGGTCTTCAGGAGCAGCCCGGCCTTCCCGGTTACGGGCAGCACCAGGAGCAGCAGGCGCCCGCCGGCTACGGTCAGCAGCCCGGGACCGGGCAGCAGCCCGTCGCGGCGCAGCACGAGCAGCCTGCCGCCGGTTATGGGCAGCAGCCTCCGACAGGTCAGCAGCCCGTCCCCGGCCCGCAGTTCCCCTCCGGCCAGCAGCCGATCCCTGGTCAGCCCGTGCCGGGGCTGCCGGAGCCTCTGCCCGCCTACGGGCAGCAGCCGCTCTCCGGTCAGCAGCCGCTTCCCGGTCAGCAGCCGCTTCCCGGCCAGCAGCCGCTTCCCGGGCAGCAGGTGCCCGGCCAGCCCGAGCACCTGCTCGGCTACAGCCAGCAGCCGCCGTCCGGGCAGCACCTGGTGCCGGGGCAGGTTCAGCCGTTGTCCGGTCAGTACTCGGCGCCCGGCCAGTACGCCCCCACCGCCGACCCCCAGCAGCCCGCCTACGCCCCTCAGCCGCAGCAGGCCGCCGACCAGGCGTACCCCCAGGTGCGCGGGGCTCTCCCGGCCGCTCCGGCCGGTCAGACGGACTCGCCCTACGCGGCCCCGCAGGGTCTCGGCGCCCAGGACGGCAGCGGATACGGCACCAACCCCGGCTTCGGCCAGGACCCGCAGCCGTTCCCGCAGAACCAGCCGCAGTTCGCCCAGGACCAGCCGTTCGCCCAGGCCCAGCAGCCCTCGTTCGGCCAGGACCAGCCTCCGTTCGGGCAGGACCAGCCCCAGTTCGGCCAGGACCAGCAGCCCTTCGGGCAGGAGCAGCAGTCGTTCGGGCAGCACTCCTACGCGCCCGCCGACACGGCTCCCACCGTCGACCGCCCGGCCGCCCCCGCCCTCCCGGACTACAACACCCCGCCGCCGGTCGAGTACCAGCCCGCGCCGTACGTCCCGGCGGACAGCCAGCCCAGCCTGTACGGCCACCAGAGCCCCAACCCGTACGCGCCCCCGGACTCCTTCTCCACCCCGGCCGACCAGTCCTACCCGACGGGTGAGACCGCCCCGAACGTCCCGTTCCCGCCGCAGCCGCAGTCCCAGCAGCCGCAGCAGCAGTCGTACTACGGGCAGAGCGCGTTCGACCAGCCGCAGCAGGGCGGCAGCCCCTTCACCGGCTACTCGGGCGCCGAGTTCGCCGCCCCTGGGGCCGCCGGAGCCGCCGGAGCCGCCGGCACCCCGGCGTACCAGGAGCCCGACCTGCCCGTGGACCCGCGCTCCCAGCAGCTCCTCGACGCCTACCAGCAGGCGGAGACGTACCAGTCGCGCACGTACGACGACCCGTTCGGCCACCCGCAGCACCAGCAGCCGGGCGGCTACGAGCCGCGCCCGTACCAGCCGGCCCACCAGGCCCCGGCCGCGCCCGCGGCCCCCGCGTGGAACGAGGGCCAGAGCGGCGAGTCGACGATGCGGCTCGACCCGTCGGCGCTGCGCGGCGGCGACGCGCTCGGCGACCAGGAACGTCCGGGCGACGACCCGATCAACCCGACTGCCATATACACCCCCAACGAGCCACGCAGGTAACGAACCGGCAATGGACGGCTAGAGAGAAGGTGGGCCACGGGCGGGCGTCTATACCGCCCTGGTACGGTTCGGACCGCTGACAGGTTGAACGACCCCAGGATGAGCCCATGATTCAGGTGGGTTCGTCCGGGCGAGAACATCACATGCCAAGCACACCGGGGCGAGATCTGGTCTTTCCCCGGATACCTGCATGCCGCTTGACGCCAGCCAGCGCACGCGCGTGTAATTACAGCCATGTTGTTATGCCTTCCCGTGGGTGGGTAATAAGGAAGGCGTTCATGGGGGGCTCCATTGCGGGCGGGCGGCAGGGAGGTGTGCAGTGACCGATCCGGTCATCGCACAGGATCAGCTTGACGCTGAAGAACTTGGCTGGCAGGAGCGCGCGTTGTGCGCGCAGACCGATCCGGAGGCGTTCTTCCCTGAGAAGGGCGGCTCCACCCGAGAGGCCAAGAAGGTCTGCCGATCGTGCGAGGTCCGTGCCGAGTGCCTGGAGTACGCACTCGAGCACGATGAGCGGTTCGGCATCTGGGGTGGACTGTCCGAACGGGAGCGCAGACGGATCAAGCGCCAGGCCGTTTGACATAGCGGCGAAAGGGTCACGTGGGTCCCTCACGTGACCCTTTTTCGCATTTTCTGACCGCTTCGGCATGTAAGGTGGGCGCGCCTGATCAACCCCCCAGGAGCCACCTGCACATGTCCCGTCCCTACGTCACCGTGGTCGTCGTCGCGCACGACGGCGGACGCTGGCTGGGGGAGACGCTGCGGGCGCTGGTGAGCCAGAGCCGCAGACCCGACCGCGTGATCGGCGTCGACAACGGCAGCAGGGACGGCTCGGCCGACCTGCTGGTCCAGGCGCTCGGCCGTGGCAACGTGATCTCCCTGCCCCGTTCCGCCGCCTTCGCCGAGTCGGTCGCCGAGGCGCTCGGCCGCCTCCCTTCCGCCGGGCCCGACGAGTGGATCTGGCTGCTCCACGACGACTGCGCCCCCGACCGGTGGGCGCTGGAGGCGCTGCTCGCCGTGGCCGGGCAGGAGCCGAAGGCCGCCGTGGTCGGCCCCAAGCTGCGTGACTGGCTGGACCGCCGCCGCCTGCTGGAGGTGGGCGTGACGGTCGGCCGTACCGGACGCAGGGACACCGGGCTGGAGCCGCACGAGTTCGACCAGGGCCAGCACGACGGCGTGCGCGAGGTCATGTCGGTCTCCACGGCCGGGATGCTGGTCCGCCGCGACGTGTGGGAGACGGTGGGCGGGCTCGACCCGTTCCTGCCGCTGTTCCGCGACGACCTCGACCTGTGCTGGCGGATCCGCAACGCCGGGCACAAGGTGCTGGTCACGACCTCGGCCGTGGCCTGGCACGCGGAGGCGGCGGCCCGCCGGCGGCGGCGCATCACGGTGAGCGGCGACCATCCGCGCCGGCTCGACCGGCGAAACGCGATCTTCGTGGTCATGGCGAACCTGCCGTTCCGCGCGATGCTGTGGGCGCTGCTGCGGAACGTGCTCGGCTCGGCCTTCCGCACGCTGATGTTCATCGTGGGCAAGCAGCCGGCGAACGCGCTGGACGAGCTGGTGGCGATGGGGTCGGTGCTGGTGCATCCGTTCCGGCTGGTCCGGGCGCGCCGCGCCCGCCGCTACGGCCGCAAGAAGGGATATATCCGCGTAAAGCGGCTGATGACCCCGCCGGGTGCGGCCTACCGCCGGCTGGTCGACATGGTGCAGAGCTTCCTCGCCGGCGGCGCCCCCGTGGACGCCGCCGGCCGCCACCACCACGCCGCCGCCCCCTCCGGGGAGGACGAGGAACAGGCGCTCGTGCCGGCCGACAGCGGCGCGGTCAAACGCTTCCTGTCCCGCCCCGGCGTCGTCCTCATGCTCGCGCTGGCCGCCGTCTCGCTGGTCGCCGAACGCTCCCTGCTGCTCGGCGACCGGCTCGGCGGGGGCGCGCTGGTGCCGGTCACCGGTGGCGCGGGCGATCTGTGGGCGTTCTACACCGAGGGCTTCCACGACGGCGTCGGGCTCGGCTCGGACGCCTGGGCCCCGCCCTACGTGGCCGTCGTCGCGGCCCTGTCCACGCTGGCGCTCGGCAAGACCTGGCTCGCCGTGTCGGTGCTGCTGCTCGGCTCGGTGCCGCTGGCCGGGGCCACCGCGTACCTCGCCACCCGGCACGTCGTCCCGGCGGTGCCGGCGCGGGCGTGGGCGGCCGGCACGTACGCGCTGCTGCCCGTCGCGACCGGCGCGGTTGCGGCCGGGCGGCTGGGCACGGCCGTGGTGTTCGTGCTGGTGCCGGTCTACGCCTCCCTCGGCACGACCGTCCTGTCCGCCGAGCCGCGCCGCGCCCGCCGCGCCGCCTGGGCGCTCGGGCTGCTGCTGGCGGTCGGCACGGCGTTCGTGCCGCTCACGTACCCGATGGTCGCGGTGCTCGGCGTTGCCGCGCTCGCGGTGCGGCGGCCTCGGGGCGCGGTGACGTCCGTCGCCGTCGCGCTGCTCGTGCCGGTGGCGCTGCTGCTCCCCTGGCTGGCCGGGCTCGTGACGGAGCCGGGCCGGATCCTGCGCGAGGCCGGGCTGCACGACCCCGCCCTGGTCGACGCCGCGCTCGGGCCCGAGTCGCTGCTCGCGCTCTCCCCCGGTGGGCCGGGACTGCCGCCGTTCTGGGTGACCGCGGGCCTGCTGGTGACGGCGCTGGCCGCGCTGCTCATGCGCCGCCAGCGGACGATCGTCGCCATCGGCTGGGGCGTCGCCCTGTACGGGACGCTGGTCGCGATCCTGGTCAGCCGCATCGAGATCGAAGGGGCGCGGGCCTGGCCGGGCGTGCCGCTCGCGTTCGCCGGCACCGGGCTCGTGGTGCTCGTCGCCCTGACCGCGCACCGCCTGACCGAGCTGCGCGCCGGCGGCGGGCTGCGGCGGCTCGGCGCGACGGCGGTCGTGGCGGTGGCCTTCAGCACGCCGCTGCTGGCCGCCGGCTGGTGGGTGGCCACCGGCGTACGCGGCCCGCTCACCGGCGACGCCCCCGACGTGCTGCCCGCCCTCGCCGCCGCCCGCAGCCAGCACGGCGAGCGCACCCTCGTGGTCAAGGGCTCCGCGTTCACCGTCCTGCACGGCCGTACGCCGCTGCTCGGCGAGGCCGAGCTGCCCGTCCCCGCCGAGGCCGCCGCCCGCGTGGCCACCGCCGCGCAAGGGCTGATCGGCGGGCGCGGCGGCGACGCGGCCACCCTGGCCCAGCAGGGCATCGCCATGGTCGCGGTGGCCCCGCCCGTGCCGCAGGGGCTCGCGAGGACGCTCGACTCGCAGCCTTCGCTCGAACGCCTGAGCCTGTCGGAGGCCGGCGGCCTGTGGCGGCTGGCCGAGCCCGTCACCCGGGTGCCGGTCAGGCCGGAGAGCGTCCTGTACCGGCCGTGGCTGTGGGCGCAGGGCGTGATGGTGCTGGTCATGGTGGTCCTCGCGGCGCCGGGGCGGCGCGAGAGCCCGCAGGAGACGCCCGCCGAGCCCGTCCCCGTCGCGCCCCTCCTGGCGGCGAGGGCGTCATGAGGACCTTCGTCGAGAACAGGTTCGGCCTCCTCGCGGTGGTGACCGTCGTGCTCGCCGTCCTGTACGGGGTCGCGTGGATCACCCGCCCCGCCCCGGCGGCCCCGGCCGCCTCCGCCCCGCGCAAGGTGCCGGTCGAGTCGGTCACCGCCGTCTGCCCCGGGACGAAAGGGGAGAAGGTCGGCGTCTACCTGCCCGGCTCGCTGGCGTACGAGACCATGAAGAGCGGCGCCCCGTACGTGACCGACGGGCCCGGCGCGCTGGAGGCCGGCTACACCGTCCGCGTCGCCGGGGGCGCGGACCGCGGCCTGGCCGGTGTGCGCTGCACCGAGCCCGCCCCGGTCACCTGGCTCCTCGGCCCCGGGCCGGCCGACGCGGCCGTGGTCCTCCGCCTCGCCAACGCCGACAAGGCCCCCGCCCTGGTGGACGTGCAGGTGCACGCTCCAGAGGGCCCGGTCTCCGGCGACAAGGGCGTCGGGCTGGAGGTCGCGCCCGGCCGGCAGCGCGTGATCGACCTGCGTACGCTCGCGCCGTCGGCCGAGATCGCGGCCGTCAGCGTCACCACGATCCTCGGCAGGGTCGCCGTCTCGGCCCGCGCCGTCCTGGAGACCGGCGGCGTCGACTGGCTGCCCGCCGCCGCCCCGCCCGCCACCCGCGTGGTCGTGCCGGGCATCCCGGGCGGCGGCGGAGGCCGGCAGCTCCTCGTCGCCACCCCCGGCGAGACGGACGCGGTCGTACGGGTGCGCGCCGTCGGCGAGGACGCCGAGTACGCGATGCGCGGGCGCGAGACGCTCGACGTGCCGGCCGGCGGCGTCGTCTCGGCGGATGTCACCACCGGGCTCGGCGCGTCCTCCGCGGCCCTCGTCCTCACCTCGAACGTGCCGATCGTGGCCGGCGCGGTCATGACCGGCACCGGTCAGCGCCAGGACGTCGCCTTCACCGCCGGCACGCCGTCACTGGAGCTGGGCAGCGCGGTGGCCCGCAACGGCGCCGGCTCCCGCCTGGTGCTGACGGCGGTCGGGGCGGCGGCGGGCAGGGTGCGGGTCCAGGTGGTGCCGGGCAAGGGCGCGGCCGAGCCGCCGTTCGACGTGGACGTGCCCGCCGGCCGCACCCGGAGCGTCCGGCTCAAGGCGCGCGGCGACTTCGCGATCGTGGTGACCCCGGTGTCCGGGGAGGTCTACGGCGGCCGGGTGCTGGAGGAACGCCTCAAGGACGGTCTCATGCTCACCGTCCAGCCCTTGGCCCCCGCGCGGGTGTGGACCCTGCTGCCCCCGCTCACGGACACCCCGCGGGTGGTCGCGCCCTGAGGTCAGGGGGGTCAGCGACGGTCGTCGTAGCCCGGGTCGACGGTCTCGGGGGAGAGGCCGAGCAGCGTGGCGACCTGCTCCACCACGGTGTCGTGGACCATCGCGCCGAGGGTGTCGCGGTCGCGCGCCCTCGCCTCCAGCGGGCGGCGGTAGACGACCACCGCCGCCGGGTTCTGGCCGCTGGCGGCGTCGGCGCGGCCGAGGGGGATCGGGTCGGAGGTCAGGCGCGGCCCGTCGTCCAGTTCGCTGAGCGGCGGCACCTCCTCCACCGCGAACTCCACGGCGGAGAGCTGCCGCTCCCAGCGCGGACGCAGCCGGTCGACGGCGTCGAGCACGAGGTCGTCGAAGCGCTCGCTGCGCGACTTGGCCAGGGGGACATGAGAGGGGGCGAGCGGGCCGCGAAGCCCGCGACCGTGGCGATCGCGCCGTCTGGGACCGCGCCGTGGTGTCACACGGCAAGTGTACGGGGACGATCCACCCGATCACGGTGTGACGGGGCCGGTGGGTAGCCTGGTGGTGATCCTTTCGTACGCCCCCACGGGCGGCCGTCCCCCGATCCCGGCAGGTGGTCCCGGGTGCGTCATCGGGGCATGTGGGTGGAAAGGCTGAGACAGGTGTCCGAATTGTGGCGACACGCTCGTTAAGAGCGCTCAGATAGTGGCGCCTCGCACTCTTACCAGATACGGTCCCTCCGTGAGCCCCGTCCGCCGCTGTTCCCGCACCGCCTGCAGCCAGCCTGCCGTCTTCACGCTCACGTACGTATACGCCGACTCGACCGCTGTTCTCGGCCCCCTGGCGACGTACGCGGAGCCACACTGCTACGACCTGTGCGCCGAACACGCCGAACGGCTGACCGCTCCCCGCGGCTGGGAGGTCGTGCGGCTGCCCACGGACGGCGCCTCACCCAGCTCCGACGACCTCGAAGCCCTGGCCAACGCCGTCAGGGAGGCCGCCCGCCCGGCCCGTCCTGGCAGTGGCGAGCCCGTCGGCGACGGCGTCGAGGTCGGCAGGCGGGGCCACCTGCGCATCCTCCGCTCGGCTCAGCCCAACCGCGAGAGGTGACGCCCGGCCTTCCCCATCGGCCGGTAAAGTCGAAGGACGTGTCCGCGGTCGATTCGTAGGAGTTCCGATTAATCGCACGTTCTCCCTGGTCGCCTTCGATCTGGACGACACGCTCGCGGTGTCCAAGTCCCAGATCGACGAGCGGATGGCCGCGCTCCTGGCCCGGCTGCTCGACGCCGTCGAGGTCTGCGTCATCTCCGGCGGGCAGTTCGCCCAGTTCCAGACCCAGGTGCTGCGGCACCTGCCGATCGACGACCGCCTGCGCGCCCGGCTGCACCTCATGCCGACCTGCGGCACCCGCTACTACCGCTGGAAGGACGGCGACTGGTCCCTCGTCTACGCCGAGGACTTCGCCGAGTCCGAGAAGGCGGAGATCATCGAGGTGCTCACCAGGTCCGCGAAGGAGCTCGGCCTCTGGAGCGACGGCACCTGGGGCGACATCATCGAGGACCGCGGCAGCCAGATCACCTTCTCGGCGCTCGGGCAGCAGGCGCCGCCGGACGCGAAATACGCCTGGGACCCCGACGGCGCCAAGCGCCGCCTGCTGTGCGCGCGGGTCTCCGAGCAACTGCCCGGCCTTGAGGTGCGCGGCGGCGGCTCGACGTCGGTCGACATCACCCGCCAGGGCGTCGACAAGGCGTACGGCATCGGCCGCCTGCTCGAAGCCCTCGACCTGACGATCGACGACGTGCTGTTCGTCGGCGACCGCCTCGACGAGGGCGGCAACGACTACCCCGTCAAGCTGATGGGCGTGGAGTGCGTGGCCGTCGAAGGCTGGGAGCAGACCGCGGATTTCGTGGCGAACTTCCTCGCGAGAGAAGGGCTCGATGGCGCGGTGTCCGTCGGTTAAATTGAATCGACCGTAGCCCGCAGGGCTATCGAGGGGCGGCGCCCATGTGCGATTCGAGGTCGACGATTCATGCGCGATCCCGCTCAGCTCAATCTCCTCGCGGCGCTGGCCTCGGCGTTGGCGGGCATGGGCTCCGCTCTTGCTGCTGCGTTCATGATCCGCCTGCAGCGGCGCTGGTCGTCTGCCGACGCGCTGCTGAGGATCGCAGAGGTGTTCGAGAGCGCCGCGTTCCGGAAGTACAAAAGCATTATTTACCGACTGGACCGTAACGCCTTCTCGACCTGGAACGAGGAGGAGGTAGCCAGCGTCAATGCCTGGTGCGCGCACCTCGACATCGTCTCCGTCCTGATCCAGTCACGCCAGATCAGTAAGGTGGCGTTCCTGAACCTGTACGGGGACGTGACGCTGCGGACCATTTACCAGATAGCTCCCTACTGCAATCATCAGCTCGCCCTCAGGGGAAAACAATTCCTGTTGCCCTTGCGCCTCCTGGCCGGCGACCTCGTGCGAACCTGGAAACGGCGAGCGCACAAGAAGCGTTATCCGCTGCAGATCGGTTTCCCGGACCAACCCAGACTGCGGGTCAGTCCCGACCTTTTCGACAGCGATGACGCGGTCCTCGCGTTCAGGGCGGACGGCGCCATCCGGTGATTCACGCGCTGTGGAAGGAGTCCCTGATGTGCGGTCTCGTCGGAATGACCGCGGAGCGCGACGATGTGGTCCCTGAAGTGCTGGCGCGTTTGGCTTCAGTGGAATATCGCGGCTACGACTCGTTCGGACTCGCCTTCCTGGCGAACGGAGCAATCGGGATGTCGAAGGCTGTCGGCTCCGTCTCCCAGGCGCTGCATGAGCGGCGCCTCTCCCGCCTCCAGGGCAGCACCTGCGCACTGGCTCACACGAGATGGGCCACACACGGCCGTGTGACCGTGAGCAACGCTCATCCTCATCTGTCCTTCGACGGCGCAGTCGCGGTGGCGCACAACGGCGTCATCGAGAACCATGCCGGTCTCCGGCGGAAGTTCGAGTCGGACGTCGTCCGGTTCACCAGTGAAACGGACAGCGAGGTCGTCGCGCACATCATCGCCACCTACCTGGCTGCTGGCGTGCCTCTGCTCACGGCAATCTGCCTGACGGCCGGTCTCCTCGAAGGCGAATTCGCGCTGGGCATCATTTCCACGGCTGATCCGTCTGCCCTGTACGGCGTGCGGCAGAAGAGTCCCCTCGTATTGTGCGAGGACGGCGGACGTGCCGCGATTGCCTCTGACCAGAGCGCGCTTTCTGGGATCGCGCGAGGGCGGGCCGTGTTCCTGGAGGACGGCGACCTGGTGCGACTCCGAGCGAACTCCATCGAGGTCTTCACAGCCGGCGGAGGCGGCGTGCCGCTGCCGGTTGCGCGTGCTCACCTTCCCTGCTCGGACGTCGGCTTCACAGTGAGCAAGAGCGGGCATCGGCACTTCATGCTCAAGGAGATCCATGAGACTCCACAAGGGGGGCAGACCAAGTAAGCCGGAAAAGGCTAATAGGGCTGGTCAGCGATATCTCGCGTGTTCAGGGCTCGTCGTGAGTTGTGCGGTGATGTCTCCTCCGCCCTCGCTGCGGCACCGCTGCGAGCGTCATGACCGCCGCGCCTCGCTCGGAGCAGTCCCGCCTCGGTGCAATAGTACGACGACAAAGCCAGTGGCGATCTTCGTGACGGGCGGGCGCCAAAGCTGCAGGCGCTTGTCTATTGACGGAAGGTGTCACTCCGTCGCGCCTGGCTCATGTCGTCATCGTAACGTGGCGGCAGCGGTTCAGCTCGCCGCCCGGAAGCTGAGTGCCAAGCCATTGATCTGATTTCCGCTGGCCGTAGCTATGCGGGTTGTCGAGGTCGGGCATCAGTCCCGCTGTTTACTTTTTCTCTCGCGCCTAATTGCAAGCCAAGCGCCGATTAGACCAACAGCTGTGCCACTTGTCCCAAAAAGAAAGCCTCTCTCGAAGCCAATGCCCATGATCGTCGTGCAGAGGCCGACGACTGTGGCGCATATCGCGACGATTGTCAGGATAACGATAAAGGATGCGAAGAGCTGCGCGATCTTCTTTGGCGCTAGCATGACACCTTCCGCACTTGAGGGCCCTCTGTGGGGCGGATACATCATACCCTAGTCTTGCGGCGAGGCCGTGCCTGACCGCAAGACTAGGGTAACGGGCCAACTACTTGGTCAATTGCGATCTGAAGCTGATATTATTTCTTTTTCTTTTTCTCTTTTTTGACGGGGTTGAGCTGGCCCTGTAGCTTGTCCGCTGCCTTTTCTAGCATATCCTTGAGTGTCCCTGCCAGCGGCCCGAGTAGCTTCCTTACATGTTTATTGTCCATGAATCCGGCAGCTTTGATTAGGATCGCTGGGAGAATTCCGCCAAGTGCGATTTCTGTGCCTACTGCTTCCCAGAAGCCTTTCCAGAATACGCCCATGACCTGTTCGGCAGTACCTAGACCTTTGGGGTCGTCGCTCTTTTCGTAGGCGTGTTTTATCAGTGCGACGAGGCCGCCGACAAGTCCTTTGCAGGCGAGGTAGCCGAATCCGGTTCCGCGGCAGACGACGCCAAGCGCTTCTTCGATGGCCCAGAATATTACGCCACAGACGGAGAAGAATTGGCATTCGCGTTTGCCGTCGAGATCGAAGCAGTTGATGGGGTCGGCAGAGCAGTAGTCATAGGCATTGGCGCTGCCTCCGAAAACAGGGTCGACTTGGAGGAAGCGTCCAGTCTCCGGGTTGTAAAGCCTCACCCCCATGAGGACCAGGCCGGCGAGGCTGTCGATGGACCGTTGCTCTCCGCCGAGCCACCCATATCGGATGGGGTTGGTGGTGTTCTCGGTCCGGGAAATGCCGTACTCAGTCTGCTCGAAGTAGGCTGTGATGCCGACGGCTGCCGTGGTGTTGTCGCAGGTGGCGACGACATCCCCGTGAAGGTTGATGAGTTGGATGGTGCTGGAGCCGGTGCTGGACTGGGTTGCTGCCAGTCCAATAAACCCGACGATGTTACGGGTCCACGTGCCATCCGCTTCGGCTATCCAGGCCGGGCTATCCCCCGATCCGGAGTAGTGATTGACGACTGTGCCGGGGCGGGGCCCACCGGTGCTGATCATCGAACGAATACGCCACAGCGGGTCCAGGGTGAAGGTCTTGTGCTGACCGTTCTGGGTGAGAGAAGCGACCATGTCATTGACGTGATAGCCGACCTGCAGGTTGGTCCCGCCTTCGACGTGGTGACTAGGTACCTGGGTAGTGCGGCCGAAGGCGTCGTAGGAATAGCCGCTGTCAGTGATCCGATCGGCATTGTCGAAGCTCGATGTGCGGGTTGCGGCGGAGGTGGAGGTGGAGCATGCGCCAGCTGCATCGGCACCGTAGGTAGTGAGACTGGTGCGATTGGAGTTGACGTCAAAGCCGTAGACGCGTGTGGTGCATTGGCCCTTGTAGCTGTCGGCGACCTGTGTGAGGCGACCAGCGGTGTCGTAGGTGTATCGCTGGCTACTGGCGGAGCTGCTGCTCGCGGAGACTCGACCCAGGAAATCAGGAGTCTGGGTAAACTCCATCCAACGGGTTCCGCTCTTGGAATACGTCTGGCCGATCCTCTTGCCGCGGTTGTCATAGCGATAGGTGGCTGTCAACCCGTTCGGATAGGCTTGCTGAGCCAACTGACCGTCAGCGTCATAGGCGGCGGTGAAAGAACCTGCGCCAGACGCTTCGATCTTGACGGGGTAGCCTCGGCGCTCCGTCTTGCCGTCCGCGCTGGTGCCGTCGTAGGTGTAGGTGGTGATGCCCTTGCCGTCGTTGACGGTGGCTACTTGGTCGTCCACGGTATAGGTGGTGATCGAGGTGTTGCCGTCGGCATCGGTGTTGGAGATCTCCCGGCCGAAACTGTCATAGCTCGTGCTGACGACGGCGTCGCCCGCTCCTGCCTGGGTCTTCATGCCGGTGGCGGGATGGTAGGTATAGCTGATCTCGGGCAAAGCGCTGCCGCCCTCTGCTTCCGGCAGAACATCTACCTTTGACTTCTCCACTCGGCCTGCGGCATCGCGGCGGGTAGTAGTGATCCGGGTGGTGGACCCCACAGTTTCACGTACCGTTGCCGTATCGCCGAGATATCCGTAGGTCGTCACGGTGATGGGGAGCGGGTTCTGTGCTGGTTGCGTCACCGGCGCTGTACGGCAGGCCAGTCCGGCCCACTGAGGTTTGTTTCCGCATTCCGTGACAGAGGGGTGTGCGCCTACGGTGTAGTAGCTGAGCGCTGTGGTGCCGGCGTCCGTGCCGTTCGAGGCGGGCATGCGACGTTCTATTTCCCGGCCTGCAGCATCGAAGCGAAGTTTCCGGACGATATCAGCTTGGCCATCGAGGACTGTTGTTTCGCTGGTTGGGCGTCGCAATTCCCAGCCGCTCACATCGCCAGAGGCAATGGGGTCGTAGCCCATTTTGGTGGTTCGAACATCGTTGGGGCCGGGGGTAGCCGAACCATCAAGAATGATCGGCTCAATTTTCGTCGTGGTTGGCAGCCGGTAGATCGTGCTGCTGACCGGTTTGCCCTCGTCATAAGTGATCAGCGTGCGTTGCCGGCTGGACACGAGCGCCCCAGACGCTAGGAGCACCGGCCGTGCCGGGTCCAGACCTTCGATCAGTTCCTCGTTATTGCCATATGTTCTGATCCGAGTAAGCAGATTCGCTCGCTCTGCCGAGTCGAGGCTCCGGCAACGTAGGGATCGGTGTCGGGAGTTGGGGTGAGCGCCTGCGCGCGATTCCCAGCAGTCAGCTCCCAGATCGCGCGGCCGTTCTTGTCATATCGGGTAGCGGAAATCTGCCAGGCTCCGGCACCAAACTGAGCACTATTGACTGGCCGCCCGTTGACGTCGGTGTAAACCAGGCTTCCGTACTCCCAGTCCGCGGCGAGCGGCATGTAGGCGCCATCGCTGCCGCGTGGCGGCACATGCGAGGCCGGGAACATGGCCGCACCTATCACCGGTAGATCCGTCGACTGACCCCATCTGTTGGTTTGCGCCGCGGTCAAGTCGACCGGCACTCCGGTACCGCCGATCGGCACATCGTAGGCGACCGACCACGTCGGGTCGACGTCGCCTCCTTCGCGCTGCACGTGCGCGAGACGGCCGCGGCTGTCGTACTCCATCCGCCACGGCGCGAGCCCAGGCGGGGTGATCTGGGAGACCCGGCCCTCGCCGGTGTAGTAATAGACCGTGGCAAGATTGGTACGCGGGTCGGTGACCTGGCGCAAGTGTCCGGTCGAATCATACAGGTAAGTCGCCAGCGGCGTCGTCTTCATGGCGTTCGATTCAGGGTCGAACGCGGTGAACGACACGGTCTTGACCTGCTCCTTGAAATCGCCCCAGCCGGAGGCGACCCCTGTGGCGGTGGTGGCGGTGGCGTAGGAGATTTCAAGCGCTCGACAGCCGGCCACCAAGGTCGTCCCGCAAGTGACGCCGGTGGGGACAGGGGCGAGGATACGGGTCACCCGCCCATTGATGTCTCGGTAGTAGTTGACGGCCGATTCGGCGGCCGTGGTTTCGGTGCGGGCTATCAACCAGGAATCGTGGACCTTGGTGTAGGTGGTCTTGCTCCCGCTGCTGTCGGTGACGATGAGTTGTTCGCCGCTGGTACTGATGCGTGTGCCGTCGGCGGCATCGCCGACGCCGCCGAAACTGCTGCCGTTCTTGACGTAGGTCAAGGACGCACCGTTGGGGCCGATGAGCTGGAGGGAATCGGAGGCGCCGTCGCCGGAGGGGGTGTATTCGGATACCCACGAGGGTGTGGCGGGGAAGGAGTCCTTCCAGCCGGGGCCGAAGACTCCGGCTTCGTATTGTGAGGTGGGTCGGAGGGTGGTGAGAGTGCGGTTGACCGAGATGCCGAACAGACTCGCGTCCGTGCTGGTGAGGGAGAAGTCGCCGGATTGCAGGGCGACGGTACCAGGGCCGATGTCGGCGGTGGCGTAGGAGCCGCCGAAGGCGGAGGTGTCGAGGGTGAACGTGATGGGTTCTGTGCAATCCTCGGCTACCGTGCCTCCGCTGAAGCAGGCCCGGACTTTGACCTGACCTCGTTGGTCCTGGACCGTCTTGGCCACGTTCCAGATGAGGTCGGCGAAGTTCTTCGACGTGTCGGTACGGCTCTGCGGCCAGCCGGAGATGGGGGTGCTGGAGCCGGGCGGGGTCACGTCACTGGCTGGGATCGGATACCACCAGACGTCGTACCACTCGTAGCGGACGCTTGTCCGGCCAGGCGGTGCGGTGGTGGCCAGCGTCACCGACTGCTGGGTACGGCTGTCCTCCTTGGGGCTGAGGAAGCCGCCCGCTCCGATGCCGAAGCTGTAGGCGGCGGCCTGGGAGGTGTTGTGGGCCTTGTCCCGGGTCTTTACATACAGGGTGTGCCAGCCGACCGGACGGTTCATCATGATGTGTCCCAGCGGCTGCCCGGCCTGTCCCGTGTTCAGGTGGGGGGTGGTCGGATCGTCCAGTCCCCACCAGTAGCCGGACACGTCGCCCGATGAGGAGCCAGCGATGCAGGTGTAAGGCTCGTCCGGATTTATGTAGGAGACCCAGCCGTTCGCCGGGACCGGGCACTGGATGGCCGGCTGCTGTGGTGGGCTAGCGTCGATGGCCAGGAGTTGCCACGCCGACCAGGCCGAGTGTTCGGCGCCGTCAAAGGCGCGAGCGCGCCAGCGCACTTTCCACCCGTCGGTGAGTTTGCCCGATGGGACTGTGATCTTCGCGGAAGTTCCGGCTTGTACGCCGTCCACGGCGCCGGACCAGATCAGGCCACTGCCTTGTCCCGTGGTGGCAGGGTCGTGCCCGACTTCGAATTCGGCGCGTAGCACGCCTCCGTCCGGATCCTTGACAAATGCATGCAGAGCCGGAGTGGTAGTTGATGCGTAGATGACACCCCCCTCCGAGGCGATGGGCGTCGCACGCAACTGGTCCAGGGACGGTGCCGATCCGTAGGTGACGACCAGTTTCGGCGGCTGTGCCCCCGCGCCGGTCTTTTCCGAGGAGTGGAAGGACCGCGTGTACTGGCGCTCGAACTCGGTCGGCCATTCCTCGGTGAGACGCAGCATCACGCCATAGCCGGGAGAGCCTTGTGCCCAGGCCTTGGCGATGTCGGTGATCTGCCAGGTCCAGGTTCCCGCGGGGATGTCGAAATCATCGGTGCAGGGGCCTGGTTCCTGGGCGCGCTGCTCGCCGCTGGTGGTCGTCGTCGGCTGGTTGGACCAGACAGTACTGCTAGCCGTCCATGAACTGGTGATGCGCTGGGCCTTGATGCTCAACCCAGACTCGCACCCCCAGTTGTAGTCCCCCGTGTGCAGTTCTAGCTTGGCGTCGGTGATCGCTTTACCCGCCAAGGAGGAGGTGTTGAAACGCAACAATGACCTGTCGAAGTGCCGTTTGGTGGTGCTCCCGCTGGCACTGTCGCCCTGGCCAATGACCAGTTCCTCACCGCCCGGATTGCCGTACCCCGAGTCTCCGACCGAGCCTGCGGTGGGGGAGGTGAGTGTGGTGTCGCTCAGCACGGACAACGTGGTTGTAGGGTCGACGGTCACCGGATAGTTGGTAGCCGGGTCGGCGAGGAACTCCGCATCGGGCCTGAGGACCAGCAGCTGCTGGTCGCCATCGGTCACGACCTGGGCGTCAATCTCGCCCCGCGACGGTGCGGGAGGGGCAGGCTGCTCCGTTGTCGGAGCGGTTGAGGTCTCGTACATGACCGGCTCCGGCGCCGCGGCCACTGTCGTGCCCTTGGCGTCGGTGAGTTCGAGCCCGCCCTGTTTGGTCTTGGCGAGGGTGAGCCCCTTTGTCTGGATCGGGATCTTGTACTCGACTGGTGCGCTTGGGCGCTCACGCAGTACGACATCATGGCTGAATCCCGTGGGCAGGGCGGTCACAACCAGGTCCGCCCCGGGGCCTGCGGCGTCGCTGTAGATGGCCTTGTTGCCCTCGACCTTCGGCGCAGGGAGAGGAGTGGGCCAGGTAAGCACGTAGGACTGCGTGTCGGAACGCTCCAGCACAGCCAGTGGCTTGCCGCCGCCGCCCGCGGAGAAGGTCACGTTGGCCAGCGTCGCCTTCGGCTTCAGCACCCCGTCGGCGGCCACGAGCGAGGTGTCGATCGGGGCCCAGCTCTCACCCTGCTTGACTCTGACGGGGCCGCTGGAGGCTTCCAGGGTGGTGGTGCCGTCGGGGTTGGCGTAGGTGAGCGTCGTCTCCGTCGTCTCCCCCGACACGAGAACCCGGCTGCCCTGCAGCCGGGCCGATAACGCGGCGGAGACGCGGTCAGGCCGCTCCGATACCGGCTGCACGGCGGGCGTCGTGGCACCGGTCGGTGTGAGGGAGGTCTGAGCTACGGCCGAGGCGTTCTCGGCTGCTAAGGACGCGGTCAGCGTCAGGACGGTCACCACGGTGGTGACCATGAAGCGCGTCCAGGACCGGCGCCTGCGCATCGGCGCGGACGGACGCACTACGGGGGGTGAAGATAAACTCACCCATACCTCGCTTTCAGGTGATTATCAGGAAATACACAGGCAAAACGGAGAGAGCGTATATCGAGATCGACTGCTTGATCAAGACCGGCTCCGTTGCGAAAATCCCTCGAATGGACGCGAGCGAGCTGCCGCAGTAAATACCGGATTTACTGCGGCAGCGGCCCTCGCCATGCCATCCTGAGCTGGATCCCCCACACTGGTGATCATGATTGAGGTGTACGCATTTACTGCGACAGAGAGAGGGGTGTACGTGTGAGCCTGATCGCCGCCGACGTGCTCCCGCTCGGACATGATCGGCCCGGCACGTACGCCGACGCGGTCGAGGTCTATCTGCGTTCCGCCGGGGTCGCCGCCTCGTCCCAGCGGATCTACCGGATCTCGCTGACCACCTGGGCCTGGCTCGCCCGCGACGAGCAGCCACCCCTGGGCAGGGCCCGCCGCGGCGCCACCCCACCCGCCGTCCCCTTCGCCACCTTGGACGAGCCGGCCACCGCCGGCGTGCTCGCCGACGCCTTCGCGACGCGAGCCCGGCTGGCCGACGCCGACACCGTCAACCGGGAGCTGTCCGTGCTGAAGACCGCCATCGGCTGGTGGCGGGCGCGCGGGTGGCTCGCCACCAACCCGATCGTCGGAATCGAACGCCGGCCCGCGCCGCCGGACCGAACCCGGGCGCTGTCACGCGCCCAGATCACCGCGCTGTTGGAGCTGAAAGCGCCCCTGCGGGAGAAGACGCTGTGGCGGATGCTGTATGACACGTGCGCCCGCGCCGAGGAGATCCTCAGCCTCGACATCGACGATCTCCTGCTGGCCGACAAGCGTGCCCGTATCGTCTCCAAGGGCGGTGCCACGGACTGGGTGCATTGGCAGTCCGGCACAGCCCAGCTGCTGCCGCGGCTGCTCAAGGGCCGCACTCGCGGCCCGGTCTTCCTCACCGACCGGCGGGCACTCGCTCACACCCCCGCCCTCGACGTCTGCCCGGTCACCGGCCGAGCGCGTCTGTCCTACCGTCGTGCCGCGGAACTGTTCGAGACCCTCACCCGGCCGCTGGCCCACCCTGGCATCACCGACACCGCCGAACTCGAGCTGCGGGGTGGCTGGACGCTGCACCAGCTACGCCACTCCGCGCTGACCCACGAGGCCGAAGACGGGACCAACACCCCCACCCTGCTGGCCCGCTCCCGGCACGCCTCGGTCCGCTCCCTCGAACGCTACGCCCGGCCCAGCGTCGACGCCGTCGCCAGCCACGTCGCCTCCCGCGACCCCCTAGCACGCCGCACCACCTGACACCACGCTCACCGTACGCCTGGGTAAGGGGTGTACGGACGAAGCCAGGCCAGGCCAGCCATTGGCTCCACCAGCCGCATCGACACCGTCAGGCGGCCAGGTCAACGGCGGTGAAGTCAATCTCCTTGAGTTCAGGATTGAACGCCGCCGGCTCATCGCCGATCTCGTCGGTGGCGTAGGCCCCGAAGCGGCGGATGTGGGCGCGCAAGTAGGGCGACAGCGCTCCGAGCTCGTCCGCGGTGATGGTCCACCCCTCGGCCACCAGGGTGCGCACCACGTCCATGAGGTCCAGGGCGTTGTGGAAGATCACGAGGTTGGCCAGCAGGGTATTAAGCTTGATCAACTTCTCCTGCTCTTCGGGGTCGTTGTCGGCGATCACGCCGTTGTTGCCGAACCCCAGCCACTGGGAGAACCCGTTGTAAGTCTCCACCTTGTTGGTCGCCGCGGTGACCCGGGCACGCAGCGCCGGGTCCGCCAGATAGCGCAGCAGCGCCACCGTGCGCACGCTGCGTCCGACCTCGCGAAAGACCTTGTAGATGCGGTTCTTGCGGGAGTTCGAGCGCAGGCGCCGCATCAGGGTGGCCGAGCTCAGCCGGCCCTCGCTGATGGAGATGGCCACCTGCATCAGGTCGCACCAGTGCCGCTCGATCAGCTCCCAGTCGATCACGTTGCGGCCTCGGTCGCCGAACAGCGCGTCGATGTGCGGGTACACCAGGTGGGGGTCGGCTCGGAAGAAGATCAGGTCCTTGAAGTTGCGGATGCGGGGCATCAGGTCGAACCCGAAGAGCGTGGCCAGCGCGAAGACCGGGAACGACTGGCCTTGCGTGTCGGCATGCACGGTGGTCGGCTGGATGTCGGAGTCGTTGGCCAGCAGACCCTCGATCAGATAGACCGCCTCCCATACCCCGCAGGGTATGAATCTGGAGAAGAGCGCCACGTAGGTGTCGGAGACGTAGTGATAGGCGATGCCACCCACGCCTCCATACCGGATCGAGGTCTCGGCCAGCAGATTGTCGACGTAGGTCTCAACATGAGTGCCGTCGGCGGCGACCGTGGTCCCGTCTCCCCACGCCTTGACCACGTCCAACTCGGCGAAGGCATTGACGACGCATCCGATCGCCGCGTTGAGCTTGCGGATGTCGATGTGCCGGTTGCGGATCATCGACAGCTCCCGGGCCGAGACGCCGGTCAGGTGTTTGGCCGCCTCGTACGGCCCCAGGTTGATCCCGCCGGTGAACACCGTCAGCGAGTACCGGAACAACGGGTCGGAGATCTTCGGATCCGAGCCGGAGGCCGGCCCGAAGTGGTGGTGCCAGCCCAGCCAGTGCGCGGTGCGCGCCACGATCGACAACAGCGACCGCTCGGGCATGCGCCGCTCGATCGCCGCGGCCAGCTTCTCAGCGGCCTTCAACGTCTGCTGTCCGCGGCGCCGCTTGACCGTGGGCGCCCCATCGTCACTGATCACCAGGTCAGCGTTGTCCTCATACCCGGCGTCCAACTCCGCGGCGGCCGCCAGGTGATTACTACGCAGGTGCGCGACGAAGCCGGCCGCCGTGCTGGGCACGCCGACCTGCTCGCAGAACCCTTCCAGCAGCGGCTCACATTCGGCCCACGGCAGCAGGTTGGCGCTCCAATCGGCGTACTCGTTCGATCCGACCACCGCGATATCGCCGGTACGCAGTTCCTCGGCCAGGTAGGTGAAGACCATCGCCTCGAAGTGCCGCCGCGCCACCATCCCGGGACGGCCTCGGTCGGTGACGGCGCGCCGCCAGTTGCCCGAGGCGAACATGATCCCGGAGCCCGGGCCGCCGGAGCCGTCGACCGGTGGCGGCATCGGGATGAAGTCCCGCCTCAGCCCCGCGTGGGCGCGTGCGTGCTCCAGGGACGTCAGCACCGACTCATCGCGGGAGGTGGCCTTCAGCTCCAGCTTGGCGACCAGGTCGAACATCACCGCCCGGTCCCGCTTGAAGAACCGGTAGGCCAGCACCTCGTAGTTGTCTCCGTGGAAGGCCGAGACCTCCTCGATGTCGGCCAGCTGGGCGTCGAACCCGCCAGCATTGTTCACCGCGGCCACCGCGCGCTCGGCCCCCCGGTCGGCCTCCGGGCCCTCGGGGTCCAGGTGCTCCAGCACGGTGCGGTAGGTGCCGATCAACCGCTCGCTGACTGCGCGCTGCCGCTCGCGGATGCCCTCCAGCGCGGTCCGGGCCTTCTTCAGGTTGGCTGCCACCCGCTTGCACAGCATCTCGGCCAGATCATCCCGAGCCCTCATCCGCGCCATGTGCAGCAGACAGGCCAGCAACGCCAGCCTCTTGACCGGGTTGTAGCGGGACAGGGTGTCGGCGTCCTGGGCCGCTGCTTCCCCAGCGAAATCGGTGATCTTGGTGAGGGCGATCCCCTCCAGCCACTCCCAGGTGTCGCCAAGGGCGTCGATCTCGTCCAGGTATTTCACGTGGGCATCGAACTTCGCCCAGGTGGGCCGCTGTGCCGGCTTCTTCAGCCGGTTGAACAGTGACCTACCGTCCGTTCCCACCGTCGTCAGCAGCGCACCCATGCGCTCCTGCCCGTCCACCCCCATCCGATCCACGACGCGGGTGAAGATCTCAGCGTTGACCCGAGCCCGGATCGTAGCGGCCATCTCATCCAGCGTGGTAAACCCTGGCAACTCCAGCGAGGCCTCGATCAGGCGTTCCAGCGCCACGTTGATCAGATCCGGCGGGTTGTTCTTGGCCTGCGCCGCCTCCGTGATGGCCTCGGCGGCTATGGCCCGGGCCTGCTCTTTGTCGTAGATCACACCCTGGCGTGCCCGAATCTGCTTTCGGTGCCACTTGGCCGTGCTCGCTGCCCCGTGGTCGGGCTCGACATCGCCGGCCAGACCCAGGCAGCGCCGCACGTGATCGACAACGACCTCGGGGATCTCCTCACGGGCGGGAAAACGGGCCATCTTCTGGAAGCACTTCAGCGCCAGAATCAGCGCGAACAGCGTCTGTGAACCCCTGGCGAGCTCTTGAGCCCAGTCGATCTCATCAGCCGTCGGGGTGAAGAACACGTGCAACACCCGCGCCGAGGTCAGGCGCTTGAACTGCGGGTAGGCGGTCCGCTCGATCGATGTCACCGGCGAGCCCTCTCTAACCGATCACCTCCAGAACCCGCACACCATAGCGGCAGATGATCAAAATGCACCCCAGCCTTCACCAAACCGCAACCAGCCAACGCAGACGGTCACACGTCGGTGGCCATCAGAGGCCCTGACCAGCCCTATTAGCCCTTTCCGGCTTACTTGGTCTGCCCCCCCACAAGCGGTGCGGTCCGCTTTGCGGATTCCCGCGCCTCGCTTCGAGGGGATCGCTCCACCTGATCGCCGGGTCACCTTGTTCGGCGCCGGCAGCGGGTTCTACCTGGCTCAGATCGGGCAGTTCCTGTTGGCCAATCTCGCCGAGGTCGCGGCCAACGCGCTCTTCTCGGGCGAGGCGGAGCACTTCACGCGTCTCGGTCCTGGTGACAGCGCGGTCGCAATATCGCAGTCAGGTGAAACCTTCGACACGCTGGAGATGTGCCGAGTCGCCCAGCGGTGCGGCGCCGCGCTCACCTCGATCAGTAACGTGCCGAACTCCAGCCAGGAGCGGATGGCGGTCCACAGACTGCGCCAGGAGTGCGGCCCGGAGATCAGTGAGCCGTTGTCGGTAACGAACAGTTGCTGTGCGTGATCTCCTTGGACCCGGCAAGCCAACCTAGTGATCAGCAAGCGTAAAGCCCCTGGTAGAAGTGGTCTTGACTAGAGATCAACTTCAGAACCAGAGGCTTCACGTGCCCACTAGTGTCACATACACCGCGACCCTCGACGTACGTCGCGAGACTGTGCTGTTCCTGGCCGCCCTGCTGCACACTGAACGCCGCCGTCGCGGCACCCGCAAAGGACGCCGGGCGCTGGGCTGCTTCGCCCAGGCAGTCTTGATCCTTCGCTGGTTCCTCGACAACACCCGGATCAAGCAACTGGCCACCGACCACCACATCAGCCGCAAGACCGCCTACCGCTACCTGCACGAAGGCATCGACGTCCTGGCAGCCCACGCCCCCGGCCTGCGGCAGGTGCTCGACAGCGCAGCCGACACGGGCCTGACTCACGTCAACCTCGACGGCATCGTCATCGCCACCGACCGCGTCGCCACGCCCGGCCCGAACGGCGCCGACCTGTGGTGGTCGGGCAAACACAAGCACCACGGCGGCAACATCCAGGTGATCTCCGCCCCGGACGGCTGGCCGTTGTGGGTCTCCGACGTACGCCCCGGCCGCGAACATGACATGACCTGCGCCCGCACCCACGGCATCATCGCCACCCTGGCCACCGCGCGGGACACGGTGCCGGCCCTGGCCGACCTGGGATATGAAGGCGCCGCCGACGTCATCCGGGTGCCGGTGAAGAAGAAGCGCGGCCAGGCCATACTCAGCGACGACCAGCACACCTACAACAAGCTGCTGCGGGGCCTGCGCGGCGTCGGCGAACGCGCGAACGCCCTGCTCACCGTCACCTTCAAGGCTCTGCGCCGAGTCAGCCTCGACCCCTGGCGCATCGGGCAGATCGTCCGAGCCGCACTCGTGCTACTGCACCGCGAGCACGATTGGACCATATCGGCATCACACAACGCGATCTTCGGTTACTGAGAACGACTCAGTGTGCTGTCGACCAAGTCCGTCGTCAGCCAGGCGGTCATCCTTGGGAGGCTTCGTCGGCAGAGGAGCGCTTTATCCGGTAGCGCTGGAATCCGCGCTCAAGTATAAGGAGGCCACCTACCGTCATGCGGAGGGAATGAGTGCCGGATTTTTCAAGCACGGGACAATTTCATTGATCGCGCCCGGTTTCCTCACCGTGGCTCTCATTCCCCCGCCACGCGCCGATCGCACCCTCTTTGCTGCGACCCTGGCGAATATCAGCGAAGTTTCCGCCCGCGGTGGGCGCATAGTGGCTTTTGGCCCCGCAGACCTCGGCGACGCCGACCTCCTGAGGTTCGTGGATTATCAGCCCTTGCCCTACCATGACGAAGTCATCTCCGATCTGGTGCTGCAGTTGGTGGTCGGTGAGTTGTTCGCTTACTCCAGCGCCCTTCATCTGGGTCGAGAGATCGACAAACCACGGAATCTCGCTAAATCGGTGACCGTCCGTTAGGGTGTGTGCAGATGTACAGAGAGTTTGTCGAGCACGCGCTCGGCTTGGCGTCCGAGGTGGCTCTGGACAAATTCGGCCACGTGAGCGGCCGGGTCAAGGAGGGCGACCCGCACCAGGTGCTCACCGAGGCGGACTCCGCGATCGGGAAACTGTTGCTCGGCCTGGTCCGGGAGGAGTTTCCCCGGCACAGCCTCATCGACGAGGAGGCCGGTGTTCTCGACAACAACTCCCGCTACACCTGGGTCATCGACCCCATAGACGGCACGAGCAACTTCGCGGCCGGGCTTCCGCAGTACGGGATCATGATCGGTCTCCTGGAGGACGCCACTCCGATCGCCGGGGGCATCGCCCTGCCGGCCTTCCGGGAGATTTACAGCGCGGAGAAGGGCGAAGGCACCACCTGCAATGGAGTGCCCGTCCGGGTGGCGGCGGGGGGCGAGCTGGGTGGCCGCATGCTCTGCTACGGCATCGACGCCGATCCGGACCGTCCGGAGGTCGCGCGAGCCGAATGCGAGCTGCTGGCCGAGCTCCTGCTGGCGGGGCCGTACAAGCTCCGGAGCAGTAACTCCGCCTTCGACGTCGTCATGGTGGCGAGCGGCCGCTACGGAGCTTTCTTGAACCGAACCTCCAAGATCTGGGACAATGTGGCGCCGCATATCGTCGTGGAGGAGGCGGGTGGACGTTGGACCGCCTTCGATGGATCGCTGATCGACTATTCCAGTCCCGTGCATCAGGCCACTCGCAACTTCACGCACTGCGGTGCGAGCCAGGCGGTGTTCCAACACATCCAGGCCGTCATACATCAGGCTCAGCCCGCCTGAGCGGTCGCGGCGTGATGTTACGGTCAAGCTGGTGACGGAAAGCGAGATAGGTGAGCGTGTGAAGATCGACGACTGGCTGCTGGAGATCCTGGCCTGTCCGGCGTGCAAGGCGCCCCTGCGCGCCGAGTCCGAGTCCGAGGAGCTGGCCTGCACGGGCTGCGGCCTGGTCTACCCCGTCCGGGATGACATCCCCGTTCTGCTCGTCGACGAGGCCAGGAAGCCGTGACCTGGGAGCCGGACCGGCTCGACGACCAGGCTCATCTGAGCGAGGCCGACCCCTCCGGCATGCTGCCCGCGGTCGCCGCGTCCGCGGCGCAGGTCCGCACCGGCGCCCGCGTGGCCGCCGAGGCCCACCTCGACCGGCTGCTCGCCCACGGGCGCCCGAGGGCGGTCGTGGTGGCGGGCATGGGCGGCTCGGGCGTCGCGGGCGACATGCTCGCCGCCGTGGCCGGCTCGGGTGTGCCGCTGCCGATCGTGACCCTGCGCTCCTACCAGCTTCCCGGCTGGGTGGGCGCGACCGATCTCGTCATCGCCGTGTCCGGCTCGGGCGACACCGAGGAGACCGTGTCGGTGGCCACGCAGGCCGTCCGGCGCGGCTGCACGCTGCTCGGCGTGGGGCCCGCGGGCTCCGCGCTGGAGGCGATCGCCGTCCAGGCGTCGGCGAGCTACGTGGCGGTGCCGGTCACCGGGCCGTCACGGGCCAACCTGTGGCTGCTGGCGATCCCGGCCGTCGTGGCCGCCGCCGCGCTGCGGCTGGTGAGCGTCGAGCCCGGCCTGTTCGAGCGGGTGGCGAGTGCGCTGGAGGACATGGCGAACCGGTGCCGGCCGTCCAGCGACACCTTCATCAACCCCGGCAAGTCCCTCGCGATGGACCTCGCCGAGAGCGTGCCGATGATCTGGGGCACGTCGGCCGTCACGCGGGTGGCGGCGGCCCGGCTGACCGGCCAGCTCAACGCCAACGCCAAATATCCGGCGATCTGCGGCGAGCTGCCCGAGGCGGGCCACAACCAGGTGGCCGTGTTCGACGGTCCGATGGCCGAGCGCGACATCTTCGCCGACACCTCCGGCCGCACCCTGCGGCTGGTGCTCCTGCGGGACGTCGAGGAGCATCCGCAGGTGACGCGGCAGCGCGAGGCGGCGCTGCGGCTGGCCCGCGACCGCGACGTGCCGGTGACCGAGCTGGCCGCCGAGGGCGCGCATCCGCTGGAGCGGATGGCTTCGCTGATCGGGCTCGGCGACTACGCGAGCGCCTATCTCGCGCTCGGCTACGGCATCGATCCGACCTCTGTGTCCGCGATCACGGAACTCAAGGCAAGAATCTCCCAATAGGATCCCTCCAAGGGTTAAGCCTATGAGTGGAGAAGACCGGTGAGCGCGAGCGGCGGAACAAAAGCGATCATTGCGGCCCTGTCCGCCAACCTGGCCATCGCGGTGGCGAAGTTCGTGGCGGCGGCGTTCACCGGATCGTCGTCGATGCTGGCGGAGGGCATCCACTCCGTCGCCGACTCGGGCAACCAGGTGCTGCTGCTGATCGGCGGCAAGCGGGCGGCGCGGGCCAGCACGAAGGAGCACCCCTTCGGCTACGGGCGCGAGCGCTACTTCTACGCCTTCGTGGTCGCGGTGGTGCTGTTCACCATCGGCGCGGCGTTCTCCCTCTACGAGGGCTTCCACAAGATCTCCCACCCTGAGGAGGTCTCGGCGCCCATCTGGGCCTTCGGCGTGCTCATCTTCGCGATCATCGCGGAGGCGTTCTCGTTCCGGACCGCGATCAAGGAATCCAACGCGGTGCGCGGCAAGCAGTCGTGGGTGGCGTTCGTGCGCCGGTCGAAGTCGCCGGAGCTGCCCGTCATCCTGCTGGAGGACCTCGGCGCGCTGCTCGGCCTCATCTTCGCGCTGTTCGGCGTGACGATGGCGGTCATCACGGGCGACGGCACCTGGGACGGCATCGGCACCATGATGATCGGCGTGCTGCTGGCGATCATCGCGGTGGTGCTGGCCATGGAGACGAAGTCGCTGCTGGTCGGCGAGGGCGCCTCGCCGGAGGTGGAGGGCCAGATCCGCACCGCGCTGGAGAGCGCGCCGGAGGTGTCGCGGATCATCCACATGCGCACGCTGCACCTCGGCCCCGAGGAGCTGCTGGTGGCGGCGAAGATCGCGGTCGAGCACAACGACACGGCGGCCGAGGTGGCGCGCGGCATCGACGAGGCCGAGCGGCGCATCCGCGACGCGGTGCCGATCGCCCGGGTCATCTACCTGGAGCCCGACCTCGACCGCCTGCGCACGCCGGCGTCGAGCTGAGCCGCTCACCCGCCTGACGGGCGGCCGCCGGAGCGCAGCAGGCGCAGGGCCTTCTCCTTCTCGAAGTCGAGGGCCCTGCGCGGCACCTGGATGCGCCCGATCCGCACCCCGAGGTCGCGTACGGCGGCCGCCACCGGGGGCTCGCTCAGCACCCGCAGCGCGAACGCCAGCTCGGCCGGCGAGACGTCGAACCGCTTCTCCAGCTCCACCCCCTGCGCGACCGCGGCCAGCTCCTCGGGCCCGAAGCGGCGGTGCGCGCCCTGCTCCCGCACCGGCGGCAGCAGCCCGAGCGCCTCCCGGTACCGGAGCATTCGAGGGGACATGCCGAGCCGTCTGGCCGCTTCCGTGATGCGCATTCTTACATTCTTACGTCAGTTTCGACGTCCTGCGGATGCGACCGCCGTCCGGTGCCGCCTAGACTTCTCGCGACAATCATCCGTCAGCGCGAGGGGAAACCCATGGACTTCAAGGTCGCAGACCTTTCACTTGCCGACTTCGGCCGCAAGGAGATCCGGCTCGCCGAGCACGAGATGCCCGGCCTGATGGCGATCCGCAAGGAATACGCGGCCTCCCAGCCCCTTCGCGGCGCGAAGATCATGGGCTCCCTGCACATGACGATCCAGACCGCCGTCCTCATCGAGACGCTGGTCGCCCTCGGCGCCGAGGTCCGCTGGGTGAGCTGCAACATCTTCTCCACCCAGGACCACGCCGCCGCCGCGGTGGTCGTCGGCCCCGACGGCACCCCCGAGGACCCGAAGGGCGTCCCGGTGTTCGCCTGGAAGGGCGAGACGCTGGAGGAATACTGGTGGTGCACCGAGCAGGCGCTCACCTGGCCCGGCGGTGACGCCCCCAACATGATCCTCGACGACGGCGGCGACGCCACGCTCCTCGTGCACAAGGGCGCCGAGTACGAGAAGGCCGGCGCCGTCCCGCCCGCCACGGCCGACGACCCGGAGGAGTGGCACGTCATCGTCGACCTGCTCACCCGCACGGTCGGCGCCGACAAGAGGTGGACGCGCATCGCCGAGAGCATCAGGGGCGTGACGGAGGAGACCACCACCGGCGTGCACCGCCTCTACGAGATGCACAAGAACGGCCAGCTCCTCTTCCCGGCCATCAACGTCAACGACTCGGTCACCAAGTCGAAGTTCGACAACAAGTACGGCTGCCGCCACTCCGTCATCGACGGCCTCAACCGCGCCACCGACGTGCTCATCGGCGGCAAGGTCGCGGTCGTCTGCGGCTACGGCGACGTCGGCAAGGGCTGCGCCGACGCGCTGCGCGGCCAGGGCGCCCGCGTCATCGTCACCGAGATCGACCCGATCTGCGCCCTCCAGGCCGCCATGGACGGCTTCCAGGTCACCACCCTGGACGAGGTCGTCGGCATCGCCGACATCTTCGTGACCGCCACCGGCAACTTCAACATCATCACCGCCGACCACATGGCGAGGATGAAGCACCAGGCGATCGTCTCCAACATCGGCCACTTCGACAACGAGATCGACATGGCCGGCCTCGCCAAGCAGCCCGGCATCGTGCGGAACACCATCAAGCCGCAGGTGGACGAGTGGGTCTTCGCCGACGGCCACTCGATCCTCGTGCTCGCCGAGGGCCGGCTGATGAACCTGGGCTGCGCCACCGGCCACCCCAGCTTCGTCATGTCCAACTCGTTCACCAACCAGGTGATCGCGCAGATCGAGCTGTTCACCAAGACCGCCGAATACCCGATCGGGGTCTACACGCTGCCCAAGCACCTCGACGAGAAGGTGGCCAGGCTGCACCTCGACGCGCTCGGCGTCAAGCTCACCGAGCTGACGAAGGAGCAGGCCGCCTACATCGGCGTGCACGTCGAGGGTCCGTACAAGTCCGACCACTACCGCTACTGATCCGCCGCGGCAGGCCATGGACCTGAGGGAAAGCGGCGAGCGGCAGATCTCGTGGGCCGCCCGCTCGATGCCGGTGCTGACGGCCGTCGGCGAGCGGTTCGCGCTCGAACGGCCGCTCGCCGGGCTGAAGATCGCGGCCTGCCTGCACGTCACGGCCGAGACGGCCGTGCTGATGGGGGCGCTGCAGGCGGGCGGGGCGGAGATCGCCCTGGCCGCCTCCAACCCGCTGTCCACGCAGGACGACGTGGCCGAGGCGCTGCGTGACTACGGGGTCAGGGTGCACGCCCGCGCGGGCGTCGACCGGAGCGCCTACTACCGGCACATCCACCAGGCGCTCGACCTGGGGCCCGATCTCGTGCTCGACGACGGCTGCGACCTGGTCAACATCCTGCACACCGAGCGCACCAACCTGCTGGAGCGGGTGAGCGGCGGCTGCGAGGAGACCACGACCGGCATCATCCGGCTGCGCCAGATGGCGGCGGAGGGGGCGCTGCGCTTCCCCGTCGTGGCCGTCAACGACACCCGGACCAAGCGCATGTTCGACAACCGGTACGGCACCGGCCAGTCCACCCTGGACGGCATCATGCGGGCCACGAACACGCTGCTCGCCGGCCGTACGGTGGTCGTGGCCGGCTTCGGCTACTGCGGGCGGGGCGTGGCCGAGCGGGCCAAGGGGTTCGGGGCGCGGGTGATCGTGACCGAGATCGACGCGGTCAAGGCGCTCGACGCGACCCTCCAGGGCTACGAGGTGCGGCCGATGGCGCAGGCCGCGGCGCTCGGCGACCTGTTCGTCACCGTGACCGGCAACCGCGACGTGATCAGGGCCGAGCACCTGTCGGTCATGAAGGACGGGGCGATCCTGGCCAACGCGGGGCACTTCGACGTGGAGATCGACGTGCGCGCGCTGGACGAGCTGGCCGGCGAGGTGCAGCGCGGCGTGCGCCCCAACACCGACCAGTACGTGATGCCCGACGGCCGCCGCCTGCTGCTGCTGGCCGAGGGCCGGCTGGTCAACCTCACGGCGGCCGAGGGGCATCCGGCGGCCGTGATGGACATGTCGTTCTCCGCGCAGGCCCTCGCCGTGGAGTGGCTGGCCGCCGAGCGCGCGGGCCTCGCGCCCGGCGTGTACGACGTCCCGGAGGAGATCGACCACGAGGTGGCCAGGCTCAAGCTGGCCGCGGCCGGCATCGCCATCGACCGGCTGACCGGCGAGCAGGAGGACTACCTGCACTCCTGGCGCGTCGGCTCCTGACCTCTTAAGGAGCCGGTCAGCCGGGCGGGAGCTCGCGCTCGATCTGCTGCATGCGGCGGATCTCGGCGGTCTGCTCGACGCTGACCTCGCTCGCCAGCTCCTCGATGCGCATGTGCGAGCCGCTGCTCAGCACCTGCTCGCACATCGTGATCGCGCCCAGGTGGTGGTTGATCATGAGCTGCAGGAACATCCGGTCGAAGGCCGTGCCCTTGGCCGCCTTCAGCGCGTCGAGCTGCCCGGGCGTGGCCATGCCCGGCATGCCGTCGTGCGCGGCGTGGTGGTCGGGCTCCTTCTGGCCCTGCTCGCGCAGCCAGCCCGTCATGTACTGGATCTCGGGGCCCTGGGCGGCCTTGATCCGGTCGGCCATGCCCTTCACCTTGGCCGACTGGGCCCGGCTCGGCGCCAGCAGCGCCATGTCGAGCGCCTGGCGGTGATGGACGATCATGTCCTGGACGTAGATGACGTCGGCGGCGTTCGCGGTCGGCGAGGGCACGGCGGTGGCGGCCTGCTCGGGGCCGAGCGTCCTCGCCTGCTCGCCGGGACGCCCGGGAGCGATCACGGGCGCGGTCGCGTCCGCCCGGGGTGCGGGGGGCGGGCCGGAGGAGCAGCCGGCGATGGCGGTGAGGGTGACGAGCGTGCCTGCGATGACCTTGAGCGCGGAGCGCACCCAGCCTCCCTGACTGACGGTGTCGAGCATGCGCACTCTAAGCCATGGACGGATGGATTAAAAGAGGTCGAATCGGAACAAAATTTGACAGCTTGGACGCTGGCTAGCGGAGCTTCGGAGAGACAAGATGGCCTAGATTTATGCTCCCTTTATAGGAGGATTCACCGGTGTTAAGCCCCCGCAGGGCCCTGATCCTGTTCGCTGCGGTCACGGCACTGGCGGGCACCACCCTGCCCGCCCAGGCCGCGGACATCCCGGCGCCCGGCGAGATCGTCATGAGCCCCAACATCACGCACGTCACCAACGTGCCGAAGCCCGAGGCCCTCGCCGACATCCACACCGACATGGCCTTCCAGGGCGACTACGCCTACGTGGGCAACTACTACGGGTTCTCCATCTACGACATCAAGAACCCGAAGAAGACGCGGCTGGTCAGCTCGGTGGTCTGCCCCGGCGGCCAGATGGACGTGTCGGTCTACGGCAACCTGTTGTTCGGCTCCGTCGACTCCTCACGCAACGACGACTCGTGCGGCAGCACCTCGCAGCCCGCCACCGTCAAGGAGTCGTGGGAGGGGATGCGCATCTTCGACATCTCCGACAAGGCCAACCCGCGCTACATCAAGTCCGTCGAGACCAACTGCGGTTCCCACACCCACACGCTGGTGCCCGACCGCAAGGGCGACAACGTCTACGTCTACGTCTCCTCCTACAGCCCGAACGCGGCGTTCCCCGACTGCCAGCCGCCGCACGACCTGATCTCGATCATCAAGGTCCCGCTGGGGAACCCGACGGCCGCGTCCGTGATCGCCACGCCCAACCTGTTCGCCGACGGCGGTTTCGGCGGCGTGCCGGGCAGCTACCCCAACGGCAAGTCGGCCACGACCGGCTGCCACGACATCACGGCCTACCCGGAGAAGGGCATCGCCGCCGGCGCCTGCATGGGTGACGGCATCCTGCTCGACATCCGCGACCCCGAGCAGCCCAGGGTCACCGCCCAGGTGCGTGACGAGACGAACTTCGCCTTCTGGCACTCGGCCACGTTCAACAACACCGGCACCAAGGTGATCTTCACCGACGAGCTCGGCGGCGGCACCAGGGCCACCTGCAACGAGGCCATCGGCCCGAACCGGGGCGCCAACGCCTACTACGACATCGTGGGCGGGCAACTCGTCTTCAAGGGCTACTTCAAGATCGCCCGCCACCAGGCCGACACCGAGAACTGCGTCGCGCACAACGGCTCGCTCATCCCGGTCAAGGGCCGCGACATCATGGTGCAGGCGTGGTACCAGGGCGGCATCTCCGTGGTCGACTTCACCGACTCGGCCAACCCCCAGGAGATCGCCTTCTTCGAGCGCGGCCCGGACAACACCGCCCCGGCGCTGAGCGGCGGCTTCTGGTCGGCGTACTACTACAACGGCTACATCTACGGCTCCGACTTCAACCTCGGCCTGGACGTGCTGAAGATCAACGACCCGCGGACGAACCAGGCGAACAGCGTCAAGATGCGCTCGCTCAACGCGCAGACGCAGGCCGGCTACCCGGACCACGGCCACGGTCACTGACGTCAAGGAGGCTCCCGAGTGTCCATCCCGCGCCGCTCCCTCGCGGCGGTCGCGGCGGCCTT
Organism: Nonomuraea coxensis DSM 45129; assembly: GCF_019397265.1. Taxonomy (NCBI): domain Bacteria; kingdom Bacillati; phylum Actinomycetota; class Actinomycetes; order Streptosporangiales; family Streptosporangiaceae; genus Nonomuraea; species Nonomuraea coxensis. The sequence goes on from NZ_CP068985.1 coordinate 1,216,445, forward strand.
CGCCCTGTCGCTGACCGCGACCCCCGCGACCGCCACCGCGTCCACGACCGCGTCCACCACCGCGACCACCGCCGACATCCCGCCGGCCGACACCGTCGTCACCAGCGGCAACGTCACCCACGTGCTCAACATCCCCAAACCCGCCCCGCTCGCCGGCACCATCAACACCGACCTCGCCTTCCAGGACGGTTACGCCTACGTCGGCAACTACGGCGGCTTCTCCATCTACGACATCCGCGACCCGAAGCGGGCCAGACCGGTCAGCTCCGTCGTCTGCCCGGGGTCGCAGATGGACGTCAGCGTGTACGGCAACCTGCTGTTCAGCGCCGTCGACTCCTCCCGTAGCGACGACTCCTGCAACAGCACGGCCCTGAGCGCCGACCGCAAGGAGGCGTGGGAGGGCGTCCGCATCTTCGACATCTCCGACAAGGCCAATCCGCGCTACGTCAAGTCGGTCGAGACGAACTGCGGCTCCCACACGCTGACCCTGGTGCCGGGCAAGGGCCGCGACCAGAACAAGAACGTCTACGTCTACGTCTCGTCGTACAACCCGAGCAGCACGTTCCCGGACTGCCAGCCGCCGCACGACAAGATCTCGATCATCAAGGTGCCGCTGAGGAACCCCGCCGAGGCGGCCGTCGCGGCCACCCCGGTCGTCTTCCCCGACGGCGGCAACGAGACCCAGCCCGGCCTGCTGCTGCCGACGAGCGGCTGCCACGACATCACCGTCTACCCGGAGAAGGACATCGCGGCCGGCGCCTGCATGGGCGACGGCGTGCTGTTCGACATCCGCGACCGGCTCAACCCGCGGGTGACCGCCCGCACCACCGACCCGAACTTCGCGTTCTGGCACTCGGCCACGTTCAGCAACGACGCCAGGAAGGTCGTCTTCACCGACGAGCTCGGCGGCGGTGGCCTGGCCACCTGCAACGAGGCCACCGGCCCGAACCGGGGCGCGAACGCCATCTACGAGATCGTCCACGGGCAGCTCGTCTTCAAGAGCTACTTCAAGATCCCGCGGTACCAGGCCGACAGCGAGAACTGTGTCGCGCACAACGGCTCCCTGATCCCGGTCAAGGGCCGCGACATCATGGTGCAGGCGTGGTACATGGGCGGCCTGTCCGTCTGGGACTTCACCGACGCCGCCAACCCGAGGGAGATCGGCTACTTCGAACGCGGTCCCCGCGCGGACGGCAGCGGCGGCGGCATCTGGTCCGCCTACTACTACAACGGCTACATCTACGGGGCCGACTTCCACGCCGGCCTGGACGTCGTCAAGATCGACGATCGGCTGACCGACAGCGCCCGGCACGTCCGGACGGATCGGCTGAACGTGCAGACCCAGGAGTCGTACCGGCCCGACCGGGGCCACTGACCCGCTGAGCGGCGGCGGCCGTCCCCTGATGGGGGCGGCCGCCGTTCGTCATTGCGGGGGCGCGAACCCGCCCGGCGTGGTGCCCGCCCCAGGACCGGCCGGAGACGGCGGAGCCGGCGGGGGAGCGTAGGGGTTCGCGGGCGGGGGCGGCGGCGCGTACTGGGGCTGCGGGGGTGGTGGCGCGTACGGGGGCTGGGGTGGCGGTGGCGTGTACTGGGGGCGCGGCGGCGGAGGGCCGGCCGCGACGCCCGCGCGCAGCGCCAGCCGGGCCTCCTCGCGGCGGCGACGCTCGGCCAGCACGGCGCTCAGATACGCGTACGGCGGCACCCCGGCCGGCGCGGCGGGCGAGACGAACGCCGCCGTCTGGGCCGCGATCCGCACCCCCATCTCGTGCCGGGCCTGCGGCGAAAGGTCGTGCCAGCGCAGCAGGTATTGCCGGGCCGCCTGCGCCACCTCGTCCGGCAGCCGCGACAGCTCCAGCGTGGACGCCCAGGCGGCGAGCGGCGGCGGCATCTGGACGGCCTGCCCGCTCTGCCGCGGCGCCCGGTCGGAGATGACGATCGTGCCGGCGAAGACGTCGCCCAGCCGCTTGCCCCGCTGCGAGACCAGCGAGGCGATCAGCGCGGGCGCCCCGGAGAGCATCCAGAGCTCCACCAGGCCCGCGAGCCCGCGGAACAGCGCCTGCCTGAACCGCTCGGGGCTGCCGTCGTCGCTCACCACCCGCAGCCCGAGCGCCAGCTTGCCGAGACTGCGCCCCCTGCTCACCGACTCGAAGATCACCGGGTAGCCGACGATCACCAGGACCATCAGCGTGATCATGACAGCCGCGAACGCCGCCGGGTCCGACACCGTGGCGAACGCCCCCAGCAGGACGTAGGCCCCCACCAGCACGGTCACCTGCACGGCCAGGTCGATGACGATCGCCAGGGCGCGCGAGGGCATCTGCGCCACGCGTACCTCGACGACGACGGCATCACCTGTCACAACCTCCGACATATCTGGAGCCTAACGGCTCTGCGCAGGTGAACGAGCGGCCAGAATGTTCGGGTGGACATCGACGCGTTCATCGCCGCACACCGCCCCGCATGGGACCGGCTCGACCACCTGGTGAAGCACCGCTCGTCGCTGACCGGCGCCGAGGTGGACGAACTGGTCGACCTCTACCAGCGGGTGGCGACGCACCTGTCGATCGTCCGCTCCTCGGCGCACGACCCGATGCTCACCGGCCGGCTGTCGGCGCTGGTGGCGCGGGCCAGGTCGGCGGTGACGGGGGCGCACACGCCCGCCTGGCGGGAGTTCGTCCGCTTCTTCACGGTGTCGTTCCCCGTGGTCGCCTACCGGGCGCGGTGGTGGTGGCTGGCCACGGCGCTGGCGACCACGGCGGTGGCGTGGGTGTTCGGCGCGTGGGTGGCGGCCAACCCCGACGTGCAGGCCGTGATCGGCACGCCCGACGAGATCACCCAGCTCGTCGAGCACGACTTCGCCGACTACTACTCGGAGAACCCGGCCGCGTCGTTCGCCGGCCGGGTGTGGATCAACAACGCCTGGGTGTCGGCCCAGGTGATCATCTACTCGGTGCTGCTGGGGCTGCCCATTCCGTACGTGCTGTTCCAGAACGCGGCGAACGTCGGCGTGTCCGGCGGGCTCATGGCCTCCCGCGACAAGCTGGACATCTTCTTCGGGCTGATCACGCCGCACGGGCTGCTGGAGCTGACCGCCGTCTTCCTGGCGGCGGCCGTCGGCATGCGGCTCGGCTGGACGGTCATCGACCCGGGGCCGCGCCGGCGCACCGAGGTGCTGGCCGAGCAGGGGCGGGCCGTGATGAGCGTGGCGCTGGGGCTGGTCGTGGTGCTGTTCCTGTCGGGGCTGATCGAGGCGTTCGTCACCCCGTCGCCGCTGCCGACCTGGGCCCGCGTGGGCATCGGGGTGCTCGCCGAGGCGGCGTTCCTCGCGTACGTCATCGGCTTCGGCCGCCGGGCCGCGCGGGCCGCCGAGACCGGCGACCTAGAACGCGCCCCCGACGTCGCCCCAGCCGCCTGACCCGCCCCGCCGCCTACACCCGCCCCGCCGCCTACAGCCGGCCTGCCGCCTTCAGGGCCAGGTAGGCGTCCGCCAGCGCGGGCGCGATGTCCTCCGGCGGGGCGTCCACGACCTCGACCCCGGCGCGCCGCAGCCGGGCGGTGATGCGCCGCCGTTCGAGCTGGGCGTGCTCGGCCGCCGCCGCGTCGTAGACCTCCTCCGCCGAGCCCCGCCGCGCCGCCATCGCGGCCACCCGCGGATCGGACACCCCGGCCACCAGCAGCAGGTGCCGCGAGGCGAGCTGCGGCAGCACCGGCATGAGCCCCTCGTCCATGGCCGCCCCGTTGAGGTCGGTGAGCAGCACCACCAGGCAGCGCCGTCTGGCCCGCGACAGCACCGCCGCCACCATGCCCTGCGCGTCGGCCTCGACCAGCTCTGCCTCGATCGGCGCCATGACGTTGACCAGCGACGACAGCAGCTCGGTGCGGGAGGCGCCGCCCACCCAGGCGCGTACGGCCCGGTCGTAGGCGAGGAAGTCGACCTGGTCGCCGGCCCGCGCGGCGAGCGCGGCCAGCAGCAGCGCCGCGTCCATCGACCAGTCGAGCCGCGGCCAGCCGGGCACCGGCCGGGGATCGGGCCTGACCAGCAGCCCGCCGCCCGGCGTCGCGCCCGCCATGGGGATCGGCGCGTCGCCCACCCGGCCCGCCGACGTGCGCCCGGTGTCGAGCACGATCAGCACCCGCCGGTCGCGTTCCGGCCGCCAGGTGCGCACCACCACGTCGTGCCGGCGCGCCGTGGCCCGCCAGTCGATGGAGCGCACGTCGTCGCCGACGACGTACTCGCGCAGGGAGTCGAACTCGGTGCCCTGGCCGCGTACGAGCGCGGGATGCTGCCCGTCGAGCTCGCGCAGCCGGGCCAGCCGCGAGGGCAGGTGCTTGCGCGACAGGAACGGCGGCAGCACCCGCACCGTCCACGGCGCGCGGTGCCCGCCCTGCCGGGCGGCCAGCCCGAGCGGCCCGAGCGAGCGCACCGTGACCGCCACCGACGAGCGGTCGCCCCGCCGGGTCGGGTCGAGCGTGACGACGATCCTGCGCCGCTCGCCCTTTGGCACGTCGATCCGCGCGACCCGCGGCGTCGCCCCGGCCGACGGCGGCCAGGCGTCGCGCAGCACGCCCCGCACCCGCCTGGACCCGGGGTTCTCCACGACGAGCTCGACCGTGGCCCGCTGCCCCAGCCGGACGAGGGTGTCGCCGGACCGGTGCAGGCGCAGCGGCCGCACCGCCCCCGCGAACGTCAGGTCGATCACGATCGCCGCCGCCAGCAGCAGGCACACCCCGGCGAGCGCCGCCCCGGGCCGCGGCGCGAGCATCACCAGCACGATCCCGAGCGCGGCGACCAGCCCGGCCCGCCCCGTCAGCGCCATCAGCGCGGGACCGGGACCGAGGCCAGGATGCCGTCGAGCAGGCCGTCGGCGGTCGCGCCCTCCAGCTCCGCCTCGGGCCGCAGGCCCACGCGGTGCCGCAGCGCGGGCCTGGCCAGCGCCTTGACGTCGTCGGGGGTCACGTAGTGCCGCCCGGACAGCCACGCCCACGCGCGGGAGGCCGCGAGCAGCGCCGTCGCCCCTCGCGGCGAGACGCCGAGCTGCAACGACGGGGAGCTCCTGGTCGCGCGGGCCACGTCCACGATGTAGCCGAGCACCTCGGGCGCCACGTGCACCTGGGACGCGGCCTCCCGCCCTGCGGCGAGGTCCGCGGCGGACGCGACCGGCTTGACCTCCGACAGGTCGCGCGGGTCGAAGCCGCGGGCGTGCCGCTCCAGCACCGCGATCTCCTGCTCGCGCGGCGGCAGCGGCACGGTCAGCTTCAGCAGGAACCGGTCGAGCTGCGCCTCGGGGAGCTGGTAGGTGCCCTCGTACTCGACCGGGTTCTGGGTCGCGCAGACCACGAACGGGTCGGGCAGCGGCCGGGCCGACCCCTCCACGCTGACCTGCCGCTCCTCCATCGCCTCCAGCAGCGCGGCCTGCGTCTTCGGCGGGGTGCGGTTGATCTCATCGGCGAGCAGCAGGTTCGTGAAGACAGGGCCCTCGCGGAACTCGAACTCCGCGGTCTTCGCGTCGTAGATCAGCGAGCCGGTCACGTCGCCGGGCATCAGGTCGGGCGTGAACTGCACCCGCTTGAAGTCCAGGGACAGCGCGGCGCTCAGCGTGCGCACCATCAGCGTCTTCGCCACACCGGGCACGCCCTCCAGCAGCACGTGCCCCCTGCACAGCAGCGCGATGACCAGCCCCGTCACCACCGCGTCCTGGCCCACGACGGCCTTGGCCACCTCGGCGCGGAGCGCGGCGAGCGCGTCCCTGGCCGCGTCGGCGGACGTCGTCGGGTGGTAACTCTGCTCAGAGTTCACTGACCTGCCTTTCCATGTGGTCCAAGTATGCGGCGAGGGCGACGAGGGCCGCGTCGTCGGCGGGCGGCGGGCCGTACAGGGCCGCGCCGACCCGGTGCGCGTCCTGGCCGGTGCGGGCGGCGAGGGCGGCCACCACCTCCCGGCCGCCGGCCCCGGTGGCCAGGCCGAGCCGGGGGGTCAGCCGGTCGATCGCGCCCGCGCGCAGCGCCTCGGCGGCCCGCTGCCTGGCCCGCCTGGCGCGGTAGAGGCGGCCACGGCCCTCGACGGTCTCGGCCGCGCGTACGACGACGGGCAGGCGCTCGGTCACCACGGGCCCGAGCCGCCGGCCGCGCCAGATCGCCGTGACCGCCACCGCGATGATCGCCATGTAGACGCTCCAGCGCACGTTGTCCGGCATGAGGTCGGTCAGCGACTGGCCGCGTTCGCCGGGCAGCTCGGCGACCGGCGGGTTGTCCGGGCGGACCAGCCAGGTCACCGGCCTGCCTGTGCCGATGAGGTTGAGCGCGAGCGCGGCGTTGCCGTCCTCGGCGAGGCGGAGGTTCGTCATGAAAGAGCCGTCGCCGACGACCGTCGTCGTGCCGCCCTCGCGGGAGTAGGACACCAGCGTGTAGCCCTCGGTGGTGGACGGGTAGCAGAGGGCAGCGCCGGGAGGGCCGTGGAAGGCCGCGCCGCCCATGTACGCGCTCCCCGCCGCCCGCGCCGCGGGCAGCGCGCACTCCGGCTCGCGCGAGCGGGTGCGGGCCGGGGCCGGGTCGGGGCGCACCTCGGGGGCCAGCGCCGTCAGGCCGGGCACGGCGCCGACGATCAGCCGGTCGCCCGGGATCCTGGCCAGGGCGTGCTCGTCGGCGTAGACGGTGTCGGTGATCAGCAGCAGCCGCGGGCCGCCCGTGGCGGCGAGCCGGGCGGCCGCCTCGGCGGAGTCGACCCGGTCGACCTGGACGCCGCGCGCCCGCAGCAGCTCGGCCAGCGCCCTGGACCCGGCGAGCGAGGTGTCGGCCGGGTCGAGCGGGCGCGAGGGCCCGCGTTGCGGGCCGAGCAGCACGCCGAGCACCGCGATCAGCACGACGAGGGCGCCCAGGAGCACGATCAGGCGGCCCGCCCGCCAGGTGGAGCGGAGGGTCGGCGAGGTGGGGGCGGAGCCGCCCGGCGGGTCGCCGGGCACGACCCCGTCGTCGGTGACGACCGGCTCGCCGAGCGCCGCTCCGCCGGGAGCGAGCGACTCCTCCGCCGGCGCGCTCACGACGCCTCCCCGGCCAACGTCAGTGGGGCAGGGCGGGACTGGCGGAGGCGTTCGTCGAGGCCGGTCATGGTGGCGTAGGCGTCGGGGGTGCCCGGCACGCCGCCGTAGGTCACCTCGTCGAAGGAGCGGGCCGCCGCCGCCAGCTCGCCGGCGAGGTCGGGCAGCGCCGCCGCGGCCTCGGCGGCCAGCTCGTCGGCGGTGCGGCCGGGCATGCCGTCGACCAGCGCGCGTTCCTCCAGGTCGCGGGCGATGGCGCGGAGCCGCTCCTGGATCGCCTCGCTCCAGCGGCCCTCGCCGGCCAGCCGCTCGGCGGCCCGGCGGTGCTCGTCGGCGGTGCGGGCGCGCTCGCCGTACAGGCCGCCGGTGACCAGGCGGCGCCGCCTGGACATGCGGCGGAGCTGCCACGACACCAGCACGGTCACGGCGACGACGAGCGCCAGGATGACGACGCTCGCGATGATCCCGCCCACCGGGCCGTTGCCGAAGGCGGCGTCGGCCAGGTCGCCGAGGAACTGGTTGAAGCGCCGCAGGAGCATGTCGGGCAGGGACTCGCGCTCGTACGGGGCCTTGAGGAGCTCCTCCGCGGCCCGCCGCGCGGCCTCCTCCCTGCCGATGGGGCTCACGACCCGGCGGAGTTGGACGGGTGCCAGAGCTCGTCGGCCGAGCCGTGCACCCAGCCCTGGCGTTGCTGTTCGATGGCCGCCGTCTGCAGCACGAGGTCGAACGCCTCGCTGCGCATGCGCCGGTCGGCGTACAGGAGACCGGCGACGCCCGCCTCGAAGGGGTAGGTGAACATCGCGCCGAGCGTGCCGCCGATCGCGATCAGCACGGCCGACACGACGGCGTTGACCATCGAGCCCGCCCCGAGCATGCCGAACAGCGTGCCCGCGATCGTGAACGGGATGGACAGGACGCCCGCCACCAGGCCGACCAGCAGCGACGTGAGCAGCAGGATGCCGAGCACCCGCCAGAAGTCGCCGGTGACCAGCTGCCAGGAGCGGCGCATGGCGTCGATCGGCCCCCGGCTCTCCAGCACCACCGCCGGCGAGGCGAACGCGAAGCGGGTGCGGAAGAACAGGTAGTAGGCGATGTAGAGGATGAAGAACACCACCATCAGCCCGAGGAGCCCTCCGGCGCCGGTGCCGTTGGCCACCAGCGCGACGCCGATCACCACGAAGGCGATCAGCGGCACCGCCATGATGACCACCATCAGGCCCACGACGCCGAACAGCGCCGGCACCCGGCCCTTGACCAGGTGCCACGCCTCGCCCGCCGTGAGGTTGCCGCCGAAGACGGCCCGCCCGAGTATGCGGGTGATCACGCCGGTCAGCAGCGTGACCACGACGAACTGGATGGCGTAGGAGACCAGGGTGCCGCCGTACTGGGCGGCCAGGCCGGCCATGCTGCTGTCGAGCTGGTCGCCCTCGCGCGCGGAGGGGTCGGTGAGCATGCTGCCCATGCTGTCGAGCACGAACGCCTGCCCGACGGCCAGCGGCACGGAGGCGAGCAGCGCGGCGACGGCCGACAGGCCGAGCACCGCCTTGGGGTTGGAGCGGATGAGCTTGATGGTGCCGTCGAGCATGTCGCCGAGGCCCAGCGGGCGCAGCGGGATGATGCCGGGGCGCAGCGCGGGGGGCGGCGGCATGTAGCCGTAGCCCGGCTGCGGGTGGGGCGGGTAGGGCGGCCGTGGGCCGGGGGCGTGGGGCTGCTGCTGTGGAGCCTGCCCGTACGGCTGCCCGTAGGGCACCTGCTCGGGGGAGCCGGGCGCGGTCCACGGGGAGGCCGGCGGGGCGCTGTAGGGCGGGGGCTGTTCGGCCGACCAACCTGGGGGCGTCTCGGGCGAGGGACCGTGACCGTCTGACATATCCCAATCCTGGCATGCTGGGCGGGAGCTTGGTGTCCCGGAGGAGATTCGCTGCCCGATGACGCCTTTGTTCATAGGGAAATCTGGCAAGGATCCGCACCAGGGATGGCCTAAAGACGCTCCGTTACCGCAGACTTGGGATGCGGTCGCGGGGGCGGACCTGATTGTCGCCTTTCTCAGGGCTCAGGTCACACTCATGGGTCCACCAAGGGTAACCTTCAGCGATCGTGCGGGTATGTCCCAGAATGCGTAGAACGAATGAGGGGCCATGAAAGGTCGCGTGCTGGTCGTCGACGACGACGCCGCTCTCGCCGAGATGCTGGGGATCGTGCTGCGGGGCGAGGGGTTCGAACCATCCTTCGTGTCTGACGGCGACAAGGCGCTCGACGCGTTCCGGGACACGCGCCCGGACCTCGTCCTGCTCGACCTGATGCTGCCGGGGGCCGACGGCATCGACGTGGCGCGCAGGATCAGGGCCGAGTCCGGGGTCCCGATCGTCATGCTCACGGCGAAGAGCGACACCATTGACGTCGTCCTCGGCCTGGAGTCCGGCGCCGACGACTACATCGTCAAGCCGTTCAAGCCGAAGGAGCTGGTCGCGCGGGTGCGGGCGCGGCTCCGCCGTACGGACGAGCCGACGCCGGAGATCCTCCAGATCGGCGACATCACCATCGACGTGGCCGGCCACTCGGTCAAGCGGAGCGAGGAGACCATCAACCTCACGCCGCTCGAGTTCGACCTGCTGGTCGCGCTGGCCCGCAAGCCGCGCCAGGTCTTCACCCGCGAGGTCCTGCTGGAGCAGGTGTGGGGCTACCGGCACGCGGCCGACACGCGGCTGGTCAACGTGCACGTCCAGCGGCTCCGGGCCAAGATCGAGAAGGACCCCGAGCACCCCGAGATCGTGGTCACGGTCCGCGGCGTGGGCTACAAAGCCGGACCCGCCTGATCCGCCCGCCCCCACCCGCCATGCCCCCGACGAAGACCAAGCGCCCCCGCAGGCGGACGCCGCGCCAGATCCTCGGCGGCGTCCGCCGGCGGGTGCGGCGTGCGGCGGGCAGGGCGCGCAGCGTCTGGCGGCGCTCGCTGCAGCTCCAGGTCGTCACCAGCACGCTGGTGATCTCCGTCGTCGTGGTGGTGGTGCTCGGCACGTTCCTGTCCGAGCAGATCAACCGGGCCGTCATCCAGAGCAGCCAGCAGTCCTCGGTCAGCGAGGCCAACGCCGACCGGCTGCAGATCGCCGACGCGCTCGCGCCTCCCGACGACGACCAGACCAAGGCCGTCGACGCGGGCAAGGCCGCGGTCAACCCGCTCGACGAGGTGATGGGCGCCGTCACCGGCTCCGTCGACGGCGGCTCCAAGAAGCGCTACGACGTGCTCATACTCAACGTCGCCGCCCCCGGGCAGTCACGCGCCTCCGGCCGCCTCGTGCCCGGCAACGTGCCGCCCGCCCTGCGCGCCGGGCTGCAGCGCAACATCACGAAGCTGGTCTACGACAAGCCCATCGTCTCCATCGAGCGCGTCGCGCTGACCGGGCAGAGCCAGCCCCGCCTGATGTACGTCGTCGGCGGCATCGTCCACGAGCCCTTCAGCGGCCAGAACTACGAGGTCTACCACTTCTTCCCGCTCGACGAGGAAGAGGCGCTGCTGTCCAACGTCCGGCTCGCCATCGTCGTGGTGGGGCTCGGCCTCGTGCTGCTGCTCGCGGCGATCGCGTACCTGGTGGCCCGGCAGGTCGTCACCCCCGTACGGCTGGCCCGCCAGGCCGCCGAACGGCTGGCCGCGGGCAAGCTGGACGAACGGCTCAAGGTACGCGGCGAGGACGACCTCGCCCGCCTGGCCAACTCCTTCAACGAGATGGCCGCCAACCTGGCGCTCAAGATCCACCAGCTTGAGGAGCTGTCGCAGGTCCAGCGGCAGTTCGTCTCCGACGTCTCGCACGAGCTGCGCACCCCGCTGACCACCGTGCGCATGGCCGCCGACCTGCTGTACGACGCGCGCGAGGACTTCGACCCCATGGCCTCCCGCTCGGCCGAGCTCATGCAGGCCCAGCTCGAACGGTTCGAGTCGATGCTGGGCGACCTGCTGGAGATCAGCCGCTACGACGCCGGCGCGGCCACGCTCGACCTGGAGCCGGTCGACGTCACCAAGGTCGTGCTGCGCGCGATCGAGGACTCCGAGGCGCTGGCCGAGCGCCACGGCACCCGCTTCGAGCTGCGGCTGCCGCCCGAGCCCTGCATGGCCGAGATCGACAACCGCCGGGTCGAGCGGATCCTGCGCAACCTGCTGTTCAACGCCATAGAGCACGGCGAGGGCAGGGAGATCGTCGTCACCGTCGGCGCCGACCGCGACGCCGTGGCGGTCGCCGTACGCGACCACGGCATAGGGCTCAAACCGGGCGAGGACACCATGGTCTTCGACCGGTTCTGGCGGGCCGACCCGTCACGGGCGCGCACCATCGGCGGCACCGGGCTCGGCCTGGCGATCTCCCGCGAGGACGCCACCCTGCACGGCGGCTGGCTCCAGGCGTGGGGGCAGCCGGGCGAGGGCTCGCAGTTCAGGCTGACCCTGCCGCGCACGGCCGGGGCCGACCTCAAGGGCTCGCCGCTGCCGCTCGTGCCGCCCGAGATCGAGATGCGGCGCACCTGGCGCGGGGCCATGACGCCCGTGCTGCTGCCCGCCGTGGGGGACGGGGCGGTCGATGACGAGGACTAGGCGGCTCTGCGCCGTCGCCGCGGTGGCCGCGGCCGTGGCGCTGACGGGCTCGGGGTGCTCCGTGATCCCGGTCAGCGGGCCGTACGTGGTGGACGACACGGGCAGCGGCGACCCGCTCAGCAAGCCGTTCCAGCGGATGATCGCCACCGCGCCGCAGCCCGGCTGGGGGCCCCAGGACGTGCTCAAGGGCCTCCAGGCGGCCATGGCCGCCTACGACGACGACCCGACGGTCCTGCCGCAGTACCTCACGCCCGAGGCGTTGCGCGGCTGGAGCCCCGACGGCGCGGTGACCGTGCTCGACGACGCCTGGAACTGGACCTTCGACCTGGGCGACCAGGACGGCACCGAGTCGGTGCAGAAGATCTCCGTCAAGGCCCCCCAGATCGCCAGGATCGAGGAGGACGACACCTACGTGCCGCTGGCCGGCAACTGGGCGCGGCCGTTCGAGCTGGTCAAGGTCGAGGGCGTGGGCTACCGGGTGCGCAGCCTGCCGCAGGGGATCATCCTCACGAAGTCCGACGTCGCGCGGGCGTACCGGCCGACCAAGCTCTACTACCTCAGCAGCGGCACCCAGGACCGGCTGGTGGTGGACAGCGTGCGGCTGCGGCTCAAGCCGACCAAGACGTACGCGCAGGTCGTGCTCGAACGGCTGCTCAAGGCCCCGAGCGCCGCCCTCCAGGGCGCGGTGAGCACCAGCTTCCCCTCCGGCACCAGGATCGAGTCGGTGCGCTCGGGCGAGGACGAACGGGTCGTCATCAACCTGTCGGGCCCGATCGACCCGCTCGACCTGAGCGGCGAGCACGCCCTCATGGCCCAGATCCGCTACAGCCTCACCAACAACGACGTCGCCAAGGGCCGCCCCATCGAGGTGCAGGTGGACGGGGAGCAGTATTCCGTCTCCCAGCCCAACGTCGACCAGGGCTGGCTGGACAACGGCGTCAACACCGACTACTACATCGACAACGGCGCCGTCCACTACATGACCAACGAGGGGCCGGGGGGCGCCGTCGCCGGGCCCGCGGGCCAGCCGCGCGAGGGCTACTCCAACTTCGCGCTGTCCAAGCAGGGCGACCTCGTCGCCGCCCAGACCTCCACGGGCATCTCCATCACCCCCGCCACCCAGGAGGGGCAGTGGCAGGAGGTCGTCCAGGGCTCCCCGCAGGACCTCACCGCGCCGTCCTGGCACCGCGACGGGTCGCTGTGGACGTTCGACCGCAAGAACGGCGTCGTGCTGCGCTACGAACCCGGCTCCAACCGCCCCGCCGAGCGTGTCGCCGCGCCCGGGCTGAAGGGCTGGGACGTCACCCGCATGCGCATCGCCAGGGACGGCGTCCGCGTGGTGCTGACCACCGGCGAGAACATCGTGCACGTCGGCGCGCTGACCCAGGCGGGCGGGCTGATGCTCAGCAACGTCAGGGTGCCGACGGCCAGGGAGCCAGGCGGGCTCATCGAGGACCTCGCGTGGCGGGACGACGAGCACGTGCTCGTGCTGGTCAAGAGCAACGCCGGGCAGACGCTGAACGAGATCGACATCGGCGACGGCGACGTCACCGAGATCCCGCTGAAGAACCGGCTGCGGCGGGTCGCGGCGCTCAACGAGCACGTGCTCGCGCAGGCGGAGAAGGGCAAGGGGAAGGGCTCGGAGATCCTGGAGCTCTCGCAGGACCAGAGCTGGAAGACCAGGATCGAGTCCAACGCCGAAGCCCCCCTGTTCCCCTTGGGCTGAGCCGCCCGCTCAGGGGGCGGGAATGTCGGTGGCGGCGGGCATGCTGGCAGGCGTGCTGAACGCCGTGCTCGACCTCGTCCTGCCCCCGGCCTGCGCGGGCTGCGGCGCCAAGGGGCCCCGGTGCTGCGCCGCGTGCGTGGCCGAGCTGACCGCCCGGCCGGCCCGGCGGCGGCCGGACCCGTGCCCGCCCGGCCTTCCCGACTGCTGGTCGGCGAGCCCGTACGACGGCCGGGCCCGCCGCGTCGTCCTCGCCTACAAGGAGCGGGGCGCGGTGACGCTGGCGGCGGTCCTCGCCGAGGCGCTGGCGTTCACCGCCGTCACGGCGCTCTCCCGCACCCCCGGCGCCCTCCGCGCGTACGCGGCCGGCTTCGCCGTCGTCCCGGTCCCCAGCACCCGGGCCACGGCCGGGGCCAGGGGCCACGACCCGGTCGCCCGCCTGGCCCTGCTCGCGTCCCGCGCCCTGCGCGCGCTCGGCCTGCCCGCCCACCCCTGGGACGGCCTGACGCAGGTCCGCTCCGTGGCCGACCAGGCGGGCCTGAGCAGCGCTGAGCGGACGGCCAACCTCGCCGGGTCACTACGGGTCACCCGCCCCGCGGCAGGCCCTCCAGCGCCGTGTGCGCTGCTCGTGGACGACATCGTGACGACCGGCGCCACCCTCGCCGAGGCCGCGCGAGCCCTCCGATCAGTCGGAACGCCGGTTCCGCTGGCGATCACCGTCGCCGCGACACGCCGAAGATCTAAAAAAGCATTACAGTGACAGTGAGTGAAAGACGCGGCCGACCGGCCCCTCCCCAGGAGGCCACATGTCGCTTCCCCGCGGGTTGCCGCCGCAGTGCTCGACCGGCGCTCAGCGCCCCGCCGCAGCGGACGCCGGCCGATTAAACAGGGCATCAAACCACGCCGCTCCGCCCCGTGAATATCACGCAAAGTGATCGCCACGCCGGTCCTCCGGCTGACATCGGCCCAGGATGCGGATAGCGTTCTGACATGGCACCCGTTCGGGTCCGTGGTTGCGCAGAGCTGGGGCTCCCGGCTCTGCTAGCCGATGCCAGCCGCAGGCAAAACGGTCCACGTAAGGCGACTCTTTGTCGACCGATCACGGTGCGGCTTAGGGGTAAGTCCTGCCTTCCCGAGAGGTCAGATGCCTCTCGCCAGAAGAGAAGGGCAGTAGTGGCAACAGAGCTGCGAGACCCTCAGCAGGCGGATGTGGGGTCGAAGACCAGGTCGGCCGGGCGGGTGCCAACCGAGTTCCCGGTGACCGCGAGTCGGAGGAGGGTAACGGTGACAGGAAGGCGGACAGGAGACCTCGCCCGATCCGCAGCTCGTCGGGCGCTCTTGCTCAGTCGTTAGACGGAAGGGGGGCTTTTGCATGGACATCATCGTCAAGGGCCGGCACACGGGTGTGAGTGATCGGTTCCGCGACCAAGTGACGACCAAGCTGGCCAGGATCGAACGTCTGGACAACAAACTCATCCGAGTCGATGTGCAGGTGTCCAAGGAACGCAATCCGCGCCTCGCGGGACAGCGGGAGCGCGTCGAGCTCACCATCCACTCCCGAGGGCCGGCCATCCGCGCCGAGGCCTCGGCCGACGACCGGTTCGCCGCCCTCGACCTGGCGCTGGACAAGCTGGAGGGCCGCCTGAGGCGGCTCGCCGACCGGCGCAAGGTGCACCACGGCAACCACTGCCCGCCCTCCGTGGCGGAGATCACCGCGACGCTTCCCGACGTCACCGGCCTGCCGCCCCAGGAGCCCGCCGCGCCGAAGAAGGCCCAGGCCGGCGAGGGCGAGCCGCAGCGTGCCGGTGACTACGCCGACGTCACCTACGACGACAGGGCCGACGAGGACATCGTCCCTATCGAGATGGACGGCGAGGGGCCGCTCATCGTCAGGGAGAAGTTCCACCGGGCCGAGCCGATGACCATCGACCAGGCGCTGCTGGAGATGGAGCTGGTCGGCCACGACTTCTACCTCTTCCGTGACAAGGAGAGCGGTCAGCCGAGCGTCGTCTACAACAGACGCGGGTACAACTACGGCGTGTTGCGGCTCGTAGAGCCCTGATCGCGCACTGAAAAAGATCTTCTCGACCACCCGAGGACCGCGGCACACGTGCGATCATGGCGGTTACGGCTCTGGCCCCCCGACGAGGAGGAGACGTGAGCGAGCTCAGTCAGGTTCAGCCGAGCGAGCGAAACGAGGGAAGCGCGGTCGCGAGGCGGATCAAGGAGGCCTCGTGAGCGAGTCCGACGAGGCCCGCGCGTCAGCGAGCGAGCCCATTCGCGTGCTGATCGTCGACGACCACGAGCTGATCAGGCGCAGCCTGGCTCTGGCGCTGGCGGCTGAACCCGACATCGAGGTGGTCGGTGAGGCGAGCGACGGGCAGGAGGCGGTCGAGCTGGCCGACCGCCTCATGCCCGACGTGGCGCTCATGGACGTGCGCATGCCGCGGCAGGACGGGATCGAGGCGACGAAGGGCATCAAGGCCTCGGTCCCCAGCACCCGCATCATCATGCTGACGGTGAGCGACGAGGAGGAGGACCTCTTCGAGGCCATCAAGGCGGGAGCCACCGGCTACCTCCTCAAGGATGTCCAGATCAACGACGTCCCCGCCGCGGTGCGCGGCGTGCACGAAGGCCAGTCGTTAATCAACCCGGCGATGGCGGCCAAGCTCATCAGCGAGTTCGCCAACATGAGCCGCAAAGAGGCCGAGCGCCCGCCCCAGCTGCCCGTCCCCCGGCTGACCGACCGCGAGATGGAGGTCCTGCGGCTGGTCGCCAAGGGCATGAACAACCGCGAGATCGCCAAGCAGCTCTTCATCTCCGAGAACACCGTGAAGAACCACGTACGCAACATCCTCGACAAGCTGCAACTGCACTCCCGGATGGAGGCGGTGGTCTACGCGGTGCGGGAGCGCATGCTGGAGATCACGTAAGCGAAGCCCCCACCCCCGCCCACGCATCCCGGACCGCGTGACCCCCTCCCCATGACCCGCCCGAGGCGCCCCGGTGGGCCGATGGTCGTGGGCCTGGTGCTCGGGGCGCTCTCGGCCTGCCGGCCTATCGTGGGGCGTTCAGAATGGGGACGAGTTCTGGCGGATCGGCGCGTTCGACGCGCACGCTGTCGCAGCCGACCCACTCGGCGGCCGACCACAGGGCGTCCGCCAACGCGCCGGCCCACTTGGCGGGGGACAGGCCGGGCTCCAGGTGCACCTGCCTGGCCACGAGGGTCGTGCCCTCGCGGGCCGGATCGACCCGGCCGATCAGCCGGCCCCCGGCCAGCACCGGCATCGTGAAGTAGCCGTGCACCCGCTTGTGCTTGGGGACGTAGAGCTCCAGCGTGTAGCTGAAGCCGAAGATCCGCTCGGTGCGGCCCCGGTGCCAGATGAGGGAGTCGAACGGCGAGACCAGCGTGGTGCGGTGCCGGCCGCGCGGCTCGCTCGCCAGCGCGGCGGGATCGGCCCAGGCGTTGGCCTGGCCCTTCTTGCCCGGCCAGCCCGCGACGGTCACCGGCGTCAGCCCGGCCGCCCCGCTGAGCAGGGCCTCGTCCAGGATCGCCGCGAAGCGCCCCTTCAGGCGGAGGAAGTCGATCAGGTCGGTGCGGTTGGCCACGCCCAGCGAGCGCCCGGCGATGCCGGCCAGCCGTACGACGCACTCCTCGTCCGTCAGGTCCTGGCCGAGCAGGTCGGCGGGGATCGCGCGCTCGGCCAGGTCATAGACGCGGCGCCAGCCGGTGCGGCGGGTGCAGACCAGCTCGCCGATGTCCAGCAGCCACTCCAGACCGATCTTGGAGTCGGACCAGTCCCACCACGGGCCGCCGTTCTTGGCGCCGCCGACGTCGGAGGTCATCACCGGGCCCGAGTCGCGCACCTGGCCGAGCAGCTTGTCGACGCTGTCGGGGACCTCGTGCCAGCGGTATCTGCGCTCGCGGTAGGCGCGGCGGCGGAAGGAGTAGAGGGGCCAGTGCTCGACGGGCAGGATGCAGGCCGCGTGGCACCAGTACTCGAAGCTTCGCGCCGGGTCGTGCCAGTAGGCCCGCTCCACCGCGGACCTGCTCACCGCGCCCAGGCGGGCGTACGCGACCAGCTCGTGGGAGCGCGCCAGGACCGAGATGGTGTCGAGCTGTACGGCGCCCAGCCTGCGCAGCATGGCGTGCACCCCGCCCTTGCGCGCGTCGGCGCCCAGCAGGCCCTGGGCGCGCAGGATGAGGCGACGCGCGTCGTCGAGCGAGAGCTCCACAGCGCCACCGGGCGCGGGCGGCGCCCCGATGGCGGGGGAGGGCGATCCCGGGAGGAGGGGTTTCCTCTCGGATGCGGCAGCGGCCCCGGCTGTGGCGACGGCGCTCACCTGGGCGACGCTCGGGGCACCGGCTGCCGGTGCGGGAGCGCCGGGGGAGGCGTCCCCCGTGTCGAGTCCCGTGACGAGTCCCGTGTCGGGGTCCGTGTCGAGCGCCTGTGCGTCGTCCAGGAGGTCCTGGGGGTCTTCAGGGCGGTGCATGCGTGCAATCTAGCGGCGGTCACTGACAAAACGCCCGCCGTGGGCGGACGGCGGGGAACCGGGGAGGGGGGCGAAGGAATGGCCCGGGTTCCTCCGACACGCCGACGAGCGGCGGGAAAGCATCACATGGGGAGGATTTTGAGCAGGCAGGAAGAAGGGGAAGGGGATGGGCAAAAAGAAAGGCGGGCCGCCTCGTAGGGGGCCCGCCTCGGAGATCGCGGTGGCGATGGTCGTCGAACGCCGCCGTCAGCGGTGATCCTCGGCCCGCATGCCCACGCGCGGCGCGTCGATCACCACGTCGGTGAAGATGTCGAAGACGAGGGCGAGGATGCCGCCCACGACGAACACCCCTGCGCCGATCCACACCAGCGTCCAGCTGGCGACGGTCAGCCCGAAGCCGGCGACGACGAATCCGGCCAACATGACCGTCACCGCCAGCCACGATGACGCCCGTCCGCCGTGGCTGCCGAGATCCTCCGTTTGCTCCGACTTCTTCCCCTCAACCATGCTTAATCCTTCCTTTGCCGGTTATGCCGCTATACATGCGGGCCGGCGGTCAACCGGCATACCCTCTGCCTTGCCCCCATTCTCCCAGACCAGTCCTGCGCCCTCGTCGGCACGGTGGCTGTGTCTGGTTGCGGAAGCGCCTACGATGGCACTCGGGGAAGTTTGTCTCGGCCTCTCCTCCTGGCGGCGCCGCCGGGGTAGACCTGCGAGGAGCTTTACATAAAGTGGCAGCCATTCTCGACAAGATCCTGCGTGCCGGCGAAGGCAAGACCCTGCGCAAGCTCAAGCGGATCGCAGACCAGGTCAACTCCATCGAGGACGACTTCACGAGCCTGTCCGACGCGGAGTTGCGCGCGCTGACGGACGAATTCAAACAGCGCTACGCGGACGGCGAAACTCTCGACGATCTGCTTCCCGAGGCGTTCGCCACGGTGCGCGAGGCGGCCCGCCGCGTGCTCGGCCAGCGCCCCTACGACGTGCAGATCATGGGTGGAGCCAACCTCCACATGGGCAACATCTCCGAGATGAAGACCGGTGAGGGCAAGACCCTGACCTGTGCCCTGCCCTCCTATCTCAACGCGCTCTCCGGCAAGGGCGTCCACATCGTCACGGTCAATGACTATCTGGCGAGGCGCGACGCCGAGACGATCGGCCGGATCCACCGCTTCCTCGGGATGGAGGTCGGCTGCATCGTCTCCGGGCAGCAGCCCGACGAGCGCCGCAAGCAGTACGAAGCGGACATCACGTACGGCACGAACAACGAGTTCGGCTTCGACTACCTCCGCGACAACATGGCGTGGTCCCTTGAGGAGTGCGCCCAGCGCGGCCACAACTACGCGATCGTGGACGAGGTCGACTCCATCCTCATCGACGAGGCCAGGACCCCGCTCATCATCTCCGGCCCCGGCGAGCAGTCCGGCAAGTGGTACCAGGAGTTCGCCAAGATCGTCCCCCGCCTGCGCAGGGGCGTCGAGGCGAAGAACCCGGGCGAGGAGAGCACCGGCGACTACATCGTCGACGAGAAGAAGCGCACGGTCGGCATCCTGGAGGCCGGCGTCGAGAAGGTCGAGGACTGGCTCGGCATCGACAACCTCTACAAGCCCGAGCACACCCACCTCGTCGGCTTCCTCAACAACGCGCTGAAGGCCAAGGAGCTGTTCAAGCGCGACAAGGACTACATCGTCTCCGAGGGCGAGGTCCTGATCGTCGACGAGTTCACCGGGCGCATCCTGCACGGCCGCCGCTACAACGAGGGCATGCACCAGGCCATCGAGGCCAAAGAGGGCGTCAAGATCAAGGACGAGAACCAGACGCTCGCCACGGTCACCCTGCAGAACTACTTCCGCCTCTACGACAAGCTGGCCGGCATGACCGGCACGGCGGCGACCGAGGCCAACGAGTTCCACCAGACGTACAAACTGGGCGTGGTCCCCATCCCGACCAACCGGCCGATGATCCGCAAGGACCAGGCCGACGTGGTCTACAAGAACGAGGACGCCAAGTTCAACGCGGTGGTCGAGGACATCAAGGAGCGCTACGAGCGCGGCCAGCCGGTCCTGGTCGGCACCACGTCGGTGGAGAAGTCCGAGCGGCTGTCCAAGGCGCTCAAGCGCCGCGGCGTGCCGCACGAGGTGCTCAACGCGAAGAACCACGAGCGTGAGGCCGCGATCATCGCCGAGGCGGGCCGCAAGGGCGCCGTCACCGTCGCCACCAACATGGCCGGTCGAGGCACCGACATCATGCTCGGCGGCAACTCCGAGTTCCGCGCCGACCAGGAGCTGCGCCAGCGCGGCCTCGACCCGGTCGAGACGCCGGAGGAATACGACAAGGCCTACCCCGAGGCGCTGGAGAAGGCCCGCGCCGCGGTCAAGGCCGAGCACGACGAGGTCACCGAGCTCGGCGGCCTCTACGTGCTGGGCACCGAGCGCCACGAGTCGCGCCGCATCGACAACCAGCTCCGCGGACGTTCCGGCCGCCAGGGCGACCCCGGCGAGTCGCGCTTCTACCTCTCGCTCGGCGACGACCTCATGCGCCTGTTCAACTCGGCGCGGGTCGAGGTCATCATGACCCGGCTCAACATCCCCGACGACCAGCCGATCGAGTCCGGCATCGTCTCCAAGGCCATCGCCTCCGCCCAGCACCAGGTCGAGCAGCAGAACTTCGAGATCCGCAAGGAAGTTCTGAAGTACGACGAGGTGATGAACCGCCAGCGCAAGGTCATCTACTCCGAGCGCCGGCGCGTGCTGGAGGGCGCCGACCTGCACGACCAGGTGCGGGGCTTCGTCGGCGAGGTCATCGACGGCTACGTCCAGGGCGCCACGTCCGAGGGCTTCGCCGAGGAGTGGGACCTCGACAAGCTGTGGAAGGCGTTCAGCGAGCTGTTCCCGATCACGGTCACCGTCGCCGACCTCGTCGAGGAGGCGGGCGGCCGCGAGGAGCTGACCGCCGAGCTGATCAGCGAGAAGGTCAAGGCCAACGCCATGGAGGCGTACGCCAGGCGCGAGGAGGAGATCGGCGCCGAGACCATGCGCGACCTCGAACGGCGGGTCATCCTGTCCGTTCTCGACCGCAAGTGGCGCGAGCACCTCTACGAGATGGACTACCTGCGCGAGGGCATCGGCATGCGGGCCTACGCGCAGAAGGACCCGCAGATCGAATACCAGCGGGAAGGGTTCGAGATGTTCGCCGCGATGCTTGAGGGCATCAAGGAGGACTCCGTGGGCTTCCTGTTCAACCTCGAGGTCGAGGTGCAGGAGAACCCGATCGTGGAGGAGGAGGACGCGGTCCTCGCGGAGACCCGTTCGATCATCGCGCGCGGGCTGCGCGGGCCCGAGCGGCCGGCCGAGCTGGAGTACTCCGCTCCCGGCGAGCAGGGCGAGGTCGAGCACACCCGGGTGCGCACCACCTCGGCGGAGCGGGCCGCGTACGGCAACGTGGAGCGGAACGCGCCGTGCCCGTGCGGGTCCGGCAAGAAGTACAAGCGCTGCCACGGCGACCCCAAGAACGCCGCCTGAGCGCGCTGACGTCACGGAAGGACCTCCGCCCCGACGGGCGGGGGTCCTTCCGTCGTCAGGGGGTGGGTCAGGCGGCTTCGACGTCGGTGCAGAGCCAGTGGATGCCGTGGCGTTCGAGGCGGACGGCGAGCACGCGGTCGCGTTCGCCGCAGCGTACGATCACGCACATCTCGATGACGCCCTCGCGCGGCTCCGTCACGTGGACGCGGCGGACGAACGGCGTGCGGCCGGTCCTGAACAGCGGGCCGGTCGTGATGAGGTGCCGGTAGGCGCGGCTGGTGAGCCGGTCGGCCAGCGTCTCGGGGGCGCGGCGGCCGGCCAGCACCTCGGCGAGGGCCTGGCCGAGGTGGCGCAGTCGGCGTTCGTCGGGGGTCGCGCCCGGCGGCCCCCAGATCATGGGGCTCAGGGCCAGGGCGCCGTCGGTGCACGGGATGCGGGGGGCTGCCGACACGGGTCCTCCTTCTCGCGGGGAAACGCCTTCAGGAGTTTTCGGCCCGGCCCCGTTGTACGTGCCGCACCAGCTTCTCCCGTTCGTGCCGGTCAACGTCCGGGTTTGTCCGGTGGGGGCCGCGGAAGCTGGAGCGGCCGATGCCCGGTTCCGGGCGGAAGGGCCGGGGCTAAGGGTCGGCCGTAACCTCGCGGCCGGGAGTGGGCAGGTTCAGGGCGCGGATGAGCAGCGCGAAGATGGCGTAATAGAGGACGAAGTACGCCACCCCGAACCCGAGGATCAGCCCGAGGCGGTGCGTGTTCGCCTTGCCGGCGTTCAGCAGCAGATCGATCGCGCCGCCGGAGAACGTGAACCCCAGCCGCGCCCCCAGCTCCGCCATGAGCGCCATAGACACGCCCGTGAGCAGCGCGTGCACGGCGAACAGCACGGGCGCCACGAAGATGAACGCGAACTCCAGCGGCTCGGTGATCCCGGTGACGAAGGACGTGAGCCCGGCCGACAGCAGGATGCCGCCGACCGCCGGGCGGCGCTCCGGCGGGGCCGCGCGCCACATGGCGACGGCCGCCCCGAGCAGCCCGAACATCATGACGGGAAAGAAGCCGGTCATGAAGATGCCCGCGCCCTGCTCGCCGGCGAAGTAGCAGTTGAGGTCGCCGGCGGCGTTCCTGGTCGCGCCGCGCACGTCGGCCCGGCAGTCCGGCAGCGTGAACCAGACGATCGTGTTGAGGAAGTGGTGCAGGCCCACGGGGATGAGCAGGCGGTTGGCGACGCCGTAGATGCCCGCGCCGGCGGCGCCGTGGACCGACAGCCAGTCGCCGGCCCCGGCCAGCCAGTCGCCGACCGGCCGCCACAGCAGGCCGAAGACGACGCCGAGCAGCAGCGCGGCGACGGCGGTGATGATGGGGACCGAGCGCCGGCCGCCGAAGAAGGCCAGCCAGGCGGGCGGCTTCACCCGGTGGAAACGCTGCCAGAGCAGGGCGGCGGTGAGGCCGATGACGATGCCGCCGAGGACGCCGGTCGGGTTCTGCGCGCCGGCGTTGAGCGCGCGGGTGCCGTCCTGGAGGACGAGCAGCACCTCCTCGTAGACGGCGCCCTCGCCCGCGTCGAAGAACAGCGTCTTGGTGACGCGGTCGAAGACCAGGTAGCCGACCAGGGCGGCGAGCGCGGTGGAGCCGTCGGACTTGCGGGCGAAGCCGATGGCCACGCCGACGGCGAACAGCAGCGGCAGGTTCTCGAACAGCGCGCCGCCGGCCGCGGCCAGGACCCGCGCGAGCGGCGCCAGCCCGGGCACGGCGCCGAGCAGGTCGTCCTGGCCGAAGCGGAAGAGCAGGCCGGCGGCGGGCAGGACGGCGATGGGCAGCATGAGCGAGCGCCCGATGCGCTGCAACACGGCGAGAGCAGGGCCGAAGAGGCGCCTGCCGGGGTGGCGCTCGCCGGAGGGGTGCCTGCCGGAGGGGGGCTCGCCGGAGGGGTGCCTGCCGGAGGGGGGCTCGCCGGAGCCGATGGCCGCCATCGCCGCGCCCACCCCCGCTCGCTGGTCATAGTGCGGGGGATCGGGGTGTTCCTACCACTCCGGGATCGGGAGAAAACGGGTCAGGTGGCCAGGGAGGGGATCGGGCGCGGGACGAAACCGCACCGGTAGGAGGCGTCCTGGAGGAGCTGCGGCGTCACCGCGATGCCGGTCAGGTGCTCGGCCAGCATGAACGCGGGACCCTCGTGCGGATCGAGATGCCAGTGGCCGGTCTCGATCAGCCGCATGGTGGCGGCCAGCTCGCCGGGCACCTCCTCGACGTAGCCCTCCTGGGGGTAGAAGGCGAAGCGGAGCCGCCCGTCCTCGATCCAGAGGAAGTTGTCCAGGCCCTTGACGTCGAGGTAGGCGTGGGCGACGACGCGGGTGCCGGCCGACAGCGGCGCCAGGATCTCCTCCGACCACGCGAGGTCGCCCAGGGTCTCGACGACGAGCGTCCAGCCGCCGATCGCCGTGAGGCCGAAGAAGTGGCCGCGGTCGCCGAACCTGCGGCGGGCCTCGTCCTCCAGCTCCTTGAGCGTCATGGGCACGAGATCCTCCGGCCGGCCGCCCAGCCGGGCCGTGACCTGCTCCGGGGTCAGGTCGCGGACGTAGGTGAGCCCGTAGGAGCCCGCGAGCAGGGGATAGCTCTCCTCGGAGAGCCAGTCGGCGATCATTGCGCCATCCTGGCAGTCACGGCCGACATTTCAGGTCTCGCCCGAGTCGAGGTCCGGTTCGGGCTCGCGGCCCGGGGTCATGATGTCGAGCCTGCGGATCAGGAACGTGAACACGGCGTAGTAGACCACCCCGTAGACCACGCCCAGCAGGAGGATGCCGGGCACGTTCTGGGTGTTGGACTTGCTGGCGTTGAGCAGCATGTCGAGCAGGCCGGCGGAGAAGCCGAAGCCGAGCTGCCCGCCGATGAGCGTGGTCAGCGCCATCGCCAGCCCGGTCAGCAGCGCGTGCACCACCAGCAGGAGCGGCGCCACGAAGATGAAGGCGAACTCGATCGGCTCGGTGATGCCGGTGACGAACGACGCCAGCGCCGCCGACAGCATGATGCCGCCCACCGTGGCCCGCCGGTGCCTGGGCGCGGCCCGCCACATGGCGAGCGCGGCGGCCGGCAGCGCGAACATCATGATCGGGAAGAAGCCCGCCATGAACTGCCCGGACTGCGCGGCGCCGCCGAAGTAGCAGTTCCAGTCGCCGACCAGCACCCGGCCGCCCACCTCGCACTGCGGGACGACGTACCAGACCACCGAGTTGACGAAGTGGTGCAGGCCGAGGGGAATGAGCAGGCGGTTGACCACGCCGTAGATGCCGGTGCCGACCGGGCCGAGCGCGGTCAGGGCCTCGCCGGCGTGCCGGAACCACTCGCCGATGACCGGCCACAGCCAGCCGAAGAGCACGCCGATGAGCAGCGCCACGATGGAGGTGATGATCGGGACGAAGCGCCGTCCGCCGAAGAACGCCAGCCAGGTGGGCAGCTTGATCCGGTGGAAGCGCTGCCAGAGCAGCGCCGCGACCAGGCCGATCACGACGCCGCCGAGCACCCTCGTGGGGTTCTGCATGCCGTAGTTGATGATCTCCCGTACGCCGCCCTGGGCCGGGAGTTCCTTGATGGAGACGGTGTCCCTGATGTCGGAGCCGAAGAACATGACCTTGGTGACCCGGTCGAAGACCAGGTAGCCGACCACGGCGGCGAGCGCGGTGGAGCCGTCGGACTTGCGGGCGAAGCCGATGGCCACGCCGACGGCGAACAGCAGCGGCAGGTTCTCGAACAGCGCGCCGCCGGCCGCGGCCAGCACCTCGGCGACCGCGCTCATCCAGGACAGGCCGGCGACGTCGGCCAGGCCGCCGGGCTCGGCGCCGTTCGAGCCGAGCATGTCGGGCTGGCCGAAGCGCAGCAGCAGGGCGGCGGCGGGCAGGGCGGCGATGGGCAGCATCAGCGAGCGGCCCATCCGCTGCAGCACGGACATGACGCGCGCGAACGGCGAGGGCCGGGCGGCGGCGGTCTCGTTCACCGGGCGTTCCTCCGGGGGTGGGAGCACCGGGCTTCCGGCAGTCTGGGGAGCTCGGGGGCCTCAGCCCCGTCGTACGGGCATCTCGAGCATGGTGCGGAGCTGGTAGCGGTCGGCGCGGTAGGTGGACACGCCCAGCTCCGCGCAGACGCCGCCGGAGAACGACCGGCGCTGGAGCAGCAGCACGGCCCCGCCGCGCGGCAGCTTCAGCAGGTCGGCGTCGCTCGGGTCGGCGATGCCGCCGTCGATGGTGAGCTCGCCGGCGTCCATGACGAGGCCGTAGCGGCGCTCCAGCAGCTCGTAGAGCGACTTGTCCGACAGGTCGTGCTCGGCCAGGCCGGGGGCGAGCTTGACCGGGATGTGGGCCCGTTCGATGGACAGCGGCTCGCCGTCGGCGGTGCGCAGGCGCTCGATGAAGTGCACCTCCTCGCCCGGCTGGATGCCCAGCTCCTTGGCGAGGTGGGCGCTGGCGCGCACCACGCGCCGGTCGAGGTCGCGCGAGCCCGGCACCATGCCGCGGGCCCGCATGTCGTCGCTGAACGAGGTGAGCTGCAGCGCCAGCTCGATCTTCGGCCGAGCCACGAAGGTGCCCTTGCCCGGCACCCGGTGGAGCCGGCCCTCGGAGACGAGATGGTCGACGGCCTGCCGGACGGTCATCCTGGACAGGCCGAAGCGCTGGCACAGCTCGCGCTCGGACGGGATGGCCGCGCCGATGCTGAGCTCGTTGCTGTCGATGAGGTCCAGCAGGATCTCGCGGAGCTGGAAGTATTTGGGCACCGGGCTGTCCGGGTCGATGTGGGCCACGGGATCCTCCCCTCGTTCCGTGCCACGGGATGGGCTATGGTTCGTACTGGTCTAGTCCGGACTAGACCACAGGTCGCGAAAGACGGTCAAGCCCGATCCCGTACCAGTTGAAGGATGAGCCCACCGATGACCACGAAGATGCGCAGCGAGATCGCCGAGCAGCCGGCCGCGCTGCGGGCCACACTGGACTCCCTGCTCCCCAGGATCGGCGAGGTGAGAGCGGTGGGCGAACGCACCCGTCAACTGCTGTTCATCGCGCGTGGCACCTCCGACAACGCAGCAGTTTACGGCCGCTACCTCGTCGAATCACACGCAGGGCGGCTCTCCGCGCTGGCCGCGCCGTCGATCGCCACCACCTACCGGCGCAAGCTGGACCTCGACGGAGTGCTGGCCGTGGCCATCTCCCAGTCGGGACGCACCGAGGAGATCGTGGAGACGCTGGCCTGGGCCAAGGACTGCGGGGCGGCGGCCGTCGCCGTCACCAACGGCGGCCCGGACAGCCCGCTCGCGCAGGCTGCCGACGTGGCGCTGTGCACCGAGGCGGGGGAGGAGAAGGCCGTCCCGGCGACGAAGACGTACACGACGCAGCTCGCCGCGCTCGCGGTGCTGGCGCTCGGCCTCGGCGCCGACGTGGACCAGGACGACCTGCGGCGGGTCCCCGACGCGGTGGAGAAGCTGCTCGGCGAGCCCGGCGACCTGGACGCCGTGGTCGAAGGGCTGCTGGACAAGCCGGGCGTGGTCGTCTCCGGCCGCGGCCTCGCGTTCTCGACCGCGCTGGAGACCGCGCTCAAGCTCAAGGAGGCCTGCTACCTGCACGCCATGGGCCTCTCCTACGCCGACCTGCTGCACGGCCCCATCGCCGTCGTGGACGCCGACACCCCGGCGCTGCTGGTCGCCGCCGAGAACAGCCCGACGCTGCCCGGCACGGTGGCGCTGGCCGAGCGGGTGGTGGCCGCGGGGGCGGCGGCGTACACGATCGGTGGCGGCGAAGGGCTGGCGCGGGCGGGCACGGCCGCGCTCAACGGCCCCGACCTGCCCGAATGGGTGGCCCCGATGGGGCTCATCGTGCCGGGGCAGCTCCTCACCGAGGCGCTGGCCAGGCGGCTCGGCGTCGACCCCGACGCGCCGCGCGGCCTGAACAAGGTCACCCAGACGGACTGATCTAGCCTGGTCGGCAGGAGCTAGGGAGGCCGGATGGCGGCGGATGTGAACGCGATCATCGCCGGGCTGGGCGGGGCCGACAACATCATCGAGATCGAGCCCTGCATCACCCGGTTGCGGACAGAGGTGCACGACGCGACCAAGGTCGACCAGGCCGCGCTGCGGGCGGCGGGCGCGCACGGCGTCATGGCCGCGGGCAACGTGGTCCAGGTCGTCGTCGGGCCGGAGGCGGACACCATAGCCAGCGACATCGAGGACATCATCGGCTAAGGGCGAGGACCATGACGACTGTTCTCGCCCCGGTCGAGGGGGCGGCCGTGGGGCTGGCAGCCGTGCCCGACCCGGTGTTCTCCGCGGGCCTGGTCGGTCCGGGAACGGCCATCGACCCGCTGCGGGGGCCCGGCAAGGCCGTGGCCCCCATAGCGGGAAAAATCATGAAACTGCATCCGCACGCGTACGTCATCGTGGGGGACGACGGCAAGGGCGTGCTGGTGCACCTCGGCATCGACACCGTCCAGCTCAAGGGCCGGGGCTTCCGGCTGCTGGCCGCCGAGGGCGACCGGGTGAGCGCGGGACAGCCGGTCGTCGCGTGGGACCCGGCGGCCGTCGAGGCGGGCGGCCGCTCGCCGGTCTGCCCCGTGGTGGCGCTGGACGCGACGAACGGGGCGGTGACGGGCCTCGCCGAGGGGGCAGTGCATGTGGGGGATGAGCTCTTCCGATGGGACTGACCTTTGGGACCGCGGCTGCCGGGAAAGCGACACAATAGGCACGGCCCCCGATTTCGCCCCCCGGTCGGCGGGTTCATCGCGACGCGCGTCCGGCGACTGGTCCGGACCGGCAGAAGGAGGAGTCGATGGGTGAGCGCAAGGTCACCGTGGCGGCGGAGGTGGGGTTGCACGCCCGTCCCGCGGCGACGTTCGTCCAGCGGGCCATGAAGGCCCCCATGGACATCACGGTGACGAAGATGAACAGTGCCAAGGCCCCGGTCAGCGGCAAGAGCATCCTCGCCATCATGGCGCTGGACGTCCGCCAGGGCGAGACCGTGGTGATCAGCGCGGAGGGCGAGGGCTCGGAAGACGTCCTCGACGAGCTGGCCGAGATCGCCGGCACGCCATGAACCTGCGGGGGGTGGGGGTCAGCCCGGGCTTCGGGCACGGCCCCGCTTATGTGCTCTCCGTCTCGGTGCCCGAACCCCCCGAGGGCGCAACGTACACAGGCGAGGCGGAGCAGGAGAAGGAGCGCGCGATCACCGCGCTCACGCAGGTCGCGGGCGAGCTGGAGGCGCGCGGCCACCGGGCGGGCGGCGAGGCCGAGGAGATCCTCAAGGCCCAGGCGCTGATGGCCGAGGACCCCGGCCTGGTCGTCCGGGTGCGCTCGCTGATCGACCGCGGCCTGGCCGCGCCGCGAGCCGTCTACGAGGCCTTCGCCCGCTACCGGGAGGTGCTCGCCGGGTCCGGCGGCTACCTCGGCGAGCGGGCCGCCGACCTCGGCGACGTCAGGGACCGCGTGATCGCGGTGCTCTACGGCATCACCATGCCGGGGCTGCACGGGGCGCCGGCGGAGCCGTACGTGCTGGTCGCCCGCGATCTCGCGCCCGCCGACACCGCGCTGCTGTCGCGCGAGCACGTGGCCGCCTTCGTCACCGAGGAGGGCGGCCCCACCAGCCACACGGCGATCCTGGCGAGGGCGCTCGGCGTGCCCGCCGTCGTCGCCTGCCCGGGCGCGACCGGCATCAGGCCGGGAGCGCGCGTGCTGGCCGACGGCACCTCCGGCGAAGTACGCGTCGAACCCGCCGAGTCCGACGTCGCCGAGGCGGTCAGCGCGAACGCCGTGCGCCGGGCCGCGTACGCGCAGGCCGAGGGGCCGGGCCGGACCGCCGACGGCCGTCCGGTGCCGCTGCTGGCGAACGTGGGCGGCCCCGCCGAACTGGACGCCGCCGTCGCGGCGGGCGCCGAGGGCATCGGGCTCTTCCGCACCGAGTTCCTGTTCCTGAACCGTACGGAGCCGCCCGGCGTGGAGGAGCAGGTGCCGGTCTACCGGGCGGCGGCGCGGGCGTTCCCCGGCGGCAAGGTGATCGTGCGCACCCTGGACGCGGGCGCGGACAAGGCGCTGGCGTTCCTGCCGGTCCCGCCGGAGCCGAACCCGGCGCTGGGCGAGCGCGGGGTGCGCCTGTTCCGGCGCTACCCGCAGGTCATGGAGGCGCAGCTCGACGCGCTCGCCGCGGCCGGCGACCTCATGGTGATGGCGCCGATGGTGGCCACCGCCGAGGAGGCCGAGTGGTTCACGCGCGCGTGCCGCTCGCACGGCATCGCGCAGGCCGGCGTGATGATCGAGATCCCGTCGGCCGCGCTGCGCGCCGGTGACCTGCTGAGCTCGGCCGACTTCGTCTCGATCGGCACCAACGACCTCTCCCAGTACGCCTTCGCCGCCGACCGTCAGCTCGGCGCGGTGAGCGCGCTGCAGGACCCGTGGCAGCCCGTGCTGCTCGACCTGGTCGCGCTGACCGCGACGGCCGCGCGGGAGGCGGGCAAGGCGTGCGGGATCTGCGGCGAGTCGGCCGCCGATCCGGCCATGGCCTGCGTGCTCGTCGGGCTCGGCGCCACCACGCTGTCGATGGGGGCGGGGGCTCTGCCCGGCGTGCGGGCGGCGCTGGCCGCGCACACGTCCGACGAGTGCCGGCTGGCCGCCGACGCCGCGCGGGACGCCGTCACGGCGGTCGAGGCGCGGGCCGCGGCGCGGGCGTACCTGCCCGCGCTCGGGCGTCTCGGTGTCTAGATTCTGGATACCTTTGGAGTCATGCTGCGACGACGGATCGGTACGACGGGCCTGCTCGTGATCGCTCTCACCGCGTGCGCCGGCGGCGGCGGCACGGCGGGAGCGACCCCGACGGGGGGCAAGGCCGCCCCGCCCGCCCCGAGCGCGAGCCCGTCCGCGTCGCAGCCCGACCCGGTGGCCAGGACCCTGGCCAGGCTCAGCGTCGAGGAGAAGGTCGGCCAGCTCTTCATGCCGGTCCTCTACGGCACCACGGCCACCTCCTCCTCCGGCGAGAACCAGACCCGCTACGGCGCCGCGACCCCGGCCAAGGTGGTCGCCCGCTACCACCTTGGCGGCGTGATCCTGTTCCCGCAGAACGTCAAGAGCGTCTCCCAGGTCGTCGGCCTGACCAACGGCCTGCAGCGGGCCTCGAAGGAGGTGCCGCTGCTGATCGGCACCGACCAGGAGAACGGCCTGGTCTCCCGCATGTCGGCGCTCATGACCGACTTTCCGGGCGCGTCCGTGATCGGCGCGGCCGGGGACCCGGCGCTGGCGCGGAAGGTCGCCGAGGCGACCGGCGCTGAGCTGCGGGCGCTCGGCGTCAACCTCGACTTCGCGCCGGTGGCCGACGTCAATGTCGATCCGCGCAACCCGGTCATCGGGCCGCGGGCGTTCGGCAAGGATCCGCAGCGGGTGGCGAAGATGGTGGCGGCGTCGGTGAAGGGCTTCGCCGACGCGGACGTGGCGGCCACCGCCAAGCACTTCCCCGGCCACGGCGACACCTCCGTGGACAGCCACACCGGGCTGCCGGTGATCAAGCACACCAAGGCCGAGTGGGAGCGCATCGACGCGCCGCCGTTCAAGGCCGCCATCGGGGCCGGGGTGGACGCCGTCATGAGCGCCCACATCGTCTTCCCCAAGCTCGACCCGTCGGGTGACCCGGCGACGCTGTCCAAGCCGATCCTGACCGGGCTGCTGCGGCAGAAGCTCGGCTTCGACGGCGTGATCTCCACGGACGCGCTCAACATGGCCGGGGTGCGCCAGAAGTACAACGACGGCGAGATCGCGGTGCGCGCCGTGCTGGCCGGCGCCGACCTGCTGCTCATGCCCAACGACCTGCCGAAGTCCTACCGGGCGGTGCTGGCGGCGGTGCGGTCGGGCCGCATCAGCGAGCGGCGCCTCGACGAGTCGGTCACCCGGCTGCTCAAGCTCAAGCAGGCCAAGGGCTACCTGACCGAGGCGCCGGTGGCCTCCGCGAGCCGCGCGGACGACGTGCTGCGCTCCGCCGAGCACCGCAGGCTCGCGACGCGCGTGAAGTCCGCGGCGGGCTAGCGCCCGCCGGCGGCCAGCCGCTCCCGGAGCAGGGGGTGGACGAAGTGGTAGCTCCCGGAGGCGGCCTCCCGCAGCAGCCCGGCGCGGGCGGCGGCGTCAAGGAACGCGGGGACGTCCGGCACGCCCGCGCCCCGCACCCGCGTCCTGACGTCGGTGTCCTCGGCCGAGAAGACGTGGTGGCGGGCGGCCGTCGCGCGGGCGAGCCCGCCGAGGGCCAGCTCGGCGGACTCGGGGGCGAACCCGGCGGCGGCCGTCCGGTGCATGGCGAGGTCGGCGTACCACGGCAGGAAGCGCACCGGGTCCTCCGGCAGGTCGTCGATCCAGCGCTGGTCGCGGGTGAGCACGCCGAGCAGCAGGGGGAAGCTCATCAGCTCGGTGGTCAGCCCGAGCAGCCGGTCGGGATCGATCCGGTGGGTGGTCAGCAGGGCCTCGAAGCGGCGTCTGGCCTCGGTCGCCGGGACGCCGAGCACGGTGACCGGCTCGAAGCCGGGCACGGCCTGGTCGCGGCCGGTGACGACCACGCCGCATCCGGTGGCGCGGGCCCAGCTCAGGAAGCCGGGCCGCAGGCCGGGCTCCAGCGCCTCCAGCCCGTCGAGGATCAGCACGAGCATGCCCCGCGTCACCGCGGCGTGGGCGTCGGCGGCCGAGAGCCGGTACTCGGCGGCCAGCGCGTGCGTCACCCACCTCTCGTGCTCGGCGAACCGGGTCGGCAGCTCGCCGCACGACAGCAGGACCGGTGTCTGCGGCCCCCGGCGCTCGGCCAGCCGGCGGGCCAGCCCGGCCGCGAGCACGCTCTTGCCCACGCCGGGGACGCCTGACAGGAACACCTTGGCGCCCGGCCGGGCCAGGACGCCGTCCAGGGCGGCGAGGCCGGTCCGCTCCGCGCCCCGCACGCGCAGCACCGGCTCCAGCGGATCGCCGTCGCACACCAGGTCGTTCACCATGTCGCCGGCCCGTGAGCGCGCCTCCGTGGCGGCCTCCTCCAGCATGGCGCGGAGTTCGAGCTGCCGGCTCAGCTCGGCGGCGGGCGGCTGCTCCGCCGCCGAGCTGAGCTCGCTCGGCTGCGGCACCGGCGACTCCCTGACCAGGTCGATGTAGGAGAGCATGTCGTCGGGAGCGCCCGAGGGCGAGTTCCGCAGCTCCCGCACGATGCTGAGGGTCAGCTCGCTCAGGCCCGCGCCCGGCTCCAGGTCCGGGGTGCGCACCAGCCGCCGCAGCAGCGCCGGGTCCGCCACCAGCCGGGCGTAGTCGGCGGGCGCGCTGTCCCTGAGCAGGAGGACGGCCGCGAGCACCGACACGTCGTACGGGTCGAGCCGCCGGTCCTTGGCCACCCGGTCCTGCAGGATCAGCACGTTGACGAAGCGCTTGATGGCGCGCGCGTTGCGCCGAAGCCCGCATCTGAGCATGGGCCCCGCCACGCGGATCTCGTCGGTGAGCAGCCCGTCCAGGTAGCGGGCGAAGTCGTCCTCCGACAGCCGGGGCATCTCGAACGGAAACTGAATGATCTTGTCGAGGTACTCGCCGACGGGGTCCTTGTACTTCTCCCGCACGGCCGCGATCAGCGGCCCCTTGGCCACGCCCAGCACGAACACGCAGTTCTTCCGGTTGAAGTGCAGCCTGAGCGCCTCCAGCAGGGCGGTGATGCGGTCGGCCTCGCAGCGGTCGAGGTCGTCCACGAACACGACCAGGCGTTCCTTGCCGGACGCGGCGAGCGCCTCGTCGATGAGCGCTCCCAGGTGCTCGTGCAGCCGGGTCCGCTCGGAGCGGATGCGGAAGTGCTCGCTGTCGTAGTCCTCGACGGACGCGCGCACGTCCGACAGGTTGATCTTGAGGGCCGCGGACAGGACGAGGGAGCCGAGCACGTCGGAGATGGTTCGTAAGGTGCGCAGGACGTTCTCCCTGCCCTCCAGGCCGAGGTCCTTGACGATCACGTGCAGCAGCGGCAGGACGGGGTTCTCGTCGTACTGGTGCTGCCAGGGGTCGTACCAGACGTGGGCGCACTCGGGGGCGTCGCGCAACTGCCCGCGCACCTGCATGAGCATCGAGGTCTTGCCGGTGCCCCACTCGCCGAACACGCCGATGACCATGGGCGGGGTGGCGTACCGGGCCAGGTCGGCGAGGTGGCGGGCGTACTCCTCGCGCCGCAGGCCGTCCTTGAGCGCGGGCTCGTCGGTGTGGGTGAAGCCCTTGGACTCGGGCGCGGCGGGGGCGCGCGGCGCCGGCGCGGCGGCCCCCTTCGCCGGGCGGCGTCGCGCGCGCCGCCGCAGCAGCCAGGCGGTGGCGGCCGCGAGCAGGACCGTGCCCGCCCCGGTGATCGTCCAGGCGTGCCGCTGGACGAACGGGACGGGCGGCGGCGTCACCGCCACCTGGAGCCGGTCCACGCCCGCCGCGGAGATCAGCACGAGGTGCCCGGTCCCGGCGTGCGGGCGCGGACCGGCGGCCACGGTCACGGTGGCCGTGCCGACCGGCGGGAGGCGTACGCGGCTGTCGCCCTTGAGCGCGAGCGCGTCCGTGACCGAGCCGGCGAGGCGGACCTCGACGTCCGTCGCGGGCCCCGGGTTGACCAGCACGACCTGCCACGTGCCCTTGGCCAGCCGGTCCAGCGGGATCGTGAGGCGGTCCCGCTCCAGGAACTCCGGGCCCGCGGCGGCCCGGGCCAGGGCGGACGGCCAGAAGCTCAGGAGGATGACGGCGGTGACGAGACACAGGCGTGGCAGCGCGCGGCGTCTGGGCGGCATTCCTCCATTGCAACTCATGGTGGCGTACGGCGCACCGGTCGTGACTGATCAGTTATGAGGAGGCCGCGGCCGGCGAGTGGGTCCCCTTGCCGACCGAGGTCAGGGTGTCGCGCAGCGCGGGAACGGTGGTCATGAGCCCGGAGATCAGGATCGCGGGCACGCACAGGACGATCAGGACGACGTACGGCTCGACCCGCTGCACGACGAGGCTCGTCAGCAGCGGCCCGATGGCGACCGCGCTGTAGGTGGCGAGCCGGGAGACGCCCACCACGCGCGCGACGCGGTCGGTGGGGACCCGGCTGAGCGCCGTGCGCATGGTGACGTTGCTCAGCCCGCCCGTGAGCCCGATGGCGAGCAGGGAGAGCGCGAACGCCAGCGGCATCGTGCCGAGCAGCAGGGGCAGCGTCAGCGCCAGCACGCACGACCACAGGTGCACCAGCATCATGGACCGGCCCTGCCGCCGCGCGCGCAGCCGCCTGGCCGTGGCGGCGATCCAGGTCCATCGGGAGACCCACGTCCCGAACCGCTGCCGGATGTCCTCCCGCCGGGGCGAGAGGAACGCTCCCACGATCCCGCCCACGCCGGACATCGCCAGGATCGTCCCGGCGAGCACGCTGGGCAGGCGCTCGTCCGTGGCCTTGGCGAGGAAGACCACGATGAGGCCCTGGACCATGAGGTTGATGAAGGTGATGACCAGGGTCGCGGACCGGAGGAACGCGTCGTTCCACAACTCCGTGAGACCGGTTTTGATCTCGGCGAGGAGTTTTCCCCGCAGGCTTCCCCGCGCGGTGATGTCGGGCTGGAGGCGGCGCAGGATGAGAGCGGCAGAAAAGAACATTGCGGCATTAGCGGCAAATGAGAAGATTGGCCCAATTCCGAAGAGGAATCCGCCCAACGGCCGGCCCGCCAGCACCATGCTCTGCACCGACCCCTCATGCATGGCCAGCGCGGTCTCGACGTTGCCGGGCTTCACGGTGGTGGGGATGAGCGCGGTCTCGGCCACCGACGAGTTCACCGACAGCGCGCCCTCGACCAGCGCGATGGCGACGAGGTGCCAGATCTCCAGCCGGCCGAGGAGCAGCAGGCCGCAGAGCCCGGTGACCAGCACGCCGCGGACGACCTCGCTGATCACCATGACCCGGCGCGGGCCGAACCGGTCGATGACCGCGCCGGCCGGGATGTGCGTGAGCAGGGCGGGCACGGTGGAGGCGAACATCACCCAGCCGATCCAGGCGGCCGAGTGGGTGAGCTGGTAGGCGAGCAGGGGATAGGTGACGCCGATCGTCCGGCTGCCCAGCATGGAAACGGTCGATCCCGCCCATGACCACCGAAACTGGGGATAATCGGTGAGTAGTTCTTTGAAGCACCGAATCTGCCCGACGCCCGCCACCTCGGCTCGCGAATTTCGGACGTTGGCGACCATAACCCTGATTCGGTGCACCGACCAAAGCCGAGGCACGCTCAGAGAATAGAGCAACCTTGACCGCCGCAAGGCCAATCACACCGGTGGCACGTTATTTGGCGAAGTCATTGCCGGGCCGGCGCCCGCCGCGCCTGGCTAGATGAGCCGGTCCGCCTCGGCGGCGAGCTGCGGCGGCAGCGGGCGGCGGCCCCGGCTGCTGCGCGCGTCCTGGGCCAGCCGGGCCGCCTCCGTGTCGCGCCCCGCCGCCTTCATCACGCGGGCGGCGCGCAGCAGCGTGGCCGGGTCGCTGTCCACGCCGAGCGGCGGGACCTCCTCGACGGCCCGCCGCACCTCGCCCTTGCGCGCCAGCGCCAGCGCGTACGCGGCCCGCGTCGAGTCCAGGTCGTGCGGCACCCGGTCGAGGTCGTTGAGCGCCCGGGGATCGGCCAGGTCGGAGAGGATCTCGCCGCGCGCCCGCAGCGCCTCCGGCGTGTCACCGCCCGACCGCAGGGCCCCGTCGAGCACGTCCACCGCGCCGGACTCCTGGCCGACGTACCACAGCGCCCACGCGAGCTCGGTCTGGATGACCGGCTCGGGGCTGCGCCGCACCGCCGAGCGCAGCTCCGCCACCGCGGCCCGGTAGGCGCCGCGGTCCATGAGGATGCGGCCGGCGGCGGTGAGCAGGGTGGCCACGATCTGGTCGGTGCCGAGCAGCGCGTCGAACAGCCGGGTGGCCGTGCGGTAGTGCGTCAAGGCGGCGTCGGGGTCGCCGCGCAGGTAGGCCGCGTCGCCGAGCAGGGACGCGGCCTGGGCTCGCGAGCGCGGCCCGGACGGATCACGGGCCTCCTCCTCGGCCAGCCGGGCCACCAGGTCGAACCAGCCCCGGTGCAGCGCGGCCGCCGCCGCCGCGAGCCGGTCGGTGGTGACGGGCGGGGGCAGGTCGCCGGGATCGCCGGAGGCGGCGCGCAGGAACGGGCCGACGAGCCTGGCCGGCATCTCGTACCGGCCCTTGTCGCCGAACCTCAGCAGGTGGCGGGTCGCGAGCGCCGCGGCTATGCGCGGGGGCGGCTCCTCGCCGTCGGCGCGCTCCCCCCGCAGGACCGGCCGGACGAGCGCCGTCAGGCGGTCCACGTCGTCCTGGAGGTGATCGTGGGCGACGTCCCGCAGCGCGTGCCGGCACAGATCGGTGAGGATCTCCTCGACGTTCACCAGGTCGCGCTCCCCGATGTCGCCGTCCTTCCAGCGCGCCGCCTCCCACAGCTTCACGCCGGCGAACTGGAGGTGGAGCGGCTCGACGGTGGGGGCGGCCGGCTCGGCGGGGGTCAGGTCCTGGACGAGCCGGCGCGCCACTCCGGGCAGGAACGCCGCCCCGGCGGCCTCGACCGGCCGCTTGACCGCCTCCAGCGCCTCCGCCGGACCCAGGGGCTCCAGCTTGTAGGACGCCCCCCGCGTGATGTGCCCGCGTAAGCCCTCGTGCCGGCGCAGGGACTCGACGTGCTCGTCGCTGATCACCAGGAGCAGGTGGACGGGAAGGTCGCCGGACAGCAGATCGGCGAGCTGGTCGAGGACGCGGGTGTGGCCGCCGGGCCGCGTGCGGTGGGCGGTGAAGACGTCCTCGGCGTGGTCGAGCACGAGCAGGATCTCCCGGCCGTACGGGCTCCAGCGGTGCCGCCGGAGGTAGGAGCGCACGGTGAGGCCGGCGAACCTGATCGGGTTCTCGTTCGGGGACCAGGAGGCGAGCAGGGCGAAGACGTGCGGATCGCTGTCCTCGGGGATCACGGCGACGGGCACGAAGGACGGGCGCCGCACCTCGCCCATCGGCAGCACGTCCACGCGGGACGGGTCGAGACGGGGCAGCGCGCCGGCCGCCACCAGCGAGGTCTTCCCGACGCCGGACGGCCCGTGCAGGACGGTCAGCCGGTGGGACAGCCAGAGGCTCGTCAGCTCCTCGACCTCGCGCTCGCGGCCGAAGAACCTCGCCGCGTCATCCCGGCGGAACGGCCGTGGTCCGACGAACGGGTGCGAGCCTCTGCCGCTGGAAGTCATCTGCATACTCCGCCGGTCGATTGATGCCCCGAAGGCCGATCCCCGCGTGGTGTTCGTCAGGTGAAAGGAATGGGGAGCGTTTCCATCTTACTTTGACGCCGCCGCCGTCGCCTGTGCCACTTGCCACAAAGCCCCGGATTTCCCCGGCGTTTCCCCCGTCGGTCCCGTGACGTCAGTCGCGGTCGATGAATGACTGGAACAGGGCCTCCGTGGGACCGGTGCGCCTGAGCTGCTCCATCGCCCGGATGAGGGCGGGATTGCGCAGCTGCCGCAGATCCTCCAGATCCACGTCGCTGACGTCGATGAGCCCGGTCGTGTTCTCGTTGCCCACAAACCCTCCTAGGGTCAGGTTTCGGTCGGCCAAAAATGTCTCGCCATGAAAAGCCCTCTGATGTGATTCTCGGGGCACCTTTCGCGAGAATCAATCGTAGGATCAGTGACAACGCGGACGGGAGGGCGAGAAAGACGTGGACGAGCGGGTAAGCAGCCAGTCGGTGCCCAGAGTGCCCCCGATCTGGGGCAAGAAGATCCCGGGGCGCAACAAGAATTTCACCGGTCGGGAAAGCCTGCTCGAAGAACTACGGGCGAGCCTGGAGAGCAGCACCACGGCCGCCGTCGTGCCGCTGCCCCAGGCGCTGCAAGGGCTCGGCGGGGTGGGCAAGACCCAGCTCGCCATCGAGTACGCCTGGCGCTACCGAGGCTTCTACGACCTCGTCTGGTGGGTGCCCGCCGACCAGCCGATGCTGGTGCCGAGCACGCTGGCCGCGCTCACCGACGACCTGAAGCTGCCGTCGGCCAGCAGCACCGGCATCGAGGAGGCGGCCTCGGCGGTCCGCGCCGCGCTGCAGCGCGGCGACCCCATCGACCGCTGGCTGCTCATCTTCGACAACGCCGACGAACCCGAGGAGATCAGGGACTTCATCCCACAGGGCGGCCCCGGCCACGTGCTCATCACCTCGCGCAACAGCCGCTGGAGCGGCGTGGCCGAGACCGTGCCCGTCGACGTCTTCTCCACCTCCGAGAGCGTCGCCTTCCTGCGCAAGCGCCTGCAGCGTGACGTCGCGCAGAAGGAGGCCGAGCGCCTCGCGAGCGAGCTGGGGGACCTGCCGCTCGCGCTGGAGCAGGCCGCCGCCCTGCAGGCCATGACCGGCATGTCGACCGACGACTACATCGACCTGCTGGCCAGGGAGACCCGGGCGGTGCTCAACCTGAGCAAGTCCACCGAATATCCGCACTCCATGACGGCGGCCTGGCAGATCTCGGTGCACGAGATCGAGAACCGGCTGCCCGCCGCCGCCGAGGTGCTGCGCTGCCTGGCCTTCTTCGGTCCCGACCCGATCCTTCGTGACATCTTCCGCCGCGGCAAGCGGAGCGGCGCCCGGCGGATGGGCCCGATCCTCTCCGACCCGCTCACGCTCAACCAGGCGTTCGCCGAGCTCAACCGGTTCGCGCTGGTGCGCATCGAGCCGGAGACGGGCACCGTCCAGGTGCACCGGCTGGTCCAGGCGCTGCTGCGCGACTCGCTCAAGGAGGAGGAGCGCGACCAGATCCGGCACGAGGTGCACCTGCTGCTGGCCGCCGGCGCCCCCGCCGACCCCGAGAACACCGTCAACTGGGACACCTACGCCGGCCTGCTCCCGCACCTGCGGCCCTCCGGGCTGGTCGAGTGCACCGACGAGCCCGTGCAGCGCTTCGGCATCGACATCGTCCGCTACCTCCTCCAGTCGGCCAACTACACCTCCGCGAAGTCCTTCGGCGAGGCGTTCCTCAGGCACTGGTCCGCGGCGCACGGGCCGAGCAACGGCAACGTCCTGCGGCTGCGCAGGCAGCTCGGCCACGTGCTGTGGCAGACCGGGGCCTACAAAGAGTCGTACGAGATGAACGAAGTGACCCTCGACCTCATGCGCAAGGAGTTCGGCGCCGACCACGAGGAGACGTTGCGCCAGGCTCTCACCTACGCGGCGAACCTGCGCGCCCAGGGCAACTTCCAGGACGCCATGAACCAGGACAAGCAGCTGCTCGACGCGCACGAGGACAAGTTCGGCCCGTACGCGCCGCCCACGCTCCGCGTGATCAACAATCTGGCGCTGGACCACGCCCTGCTCACCCAGTACGACTCCGCCCTCGAACTGCAGCAGCTCGCGTTCGTCGAGCAGAGCAGCTCCCAGCTCGAAGTGAGCAAGTGGGACGTGCAGCTGGCCTGGAACAACCTCGCGCGCGTGCTGCGGCTGTCCGGTGACCACGCCCGCGCCGTGGACTTCGGCGAGGAGGCGTACTCGCACGGGGTCAGGGAGCTCGGGGTCGAGCACGCGCTCACCCTCATGACCGCCCGTGACCTGTCCATCGCCAAGCGCCGCAACGGCGACCTGGAGGAGGCGCTGGAGCTCATCCGGGAGACGCACGCCCGGCTGATGAAGCTGTACGGGCCGGACAACCCCGACACCATGGCCGCCACCGTCGCGCTCAGCAACACGTTACGCCAGGCGAACGAGCCCCAGGAGGCCATGAAGATGGCGCGCGACGCCCTGCCGCGCTATCAGCGGGCCTTCGGCCCCGAACATCCGTTCACCTACGGCTGCATGGTCAACGTGGCGCTCCTCTACCGGCTGCGCGGCGACGCCCGGCGGGCGAAGGAGCTCGACGAGCAGGCCCGCGACGGGTTGCTCGCCAAGGTCGGCCCCGACCACGCCTACACCTTCAGCGCCACCATCAACCTGGCGAACGACCTCGCGGCGCTGGGCGACGCGACGGGCGCGCGGGCGCTGGGCGCGGAGGTCCTGGAGCAGATCGCGGCCTTCTACGGCTTCGACAACCTGCTCTACCTGGCCGCCGCCGTCAACCTGTCCATCGACATGCGGGCGAGCGGTGAGGCCGAGGAGGGCAGGAAGCTGTACGACACCACGGTCGCCGCCTACGAGCGGCTGCTCCCGCCCGGCCACCCGGAGAGGACGTTCGCGAAGAAGGGCGAGCGGTTCAACTGGGACTTCGACCCGTTCAGCCTGTAGCGCCCGGTCCGGCGGCGCGCGCCAGCCAGGCCGCCCGGTGGGTTTCGGCCTCCTGGCGTGCGACGCGCAGCGCCTCGGCCGGCACCGGCTCGTCCTGCCAGGCGGCGAGCGTGCGCCGCATGCCGGTGAGGAAACGCCGCCCGGTGCCGGTGAGCCGCCCGCTGTCCAGGAGCACGCCGGTCACCTCGTACGCCGACCGTCGCCAGCGGGCGAACTCGACGTGCGGCCGCAGGTCCGGCTCCGCCGCCCGCTGCCGCCGCCAGAAGCCGCTCACCCCCAGGTACGCGTACGCGCCCTGGAGGAGGCCGGCCAGGGGCCGCGGGTCCGGCCGCCAGGGCGCGTAGTAGCGGCCCTCGTCGGGCTCCAGGAGCCGGACCACGTCCAGGACCGCGCCGAGCTTGGCGTGCTGGATCTCGTGGGCGATCGTCGAGGCCAGCCACCGGCCGTCGGGCGGCGTGGACATGGCGATCGTGCCGAACCGGTCGCCGGTCGTGGCGCTGTCCATGCCCCAGTCCGGGCCTTTGATCGGGGTGAGGACGCGGACGATCTCGCGGGTCTCCGCCGCGGTCGTCCAGTGCTGCCGCAGCAGCAGGTCCCAGGCCGAGGCCAGGCTCGTCCGCCAGGCGCGCAGCTCGTCGTCCGGCAGGCGGCCCTCGATCACCGTCGCGGCGGACCAGCGGGCCGGGTCGAGGTCGTCCAGCAGGAGGTCGAGGTCGCCGGCGGTGAGGCGGCGCAGCGGACGCCAATGGGGCTGCTCGCGCCCGTCCGGGCGCAGGATCAGGCCCTCGCCCTCCACCTGCCCGTCGGCGTGCACCCGCAGGTCGGCGGACTCCGGCCCGCCCGGAGGGAGCACGACCTGGCCCAGGGACGGCAGGGTGATCACGCCGCCCGGCGCGGGCACCTCGGCCCGGCAGGGCAGCCCGGCCTTGAGCGCGGCGACCAGCGCCACAGCCCCGAGCTGCGCCGGGCCCAGGGGGAGGCGGGCGGCGTCGTCCAGGGCCCGGACCGTGGCGTGGAGCCAGGCTCCCACGGACGGGTGGCCGAGCACGTCACGCACCGCCGCCGGCTGTTTCCGCTCGGCCTCGGCGAGCAGCTCGTACGCGTGCTCGGCCGCCTCCGCCTGCGGATGCCGGGTCTCGGCGGCCAGCCGCACCATCAGCAGCGTCAGCAGCTTGAGCTTGCTCCGCTCGGCGGCCACCAGGTGCCGGGCGCCCACCGCGCCGCCCCCTCCGCCGGCGAGCCGGTCCAGAACGTCGCCGGGCAGCCGGTGTTGCCTTGGTCGCATCGGAGTCCTTTCAGCGCGCGGCCCTGCGGAGATCGCCGACGAGGCGGGAGCGGATGTGCCCGATCAGGTGGTAGAGGTCGGGGCAGTAGACCGAGGGGTTGCGGAAGCCGGCGCCCGGCCGGTAGCGGTGCGGGTAGAGCCCGGCCCCGCACACCCTTCCGAAGCGGCAGGCGACGCAGGTGTCGCTCAGCGCGTCCCTGCCGAGCTGCCTGGCGATCATCCCCGGATGCCGCAGGGCGGCGTCGAAGGGGTGGTCGACGATGTTCAGCCCGGTGGCGGCGGCGCCCTGCCCGACGACCTTGAGCGAATCGGTCTGCTCGATCGTCCCGTCGGTCTCGACGACGACCAGGGACGACGGTGTCAGGCCGACGGACTCGCTGGCCGAGGCGCCGCCCATCAGCAGGTTGACGATCTCCTGGAACAGGCGTACGACGGTCCGCCCGCTGTCGGCGTACCAGAGGTCGAAGATCGTGACGAGCCAGTCCCCGTAGGGGGTGCCGGCGTCGGGGAAACGGCCGGGCGGCGGGAACTCCCAGGTGCCGTGGGGGAGGAGGAAGTCGATCGCGGGCGGCTCGAAGCGGAGCAGCGACTCGTAGGTCTCGGCGGGGTCGTTGGCCAGGTCCACGGTGCACAGCAGGCCGCTGTAGAGGTGCCGGAACGGCGGGCTGCGCAGCAGGTCGAGCGCGGCGGCCACGGCGTCGTAGCTGCTGTCGCCGTTGCGGTAGCGCCGGTTGCGGTCGTTGGCCCGCCGGCCGCCGTCGAGGCTGAGGCCCACGCTGACGTCGAGGTCGCGGAAGGAACGCAGGGTGTCCTCGTCCAGCAGAACTCCGTTGGTCTGGACGGCGGTGTCCACGCGGATATAGGGACCGACCGCAGCCCGTACGGTTTCCACAATTTTGCGGAGGTATGTGGATCCGGCGAGAAGTGGCTCACCGCCGTGCAAGATCAACCGTATGGTCGACAGCCTGTGCTCGGCGGCGTGCTCGGCGATACGTTCCGCGGCGGCGGTGACGAGCCGGGGCGCCATGATTTTGGGCCGCGTCCGCCAGCTCTGGTCCGCGAGATTGTAGACGTAGCAGTAGTCGCAGGCGAGATTGCAGCGGCTGTGCACTTTCAGCAGGAATTGCCGGAAGGGATGCGGCCGCCAGCCGTTATCCAGCAATTCACGCACGTCGAGAGTGGCGGGCCACTCTCGCGCCGGGTCGTCCCCCTGATGGGTCAAGCTGGAAACACCCCGCACCGCCGGAAATATCGGAGTGATTCACGATGCTAGCTGACACTTAGCCAATTGTGGAGAATGGCATTTGGTCAGGCGTCGCGGCGGTGCAGCACCAGGGCGCCCAGGGCGAGGGCGGCGGCGGCCCAGGCGGCGAGGACGCCGAGACCGGCCCAAGGGGTGAGCGGGAGCGCGGCGGCGTCCGTGGTGGCCTGGACGGCGAGGCCCGCGTCCACCGGCGACACCGTCCTGAGCAGGCGCTGGACGTCCTCGTCGGCGACCAGGCGCACCGCCAGGGGGAACAGGTAGAGCAGGCCGAGCACGACCCCGGTGGCGGCGGCCGGGTCGCGCACGGCGGCCGCGACCCCCACGCCGAGCAGCGCGACCAGGCCGAGGTAGAGCACCGACCCGGCGGCGGCGCGCAGGGTGGGGCCGTCGAGCAGCGACAGCGGCGGGTAGCCGTGCCCCGGGGTGAAGCCGCCGCCCGGCAGGAGCAGCCGCCCGGCCAGCACCGACCCCGGCACCGCGACGGCTCCCGCGGCCAGCGCCAGGCCGGTGACGACGGCGGCCTTGGCGGCCAGCAGCACGCCCCGGCGCGGCACCGCGGCCAGGCTGGTGCGGATCATGCCGCTGCCGTACTCGCCGCAGACCGCCAGCACGGACAGCAGGGCGACCAGGGCCTGGCCGAGCCGCACGCCGGTCAGGGCCACCCGGGTGGCGTCGTGGCCGCAGCCGGCCGCGTCACAGCGGACGACCGCCGCCGCCAGCGCGCTCAGGGCGACGGTCAGCACGACCGTCGCGGCCGGCAGCCAGGCGAGGCCCGGCACGGTGCGGAGCTTCGTCCACTCCGCGAGCGTCGCCCGTCTCACACGTCCTCCCTGTTCAGGCGGCGTACGGCGAGGGCGAGCACCAGGACCGCGTACCCGCAGAGCACGGCGAACCCGGCCCAGGGCGGCAGCGGATAGAAGCCGCCCGCCGGCGCGTGGTGGCCGAGCACCTGCGGGTACTCCGGAATGCTCTGCTGGACGGCGAAGCCCGCCGCCGGCGTCACCCGCAGCAGCCAGTCCGCGATCGGCTCGGGCAGCACGGACGTGGTCGCGAGCACGTACGGCACCAGGACCGCCGCCACGGCCGCGATGACCGCCGCCGCGCCGCTCCGCAGCAGCGCGCCGAACGCGAGGGCGAGCACGGCGCTCACCGCCAGCACCCCCGCCACGCCCGCGACCACCCGCAGCTCGGTCAGCGTGGACACCGGCAGGAGATGGACGCCGTTGCCCGCGAGGACGCGCCGGGCGAGCGGCAGCGTGACCGCGGTGGCGGCGAGCGAGGCGGCGAAGGTCGCCCCCAGGACCACGACGGCCTTGGCCGCGAGCACCCGGCCGCGCCGCGGGCTCGCCAGCAGCGTCGTGCGGACCAGCCCGCGCCGGTACTCGGCGGTCACGGACAGCACGCCCACGACGATCACGGCGACCAGCGCGAACATCGCGCCCGCCAGGGTGTTCTCGACGGTGCTCCCGACCGTCAGGGGGGCGATGTCGCCCACGCCGGTGATCGTGTACGTGCCGCCGGACTCCCGGAAGCCGCCCGGATGGTGCGGCGAGCCGTCGAGCTCGTAGGAGACGCCGACGTCGTCGAGGGCGAACGGCCCGGCGGTGCCCGCCCCGCGCACGCCGAGCCGGTCCATGACGGCGGTGACCTCGGAGAAGCGGGAGGCGACGGTGGACCCGCCGGCGGCGTTGCCGCTGACCCGCACGTCGCCGGGGGAGGCGGCGAACAGGCCGACGCGGGCCTGCGCCGGCAGCCCAGGCATGCGGACGGCGGCGACCTTCGTCCACCGGACGCCGTCGGCGGACTCCTCGCCGGTGACCGTGTCGCCCGCCCGCGTCAGGCGCAG
Source organism: Nonomuraea coxensis DSM 45129 (assembly GCF_019397265.1). Lineage (NCBI taxonomy): Bacteria > Bacillati > Actinomycetota > Actinomycetes > Streptosporangiales > Streptosporangiaceae > Nonomuraea > Nonomuraea coxensis. Next base: position 1,261,409 of record NZ_CP068985.1, read on the forward strand.
CCAGCGGGGGGTGGACGGGGTGACCTGGCCCGGCAGCCCGGCCACGTCCTCGGTGAAGTCGTGCTGCATGCGGACGCCGTGCTCGGCGGTGACCATGACGGCGGCGTAGGAGGCGCCCTGCCGGGTGCTCGCCCTGATCATGAGGCCGGCCCTGGCCCACGGGGTCATGGCCGCGGCGACGTTCCGCACGCCGGGCACGGCGTCGGGGAGGCGGATCTGACCGGACATCGCGCTCACCCGCACGGTGATCGAGCCGTCGCCGGTCAGGGGCCGGTGGGCGAAGAAGAAATGGTCCTCGACGGCCTCGCCGCCGGGACCGCGCGGCGGGACCGGGCAGGCCACCTCGACCGGCCCCTTCGAGCAGGAGGCGTGGCTGCCGGCCGCCGACAGCAGGCCGAGCCCGGCGACGAGCAGCGCCGCGAGCACCAGCCCGACCGGCCCGCCGGGGGCGGTGCGGAACTTTGTCCACTCGGCGTGGACGAGCCGGGCGAACCCGTCCCGCCCGGCCGTGCCGAGCGGCGAGCGGTAGGGGGCGGTCGCGGTCATCGGGCGGCCCCCCGGTACTCGACGGCGTCCCTGGTCAGATCCAGGTACGCCGCCTCCAGCGTGGCCCGGTGCGCGGACACCTCCGCGAACGGCACCTCGCGCGCCGTCAGCAGCCGGACGACCTGCTCGGCTCCCGGACCGTCCACGACGAGCGTCTCCCGGTCCTCCACGGTCACCGTGGCCCCGGCCTCGGCCAGGGCCCGCATGGCCGCCTCGCGGGCCGTCGTGCGCAGGCGTACCCGGCCGCCGGAGGCGCGGGCGATGAGGTCGGCCACGCTCGTGTCCGCCACCACCCGTCCCCGTCCCGCTACCACGAGGTGCCCGGCGGTGTCCTCCAGCTCGCTCATCAGGTGGCTGGAGACCAGCACCGCCCGCCCCTCGGCGGCCAGCGCGCGCAGGAAGCCGCGCATCCACACGATGCCCTCGGGGTCGAGGCCGTTGAACGGCTCGTCCAGCAGCAGCACCGGCGGATCGCCGAGCATCGCGGCGGCGATGCCGAGCCGCTGGCGCATCCCGAGCGAGTAGCCGCCCGCCCGGCGGCGGGCCGCCGCGCCGAGCCCCGACAGCTCCAGCACCTCGTCCACCCGGCGGGCGCCGAGGCCCTGGGAGTGGGCGAGCCACAGGAGGTGGTGGCGGCCGGTGCGGCCCGGCTGGAGGGCGGCGGCGTCCAGCAGCGCGCCGACGTGCCTGAGCGGGGTGCGCAGGCTCGCGTACGGGCGCCCGCCCACCAGGGCGTGGCCCTCGTCGGGGGCGTCCAGGGCGAGCACCACGCGCATGGTGGTGGACTTGCCCGCGCCGTTCGGGCCGACGAAGCCCGTGACGTGGCCGGGGCGGACCGTGAAGGTCATCCCGTCCAGGGCCTGTTTCGCGCCGAACCGCTTGCGCAGGCCGGAGACTTCGATGGTTGCTTCCACGGCTCCGAACCTAGGCAGTGGGCCGGGGGGCGGTCGTCCCGCGTGGGAGCGATCTTCCGGGTCACCGGCGCCCGCGACACGGGGTCCCTCGCGTGAGGGATGCGGGGGGTACGGTCCGGCGGTGACAATGGGTTTCGTGGCGATCTGGCAGGGTGTGGGCGTTCTGTGGGGGCCGCGGCCGGCGGACGGCGACGGCCCGGACCGCCGCCGTCGCCGCGCGCTGGTGGCGCTCGGGCTCCTGCTGGCCCTGGTCGCGGTGGCGGAAGCGCTCGCCACCCACCCGATCTCCGGCGGCTGGTCGGTCAGCGTCCCGGCCGGCGTGCCGGCGTCGGCCCTGGAGAACCCGGCCGGCGGGCCGGCCTCCGCCCTGGAGAACCCGGCTGACGGGGCGGCGTCGTCCCAGAACCTTTTGGGCGGCGGGCCGGCCTCGCCTCCGGAGGATGTGGCCGGTGGGGCGGTGTTCCCGGCGCGGGGGCCGCTTCGCCTGCTGGTCCTTCCGTTGCTGGCGCTCGCCACCACCCTGCCGCTCCCGCTTCTGGCGGGGCAGCCGATGATCGCGGCGGCCGTGGGCGGCGCGGCGGCCGTGCTGTCGGCAGGGGCGTTCCACACGCTGACCGTCGCCGGGGCGGCGGCCCAGGTGATCGCCCTCTACCGGGCGGGGCGGCACGGGCGGCCCGTCCCGGCGCTCGCGCTCGCGGCCCCGTTCCCGGCGCTGGCCCTGCTCCCGGTGGCGGGGCTCCCGGTGGGGGAGCTGGTTCTGGGGTTGGCCTGCCTGGCGCCGGTCGCCGCGCTCGGCGGCGTCGCGCTCGCGGCGCGCGCCGCGGCGGGCGCGCACAGCGCGGCCCGGCGGCAGGCCGCGGGCGACCTGCTGGAGCACACCGCCCGCGGCGAGCGGGCGCGCATCGCGCGGGAGCTGCACGACGTCGTCGCCCACCACATCTCCCTGGTCGCGGTCCAGGCCGAGACCGCCAGGCTGGCCGTCCCGGGGATGCCGCAGGCGGGGGCGGAGCGGCTGCTCGCCATCGGCGACACCGCCAGGCAGGCGCTCACCGAGATGCGCAGGCTGCTCGGCGTGCTGCGCGAGGACGACGGCGCCGAGGCGTCCTGGCGCCCCCAGCCCGGCCTGCGCCTGCACGAGCTGAACGAGCTGCTCGACGGCTCCCGCGAGGCGTGGGGCGCGGCCACCCGGCTCATCCTCCGGGGCGCGCCGGCCGAGCTGGACCCGGGGGTGGAGCTGGCGGCGTACCGGATCGTGCAGGAGGCGCTGACGAACGCGCGGCGGCACGCGCCGGGCGCGGCCGTGGACGTGGAGCTGGACTACACCGGCGCCGGCCTGCGCCTGTCGATCAGGGACAACGGCCCTGGGCCGCTCGACGGGCAGGGCGGCCACGGCCTGGCCGGCATGCGGGAGCGGGCCGCGGCCGTGGGCGGCGAGCTGGTCACCGGGCCCGCGCCCGGCGGCGGCTTCCTCGTCCTCGCCGTCCTGCCGGGCAGGGAGAGCGCGGCGTGAGCGGGCCGATCCGGGTCGTCATCGCCGACGACCACCTGGTGGTGCGGACGGGGTTCGGCGAGCTGCTGGACACGCAGCCGGACTTCGAGGTGGCCGGCAGGGCCGCCGACGGGCTGGAGGCGGTGCGGATCTGCCGCGAGGTGAAGCCGGACGTCGTCCTCATGGACGTCCGCATGCCCGGCATGGGCGGCATCGAGGCGACCAGGGAGCTGGCCGGCCCCGGCGGGCCGCGGGTGCTCATCCTGACCACGTTCGACCTCGACGAGTACGTCTACGACGCCCTGCGCGCCGGCGCGAGCGGCTTCCTGCTGAAGGACGTCACCGCGGAGCGCCTGTTCGACGCGGTGCGCGTGGTCGCGGCCGGCGAGGCGCTGCTGGCCCCGGCCGTCACCCGCCGCCTGATCGGCGAGTTCGCCCGCATGGGCCCGCGCCCCGGCGTCCCCGTGGCGGCGCTGGGCACGCTCACCCCGCGCGAGACGCAGGTTCTGCGGCTGGTCGCCGAGGGCCTGTCCAACCCCGAGATCGCCGCCCGGCTCGTGGTGACCGAGGAGACGGTCAAGACGCACGTGAGCCGGGTGCTGAACAAGCTGGGGCTGCGTGACCGGACGCAGGCGGTCGTCGCCGCGTACGAGACGGGCCTGGTCGTGCCGCGCAGCCGGCACTCGTGATCCCAGACCGGCGAGCCACCCACCTGGGCCGGCACCCAGCCCAGCGGGAGGTGCGGGCGGAGTCGGCCGGCGGCGACCTTGAGGAGCCGCTTGCCCGTGCCCCGATCACGGCCGGCCACGAGCCGGGTGGTGCGCGGTCAGTCCTTGCGACCCTCCCCACCGGGCACGAACGGTACCGGAGGGGAACACGCTCCTGGGCGCTGGTGGATGTCGACGTGGCTGACCCCGGCACAGGTGACTTGGACCGGCACCTGGTCGCGGGTCAGCGGGGGCGTCTCCACTTCGCGGAACTTGAGGACCGGCAGGCCACCGAGCGAAGAGACGACGATCGCCTTCACAGGTGGAAGCCCTCGATGAGCCGCTGTACTCGCAGCCCGGCAGAGAAGTCGGCCAGTGTGGTCTGCTCGCCTCGGACCGCTCTGGCGAACTCGGTCAGCCGGGTCTGCTCATCACCCCGCGGACCATCCAGCGTGACCTCTCGCCAGCCGGACCCATCGCCTTCGAAAAGCCGTCCCCACTCGGTGATTCGGTAGGAGGCCCGGGAGCCGTACAGCGTCCACTCATAGCTCTCCGGCCCGGCGGCCACCTGTCCGGACACTCGCACCGGCACGGCGTCGGCTGCCGTCAGCAGCACGTCCGCCGCGGTCTCGGCGGCAGGCCCGTAGGTGATCTGGGCGTGCGACCGGGTAAGCGGGCCCAGCAGGCGGTCGGTCAGGAAGAGAAAGTGCGAGGCGACCTCGCGCAAGAACCCGCCCTGTTCCCGCCCGGCCACCCAACCGGCTGCGCGCTGGAAGGCGCGCGGCCACTCCGGGAAGAGCAACCGGACCTCCACGCCCAGCACCGTCCCGGCCTCCCCCGCGCGCAGCGCCCGGCCGACCTCGACCGCGGCGGCACGGTCGGACAGTACGAAGTTGAGCGCGTTCACCGACCCCAGCTCCGCGGCGACCGAGACCATCTCAGCGCCCTCGTCCAGGTCGATGGCGAGCGGCTTCTCGCAGAAGACGGCCTTGCCCGCCTTCATCGCCTGGACGGCGTAGCCGGCGTGGGTCGAGGGCGGTGAGGCGATGTAGACCGCGTCGATGTCCGGGTGGTCGATGACGCGTTGGGCGTCCGGCGTGTGCGGGACGCCATCGGGTGCCAGTCGGACCGGGTCGGCGGTCAGCACGGTCTCGAACTCGGGATGGCCGGTCGCGATGCCGAGCATTTCAGAACCCATGGCGCCCAAGCCGATGATGCCCAGGCGGATGACCTGCTGATTCATGCGACCCAGCCTGTCGCCCGAGGAACCATCAGCACAAGCGATGATTTCTTAATGACGATTAAGTTTCAGTGTATTATCGGCCCGTGCTCGACGTTCACCGGCTGATGGTGCTCCGCTCCGTCGTGGAGACCGGTTCGATTCAGGCCGCTGCCGCGCACCTGGGTTACACCCCCTCGGCGATCAGCCAGCACCTGGCCACCCTGCAGCGTGAGACCGGCACAGTGCTCATGGAGCGGATCGGCCGGGGCATCCGGCCGACCGAGGCGGGACGGCTGCTCGCCGCCCATGCCGGGCGGATCCAAAGTCAGATCTCCGCGGCCGAGACCGCCCTCGCCGACCTGCGCGCAGGCAAGACCCAG